>JAUXWO010000067.1 GCA_030680175.1 Vicinamibacterales bacterium
CAACCCCGCGAGCGTCTCCCGCACGGTCTGCCCGGTCACCGGGTCCCGCCACTCCCCCGCCACCTCGGCCAGCGGCTCCAGCACGAAGGCGCGGCCACGATAGCGTGGGTGGGGCACGACCAGGCCGGGTTCGTCGATGATGGCGTCGCCATAGAGGATGAGGTCGAGGTCGAGGGTGCGGGCGGCCCCTGGATGCGGACGGGCGCGGCCGGCCTCCCGCTCGATGGCGAGCAGCGCGTCGAGCAGGGCGCGCGCGCCGAGCGTCGTCGTGCCGGCGAGCGCCCCGTTCAGGAACGGCGGCTGCACGCCGACGCCGACCGGCGCGGTCTCTATCCAACGGGAGACGTGGAGGTCGTCGAGGAGGGGGCGGAGGCGCGTGACTGCGCCATCGAGGAACCGGGCGCGGTCGCCGAGGTTGCTGCCGAGCGCGATCGCGATCGGCGTACGCGGGGGGCCCCCGGGCGAGGCCGGCCGCGGCATGACCCTACTCGAGCCAGCGGTCGCCGAGGACCTTGCCGGAGTGCTCGTTGATCGCCAGCGACGTGCCCAGCAGGTCGGTCCGCCCTTCGGCGGCCTGCTCGAAGAAACGCTTGTGCTCGAGCGTCTCGCCCAGAATGACCTTCATCATGCCGCGATGGCGCGCGTGCGTGATGCCCTCGATGCGGTCCCTCCAGCGATCGACGAACGCCGCAGCGAACCGCGCGTCCTCGGCCGCGAGCACCCGCGCGGCGGCTTCGCCCTTCCCGCTGACGGCCACCGCCTGCGGCGCGGGGTCGGCCGGCACCGGGGTGCCGAGGTCGAGCAGGGCGCGCTGGAGCCACGACAAGTGCGTCTCTTCGCGCGCGATCAGGTACTGGTAGGCGTTGTTGGCGTCGTACCCGGGCACACTGCGCGCCACGGCTTCGTGGCGCTGCAGGAGCGCCACGCGCTCGAGGTAGAACTCCCGGAGGAGGCCCTGCAGGTCGGCGGGGGTCACAGCTTCTGCTTTTCCTTGCAGGTGATGCACACCCGCGTCCACGGAATCGCGTTCAGACGGGCCTCGGCGATCGGCTCGCCGCAATCGCGGCAGAGGCCGTAGCTGCCCTTCTCGATGCGGGTCAGGGCTTCGTCGATCGCCTGCAGGATCTTCGCGTCGGTCTGCTTCAGCCGGAGCTGGATGTGGACCTCGTTGTTCCCGCTGGCCTGGTCCGCCATGTCGCCCTGGCGGCCGTTGTTGTGCTCGATCGAGTGCTGCAGTGGTTTCAGTCCGCCGAGGGCGACGAGCTCTCCCCGCTTCCTGAGCAGGACATCCTTGAAAGCCGACACGTCCATCAACCTGTGCTCCTACAGTGCCCGGCCCCGACGGTCCGGTAACGTCCGATCATAGCACGACCCCGTCGTGGGGCGGGGCCTGACCGGCCGGCTACTCCGCCCGCAGCGTGGCCAGCGGCTTGCGCTGAAGCACCTCCCACGACGCGATGACCCCCACGGCCGCCACCAGCACCGAGGCGATGACGATCCCCGAGAGGCTGAGGAGCGGCAGCGGCCGCCACGGGATGTCGAGGGCGAACCGGCTGATGCCCCAGGTCAGCCCGATGGCGCCGACCGAGCCGATCGTCCCGGCCAGGGCGCCGAGCACCCCGTACTCGAGCAGCAGGATGCTCGCGATGGTCTGCCGCGTGGCCCCCAGCGTCTTGAAGATGGCCGCCTCGTAGACACGGCGAAACTTCGTCATCGCCACGGCGCCGATGAGGATCAGCAGCCCGCTGAACAGCACCAGGGTGCCGACGACGGTCACCGCCAGCGTGATGTTGTCCACCAGCACCCTGGCGGCCTGCAGGATCTCGCGGACATCGATCACCGACACGTTCGGGTACTGCGCCACCAGCTCGCCCTGCAGCGTCCCGCGCGCCGTCACGTCGTCGGGACCACGGAACGGCGCGAAGTACCAATGGGGCGCCGATTCCAGCACCCCGGGGCGGAACACGAACATGAAGCCGCCGGCCCGTCCGTCACTCCAGTTGACGCGCCGTACGCTGGTGACCCGGGCGTCGACCGTCCGGCCGAGGACGTCGAAGCGCATGCGATCGCCGACGTCGATGCCGTAATCGCGCCGGATGTTCTCTTCGATCGAGACTTCGGCCTCGCTCGACGGCGTGTCCGCCCAGAACGCGCCCGCGAGCACCGACTCGTTCTCCTCGAGGGCGCCGCGGAACGTGACCGTGTACTCGCGCGACGGCCCGCGCCGCGCGCGGACCTCCTCGTAGGAGTCCATCGAAACGGTGCGGCCGTCGACGCCCGTGACGCGCGCGCGCAGCACCGGCACGAGGCGCACGGGCTCAGTCGCGTCCGCCGGGCGCCACTGGTTCAGGAACGCGCGGACGCCGGCCGCCTGATCCGACTGCACGTCGAGCAGCACCATGTCGGGGCCGTTCAGCGTCAGCCCGCCGTTGAACTCGGCGATCAGCGTCTCCTGGAGCGACCGCACGCCCACGATGAAGAAGCTGCCGAGTCCGACGGCCAGCAGCACCACGCGCGCCTGGCTGCCGGGGCGGCTCAGCTGCAGCACGGCGTGCCGGAGCGCGAACCAGCGCGTGCGCGACAGCGGCGCGATCGCGCGGATGAGCACCCACCCGGCCAGGTTCAGCACGAGCGCGGCGGCGGCGAAGCCCGTGGCCACGACCAGCCCGATACGCCAGGACCCTGCCTGCCACACCGTGAGCGCGATGAGCATCGAGGCGACCGCCGCGATAGCCGCCCATCGCAGCGGATCGAACCCGCCCGGGCCCGCCTCGTCGCGGAGCAGCAGCGAGGGCTTCACCTTGCGCACCTCGAGCAGCGGGACGAGCGAGAACAGCAGGGCGACGGCGAGGCCGATGCCGAGCCCCTGGGCGGCCGCCCCGGGCGTCACGCCGTACGCCACCTCGACGCCCGGTGTCGCGGCCGCGGCCAGCGCCGGCGGCACGGCCGCGATCGCCACGGAGGCGAGGGCCACACCGAGCAGGCTCCCCGCCAGGCCGAGCACGATCACCTGGAGCAGGTAGATCGAGAGCAGCTGCCACGACGACCCGCCAAGACACTTCAGGATTGCGATGCTGCGGATCTTCTGCTGCACGAACACCCGGACGACGCTCGACACCCCGATGCCGCCGAGGATCACGATGACGAGGCCGACCAGGCTCAGGTAGTTCTCGGCCCGCTCGAGATTGCGCCCGATGTTGTTCTCGGTGTTCTTGTGCGAGCGGACGCGCAGGAAGCCGCCGGCGGTGTCCTCGCGGAGCGCAGCCACGAGGGGCTCCAGCCGCGCGTCGTCGACACGAATCAACTGGTCGTAGTCGGCGCGACTGCCGAACGTCAGCAGGCCGGTGGCGCGCAGGTTGTCGAGGTCGGCGAACACGCGCGGCCCCAGGCTGAAGCCGCCGCCCATCTGCCGGCCCGGCTCGAGCAGGACGACGCCGCGGATCTCGAAGCGTTCCGTGCCAATCAGGAGGCCGTCGCCCACGGCGAGGCCGAGCTGTGCGAGCAGCTCCGGCCGCACCACGACGCCGAAATCGCGGAGCAGCGCGTGGTCGAACGGGAGGCCCCCGTCGAGCACGATCTCGCCGTAGAAGGGAAACCCGGGCTCGACCGCCTTGAGCTCCACCATCCGCGTGCGCGCGCCGGCGCCCTCGGCCGGCCGCACCATCGTCGCGACCTCCACCAGGTGCAGCCGCTCGGCGCCAAACTCCGCGAGCCGGGCATCGATCTGCGCCGCCATCGCCTCGGTCGCCGGCGCGTTGCCGGAGATGAGCGCGTCGGCGCCCAGCATCGAGCGGGCCTCCTGCGTCAGGACCGCCCGAACGTTCTGCACGACCGACCGGAGCGCGACGATCGCGCCCACCCCCACGGCGATGCAGATGAAGAAGAACAGGAGCCGGCGGAAGGACGCCCGCATCTCGCGCCCCGCCATCGCCAGCACGAATCTCATCGCGCGGTCCCCACGGCGGCCAGCGGCGCCTCGTCCACCACGCGTCCGTCGCGGAGCGTCAGGCGCACGTCGGCCACGGCGGCCACCGACGGGTCGTGCGTAACGAGCACGAGCGTGGCGCCGCGCTTGCGCTGCACATCGAGCAGCAGGTCGAGGATGTGGCGGCCGTTGTTGCTGTCGAGGTTGCCCGTGGGCTCGTCCGCGAGGATCAGCGGGGGATCGTTGGCCAGCGCGCGCGCGATCGCGATGCGCTGCTGCTCGCCGCCCGACAGCTGCGACGGGTAGTGGTGGCCGCGGTCGTGCAGCCCGACCTCGTCGAGCAGCGCCTGAGCACGCACCCGCGCGTCGCGCCGGCCGGCAATCTCCATGGGCACGAGGATGTTCTCGAGCGCGGT
This sequence comes from Vicinamibacterales bacterium, assembly GCA_030680175.1. GTDB lineage: Bacteria > Acidobacteriota > Vicinamibacteria > Vicinamibacterales > UBA2999 > JAUXWO01. The sequence goes on from JAUXWO010000067.1 coordinate 4,342, forward strand.
CAGCGACGGCACGAGATGGAAGAACTGGAAGACGAACCCGATCTTCTCGCCGCGCAGGCCCGCCAGCCGGTCTTCATCGAGCGCGGCGATGTTGGTGCCGTCGATGAGGATCTCGCCGCTCGTCGGCGCGTCGAGCCCCGCGATGAGGCCGAGCAGCGTGGACTTGCCGCTGCCCGAGGGCCCGATGATCGCGACGATCTGTCCGCGCGTGACCGTGAAGTCGAGGGGGTGAAGGATGGTGAGGGGCTGTTCGCCGCTCATCACCGTCTTGCTGACGCCGCGCAGTGCAATCATGGGGTGGACTTGGACTCTTCGAGCACCGGCTCGAGCGCGCGCCAGACCGTCTCGGCCAGGATCACCGCGCCTTCGGCGTTGGGATGGATGCCGTCCGGCTGGTTCAACTCGGCGACACCGCCGACCCGGTCGAGCAGAAACGGGATGAGCCGCACGTCGTACTCGCGCGCCAGGTCGCGGTACACCTGACGGAAGGCGGTCGTGTAGTCCGCGCCGAAGTTGGGCGGGGCTTCCATGCCCGCCAGGATGACCGTCAGGCCGCGACGCTGGCCGTCCTCGATGATCGCCGCGAGGTTCGCCTTCAACTGCGCCGGCGCGAGTCCGCGCAGGCCGTCGTTGCCGCCGAGCGCCACGATCAGGATCGCGGCATCCGCGTCGATCGACCAGTCCATCCGGCGCAGCCCGCCCGCCGACGTATCTCCCGACACGCCGGCATTGACGATGACGTGCGGGTAGCCGTCACGCGCCAGCCGGCGCTGAAGCACGGCGGGATATGACTCGTCGGTGGGCAGGCCGAGGCCGGCCGTCAGGCTGTCACCGAGCAGGACGACCTTCGGCGTCCCCGCAGGCGCGGCCGGGACCGCGATCGCCGGACGGGCCTCGGTGGAAGCCGGCGGCGGGGCGCTGCCCTCCGGTTCCGTGCCGCCGCACGCCGCACCGAGGAGCGCCCCGGCCAGGAGCAGCCATATACGCGCGCGCATCCTTCGTATTATGCCGGAACTTCCGCGCGACACTGGGGGGGCCACTGCTTGATGGACGCACGCGGCCCGGCGCGGGTTCCGCCGGGCGCGCCCGAATCGGAAGGTCAGTCGATGTGGATGACGAGCGCGGTCACATTGTCACTGGCACGCCGGGCCAGCGCGTCCTCGATCAGCGCGGCCGCCGCCTCGTCCGGCGGGCCGCTGCCGCCCAGGCGGGCGCCCAGGTCCGCCTCCGCCACGACCGTATGCAGCCCATCCGTGCTGAGGAGCACCCGGTCGCCGGGGAGCAGCGTCTGCTCCACCAGTTCGGGGGGCCGGTCGTCGGAGGCCCCGATCACACTGGTCAGCACGTGCCGCATCGGATGATGCTCGGCCGGCCCGCGCTGCGGATCCTTGCCGAGGACGGTCTCGACCCAGGTGTCATCCGTCGTCAACTGCGTCAGCGTCCCGAGCCGCCACAGGTAGGCGCGCGAATCCCCCACCGCCGCCACCGTCAGCCGCCCGTCCCGGACGAGCGCGGCCACCAGCGTCGTGCCCATGCCACTGAACTCGCTGTGGAGCGCCCCCGACTGACAGACACGGCGGTTCGCCAGCCGCACCGCGGTCACCAGGCGGTTCTGGTCCGACGACAGCGAGGGATCGAAGCCGAAGGGCCACGTCAGATCCTGCGCGTCCACGCTCTGCGCGACGAACTGCTGCACCGTCTCGATGGCCAGATGGGCGGCGACCTCTCCGGCACGGTGCCCGCCCATCCCGTCGGCGACCAGGAACACCCCGAGCGCAAGGTCCCACTCGAGCCAGTCCTGATTCACGGGGCGTACGGTCCCGGCATCGGTGCGCCCGGCGGCCGTTATCCGCATCGCCGCGGCTCCGACGGGACTCGGTCGGTCAGTGTCGTCTGCATGTGCGTCACCATTATAGAGGGCCGATCCGCCCGGCGCCGCCTGGCGTCCGGCGACACGGTCCTCGACGGCGGCGGCTCCGGGCCGTGTCGTATACTCGGGCGTGGTCAGTGCGGGCTTTCAGCCGGTGGCGGCGCGCGCCGCGGCGCTGCTCGAGCGTGGACAGGGTGCGGCCGCCGTCGACCTGCTCACGCCCGTGCTCCAGTCCTCGTCGCTCCGGCGCGACGACGAACTGGGCCTCCGCAGCATCCTGGCGGAAGCCTGGCTGCTCCAGGGCGACCTCGCGCAGGCCAGCACGGCACTCGGCCGGTCGCCTGACACGCTCCGCGAGGCCATTCCCCCGGTCCTGCTCTCCACCCTCTGGCGGCTCCACGGCGTCGTCGCCTTCGGCCGCGGCGAGCAGTCGCGCGCCATTGCGCTGCACGGCCGCGCGCTGAAGCAGGCCGAGATCGCGCACGACTCGCGCGCCATCGGCCTGGCCCACTACGAACTGGGCCTCTGCTACAAGCGGGTCGGGGACGCCGCCATCGTCCGCGAGCACATCGCCGAGGCCGCGGCCGCGCTCCATGCGGCCGGGGACCGCCGCCACCTGGCACTCGTCCATCAGCTGTCCGGCGTGATGCTGGCGCAGACCGGCCGCTACGACGAAGCGATCGCCGCCCTCCGCCAGGCCGAACGGCTCGCGGCCGCCCTCCAGGCCGACGATGTCCTCGCGACGGTGTGCGGCAACCAGGCGAACGTGGCGCTGCTGCGCCATCGCTACGATCAGGCGCTGACGCTCGCCGAGCGCTCCGTGTCGCTCCACGAGACGGTCGGACGCGGCCATGGCCTCGCCGTGGCGCTCGCCACGCTCGGGCAGATCTGCGTGCGCATCGGCCATCTGGACCGCGCCGAAGAGGCGCTGCACCAGGCGCTGAACGTCCGCAGCACGGTGATGGTCCACGAGCGGACGGGCGCCATCTACGACACGCTCGCGCAGATGTCGCTGATGCGCGGCGACTACGAGAACGCCGCCGAGTACCTGCGCCGCGCGGCCGAGGCCTACGGCGCCTACGGCCGCCAGACCAGCCAGTGGTACGAGTGGTCGGTGCGCGCCATCACGGCGCGCCTCGCCATCCGGCGCGGTGAACCCGCGACGGCGCTCTCGATCGCCGAGGAGATCATCCGCTCGGCCGACGCGCCGCCGGCCGAAGCGCTCGAAGCGGAGCTCATCTGCGCCGAGGCGCTGCTGGCCGCCGACCGCTCCGGCGAGGCCGAACAGCGTCTCAGCCAGGTCGAAAGCCGGCTCGATCCCCGCACGACGCCGGGCGCCTGGGGCGAGTTCCTGCGCCTCCGCGGGGAACTGAACACCCGCATCGGCAAGACGACCGAGGCGTACCACGACATCGCGCAGAGCTCCAGCGTCTTCGAACTGGTCGGCGAGCGGTACCAGGCCGCCGTCAGCCAGCTCGCGCTCGGCCGTCTGGCCGCGCGCGCCGGCGCACGTTCGACGGCGGACCGCCACTTCTCGAATGCCGCCGAGGTGTTCAAGTCGCTCGGCGCCGCGCGCGACCTCGAGAAAGCGCAGGAGGCCCTTGCCTCCTCCCAGACGCACGGCACCGGCGAGTACGTCGGCTCCCCGGCCGACGCCGACGATGCGCTGGTGCGGCGCCTCGTGGACGCGGCGATCATGCCGGACCTGCTCGCGCGGGAGTTGACGGCCGCGCTCATCGAGGCCGTGAGCGCGGACGTGGCGGTCGTCTTCACCGAGCTTCCGGGCCATGACATTCGCGTCAGCGCGCACGCTGGCGCCGATCCCGAGGGCGCGCGCGCCGTGGCGCGCCTGGCGGTGCAGGGCGCCGGCTACGGGTCGGGCAGCCTCGTCGTCGAGCCGATCGGCCGCGACGTGGACGGGCCGCGCGCCGTGGCGGTCGCGTCCGCGCGCCCGCTCGGGCCGCACCTGCTCCGCCGCATCCGGATGATGGCCGCCGTCGGCCGCCAGGGCTTCGCGCTCTGCGGCGCACGCGAGCGTCCCGTCCAGGCCGCCGACCTGACGACCGAGCGGCCGCTCGAGCCGCTGCTCCCCGGCTTCGTCTGCGCCAGTGCGGCGATGCACCGCGTCGTCGATCAGATTCAACGCCTGCAGGGCAACGACCTCACCGTGCTCATCACCGGTGAGAGCGGCACGGGCAAGGAACTCGTCGCGCGCGCGATCCACGTGGGGTCGCCGCGGAGCGCGGCGATGTTCCTGCCGTACAACTGCACGACGACCACCCGCGAGCTGGCCGACAGCCAGCTGTTCGGCCACCGCCGCGGCGCGTTCACCGGCGCGGTGAGCGACCAGCCCGGACTCGTGCGCACGGCGGCGGGCGGCACCCTGTTCCTCGACGAAGTCGGCGACCTGCCGCTCGACGTCCAGCCGAAGCTGCTGCGCTTCCTCGAGCACGGCGAGGTGATGCCGGTCGGCGAGACGCGGCCGCAGGCCGTGGATGTACGCGTGATCACCGCCACCAACGCCGATCTCGAGCAGCGCGTGGCGGAGGGCAAGTTCCGCGAGGACCTCTACTACCGGCTGAGCGTGATCCGCATCCACGTGCCGCCGCTCCGGCAGCGGCGCGAGGAGATCCCGCACCTGAGCACGTTCTTCCTGCGCGATGCGGCCGAGCGCCTGGGCAAGCCGGACGTGCAGTTGAGCTCGGACGTCCTCGACCTCTTCTCGCAGTACTACTGGCCGGGCAACGTGCGGCAATTGCGGAACGAGATCCAGCGCGCGGTGGCCATGTCGGCGCCCGGGGGCGTCATCGGCCCCGACCATCTCTCCCCGGATCTGACCTCGGAGCCGCCGGCCGGCGTCACAGCGGTCGCCGGCGAGTCTCGGCCGAGCCTGCGGGGTGGCCAGACGCTGGCCTCGGTCGTGGACGACGTGGAGCGCGAGCTGATCCGGGAGACGCTGGCCAAGCACCGGGGCAATATCTCGGAGTCGGCGCGGTCGCTCGGGCTGACCCGGCGTGGACTCTACCTGAAGCTGCGGCGCCTCGGCCTCGAAACACCCGCCTAATCCCACATTTATTTCTGGGCGGAGCCCGCTGAATCCCCCCTCAGCTCCTCCGGAGCCTCTTGGCAGAGGCCAAATAGGCTACTTCGTATCCAGTTAGCTTGTTAATGGATACCGTCTATCCACCACCTGCTCATTTTACATAGGAACAGAAGTTCGCTTCTGTCTCATAGAGCGCCCGTGTAGACACCAAGTATCCACTCCTGCGACCTGCACGCAAACACGGCCCGGAGTTTGGTATGGGATCTGGCGTTGAAGTTTTTCTTTGCAAGACCTTGATGTGAACGTAACCCTGGGGGTTTCCTGTGGCCGAACGCTTTTCGACGCCACGAGCCGTAGCAGCAACATCCCGTGGCCCAATCGGCCACGCGGTGAAGGTGCCGGCTCGCTTGACCTGGAAGGATCAGACCGGTGCGACCCGCGTCGCGTCGGTCGTAACGCGTGAAGTAACCGACGAGAGCGTGTTCGTGGAGTGCGAGACCCGCACCGCGATCCCGCTCTACCGCCTGGTGCACCTGCAGCTCGAGCAGGCGGCCCAGGGCCATGACGCCCTCCCCGCGCCCTTGCGGGACGGGCGGGTGCTCTCGGCCGTGTGGCATGTGGCGCCGACGCGCCCGAGCACCGGGACGCCGGGCGGCTACCGGCTGCGATTTCTTGTCGACCCGGGCCACCGCACGGGTGGGGCGCCGGAGACGCTTGCGGGTCGTGCGCGGCTGATGGCCGTGGCCAGCTGATCCGACACGGCACGCACCTCACGCGTTGCTCGAGGCCCGGCGCCTGTCTTCCCTGGTTACAGGCGCCGGGCCGCTCTCCACGCCCGTCCCGCGCGGCGTCCCGGTGACGCGGCCCTATCCGGCCGCGCGCTTGCGGTAGTACCGTGCCAGGCCCTGCCACAACTGACCGAAGGGCGCCGCCAGCTCCGTCGCGCGCGCCTCCTCTGGCGGCATCGCGCTCGACACGTCCGCGCGCAGCCGGTCGGCAAACGCGGCCATCTTCTCGTCGTCATCGCCGTCGAGCGTGAGCGTCGCCTGCACGGTGGCGGCGGCGCCGGCGAGGGCCTCGCGGAACCGCGCGAGGTGATCGCCCACGGGCGACACCGCGCCGAAGTGCGTCAGGAAGAGCCCCGACGGCCGCCAGGCCTCGAGGGCCTGCAGGCTCTCCTCCCAGCGCTCCAGGTCGATGTCCGGCGGCGGCGTGGGCGCGATCAGGTACCCGGCACTGACACGGATGCCCGCGGTGTCGCCGACGTAGGCCAGGCCCGTCTCCTCGTCCAGGTAGCTCACGTGATGCACGGCATGGCCGGGCGTATACGCCACGGTCAACGCCCGGCCCGCGACATCGATGCGTTCGCCCCCGTTGAGCACGGTCACGTCGCCTTCGGGCGTCGGCAGGAACGGCCCCCACAGGCGGTCCATCGCGTCGCCGTAGAGCCGCGTCGCGCTCGCCAGGAGCTTCTCGGGATGCACCATGTGCGGGGCGCCGCGTGCGTGCACGTAGACGCGCAGCCCGGGCAGCCGCGCGGCCAGCGCGCCGGTGGCCCCGGCGTGGTCGAGATGGATGTGCGTGAGGAGCAGCGCGCGCACGTCCTCCAGCGAGTGGCCGAGCGCGCGCAGGCCGCGCTCGAGCGCGGGCAGGCACGAGGCCGGGCCCGGGTCCACCAGCACCAGCCCTTCGGGCGCGCGAATGACCCCGGTCGCGATCACGCGCGGCTGGTCACGAAAGTGCAGATCGATCACCAACGGTTCCGTCATCTCCCCCTCACGACAGCGGCTCGAGTCCCCCGACGAGGACGACCTCGCGGATCACCCATCGGTCCTCGTGGCGCACCATGACGATGTCGAGTTCCCGGGCTTCGTAGGCGCGCCCGGCCGCGTCGCCGTCCCGGAAGCGCGCCTCCGCCACGAGCGAGACGCGCGCCTGCAGGCCCGCGCCGTCCACGGCGACGACGACATCCACGAACGAGATCTCGAGTTCGCGCAGCATGCCGCCCGTGCGTGCGGCCGCCGCGATCACCGCCTCACGTCCGCGCAGTTCCCGAAACGGCGGACCCGCATCCACGAACAGGTCGGGATGGAACTCCTGCCGGAGCCCGGCCACACGGCCCAGCCGCGCGAGGTCCCCGTCTCCCGCATCGGACCCGACGGCGGCGGCGACCCGGCCGAGCGCGGCGCGGATCTGGGCCTCATCGCCCGGGAACAGCCAGCCCCACGCGATCCAGCCCGCGAGCAACGCGAGGGCACCGGCCAGAAGTTGAACGGGGCGCACCATGTGGGGCTCAGAAGATGACGGGGCCCAGGAGGCGGGCGCGCGAGGTCGTGCCCATCGTGTGCAGCGCCATCGGCATCCCGCGGTTGTCCCCGACCACGAAGTACTCGTCGGGGCCGAGTTCGGTCTCGTCGAGATTCCAGGCCTGCCGCGCGATCACGTACGGCTCGTCGAGCCGCTCGCCATTGATCATCATCTGGCCGCCCCGCATCGCCAGCCGCTCGCCCGGCAACGCCACCAGCCGCTTCACGTAGACGGCACGGCGTCCCGCCAGCCGCACCGCCACGATGTCTCCGCGTGCGGGCGCCCGCCAGCGGTACGTCAGCAGGCTGACGAGGACGAATTCGCCGGGCCGGATGGTGGGGTCCATGCTGACGCCCACGCCCCGCACCGGCAGGAGCACGAACGTGAAGACGACGACCGCGACCGCGATGACGACCGTGATGCGCGCGAGTGTGCGCACGGGCCGGCGCCCCAGCACGACCCGTTGCCAGGCGGGGGGATCGGGCGCCGCGGCCGCCGTGTCGATGCTCACTCGTGGTACGACAGCGCCTTCACGACCTCGCGGTACCGTCCATCCCCGTCGGCCACGAACACCTTGCAGTTGTCCAGGCTGCCGCCGTAGATGTGGAGGGTCACGGAGGCGCGATCCGCGCGCCCATTGCCCAGGACGTGGTAATCGGTGGGCGGGATGAGACGCCCGGCCGATCCGACCCCGGCGGCGATGGTGCCGAGCGGGGTCGCGCGGAAGCGGCCGTCGTCGTCGGGGGCCACGTCGTACTGCGTCACCGACATCTCGCCTTCGACCACGCCCTCGACGCACCAGAGGCCGCCGTGGTCGTGGACGGGGGTCGCCTGGCCGGGGCCCCAGGTCATGACGACCGCGGTGTAGCGGCCCTGCGGATCCTGGTGCAGCAGGCGGCGGGCGTAGCAGTCGGGCCGCGCCGCGCGGAAGTGGTCGGGCAGGCCGAGCGCCGCGCGGCCGAGCAGATCCTCGAGGTCGCGCTTCACCTGGATCGTGATCGTCTCGGGATCGCCGGACGCGACCGCCGCGTCGAGCCGGGTGATCAGTTCGTCGAGCCCCGCTACCACCGTGCCTCCTCTGCGGGGAACCTCCCGCGCCACTCGCGCGATTCTCCCCCGAAAGCTCCCGGCGCCGCAACCCGCGCCGCGTGCGCGTACGCCCGTGCGCCGCGTGCGGCTGCGCATCCGCGCTCACGGGGCGCCATCCGGGGAGGCGGGCTCAAGTCCGTGACGGCGCGGCCGATTACGTGACCGCTATGACGTGGAACTACGAACTGAACGGCCTGACCGTCTCGCACGAACTACGCCGGCTGCCCGGGGGGCACTGCGAACTCCGGATGACGGACTTCGACGGTTACGCCAAGCTCGAACGGTACGACGACGAGTTCGCCGCCCTGCGGCGCCAGATGGACCTCGAGCGCACGCTCATCGTCCGCGGCTGGGGTCTCGGCGGCTTCGTCGGCTACTGGGCGTAGCCGCCGTCAGCGCGGCTTCAGGGTGTTGTCGAACAGCTTGAGGACGCGCTTGTACTCGTCTGCCCAGCCCGTCTCCTCCACGAACCCGTGATCCTCGACCGGATACACGGCCAGTTCCCAGTTCTCCTTCCGAAGCTCGATCAACCGCTGGGCCAGGCGCACCGAGTCCTGGAAGTGGACGTTCACGTCCACCATGCCGTGGCACATCAGGAGCGCGCCCTTCAGGCCGTCGGCGAAGTAGATCGGTGAACTCTTCCGGTAGGCCTCCTGATCGGTCTGCGGCTCGTTGAGGATGTTCGACGTGTACGGGTGGTTGTAGTGCGCCCAGTCCGTCACGGGACGCAGGGCCGCCCCCGCGGCGAACACGTCCGGGGTCGTGAACATCGCCATCAGCGTGATGAAGCCGCCGTAGCTGCCGCCGTAGACGCCGATGCGGCGCGGCTGCACACGATGCGACTTCGCCAGGTACGCCGCCCCGTCCACCACGTCCTCGAGATCCTTGCCGCCCATCCACCGGTAGATCGCCGTCCGCCAGTCGCGACCGTAGCCCGCGCTCGCGCGGTAGTCGGGATCCAGCACCACGTAGCCCTGTGATGCGAGCAGGTGGTGGAACATGTACTCGCGGTAGTAGCTCGACCAGTAGCGATGCGCGTTCTGCAGGTACCCCGCGCCGTGCACGAAGATCACCGCCGGGTTCGACGGGTGACGCCGCGCGCCGACCATCTCCGGCGTGTACAGCCGCGCGTGCACCTGCTGGCCGTCCCGCGTGGTGTAGGTCACGAGCTGCGGCTCGACCCACTTGTGCGACAGCCACTCCTCCGACGGGCTCGTCGTGATCTTCGTCTGCGCGGCCCCCGCCTGATTCGCCATCAGGTGCACCTCGGGCGGACGCGTCGCGGTCGAGTGGATCACCGCGAACATCCCATCGTCGGGTGACACTTCCCCGCCGTGAAAACCGGGGGTGGTCGTCAGGCGCGTCCGCTCGCCGCCGCTCGTCGGGAGCGCGTAGAGGTGCCGCTCGCCGGGATGCACTTCGGTGGACTGGATGTAGAACCGCCGGCCATCGGCCGACAGCTGCGCCGTGTCGATCTCCCACGTGCCGGAGGTGAGCTGCCGGCGCTCGGCGCCGGGTGCGGCGGCGTCGACGGTGTAGAGGTGCATCCAGCCATCGTGCTCGGCCAGGAACCACACGGTGCGGTTGTCCGGCAGCCAGCCGAGGCCGCCCGAGACGTTCGAGGACGGACCGATCTCGCGCACCCAGGCGTCATCGCGCAGGTGATCGAGCACACGCGTCCGCCCCGTGGCCGGATCGACATGCACCAGCCACCGGTCCTGGTTGTCGTTCGACCGCACCGACGCGACGACATGCTGGCCGTCGGCCGACGGCAGCAGCGTCCCCCACCGCACCTCGCGCACGGGCGCGGCCGGTTCGGCCGGCTTCGCGGGCGGCGGGGCCTCCGTGGAGGCCGGCAGGGGCCGCGGAATCACCTGCGGCTCGATGATGCCGTCGAGCCCGGCCCACACGGCGTCCCCGGTGCGGACGTTCATGACCGCGAGCCGGCGTCGCTCGAGCGCATCGCCCACACGAATGCGGGTGTCGATCGGTTCGGTGTAAGACGACTCGCTCACGTAGCGCGGCACGTTGGCCGTACGCGCGTTGGCCGCGGCTTCGGCCACGACGAGATACACGTGGGACTCGTCGCCCGAGAGGGTGGCGTCGACCACGCGCTGGCGCTCGGCCAGCTCGAAGCGCGGCAGCGCGCGGGCGAGGTCGCGCGCCTCATCGCGCTTGCGGCGCTCGGCCGCCTCCCGGACCCAGTCGATCAGCCGTGCCTCTTCCTCCTTGACGAAGCGCTGGCTGTCGGTGAGGCGCGGCTCGGCACGGCGGGGGGCCACGTCGGTCAACTGGACCAGCGCGCCGCCGGCCACCTGATCCACCGGCACGACGAAGACGTTGTTGTCGCGGATGAAGGTGACGTGGGTGCCGTTGCGCGCCCACCGGGGTGCGGACTCGGCGCCGGTCGTACGCGTCACGTCGACGCGCGTGCCGGCCTGCGTGTCGATGATGACGATGTCGCCGCGCTCCACGCCCAGCTGGCGCCGCCGGGTCGCATCCCAGGTGCCGTTCGGGAGGGGCGCGGTGCGCCGCTCCTCGTCGGTCAGACGCCTGGGCGCGCCGCCATCGCGCCCGACCACCCAGGTGGCGGCCTCGTCCTCGCCGTGCATGCGCCACTCGAAGTAGAGGCGAGAGGAATCGCCGGACCACCGCAGGTCGGACGGCGCGTAGCCGACGAGCGCCGGCCCGCGCATGATGCTGTCGACGGTCAGCGGAATGCCGGACCGCGCCTGCTCTTCCGCCGCCGGGACCGCGATGACACACGCGACCGCGATCGCGGCCGCCATGCACGAAGACCTGAGGGTGCTGCGCATAGTTCCGAGAGTCTAGCGCAGAGCGGCGGCCGTCCCGCCAGGAAGATGATGAATCGCGGGACGGCCGCCGGTATAAGGCCGTGTGCTTAGTCGTCGACGGGCACGCGCACCGTGAGCGGCGCCGTCAGCCTCGTCGAGACGACCGTGCCGGGCGCGAGGATGATCTCGTCGCCGCGCGTGGCCAGCACCACGCCCGTGCCGGCGGCGGCGCCAAGGCCGGTGCCGATCGCGGCGCCCTTCTTGCCGCCCGCGATCGCCCCGGCGATCGCCCCGGCGCCGGCGCCGATGCCGATCTTCGTGGCGTCATCCTTCTTGGTCGGCTGGGCGCTGTACGCGAGCCGCTCGGCGGCGATGGCATACGTCCTCCCTGCCGTCTCGACCTCGGTGAAGGTGAAGGCAATGCGCGCAACGCCCTTCACCTTGCCCGCGCGGTCCGCCTGCAGCACCGACCCGATCAGCTCGGCGCCTTCGGCCAGCGCGTCCACGCCGTCGACGCGGACGCCGTCGCGCAGGATGCCGCGCACGCGATCCTCGACCGCGCTCCCGTCCGAGGAGACGCGCGAGACGAGGCCCACGCGCAGCACCGTGCCGGCCGGGATGGTGACCTCGCGGAACGCGGGGCCGCGGGCGGGCAACAGCCGGCCGAGGAGGCCGGGCGCCGCGTCGTCCTTCGCGCGGGCTTCGTTCGTGGCGGACGCCGCCGTGGCGGGCGCCGTGGGCTCGGAGTCGGCGGGGCTGCCGGCACACGCGATGCCAAGCGCGACCGCCGTGATCGCCGCTGCCAGCCGGCTCGTCATGACCACCTCCCTCTGGATGAATCTCATGCCATGTGGGAGAGCAAGCGGCGCGCCAGTTCCGCACACAGCAGAGCTGTGGCGACAAGCGCCTATCGCTCATGGACTTACGCAGGCGGACACGCCGGGACTCCCGGGGCGCACGGCCCGGGTGGGCAGATTCGAGGGGACCGGGAGGTAGTTCCTACCTAGTGTCCTGCCGGGGCCGGAGGGCCTTAGTCGTGCCCGGGCCGATCGTCCGGCTGCGTGTGCGGGAGGTCGGTGCCCGCCAGTTCGAGCGGGCCCGCCACGCCGAGATTGACGCGGGTCACGCGGTTGCCGCCGGCGAGACGCGCCTCGCGGAGGCCGTGGCGCGCCGCCTTGATGAGGTCCAGCTCTTCCCAGGCCGACTCGCGCTCGGGCACGGCGGTGGCGAGCGCCACACTCACCGTCACGACCGGCGAACCTGCATCGCGCGCATGCGGCACCTGGAGCGCCTCGACGACCTGGCGCGCGCGTTCCGCCACGCTCAAGGCGCCGTGGCTGTCGGTGCCGGCCAGCGTCAACGCGAACTCGTCGCGGTGGTAGCGGGCGACGAGGTCGCCGGGGCGGCCCACGACGCTCGAGAGCGCGCGGCCGACCTGCTTCAGGCACTCGTCGCCGGCCCGGCGGCCGTACTGCCGGTTGTAGGCGCGGAAGTCATCGAGATCGACGAGCACGAGGGACACCGGGTACCCGTCGCGCCGCGAGCGGCGCCACTCGAGTTCGAGAAACCCGAGGAACTGCTCGTGGTTGGCCACGGCGGTCAGGGAGTCTTCCGTGCTCTGGCGGCCGAGCTGGAGCCGGGCGGACTCGAGCTCCGTCGTGCGGCTCTCGAGGGCCTGCGCCGTCTCCCGCAACCGCGCCTCGAGCGACCGGTGGCGGACGAACAGCCAGGCCACGGCCGCGACCAGTGCGACCACGAGGGCCACTATCGCCGAGCCTACGTCCCCTTGCACTGCATTTCCTTCCGGGCCGCGTCGGTGCCAGCCCGGCGCATTCTACCTCGACCGTCCTGTCAATCCGCCGGTATATCATCGGCAGTGCGTGCGCTCTCGAGCAGGCGCGTGCAACGCGCCCCTGACAGCGTGGCACACCGTGCCTGCAGAGACAGCGTCAACGACCGCGATTACCCCTCATTCCCCGTGGAGGCCGTCTACGATGCCCCGCTCGTTCCTTGCCTGCCTCGCGTTGGTGGTCCTGATCGCCGGCTGCTCGCGGGAGCCCGCGCCCCCCGCGCCGGTGTCGGGGCTCGATCTGGCGCTCTTCGACACCGCGATCCGGCCGCAGGACGACCTGTCGGGCTACGTGAATGGCGGCTGGCTCGCGAAGACCGAGATTCCTTCCGACCGGCCGAGCTACGGGGCGTTCAACGAGTTGTTCGACTCCACCCAGGAACAGCTGCGCGTGCTCGTCGAGGAGGCCGCCGCGCCGGGCGGGTCGTCCGAGTCGCGCAAGATCGGCGACTTCTACACGGCGTTCATGGACGAAGCCCGCGCCAACGCCCGCGGCCTCGAGCCGCTCGAGGCCGAGCTCGCGGCCATCGATGCCCTGCGGACGAAGGCCGACGTGGCGCGGCACATGGCGCACCTCTTCCTGCACAACGTCAACGCGCCGATCACCGGATTCGTCGAGGGTGATGCGCGCGAGCCCGGCACCAACACCTTCTATCTGTTTCAGGGCGGCCTTGGCCTCCCCGACCGCGACTACTACGTCCGCAGCGATCCGAAGTTCGATGAGTACAAGGCGAAGTACGTCGAGTACCTCACGACGATCCTCACGCTCGCGGGACAGGACGCCCCCGAGGCGGCCGCGCGCGACATCCTCGCGATGGAGTCGGCCCTCGCGGAAGGCCACTGGACGAACGTCGAGAATCGCGATTCCGTCCGCACCTACAACAAGGTGGCCGTGGCGGATCTGCCGAAGGAGTTTCCGGGCTTCGACTGGACGGCCTGGACGACGCCCCTGGGCCTCGACGACGTCGCGGCCGTGGTGGTCTATCAGCCGAGCTATCTGAAGATGCTGGGCACCCTGATGCAGCGGTGGCCGGCGGATCGCTGGAAGCCGTACCTGAAGGCCGCGCTCGTCGGCAGCTACGCGCCGTACCTGAGCGCGCCGTTCGTCGACGCGCGGTTCGACTTCTACCAGGGCACGCTGCAGGGCGTGCAGGAGAACCAGCCCCGCTGGAAGCGGGCCGTCAACGCCATCAACGCGAACGTCGGCTGGCTGCTCGGCCGGATCTACGTCGACAAGCACTTCACCCCGGAAGCCAAGGCGCGCATGGACCAGCTCGTCGAGCACCTGCGCACCGCCTTCCGTGGCGGCATCGACGGCCTCGAATGGATGAGCCCCGAGACGAAGGCCGCGGCGCAGGACAAGCTCACGAAGTTCCGTCCGAAGGTGGGGTACCCGAACCGGTGGCGCGACTTCTCCGGGCTGGAGGTCGCCGCCGGCGATCTCGTCGGCAACATCATGGCCGCCCGGCGCTTCGAGAACGCGTACCAGCTCTCGCAGGTCGGCCAGCCGATCGACCCCGAGCACTGGGCCATGACGCCGCAGACCGTCAACGCGTACTACAACCCCGTGCGCAACGAGATCGTCTTCCCCGCCGCCATCCTGCAGCCGCCGTTCTTCAACCTGGCGGCCGACGATGCGGTCAACTACGGCGCCATCGGCGCGGTGATCGGCCATGAGATGGGCCACGGCTTCGACGACCAGGGCCGCAGCTACGACGGCGACGGCGTGCTGCGCGACTGGTGGACCGAGGCGGATGGCACGGAGTACCGCGCGCGCGCCCAGAAGCTTGTCGACTACGTCGGCCAGTTCGAGCCGCTGCCCGGCCTGCCGCTGAACGGCGCGCTCACGCTCGGCGAGAACATCGGCGACCTGACGGGCCTGATGATGGCCCACCGCGCGTACACGCTCTCGCTGGGCGCCCAGCCCGCCCCGGTCATCGACGGCCTCACCGGTGACCAGCGCTTCTTCGCCGGGTGGGCGCAGGTCTGGCGCGCGAAGTACCGCGAGGAGGCGCTGCGCCAGCAGGTGCTGAACGGGCCGCACTCGCCCGCGCACTACCGCGCGACCCTGCCCCTGCCGCACGTCGAGGCCTTCTACCAGGCGTTCGACGTCAAGGAGGGCGACCGGCTGTTCGTGGCGCCGGAGGCGCGCGTCCGGATCTGGTAGCCCACGGGGGCCCCTGGCTCAGCCTGCGATGACGTACGAGTTCGGCGCCTATCGTCTGGATGTCGCCAACGCGCGCCTCGAGCGCGAGGGGGCCGTGGTGCCGCTGCCCCCCAAGGCCTTTGCCCTGCTGCAGTGCCTGCTCGAGCGCGCCGGCCGGCTCGTGACGAAGCCGGAGCTGCTCGAGACGGTGTGGGCGGGCACCTTCGTCGGCGATGCCGCGCTCAAGGTCGCGATCCGCGACGTGCGGCGCGCGCTCGGCGATGACGCCGCCCAGCCGGCCTTCATCGAGACCGCCCATCGCCGCGGGTACCGCTTCATCGCGCCCGTGACGGTGGCCGCGCCGCCGGTCCCGTCTCGACCCGCGGCCACGCCGCCCGCGACGCACTACGCGCGCAGCGGCGACGTGAACATCGCCTACCAGGTCGTCGGGGACGGCCCGATCGATCTCGTGTTCGTGATGGGCTGGGTTTCGCACCTCGACTACTTCTGGGCCGAGCCGTCGTTTGCTGCGTTCCTCACCCGGCTCGCGTCGTTCTCGCGCCTCATCCTCTTCGACAAGCGCGGCACGGGCCTCTCGGATCCCGTCACCGCGCTGCCGACGCTCGAGCAGCGGATGGACGATGTCCGCGCGGTGCTCGAGGCCGTCGGCTCGACGGAGGCGGCGCTGCTCGGTGTCTCGGAGGGCGGCCCGATGTGCGCGCTCTTCGCGGCCACCTACCCCGAGCGCACGCGGGCCCTCGTGACCTTCGGCACCTACGCCCGCCGCCTCCGCGCCGACGACTACCCGTGGGGGCCGACCCCCGAGGAGCGCGATGCGTTCTGCCAGCAGATCCGCGACCACTGGGGCGACCCCGTCGGCCTCGACACGCGCGCGCCCTCGCGCGTCAACGACCCCGACTTCCGGGCCTGGTGGGCCACCTACCTGCGCATGGGCGCGAGCCCCGGCACCGCCATCGCCCTCACCCGCATGAACGCGGAGGTGGATGTGCGGCATGTGCTCCCGGCCGTCCGCGTGCCGACGCTGGTCCTCCATCGGCGTGGCGACCGCTGCCTGCTCGTGGAGGAGGGGCGCTATGTCGCCGAGCAGATTCCCGGCGCCCGATTCGTCGAGCTCGACGGCGACGATCACCTGCCGTTCGCCGGCGATCAGGAGAGCGTCCTCGGCGAGATCGAGGCGTTCCTGACCGGCGAGGCCGCCACGAGCGCGTTGCCCGGACGCCTGCTGGCCACCGTGCTGCGCCTGGTCATCGACGGTGACGGCCCCGGCGCCGCCGTCTACGACGACGCGCTGCTCGGCCTCCTGCGCGGCGGCCGGGGCACGCATGCCAGCGCGAGCGACGAGGGGATCACGGCCATCTTCGATGGCCCGGGCCGCGCCATCGCCTGCGCGCGCACGGTCGCGGCCCACCTGGCCCGCGCCGGCCGCGCCGGCCGCATCGGGCTCCACACCGGCGAATGCACCGTCGCCGGAGGCCACGTGACCGGCCTCGCCGTGACGATCGCCAGCCCCGTGGCGCACCATGCGCGTCCCGGCGAGGTGGTGGCGTCACGCACCCTGCGCGACCTGCTGGCCGGATCGGCCATCGAGTTCGAAGACCGTGGCGCCCGCCCGGTCGGCCCGGTCGGCGAGGCCTGGGACCTGTACGCCGTCTAGTCACTCAAGGCACTTCGGCACTTCGGCACCTCGGCACTCCGGCACCCCGGCACCTCTTCTCGCCCCGAGCCACCTGTGGCACCCTGATGGCGTGTCCGCCCTGCCGTACGCCCTCGGCTTCCTCCTTCCACCGCTCGTGGTGTGGATGACCGCGCTCGGCGGGGCGTGGACGTTCGTGCCGGTGGTGGTGATCTTCATCGGGGTGCCGATTGTCGATACGCTCGTGGGTCTCAACGAGCACGATGCGGACCCGTCGGTCGAGCAGTCGATCGCCTTCCGGCTGGTGACGTGGCTGTGGGTTCCCGTCCAGGTCGCGGTTGTCGGGTGGGCCCTGTGGCGGATCTCGTCGGGCACGTTGACCTGGGTCGAGTCGATCGGGTTGATGCTCGGGATCACGGCCTGCACCGGCAGTATCGGCATCACGTACGCGCACGAGCTCATCCACCGCACGTCCGCGTGGGAGCGTGCGCTCGGCGATGTCCTGCTTGCGACGGTCAGCTACCCGCACTTCGCGATCGAGCACGTCTTCGGGCACCACCGGCACGTCGCCACGCGCCAGGACCCGGCCACGGCGCGGTTCGGCGAGCCGCTGTTTCGCTTCATCCCCCGCACGCTGGCCGGCAGCCTCGTGAGTGCGTGGCGGATCGAGCGCGAGCGCCAGGCACGGCGCGGCCGCCCGGTGTGGCACCCGGCCAACCGGTTCTGGCGCTACGGCATCGTCCAGATGACGATGTACGGCGGCATCTGGGGGTGGCTCGGTCCGTGGGCGGCGGCCTTCATGGCGGGACAGGCGTTCCTTGCGGCCACGCAGCTCGAGGTGATCAACTACATCGAGCATTACGGCCTGGAGCGCCGGGAGATCGCGCCGGGCAAGCCCGAGCCGGTGGCGCCGTGGCACTCGTGGGACTCGCACTACCGCCTGAGCAACTGGCTGTTGATCAACCTGGCGCGCCACGCCGACCACCACGGCACGGCCAGCCGCCGTTATCCGGCGCTCCGGGCCGAGCATCGCGCGCCGCAGCTTCCGGCCGGCTACGGCACGATGTTCATCCTCGCGCTGCTGCCGCCGCTCTGGCACCGCGTGATGGATCCGCGCGTGGAGCGGTGGCGGGCGGAGCATCTGTCCTGACGTGCGCACAAACACGTCCGCCTCCGCGGCCGAAGGCCGCTACGGCGAGACCTCGCCGTAGCTCGCCAGTGCGTTATCTGCGAGCGGAGGCGGGAAGGACACGAAGGACACGAAGGTCCACACAAAGGACGTTTTTCACTGTGTTCGTCGTGGTCAAATGGTGGCTGGGCCGGGGTGGCGAAACTGGCAGACGCACGGGACTTAAAATCCCGAGGCCCGCAAGGGCCGTGTGGGTTCGACCCCCACCCCCGGCACCACATCGTCGACGGGGATCGGCTATCGGCTATCGGCTACCAGCTATCGGCTATCAGCAATCAGCAATCAGCAATCAGCAATCAGCGATCAGCGATCGGCGATCGGCCACTGCTCGACACAAGCTGAAGGCTGAACGCCGAAAGCTGAAAGCCGAAAGCCGAGAGCTGGTCGCTGACAGCCCCACGAGGCATTCCCATGTATTACATCGTCGAAAGCGACAAGCCCTTCTCACAGGCGTCCGCGGACTTGCAGGACGCGGTTGCGCGGCACAAGTTCGGCGTCCTTCATGTCCATGACCTCGGCGCCACGCTGCGCGGCAAGGGCGTGGACTTCGGCGAGGAGTGTCACATCCTCGAGGTCTGCAACCCCGCACAGGCGGCCAAGGTCCTGGCGGCGGACATGCGCCTCAACATGGCGCTCCCCTGCCGCATCTCGGTCTTCACCGAGCACGGGAAGACACGGCTCGGTTTGATCTCACCGGCCGCGATGCTCGGGGCCCTGTCTGCGGATCCCGCACTCGCCATCGTCGCGCAGGAAGTGGAGACGGCGACCAAGGCGATGGTGGACGAGGCGCGCTGAGCGCCGCGGCCCCTGAATCCGCACCCCACCGTCGCGTTGTGCAGTTCAGCACAGTGTGGCGGGCCGCCACGTGCAACTGTACGGGGGAGCTGTGTGCAGACCCCCGGGTGCACGCACGCCCAGCGGGGAATCGGGCATCGCCACCATCCTGATCGTCGACGACGTGCCGGCCAACCGGACGTTTCTGGCCAACCTCCTGCGCCAGCACGGGCATCGCACGCTCGAAGCGGTCAATGGCCGGGAGGGCCTGGCCGCCGTGGGAACCGAGCGCCCGGATCTGGTCATCACCGACGTGCTCATGCCGGTGATGGACGGCTACGAGTTCGTCCGCCACCTGCGGCTCGACCCGGCAACCGCCCACATTCCCGTGCTGTTCTACACGGCGAACTACGGCGCGCGCGAGGCGCGCACCCTCGCCATGTCGGTCGGGGTCGCCGCGGTGCTCACCAAACCCGCCCTGCCCGCCACGTTGCTCGAGATCATCGGCCGGGTGCTCACCGGCGCCCCGGACCGGCCGCCCCCGGCCGACCCGGCGCCGCCGGCGGCCTGGTCCGATCACGAACACCTCCGCCTGCTCACGGCCAGGCTCGCCGGCAAGGCCGACGACCTCCGGGCCGACAACGCGCGGCTGCGCGCGCTCGTCAACATCGGACTGGACTTCGCGTCGGACCGGGATCCGCAGAGGAGGCTCGCCGATGTGTGCGCCTCGGTCCACGATCTGTTCGGCGCCACCTATGTCACGCTCGGCATCCTCGATCAACAGGCCCACACGGTGCGCCGGTTCGTCACCTGCGGGCTCGGCCAGGCGCCGTGGATCAAGGCCGGCGACGAGGTGGCGGGGCCGCTCCGCACGGCGATCGCCGAGCGGCGCACACTGCGTGGCAACAGTGCTGACGGCAATCCCGCCTGCCTGACGCCCGCCGCGGGTCACCCGCCCGTGCATGCCTATCTGGCGGCGCCGATCACCTCCTCCTCCCATGCGTACGGCTGGATCTGCCTGGTCGGCAACGATGGACAAACGTTCACCGAGGACGATGAGGAACTCATGCTGGCACTGGCGGGCCAGGTGGGCCGTGTCTACCAGCTCGAGGAGGAGGTCATCGAACGCCGGCAGGCCGAGACGGCCCTGCGTCAGGAGCGCGATCGGACGCAGAACTACCTGGACACGGCCGAGGTCATGCTGCTGGCCCTGGATGCCGAGGCCCGGATCACGCTCGTCAACCGGCATGCCTGCACCGTGCTCGGCCGGCCGGCCGGCGCCCTGCTCGGGCACGACTGGGTCTCGACGTGCCTGCCGGCGCACCTGCACGAGGCCTTCCGCGAGGGCTACCCCGATCTGCTGGCGGGTGTGCGACCCATCGCCGAGAATCCGGTCCTGACCGGCGCCGGCGACGAGCGCCTCATCGAGTGGCACAACACCGTGTTGCGCGACGGTCAGGGACGCCTCTGCGGCACCCTCAGCTCAGGTACCGACGTGACCGACCGTCGCGTCCTCGAGGAGCGCTACCGCCAGGCGCAGAAGATGGACGCGATCGGCCAGCTCGCCGGTGGCATCGCACACGACTTCAACAACCTCCTGACCGTCGTCCTGATCTACGCGGAGCTGTTGCTGGAGGACCTCACGGCGGAACACCCGTGCCGGACGCACGCCACCGAGATTCTCCGGGCGGGGACGAGCGCCGCCGCCCTCACGCGGCAGTTGCTCACGTTCAGCCGCCAGCAGGTCGTCGCACCCGCCGTGACCGGCCTCAACGCGGTGGTCGCCGACCTGCATCCCATGCTGGCCCGGCTCATCCGCGAGGACGTGACGATCGTGCTGGACCTCGAACCCGCACTGGCATCCGTCCTCGCCGACCGCAATCAGATCGAACAGGTGATCCTGAATCTCTCCGTGAATGCCCGGGACGCGATGCCTCGGGGGGGCACCCTGACGCTCCGGACGGCCAACGTGACCCTCGACGAGCGCGACACACGCACGCACTACCCGCTGACCCCTGGCGCGTACGTCTCGCTCACGGTCAGCGACACCGGCATCGGCATCCCCCCGGACGCGCTGGCGCGCGTCTTCGAGCCGTTCTTCACCACCAAGCCCCCCGGCGAAGGCACCGGGCTCGGCCTGGCCACCGTCCACGGCATCGCCGTGCAGAGTGGGGGGAGCGTCCACGTCGACAGCGAACCCGGCCGCGGCACGTCATTCACGGTCTACCTTCCCCGCGCCACGGTAAACGTCACGCCGTACGAGCGCACGGCGACGGCCGCGACCGCGCGGCTGGGCACGGAGACGGTGCTCGTCGTCGACGACGCCGAGCCGCTTCGCGAACTCGTCCGCACGCTGCTCGCGCGCCGCGGGTACACCGTGCTGACCGCCGCGAATGCGGAAGACGCGCTGGCCATGGCCGGCGCGCATGGCGCGATCGACCTCCTCCTGACGGATCTCGTCATGCCAGGCACCGGCGGCCCCGAGCTGAGCCGGCAGATCCTCGCCCGTCAGCCCGCGCTCAGGATCGCCTACATGTCCGGGTACGCGCAGGGCGACACGCACCAGCAGGAGATGTCCCCGGGCATGCCCTTCCTGCACAAGCCGTTCACGGCCGACGCCCTCGAACGGGTCGTCAGAGGGACGCTCGACGCGCCCGTCCCGTCGAAGTCACCAGGCGCTTGATCGCCTGAATCTGGCCCGCGTGATACAGGTCGTGCGCGGCCACGCCGCGGATCATCGCGCCCCACGTGAAGCCGCCCCCCGGCGGGGTCCGGCCCAGCGTCGCCGCGGGGAACGCCTCGACCACCGCGCGCAGTTCCCGATGCATCTCGGCCAGCAGGCGCACGTCGCGCCGCCAGAGCGTGGCCCAGTCCGCCTCACGCGTCATGCCCGGACGGGGCCAGAAGTTGCTGCCGGTCAGCGGAAACGACCCGCGCTTCTCGCCGGCCAGCCGCCGGCGCACCGCGTACTTCCAGTACGCGGCGTGCACGACCAGTTCCCAGATATTGTGGCGGCCGGGGCCGGGACGCCGCGCGGCGATCGCGGGCGTCATCCCGCGAATCGACCCGCGCAGGTTCGTGCCATGCCACGACCGCGTGTCGTAGGCCTCGTCCAGCATCGCCAGCAGTTGCGCCCGTTCGCTCATGTCATCGCTCTCTCTCGGCTCTCGGCTCTCGGCTATCAGCTTTCGGCTTTCGGCTTTCGGCTTTCGGCCACCCCACTACGCCGTTTGCCTTCTGTCATTTTGCACTCTGCATCCTGCGCCCCGCCCCCCCCACTACCCACTACCCACTACCCACTACCCACTACCCACTACCCACCACCCACTACCCACTCCCGCCATTCACTTCAGACCTGCTTCTGCTTCCACCCGCCGCGCCGGAAGACGATCGCACTGACGACGGCGAAGGTCGAGAACGCGATCGTGATGGCCCAGTAGACCCCGGACGGCCCCCAGCCCAGCTCGAGCGCCAGCAGCCACGCCAGCGGGATCTGCCACAGCCAGAAGCAGCCGAAGTTCAGCCACGTCGGCGTCCACGGATCGCCGGCGCCGTTGAACGCCTGCGTCAGCACGAGCCCGTAGGCGAAGAACAGGAACCCTGAGCTGACGATGCGCAGGCACGTGACGGCGTGGCCGACGATGACGGGGTCGGGCGTGAAGACGCCGGCGATCTGCGGGGCGAAGACGATGAACACCACCCCGATGCCGCCGAGCAGGTACATCGTCAGGCGTCCCGCCGTCCACACGGCCTCCTCGGCGCGATCGGGCTTCCCCGCCCCGAGCGCCTGTCCCACCATCGTGGCGGCCGCGTTGCTCAGGCCCCAGGCGGGCAGAATCGCGAACATCACCATCCGGATCCCGATCGTGTAGCCCGCCATCGCCTCGCTCCCGAACGAGGCGACGACGCGCACGAGGCCGATCCAGCTCGACGTGTCGATCAGGATCTGCAGGAAGCCGGTCGCCGACAGCCGGCACACCGTCCACATCACGGCCGGCATCAGCCGGAGGTGGACCCAGCGTACGCGAATGCGGGCCGATCCCGACATCAGCACCGCGAGCTGGACCACGACCGCCGTGCCGCGTCCGATGTTCGTTGCGACGGCCGCGCCGGTCACGCCGAGCTCTGGCAATGGACCCACGCCGAAGATCAGCAGCGGATCGAGCACGAGGTTGATGGCGTTGGCCAGCCACAGCATCCGCATCGCGATCGCCGCGTTCCCGGCGCCCCGGTAGATCGCATTGATCAGGAACAGCAGCGTCACCGTCAAGTTGCCGCCGAACATGATCCGCGCGTAGCCGGAGGAGCTTTCGATCATCGACGGCGTCGCGCCCATCAGCCCCAGCAGCCGCTCGGTCTGCCAGGCCCCCACGACGCCGATCGAGGCCGCGACGATCAGCCCGAGCAGCAACGCCTGCGCCGCCGCCTCCGCCGCGCCCGCCTCGTCGCGTTCGCCGATGCGGCGCGCCACGACCGCCGTCGCGCCGATCCCGAGCGCGAGCGCCACCGTGTAGACGATCGCCAGCATCGCCTCGGTGAGTCCGACGGTCGCCACGGCGTCGGCCCCAAGCCGCGACACCCAGAAGACGTCCACGACGGCGAAGATGGACTCCATCGCCATCTCCATCACCATCGGGATCGCCAGCAGCACCACCGCGCGTCGGACGCTGCCCGCCGTGTAGTCGTGCTCGACGCCGCGGAGCGCATCCACCACGATGCGCCACGCGGGGACCGCGGCCACCGACGCGCCCGGTGGCGCCGCCACTGTTTGTTCCCGCACCGTACTCATGATCACACGCCGATCCACGGCCGGGGCCGTCGCGCACGGGGCGCGGCAGCCGCACCGGCCGTCACGGGACCTGACACCACTGGCCGCAGGGCGCCCGGTCCCGGGACGCGCGCAGCACGATTCGTTGACGAGGAGAGGGAGTGGGCGGTGGGGGCCGTCAGCCGGCGTCAGGCCGGCCGTGCACGGTCAGAGGAACGGGACGCGCGCACACGGCGCCACACCGGCCGCGACAGGCGTCGCGGTCACTCCGAGCAGGGGGGCATGCATGCGCATCGGCGTGGGGTCCTTGAAGCCGGCGCACGTCACCGCGCGCCGGGTGTCGCAGGATACACCAGCCCCGCGCGAGGGGGCAAGCCGTGATCGCGCGCGGGGGCTACTCGCCCGTCCACACCGGCGCACGCTTCTCGATCCACGCCTGGATGCCCTCCACGGCGTCCTTCGTCTTGAGCAGGCCGTTCAGGTAGATCCGTTCGGCCCGATCGAGCGCGGGCTCGACCTGCGCGCGCAGCACGAGCCGCGAGGCCTCCACGGCGTAGCGCAGGCCCACGGCCGAGCGCGGCGCCAGGTGCCGGTCGAACCAGTCGCCCGCCGCCTCGAGGACGGTCGCCTGCGGCGCGACGATCGACACGAGTCCCGCCTCATGCCAGTAGCGCGCTCCCATCGGGTCCCCGGTCAACACCGCGCGCGAGGCCCGTGACGCCCCGACGCGGCCCGGCAGCAGGGCCGCCGCCGCGGGCGGGAACGCCGCCAGCGCGATCTCGGGCAGGCCGAACACCGCGTCGGCCGACGCAATCACGTCGTCGCACGACAGCGCCAGTTCGAACCCGCCGCCGAGGCAGCGGCCGTTGACGAGGGCGGCCGTGCTCACCGGGCACGCCAGCAGGTCGCGGAACAGGCCGTGCGATTCGGGCAGCACCGTCTGCATCGGTTCCGGCAGGTGCTCCTGGATCTTGGCGCCGTAGCTGAACTCGTCGCCCGCGCCCTCGATGGTGAGCCACTTCAGCCCGCGTGCGCCGGCGTGGGCCGCGACGGCCGCGCGCAGGGCGCGCACCATCTCGACCGAAAGCAGGTTGCCCTTCGGGGCATTCATCACGATGCGGATCCAGCTGCCGTCCCGCTCGCTGATCGTCGTTACTATCGCCATCAGTCGCTCGCCTCGTTCCCGGGTTCAGAGTGCATGCGAAATTCAGAGTGCGTCGGGCGTCGTGACCGGCCGCTCGCATGTGAAGTTGCGGCACACGTACGCCGCCGGGGCGCCGTCCACCATCGTCATCGCGCCGATCCACGGCATCAGCTCCGCCAGGGCGGCCTGCTGCGGCCCCGGCTCGACCGGCAGCACGACGCCGTAGGGCGTGTAGCGCCGGTTGGCGGCCGCGAGCAGCGCCCGCGTACGCGCGTCGGCCCGGGGGCCGACGACCACGGTCTGACGCCAGGGCGCCAGCCATGCCCCGAGCGACGCCAGCATCATCGGAACGCCGCGCGCCTGCTCGCGCAGCCGGGCGCCGAACGACGTCAGGGCGCGCTCGGCCCGGGCACGCTCCGGCGCGCCGCCCGACAGGTGTGCCAGCATCACGAGGTTCATCACCGCCACGGAACTCGGGGCGGGCTCGGCGCCATCGTAGTCCTCCTTCATGCGGAGGAGAACCGACGGGTCATCGCCCGTCGTGCTGAACCACGCCCCGCCCTCGTCGTCCCAGAAGCGCGCGTCCATCCGTGCCTGCAGCACCTGGGCCCAGGCGAGCCAGGCCGGGTCCCCGTCCGCCTGCACTAATTCGAGCAGGCCCCAGATGAGGTACGCGTAGTCCTCGGCGTACCCCTCGATGGCCGCGTCGCCACCGCGATACCGCCGGAGCAGCCGCGTGCCGTCCCACATCGTCTCACGCAGGAACGTGGCCGCGCGGCGCGCGGCGATGAGATGCCGGGCTCCGGGATCGTCGCCGACCTCCTGCCCCAGGATGGCGCCGTCGTCGAGCACACGCGCCGCCCGCGCGCAGGCGGCGATCATCAGGCCGTTCCACGCCGTCAGCACCTTGTCGTCGAGGGACGGGCGCGGCCGCGCCGCGCGGACGTCGAAGAGGCGCCGACGGGCGCGCAGCAGGGCGTCGGCGACCTCGGCGGGGGCCAGGCCCGTGTCGCCGGCGATGTCCGACAGCGAGCGCGCGGTGTAGAGCAGATTGCGTCCCGTGAACTCGCTGTGCGGGTCGAACGGCGCATTGCCGTCGGGCAGCACGCCGAACCGCCGCTCGAAGACCTCGCTGTCGTCGCCGAGCGCGGCCCGGAGCTCGTCCTGCCGCCAGATGTAGAACGCGCCCTCCATCTTCCGCGCGCCGGGCGTCGCCGCCTGCTCGGGCGGCACGCTGTCGGCGTCCTCTGCCGAGTGGAAGCCCCCGGCGCGGTCGGTCAGCTCCCGCTCGACGTACTGGAGGGTGTCTTCGGCGATCTGCGCGTAGAACGGATCCGCCGTCACCTGCGCCGCCTCGAGGCAGGCCAGCACGATCTGCGCCTGGTCGTACAGCATCTTCTCGAAGTGCGGGACGCGCCAGTTGCCGTCCACTGAGTAGCGATGGAAGCCGCCGCCGATGTGGTCGCGCATCCCGCCAAGCGCCATGGCCCGCAGGGTGTGCAGCACGATGTCACGCGGCAGGTCCTGCCCCGTGCGCGCGTGTTCCCGCAGCAGGAACAGCAGCTCGCTCGGCCGGGGGAACTTCGGCGCGTCCCCGAACCCGCCCCGGCGCGCATCGAAGGCGCGCGCGAAGTGCTCCGCCCCCGCCACGAGGGCCAGGGCGTTCGGGGCCTCTTCCGCCGCACGCGACCGGTTCGACGCCACCAGGCGCTCGACGATGTGGGTGGCGGAGCGGAGGACGCGCTCGCGCTCCTCGCGCCAGGCACGCGCCAGCTCCTCGAGCACGTCATCGAAGCCGGGGCGTCCGAACTGGGCCGTCGGCGGGAAGTACGTCCCGCTGAAGAACGGCTGCAGGTCCGGCGTGAGGAAGACGCTCATCGGCCAGCCGCCCGCACCCGTCGTGGCCTGCACGAACGTCATGTAGACGCGGTCGACGTCCGGGCGCTCCTCGCGGTCCACCTTGATCGACACGAAGTCGCGATTGAGCCGGCCGGCGATCGCCGGGCTCTCGAACGACTCGTGCTCCATCACGTGGCACCAGTGGCACGTGGAGTAGCCGATCGAGAGGAAGATGGGCTTGTCCTCGGCGCGCGCGCGTGCGAACGCCTCCTCTCCCCACGGATACCAGTCGACGGGATTGTGCGCGTGCTGCAGCAGGTACGGACTCTGCTCGGCGGCGAGACGATTGGGCATTCCCACGATCATACTCGGAGCGTCCGAGTCAGAGCGTGTCCTTGACGAGCTCCGGATGGCGTTCGGTGGCGGCCTTGAGCCGCGCGTAGCTGGCGGTGACCTCGACGCCGTAGATCAGGATCGCGGCGCACACGTAGACCCACAGCAGGAACACCACGACGGCCGCGATGGAGCCGTGGATGCTCCACCGGGCCAGGTCGGCGGCGTACCAGGAGAACGCCGACAGCGCCGCCTGCCAGAGCAGCCCCGTGAGCAGGGCGCCCGGCCAGACATCGCGGAAGTAGACCTTGGTGTTCGGGATGAAGTAGAAGACGAGGGCGACGCACAGCACGAGCAGGCCGGCGGCGGCATAGCTGGCGGTGACGGTGCTCAGCCAGAGGAGCCACGGGAGTTCCTCGAGCAGCGGGGCAAACAGCTGCGTCTGCAGCAGCCGCACCGCGCTGGCGAGGAGCAGCGCCACTGCCAGGATCACGCCCGTCGACAGCATCATCACGAACGACATCAGGCGGTGGGCCAGGAAGTTGCGATGCTGTTCCACGCCCCAGGCGTGGTTGACGGCCGAGCTGACCGCATTGAACACGCCGAGCGAGGCCCAGATCAGGGCGACCGCGCTGCCGATCCCGAGCGAGGTCGAGTCCGACTGGTAGGCGTCGAGCTGGCCGGTGATGAAGTCGAACTGGCGCGGGAAGTACTGAAAGACGAAGCCCACCACCGCCGTGCGGACGTCCGGGTCCGAGGTGAACCAGCGCAGCACCGAGAGGAGGAGCAGCAGGAACGGGAAGAGCGACAGCAGCGAGAAGTACGCGATCGAGGCCGCGTGCGTCAGCACGGAGCTGTTGACCATCTCCAGGAACCCGCGCCACGCGGCGAGCCCGAGGATCTTCAGTTCCCGCCAGACCCGCGCGGACACGGTCGCTGGCGTGATCGCGGCCTCGGCCACGTTCAGGCCGACCGCCTCGGCCAGGTGGGGCGCGGCTCCGGCGGGCCGTCACCGGCGAGTCCGTCGCGGACGTGCTGCACCGCCTCCTGCACGCGGCTCACCTCGCGCACGAGGTCGGTCACGAGCGGCTCGAGTTCCGCGCGCAGGGCGCGGCCGCGATGGGTGAAGAAGAGATAGCTCACCGCCACTCCGGCCGCGGCGCCGAGCAACGATCCGGCCATCAGTTTCGCGCGTTCGTCCATGCCGCCCCCTGTCCCGCGCGCTACGTGCGCCGCGGGTCCTGAATCTCGTGCTTCCGCATCTTGCTGTAGAGCGTCGGGCGGTACAGCCCGAGCCGCTGCGCCGCCTCCTGCTTGTTCCAGTTCGTCCGCTGCAGCGTCTGCTCGATCGTCATCTTCTCGATCTCGGCCAGCGTCCGGTGCGGCGGAATCAGGGCCTCCTGCTGGCTCGCTTCGTCCCGCAGCGTCTCCGGCAGGTCGGCGGGCTGGATCTCGGGGCCCTTGCCGACGAGCACCGCGCGCTCGATGGCGTTCTCGAGCTCGCGCACGTTCCCCGGCCATGCACTCCTGATGAGCAGATGGTACGCCGACGGCGCGATTCCCCGAAGCTGTTTCTGATAGCGCTTGTTGTACTTGTCGATGAACCACGAGCACAGCAGCGGGATGTCCTCGGTGCGCTCGCGCAGCGGCGGCACGCGCATGGTGATGGTGTTGATCCGGAAGTAGAGGTCCTCCCGGAGCCGGCCGTCCTTGAGCGCGGTCTCGAGATCGACGTTGGTCGCGCAGATCAGCCGGAAGTTGACCGACACCAGGCGGTCGCTCCCGATGGGCCGGTACTCGCGCTCCTGCAGCACGCGCAGGAGCTTGGTCTGCAGGATCGGCGGCATCTCGCCGATCTCGTCGAGCATCAGCGAGCCGCCCTCCGCCAGCTCGAGCAACCCCACCTTGTCGGCCGTCGCCCCGGTGAACGCGCCCTTCTTGTAGCCGAAGAGCTCGGATTCAATCAGGTCCTTCGGCAACGCCGCGCAGTTGATCTTGATGAACGGCCCCTTGGCGCGCGTGCTCCGGTAGTGCACGGCATTGGCGATCAGCTCCTTGCCCGTGCCGTTCTCGCCCAAGATCAGGATGTTCGCGTCGCTGGCGGCCACCGCCTCGATGAGCTCGAACAGGTCGCGCATCGGCTTGCTCTTCCCGATGATGTTCGAGAAGGCGTACTGGTTGCGCACACGGTCGCGCAGCTGCTCGTGCTGGTGGCGTTCCTCCTGCAGCAGCGCCGCCCGCTCCACGATCGGCACCAGCCCGCCCGGATCGAGGTCCGACTTCTCGATGAAGTAGAAGGCGCCCTCCCGCCCCGCCTCGAGCGCCCGCTTCACCGACCCCTGGCCGCTGACGACGATGACCTCGGGGGCGGGATCGATGGCCTTGAGCCGCTTGAGGAGGGCGATGCCGTCGATGTCGGGGAGCAGCAGGTCGAGGAGCACCACGTCCGGACGCCAGGACTCGTACAGCTCCTCGCCGCGCGCCCCGATCCCGGCCGCACGCACTTCGTAGCCGGGCGGCCCGGGCAGCTGCTCGATGACCATCCTCAGCCACTCGGTCACCATCGGCTCATCGTCGATCACGAGCACCCGGCGCCGGCGCCTGGCAGGCTGCGGCACGTCAACCCCTCCCGTACAGGACTGTATCAAATCGAATGAATTCAATACAGAGATGGAGCGGGCGTCCTGTTTCAAGTCATCCGCGAAGGCGCACCCGCACGTTATAATGCGGCCTGATGGAGACACCGCCGCGCAAGGTGACGATCACCCCGATTGTGTCGGCGCTCCGGCGCGAGATCGTGGCCACGAGCGATGAGAAGACGCTCTGCGAGCGCTGCGGCGCCGAGATGTACCGCATGCACGCGGTCTGGCGCTGCCCGAACTGCCGGTTCAAGACGGACTGCTGTGGGTGGTGAAGACAGGCCAGGGGTGCTCAAGGTGCCCTCGGTGCTCAGGGTGCTCAGGGTGCTCAGGGTGCCCGGGGTGCCCGGAGTGCCCAGGGTGCCCGGAGTGCCCAGGGTGACCGGAGTGCCCGGGGTGCGGCTGCCTGCCGGGATTATTGACACTGAGTGCCTGACCACGGCAACCCACTCGAACATCCACGCCCAGCACCTTGGGCACCCTGGGCACCTTGGACACCCTGAGCACCCTGAGCACCCTGAGCACCTTGGGCACCTTGGGCACCATGGGCACCTTGGGCACCTTGGGCACCTAGGGCACCGTGGGCACCCTGAGCACCCTGAGCACCCTGGGCACTCTGGGCACCTTGGGCACCTTGGGCACCCTGAGCACCCTGAGCACCCTGAGCACCCTGGGCACCCTGGGCACCTTGGGCACCTTGGGCACCTTGGGCACCCTGGGCACCCTGAGCACCCTGAGCACCTTGAGCACCTTGAGCACCCTGAATGATCGAATCCCATATCCGTCCCAACAGCCCCGAGTTCAAGGCCAACCATGCGCGGCTGGCCGGACTCGTGGCGGAGTACCGCGAGCGCCTCGCGCTCGTGAAGCAGGGCGGCGGCCCGCGCTACGTCGAGCGTCATCGCGAGCAGGGCAAGCTGCCCGTCCGTGAACGCATCGAGAAGCTGCTCGACCCCGGTTCGCCGTTCCTCGAACTCTCGGCCCTCGCCGCCTGGGGCATGTACGGCAACGACGCGCCGTCGGCCGGCGTCGTCACCGGCATCGGCCGCGTGTCGGGCCGCGAGGTGATGATCGTCGCCAACGACGCCACGGTGAAAGGCGGCACCTACTACCCGCTCACCGTGAAGAAGCACGTGCGGGCGCAGGAGGTCGCGCTCCAGAACCGGCTGCCCTCGGTCTACCTCGTGGATTCCGGCGGCGCGTTCCTGCCCCTCCAGGCCGAGGTCTTCCCCGATCGCGATCACTTCGGGCGCATCTTCTTCAATCAGGCGCGCATGTCGGCGGAGGGCCTGCCCCAGATTGCGGTGGTGATGGGATCGTGCACGGCCGGCGGCGCCTACGTCCCGGCGATGTCCGACGAGGCCATCATCGTGAAGGGCACCGGCACGATCTTCCTCGGCGGCCCGCCGCTCGTGAAGGCGGCCACCGGCGAAGAGGTGACCGCCGAGGAGCTGGGCGGCGCCGACGTGCACACGCGGCTGTCGGGCGTGGCGGACTACTTCGCGGAAGACGACGAGCATGCGCTGCTCCAGGCGCGGACGATCGTCTCGACGCTCAACACGCGGAAGACGATCCCCGGCGACGTCACGACGCCGGAGGCGCCCGCGTACGACCCGGCCGAGATCTACGGCATCGTCAACGCCGACATCCGCCAGCCCTACGACGTCCGCGAAATCATCGCGCGCATCGTCGACGGGTCGCGCTTCGAGGAGTTCAAGGAGCGCTACGCGACGACGATCATCTGCGGGTTCGCGCGGCTGCACGGGATGCTCGTGGGCATCATCGCGAACAACGGCGTCCTCTTCTCGGAGTCGGCCCTCAAGACCACGCACTTCATCGAGCTCTGCAACCTGCGCGGCATCCCGCTGGTCTTCCTGCAGAACATCACCGGCTTCATGGTGGGCAAGCAGTACGAACGGGGCGGCATCGCGAAGGACGGCGCCAAGATGGTGCATGCCGTCGCCAACTCGGTCGTGCCGAAGTTCACGGTGCTCATCGGGGGATCGTTCGGCGCGGGCAACTACGGCATGTGCGGCCGCGCCTACGAGCCCCGGTTCCTCTGGATGTGGCCGAACGCGCGCATCTCCGTCATGGGCGGCGAGCAGGCGGCCGGCGTGCTGACGACCGTCAAGCGCGACCAGCTCGCACGCGCCGGCAAGGACTTCTCCGCCGAGGAGGAGGCCGCCATCCGCACCCCCATCCTCGAGAAGTACGACACGGAGGGCTCGCCCTACTACTCGACCGCACGGCTCTGGGATGACGGCATCCTCGACCCGGCCGAGACGCGGCAGGCGCTTGCGCTCGGATTGTCGGCCGCCTTCAATGCTCCCATCCCGCCGCCGAAGTACGGCGTCTTCCGGATGTAGGCACCGTCCACCGTCCACCGTTCACCGTCCACCGCCATGCCCTACCAGTTCCTGACCATTCGCCGCGACGGCCCGGTCGAGCACCTCACGCTCAACCGGCCCGACGTGCGCAACGCCTTCAACGAGCACGTCATCGCCGAGCTCACGGCCTGGGCGCGCGCGGCGCATGACGACCCGGGCCTCCGTGCCGTCGTGCTCGCGGGGGCGGGCAAGGTGTTCAGCGCCGGCGCCGACGCGTCGTGGATGGCGAAGATGGTCGACTACTCGCACGCCGACAACGTGCGGGACGCGACCGCCATGGCCGAGATGTTCCACCTGTTGAACACCGTCCCGGCCGCCGTCATTGGCCGCCTCCACGGCGCGGCCCTCGGCGGCGGCGCCGGCCTCGCCGCCATCTGCGACATCGTCGTCGCGGCCGACGACACGCTGTTCGGCTTCACCGAGACCAAGCTCGGCATCCTCCCGGCGGTCATCTCGCCCTACGTGCTGCCGAAGATCGGCCCCTCGGCGGCGCGCGAGCTGTTCCTCACGGGGATGCGCTTCGGCGCGGCGCGGGCGCAGGAGATCGGGCTGGCGCATGCGGTGGTGCCGGCCGCCGAACTCGACGACGCCGTGGCCCGCTATGTCACCGAGATCCTGAGCGCGGCGCCGACGGGGGTGGCCGCGGCCAAGGCGCTCATCCCGAAGGTGTGGGGCCACCATCCCACCGACGCCATGGCGATCACCGCCGAGGCCATCGCGGCGCAGCGCGTCTCCCCCGAGGGACAGGACGGCCTGCGGGCCTTCCTGCAGAAGCAGAAGCCGGGCTGGGTGATCGAACCGTGATTTCACGTGTCCTCATCGCGAATCGCGGCGAGATCGCGCTGCGCATCATCCGCGCCTGCCGTGAGCTGGGCGTGGAGACGGTCGCGGTCTACTCCGACGCCGACCAGGCGGCGCCGCACGTGCTGGCCGCCGATCATGCCGTGCGCCTCGGGCCTGCGCCGCCGGCCGAAAGCTACCTCAATATCCCCGCCCTGCTCGACGCGGCGCGTGTGAGCGGCGCCGATGCGGTCCACCCCGGGTACGGCTTCCTCTCGGAGCGCGCGCGCTTTGCGCGTGCGGTGGAAGAGGCCGGCCTGATCTTCGTCGGCCCGCCGGCGGACGCGATCGAACGCATGGGCTCGAAGATCGGCGCGCGGGCCATCATGCAGGAGGCCGGCGTGCCCGTCGTGCCCGGCGAGGCCCCGGAGGACCAGTCCGACGCGTCGCTCGCCGCCGCGGCCGAACGCATCGGCTTCCCCGTCCTGATCAAGCCCTCGGCCGGGGGCGGCGGGATCGGCATGAAGGTGGTGCGCGAGACCGCCGGCCTCGGTGACGCGCTGCAGGCGGCCCGTCGCGAGGCGCTGGCCGCCTTTGGCGACGGGACGATCTACGTGGAGCGGCTGGTCGAGCGTCCGCGGCACGTCGAGATCCAGGTCTTCGCTGACGCCCACGGCCACGCCGTGCACCTCTTCGAGCGGGAGTGCTCCGTCCAGCGCCGCCACCAGAAGACGATCGAGGAGAGCCCCTGCCCGGTGCTCACCCCCGCCCTGCGCGAGCAGATGGGCGCCGCGGCGGTGGCGGCCGCGCGGGCCGCCGGCTACCGCAACGCCGGCACCGTGGAGTTCCTGCTCGACGGCGAGGGCGCCGACGCGCGGTTCTACTTCCTCGAGATGAACACGCGGCTGCAGGTCGAGCATCCCGTGACCGAGTGCGTCGTGGGCGTCGACCTCGTGCACGCGCAGATCCTCGTGGCCGGGGGCGCGCCCCTGCCGTGGTCCCAGGCCGATCTCACGCAGCGCGGTCACGCCATCGAGTGCCGCATCTACGCCGAGGATCCCGCGCAGGCGTTCCTGCCGCAAGCCGGCCCGCTGCTGCTCTACCGCGAGCCGCAGGGCCCTGGCATCCGCGTCGACTCTGGCGTGGTGGAAGGCGGTGAGGTCTCCGTCTATTACGACCCGATGCTCGCCAAGCTGATCGTGTGGGGCGAGACGCGCGAGCGCGCCCGCGCCCGCGCCATCGCCGCGCTGCAGGAGTACCCCGTGCTCGGCATCCGCACCAACATCCCGTTCCTGCTGGCCATCCTGCGGCACGAGCGGTTCGCGGAGGCGACCATCGACACCGGGTTCCTCGACGTCAACGGCGCGGACATCGCCCGCGAGGCGGCCGAGGGCGGCCTTCCCGACGCCGCGTTCGCCGCGGTGTCCATGCACGGCACCCTGGGCACGATGGGCACCGTGGGCACCCCGGGCACCTCGGGCACTGTGAGCCCCCTGGATCCCTTCACGACACTGACGGGCTGGCGAGGCTGACCGTGACGACGATGGAGATTCGGCTCGAGGAGACGACGACGCGGGTCACGATCGGACCTGACGGGCAGGTGGAGATCGCGGACGCGGCGTATGTGGTGACGCGGGTCTCGTCCGGCATCTACCGCGTCACGAGCGGCGATCGACGCTGGACGGTGGCGGTCGCGGGACCGGCCGACGCGCGGTGGGTCTCGGTGAATGGCCGGGTGGCGGTGGTCGACACCACGCCGGCCACGTCGGCCCGCCGGCGCACGAAGAGCGGCGGCCACGATTCGACGGCCGCGCCCATGCCGGCGACCGTCGTGAAGATCCTCGTCGAGCCGGGCGCAACGGTGGCCAAGGGCGACACGCTGCTCGTGCTGGAGGCCATGAAGATGGAGCTGCCGATCCGCGCGCCACGCGACGGTGTCGTCAAGTCGATTGCCTGCCAGGCCGGTCAACTGGTCCAGCCCGGCGTCAACCTGCTGGAGTTCGAGTAGTGGCGCGGCCGGCGCGCGTCACGCTCGTCGAGGTGGGGCCGCGCGACGGCCTGCAGAACGAGAAGGCCACGATCCCCACGGGTGCCAAGATCGCGTTTGTGGACGCGCTCGCGTCGGCCGGGCATCAGGTCATCGAGGTCTCCGCGTTCGTCTCGCCCAAGTGGGTGCCGCAGATGGCCGATGCGCGCGAGGTGTTCGCCGGCCTCACCCCGGCCCCGGGCGTGCGCTACACGGCCCTCGTGCCGAATCTGGCGGGCCTCGAACGCGCCATGGCCGCCGGCGTCACCGAGGTCGCCATCTTCGCGGCGGCCTCCGAGACGTTCAGCCGCAGGAACATCAATCAGAGCATCGACGAGTCGCTCGCCACCTACCGGGCGGTCTGCGATCGCGCGCGGTCCGCGGGTGTGCGCGTGCGCGGCTACCTCTCCACCTGCTTCGGCTGTCCGTTCGAAGGCGCCATCGCCCCGGCCGCCGTGGCGGAGGCCGCCGCGCGGCTGCTCGATCTCGGCGTGTTCGAGGTGGCGATCAGCGACACGATCGGCATCGCGCACCCCGGCCAGATCCCCGGCGTCCTCGACGCGGTGACGGCGCGCGTGCCGTTGCCGCAGGTCGCGCTGCACTTTCACGACACGCGCGGCACGGCCCTCGCGAACGTCCTCGCCGGCCTCGACTACGGCGTCACCACCTACGACAGCTCAGCCGGCGGCCTCGGCGGCTGCCCCTACGCCCCGGGCGCCGCGGGCAACCTCGCCACCGAAGACCTGCTCTACATGCTCGACGGCCTCGGCATCGAGACGGGCGTGTCGATCGACGGCGTGATGGCCGCCTCGCTCGCCATCGAACCCCACCTCGACCATCCCCTCCCCTCCCGCTACGTCACGGCGACCCGCTGATCACGGACAAACACGAAGGACACGAAGGCCACGAAGGCTCTCTTCAGGGCGTTCGGGCCGGAACCCGATGCGAGCGCGTGGCATCCTGATGAGTCTCTTCGTGACCTTCGTGTCCTTCGTGTTTTGTACGTTTCGCACTCTGCGGTACGATCGCTGCCATGCAGGCTGCCACGGGACGTCCGCGCGCGCATGAGTTCGTGTTCGCGCGGCTGAGGTACGACTCCGGCGACTGGGAGTACAACCCCAAGGTCGCCGCCAATGTCCTCAACTCCGTGGTCGAGTACACGCAGATCCCCGTGTACCCGGAGGAGATCGTCATCACGGCCGACTCGGCCGAGCTTGGCGCCTTCCCGTTCCTGTTCATGACGGGCCACAAGCTCGTCCGCTTCTCGAGCCGCGAGCGCGAGGGCCTGCGCCGCTACGTCGAACAGGGCGGGCTGCTCTTCTCCGACGACTGCAATCACGATGTGGCGGGCCTCTACGCCGTGTCGTTCGAGCAGGAGATGCAGGCGGTCTTCCCC
Source organism: Vicinamibacterales bacterium (assembly GCA_030680175.1). Taxonomy (GTDB): domain Bacteria; phylum Acidobacteriota; class Vicinamibacteria; order Vicinamibacterales; family UBA2999; genus JAUXWO01. The sequence goes on from JAUXWO010000067.1 coordinate 40,370, forward strand.
GAGCCGGGCACGCTCGACAAGCTGCCCAACACCCACCCGCTGTATCGCACCTTCTTCGCGTTCCCCGACGGCCCCCCGCAGACCGTCCACGAACTGAACGGCTGGGGCGACGACATGGTGCACGACTACCTGAAGGCCGTCGAGCATCGCGGCCGGATCGGCGTGCTCTACTCGAACAAGGACTACGGCTGCGAGTGGGACTACGACTGGCGCAACAAGCGCTTCCGCCGCGACGACAACACGCAGTTCGCCGTCAACATCGTCGTCTACGCGATGTCAGCCTGACACGTACAAAACACGAAGGACACGTCCGCCTCCGCGGCCGGAGGCCGCTACGGCGTGACCTCGCCGAAGCTCGCCTGATCCTGAGGCGAGCGGGGGCGGGAAGAAACGAAGGACGCACGAAGAAACTCTTCTGCTATGGATCCGGTGACCGCTACCGGATCCCTGAAGTCGTCTATCGTGCGTCTTCGTGGCCTTCGTGGCCTTCGTGTTTGTACGTAACAGCCTTCTCGACGGCGCGGGCAAGTTCGCGGGGTTCGTCGGTGCCGATGCGAAGCGTGATGCCGTTCTGCTGCGCCACGCGGATGGCGTCGACGCCGGCGACGTTGTAGAGCCAGCCATCCGGGGTGATGCGGATGCCCCAGCCCCACCACCAGGAATTCCGCACGGGCTCGACCGACGTGATCGCCGCCAGCGGGATGCGCGTCCGCCAGAAGCCGCCGCCGAACCAGAAGCGCAGTTCGCCGCCGTCCACTTCGGTCGTCAGGCGCGAGAAGATGAGCGGCACGGGCAGCACCGCCCCGAGGATCGCGGCCGGCACCCAGGGCACGGCCGGGGACGCCAGCATCGCCGCCACCCCCAGTGCCTGAACGCCGGCAATCCCCAGCGCCAGGCGGCTCACCTGTGTGTGCCGGTAGGCCATCGTCACTCGCCTGTCAGCGATCAGCTTTCAGCTATCAGCTATCAGCGGCCGGCTCTCGGCTCACGTACAAACACGAAGGACGTGACCTTCGTGTTTGTCCGTGATCTCCGTTGCCCGCCTACGAGTACGCCGCCCCCACCATGATGCGGCGGATCCGCATCCACGGCGAGCCGTGCGACGGGTGGTTGATCTGCACGGGCTGGCCCTTGGCGTCGCCCGTCGTGCCGAACATCTCCCACGAGTCCTTCCCCGTCACGGCGTCGAGGTTGTTCCAGAAGTCCGTGGTGATGGCGTTGTAGGTGACGTCGCTCAGCATGCGCGTCCGCTTGCCGTCCTTGATCTCCCAGAACGCATCGCCGCCGAACTGGCCGTTGTAGCGCTGCTGGTCGATCGAGTAGCTGCCGCGGCCGTCGATGAGGATGCCGTCCTTCGTGTCGGCGATCAGCTGCTCCGGCGTGGGCGACCCGGCCGGGCCGGCGTCCACGTGCAGGTTCGGCATCCGCAGGAACGGGAAGTTCCGCCACGAGGTGGCGAACGTGCACCCGCGGGAGAAGTTCTGGTTCATGAAGTGCGCGGTTTCCCGGTTGGTCTGCAGGTCGATCAGCTTTCCTTCGCGGATGATCGGCCACTCCTGCGACTTCACCCCGTCATCGTCGTACCCCACCGTGCACATGCCGCCCGGCAGCGTCCGGTCGCACGTGACGTTGAGGTGCTTGGACCCGATGACGGCCTTGCCGACGTCCTCGAGCTTGATGAAGCTCGTCCCGGCGTAGTTGGCCTCGAAGCCGACGACGCGGTCGAGTTCCGTCGGGTGGGCGATGATCTCGTGGATCGTGAGCATCGCGTGCGACGGCGTCATGATGATGTCCTTGAGCCCCGCCCCCGCCGGCGGCGCCGTGCAGTGCTCGGCCGCTTCGGCGCAGATCCGCTCGACGTTGTCGAGCATCTTCGCGTCGAGGGCGACTTCGTAGCCGGCCGACTTCGGCGCCACGGTGAACGTCCGCGACTTCACCTTGCCGCCCTTCCGCGCCGTGACGGTGAAGCCCGGCGCCGTCCGCCAGATCTCCTGCTCGAGGTAGGAGCCCTCGGAGGTGGCCAGGTACTTCCACTCGTGGTCGAAGGCAATCTGCGCCTGCACGCGGATGATGTCGGGCTGCTTGAGGGCGGCCTCGGTGATCTGCATCAGGAACTGGATCTTCTCGTCGAGCGAGACGTCCTCGGGCTTCACCCGGACGGGCACCGTCCAGTAGTCGGTGTACGCGTCCACGGGCGACAGCCGGACGTCGAACTTCTTGGCCACGGCGCTCGCCCGTGCGACCTCGGACGCGCGCGCCGTGATCCGGCGGATCTCCGCCTCCGTGGCGATGGGGCTGCTGGCAAAGCCCCAGACGCCGCTGTGGATGACGCGCACGCCGAATCCGGCGCTCGTCCGCAGCCCGGCGCCGCCGAACCCGCCGCTGTCCACGACGATCTTGTCGCGCACGGCGACGCTGTCGTTGATGTTCCGGGTGAAGCGGATGTCGGCGTACGTGCAGCCGAGCCGTTTGGCCTCGGCCAGCGCCACATCGGACAGCCCCTTGTAGGCCGAGTCCAGCACGCGCCCCTGGGGCGACTGCGCGATCAGCCCGCCCATCAGGTCGCTCGCATAGAGCGCCACGCCGGTGGCGCTGAGCGTCTTGACGAAATCACGTCTCTTCATGAGAAACCCCACCGCGGCTCACGGCCGCGCCGAATACGTACAAACACGAAGGACACGAAGGCCACGAAGAACACCGAAAAGGAACGACACCCACTCAACGACGCCGTTGATGTCTCGCCGGCATGGAAACGGGATGTCCTGCTTCGTGGCCTTCGTGTCCTTCGTGTTTGGTACGTGTCTGCCTACACCGCGGGCGAGATCGAGGTCATCGTGAAGTCCTCGATCTTCATGGGCGGCACGAGGGCCGTCCCCGGGTTGTCGTACGCCTCGCCCGTGTGCATCGGCACCGGCGCGCCCAGCATGGAGATGTTGTTGAAGCCGACCGCCGGCCCATCGTTCCAGCGGAAGTTCTGGACCGGGCCGACAATCTCGCCGTTCTCGATCAGGAACAGCCCGTCGCGCGTCATCCCCGTGTAGAGGAGCGTCATCGGGTCCACGCCGCGGATGTACCAGAAGAACGACACCAGCAGGCCGCGCTTGGTCGTCTTGATCATCTCCTCGACCGTCGCCGTGCCGCCGTCCATCACCAGGCTCATGTTGGCCGTGGTGGCCGTCGGCGCCTTCTTCTGCCGCTCCGCCCAGTAGCGCGAGTAGAAGAGGTTCTTCACGACGCCCTTCTCGATCCAGGTCACGTCGCGGGCGGCCAGGCCGTCCTCGCCCACCGGCGACTGGCGCAGGATGGGGTTGCCGATGTGGCTGCGCAGCGTCACGTTGTCGCCGAACACCTTCTGGCCGATCTTGGTCTCGCCGCGCTCCTTGCCGCTCATGAAGCTCCGGCCTTCCTCGGCCGCGCGTGCGTCGAGCGACCCCAGCATCAGCTGCAGGAAGCGCGCGGCCGGACGCGGCTCGAGCACGACGGTGTAGCGGCCCGGCTCCACGGCGCGGGGCTTGCGCGACTGGAGCGCCTTGCGCGCCGCCACCTCGCTCAGCCCGCGGGCGTCGATGTTGCCGATGTCCTTCACGCCCGTCGTCCCCGCCCACCCCGACCCCGTCTGGTCGGGGGTGCGGCACGTCAGGATGAAGCTGGCATCCGCGTAGCGGAAGTAGGAGAACAGGCCCTCCGAGTTCGCGGTCGCCTCGGTCCAGTGGAACTTCGGGATGTAGCCGGCGCCCAGCACGCCGAGCTTCTCGCACACCTCGACGCTCTGCCGCACCATCTCGGCGCGCTCGCCCGGGCCGAAGTTCACGGCCGACGGCAGCGCCGCCTCGACGTCGAGGTACTCCTGCGGCGGCTTGACCGGCGGCATCAGCTCCGGGTTGTCGGGCCGCCGCTTCGCCAGCGCCTGCACGGCCTCGATGGTGCGCTTGAGCGACGCGTCATCGAACTGGTGCGTCGTCGCCGATGCGCTCTTCTGGCCGTAGTAGACGGTGATGTTGACCTGCTGATCGTTCTCGATCAGGTTGGCCGTGATGCTCGAGTTGGCAAACCGGGTGGCCGACCGCTCGCCACCCGAGAAGGCCACCTCGACGGCATCGGCCTGGCACATGTTCATCACCTTGTCGGTGATCTGCTTGACTTCGTCGCGGGAGTAACTCATTCGTCTGATCCTTGTCGGCTATCAGCTGTCAGCTATCGGCGATCGGCGCTGGGCTGCCGGCGCTGGCCCGGCATCCCGCCGACCACCGACGGTTCACTGTGGGTGCTACGAGAACGCGGTGCCGACCATCACGCGGCGGATCAGCATCGGCGCGGATCCGTGCGACGGGCGGTTGGACTGCACGGGCTGGCCCTTGGCGTCGCCGCCCATGCCGTGGTGTTCCCAGGTCTCGGGCGGACCGACCGCATCGAGGTTCGCCCAGAAGTCGGTGGTGATGGCGTTGTAGCTGAAGTCGGTCACCATCCGGGTCTTCTTGCCGTCCTTGATCTCCCAGAACGCGTCGCCGCCGAACTGGCCGTTGTAGCGCTGCTGGTCGATGCTGAAGCTGCCCTGTCCGTCCACGAGGACGCCGTCCTTGATGTCGGCGATCATCTGGTCCACCGTCGGCGACCCGGCGGGACCCGGCCCCATCTGCACGTTCGGCATCCGGAGGAACGGGTAGTTGCGCCAGTGGTTGGCGAAGGTGCAGCCGCGCGACGTCTCCTCGCCCATGTAGTGCGCCGTCTCGCGATTCGTCTGCAGGCCCACCAGGATCCCGTCCTTCACCAGATCCCACCGCTGCGCCTCGACACCGTCATCGTCGTAGCCCACGGTCGACGCGCCGCCCGGATGCGTGCGGTCGGCGTAGACGTTCATCAGCTTGGTGCCGTACTTCAGGTTCCCGACGTCCTTCAGCGTGATGAAGCTCGTGCCCGCGTAGTTGGCCTCGTAGCCCACGATCCGATCGAGCTCCGTCGGGTGGCCGATGATCTCGTGGATGGTCAGCGCCGAGTGCGACGGCATCAGGATCAGATCCTTCAACCCGGACCCGACGGCCTTGGCCATCGCATGCTCGACGGCCTCGGCGGCGACGCGCTCGGCGTGGCCGGGCAGATCGGCGCCGGCGATGAACTCCCAGCCCCGCGTCTCCGTGCCGGGATTGTAGGTCCGGCTCTTCACCACGCCATCCTTGCGCGCCGTGGCGCTCATGCTGCACGAGGCGTAGTGGCTCACCTGCTCGATGAACGACCCTTCGGTCGTGGCCAAGAACTTCCACTCGTAGTTGAAGTTCATCGCGGCGTTCGCGAACAGCACGTCCGGGTTCTTCTGCATCGCTTGCGTCGTGCGGACGAGCAGCGCCAGCTTCTCCTCGAGCGGCACCTCCCACGCATCGCGCTCGATGGGCGTCTGCCAGAACGTGTCGTACACCTTCACGGGCGCCAGCCGCACGTCGAACTTCTTGGCGCGGGCGCTCGCACGCGCCACATCAGAGGCCACCGACACGACCCGCCGGATCTCGTCCGGCGTCACCGTCGGGCTGCTCGCGAAGCCCCACACGCCGGAATGGATCACGCGGACGCCGAAGCCGTACGTCTCGTTGTCGCCGAACTGGCCGAACCCGATGCTCCCGCTCGTCGTCAGCTGTCCGTTCCGGACGGCCAGACCGTGCGACCGGTTCAGGGTGAAGCGGATGTCGGCATAGGTGCACCCGAGGCGGCGGGCTTCCCGCAGCGCGTCCTCGGACCAGGTCCGGTACCGCGGATCCTTGACGACGGGCTGCCCGTCGATGAGGTCCCGGCCATAGAGGAGCGACGGCACCAGGCCGAGGCCAATGGTGCCCAGGCTCAGCGTCTTCGCGAAGTCGCGGCGATTCTGTCTCATGCGATCCGTCTCCTGCGATCCGATCCGTTTCCGATCCTACCCGACCCGGTCTCCGTGACGGTACGGAAACGCGGCGCTCGTCCCTGTTCAGCGCAACCCGTGACGCCGGCGCAGCCACCACTCGCCGCCGAGGGCGCCGGCCAGCGCCAGCATCCACCACCCCGACCGGAGCGGGTGCATCTCGTGCGGCTCGCGCCGGGGCGGCACGGCATCGACGAGGGCGGCGGCCAGCGCCGCCGTCTCGGCCACACCGAAGGCGGCCCCGCCGCGCGCGCGCGCGACACGGCTCAGCCCGCCCGGATCAGTCGACGCCCCGGCCCCTGGTCCTTCGACCACCTCGACACGTGCCGCAGGCGCCACGGCATCGCCGCCGGCCGCGGCCACCTCGACCGTGCAGATCCCAGGCATCTCGGCGCCCACCTCGACGCGGTAGCGTCCAGGCTGCGCCATCGGCCACGCCGTCAGGGGGGTCTGCCCCTGGCCGTCGCACGTCAGCCAGGCCTCGACGGCGGGCCACTCCCCGTCCGGCGTCAGCAGGCTTCGCCACGCCACCTCGAGCGACGTCGTGGCGCCCACGGCGACGCGCGCCGCCTGCGGCTGCACATCGAGCACGGCGCCGGTGCCGGCGGCGAGCCGCGCGGCAAGCCCTTGCCAGAACCGATCGAACGCGTCGCCGTCCCCCCGGTACCGCCAGGCGTCCATCGCACCGGAGACGACGATGCGTCCGCGACCGAGCGGGCTCTCGACGATCGCGGCGGCGCCGGAGTCGAGTGAGGCGAGCACACGATCCACCGGATCCGGCGCGGTCGTGATCGCCCACTCCGTCGCGTGGAGCGCGCCCGCGCGCTCGGGCTGTCCGACGAGCCGCTCACGAAGGGCGCCCGGCACCAGCCGGACTGCGGGCCCTGACGGCACCATGTCCGGCAGGACCAGCAGGGCGCCGCCCCGACGCTCCACGTAGGCGCGCAAGAGGGCCGTCTCCGCATCACCGAGCGCCTCCAGACCGCCGACCACCACCAGCGCCACGTCGTTGAGCGCCGCGGGCGTGAGCGTGGGCGCGGCCTCCGTCGTGACGGAGATGCGCGGCGAGACGCGGCTGCGCGCCTGCACGGTGAGCCGCGGATCGGCCTCGAGGGCGCGCCGGACGAACGTCGTGGCCCACGAGGGGCGCGGCTCGTAGACGAGCACCGGCAGGCGGGCGCGGACGACCTGCACGGCGAGGGTCATGCGGTTGTCGAGTTCGCTGGCTTCCCCCTCGACGGCCACGGCCTCGACGGTGAGACGTCGCAGCCCCTCCTCCACCGGCCACCACTCGACATCGACGTCGGCCGTGGTCTGCCCCTCGCGCCACTCGGTCGTTGCCACGCCGGCCTCGCGGCGGCCGTCGAGCACCCGCACGTCGATCCGCGCGCCGCCCACCCCGGCCCCGTCCAGCGTCACGCGCATCCGCCCGAGCGCCCCGGCATGCTGCGTGGAGGCCGCCGAGACGCCGCGCACCGCGATGTTCGGCGACAGGGCGTCCGCGGCCACGAGCGCAAACTGCGGCACGGACACCGACGTGCGCACGGGCGCCGCCGAGTCATCGCCGGCCCACACACAGGCCTCCGCGCCCGCGCAGTCGTCCGGCATGCCCGGTGCCAGGTCGCGCTGCTGCACGCGGTAGCCCTCGCCGAGCCGCGACTCCAGGGCCGCGACCGCACGGGCGACCGCCTGGCCTCGCGTCGCGCCATCGGCCATCGGCAGATCGAGGGATGCCGTGCGCATCGTGATCACGCTGACCGGCACCCGCCGGTCGCGCTCGGACGTGATCACGGGGTCGACGAACGCGGCGATCGCGATCGCCCAGGCGAGGACGCGCAGCGCGCGGGCCAGGATCATCGAGGGCCTCCGCCTGTCCGTCCGCGCAAGTACCCCCGCGCGGCATCGCCCTCAACCGGTGATTCCGACGCCGGCGCCAGCCACCTCGCGGCGCGGGCGCGCAGGAGCGTGGCCGCATGCGCCAGGGCCTCGCGTCGCGCGCCGCCGTCACCGGCCGCGCCAAGGCGCGCCACGGCGTCCTGCACATCGGCCGCCGCCGCATCGATGGCCGCCAATGCACGCGCCACGTCCGCAAGGGGCACGGACGGCGTGTCGGAGGCGCGGTCCACCAGGCGGAGCGCCGCCTCGAGCGCCGCGAGTCCCTCGGGCACACCGGCGGCCGCCTCCGCCTCGCGCACCCACGACCGCGCATCGTCGAGCGACCCGGACAGGCGCCGGTCGAGGTCGATGCGCGAGCGCTCCGGCGTCGTCCGCAGGAAATAGCGGCGGCGGTCGAACGCGGCCTGCAGCGCCTTGAGCGCGAGGCGCTCGGCCACGAGCGCCTCGCCCGTGTTGCCGTCGATCAGCAGCCGCTCGGCGCGCGACATGTGCGAGGTCGCGGAGAGCATCTCCACCATCGCTTCGTTCTCGAAGCGCCCCTCGGCGATTTCGTGCGAGGCTTCGGCCTCCTCCACTTCGTCGTGCACGTGGCCGCCGGTCATGAACACGAACTCGGCGCGCACCATCCGCTGCTCGGCCGCCAGATGATGCGACTCCTCGAGCGCATCCTCGGGCGTCATCTTCGCGCGGGCGGCATGCAGGGATTCGGTCTTGACGATCACCATCTGCTGGCTGATGGCGTGCCGGTGCTCGTCCTCGGGCAGGGTGAAGCCGCCGGAGGCCGCGCCGGCCATGCCGCCGATCTCGATCAGGAACGAATCCGACAGCGCATCCACGGCGCCGGGACGGCGGTCGCGGGCGGCCGCGCGGTAGACCAGCGTGTCGCCCACCTCGAGGCCGAGGGCTCCGAGATCGATCTCGACGGCCCCGCGCCAGTCGCGCGTCGATCGCCGGTCGACACGCACGGGCATCTCGCCCTCGGTGAACGTGAACGTCTCGCCGGATCCCGTGACCCTCGTGTAGCGCAGCGCGAGGCGTCCCAACCCGTGGTCGTCGACGGCCTCGATGCCGATCGCCACCCGCCCCGTGGGATCCGGGAAGACCTGATCGCGCGCGGGGGCGGCAATCCGTACCGAGGGCAGGCGATCGTCGACGACGGCGACGGGGAGCAGCCGCTCCTCGAGCACCGCGCCATCCGCCGCGAGCGCCCGCAGCGTCCAGACGGTCGAGGCCGAGGCCGTCAGCACCGCGGTCCGCGAGGGGGCCGCGCCGGTGACGGGCAGCGGCGCGTCACCAGGGACGATGACATCGAGGTGCGGGGCGCTGGAGTCGATCGCGATCGCCACACGGCTGCCGGCCGGCAGTTCCAGCCGTGCGGGATTGACCAGCGACGAGGGCGCCTGCGCGAGGTAGTCGGGCGGCGTCACCTCGACACGCAGCTGGCCCAGGCTCGCGTCCTCCAGCGTGACCGCCGCCGGCTCGCCCTCACGTGCGGGCTCCCGCGTCCCGACGTCCGGGCCGCGCGCCACGAACACCGCCGCCGCCAGGAGGACGACACAGACGCCGAGCACGCGGCGGCCGTCGTCCATCGTGCGGAGATCGATCCGGTGAAGCCGCGCGGACGCGGCCTGCGCCACCGCCGGCGCGAGCCCGGTGCGCGGCGACGGCGTGCCCGCCAGCTCCGCCGCCGTGACGAGCAGGTTGTCGAAACCGGGATGCGCCTGCTCCAGATCGCGCGCCACGTCCACGAGGGTCGTCGACCGCGCGAGGCGCCAGGCCTCGACGATCGCCGGGACCAGGGCGATGAGCGCCACCAGCGCGAGCGACGGCACGAATGGCAGGCCCGCCACGCGGGCGATGCCCGCCACCACGAGCGCGGCCGCCGCCGCCCTCACGGCCACGCGGGCGACCCGTCGTCGTTGCCGGCGTGTGCCGGCCTCGCGCAGCCATCGCACGACGTCGCGCGCCTCCGGCGTCGGCCAGACGGCCGGGTGTTCAGGCAACGCGGGCCTCCGCCGGCACATCCGCGTCGCCAGCGACGCCGCGACGCGCGCGCCGCATCCACTGCTCCACGCCAAGCAGGACCAGCACCAGTGCCCACAGGACGCGCGCATCGGTGTCGCCCGCGCGCGCCACCGCGGCGGCATCGCCGCGCGCCGCGGGACGCATCCAGGCCTCGCGCGCCTCCGGCGCGATGGTACGCGGCTCGAACGAGTCGAGCTGCGGCGCGGCGTAGGCCGCGCGGATCGCCGCGCGCGCGATGCCGAGCGCCTCGTCGACGCCCAACTCGCCTTGCCCCGAGATGACGAGCCGCTCGTCCTGTTCGGCGGCGATCAGGCGTCCGGGCCAGATCGGCGTCCAGGGGGCTGGAGCGGCGGCGTCAGACGCGCGTGGCGCCGGCCCCACGGCCGACACGAATCGATCGAACGCGCGGCGCACGCCGGGCGAGCCGATCCCCGTCACGTCCGCAGGCGCGCGGCCGGCATCGGCGCCCCACGCGACGATGACCGGCACGGGATCGCCCTCGACAAGGAACCCCTCGACGAGCACCGCCTCCATCGCGGCCAGCAGCCTCTGGCGATCCGCCTCGCCGCCTTCCATCGCGACGGGCAGATCCACGGAGGACCGCGCCACCGCCGCAGACAGCGACGGACGCCCGGCACTGAGCGAGAGCGTGTGACGCGCGATGACGGAGGCCGCACCGTCGCTCGCGAGGCGATGCACCTCACGGGACGGCCGCGCCTCGGCGGGCAGGGCCACCAGGCGCACGCCGGCGCCTGGCGGAATCACGGCGAGGTCGCGCCCCGAGACGCTCCCCGCGCGGAAGGCGGACATCACGACGAGCTCGCGCGTGCCAGGAGGGGCGGCGTCGAGCCATGCGGCCGCCTCGACGAGTCCGTCCGCCAGCCGCGAGGTCTCGATCACGGTGGACACCGCCGCCCCGGCTCGCGCCTCCTCGATGGCGGCGCCGTGGCGGTCCACGGCGGCGGATGGCGCATCGCCCTCCTCCAGGTGGACGACCACGGCCCGGACGAACTGTGACGCCCACGCCTGCTCGCGCGACGGCGTGACGAGGATGGGCCCGGCGAGTGCCAGCACGGCCAGGGCGAGGATGGCCAGCCGCACGAGCAGCAGCGGCCAGTCGTGGATGCGTCGGCGGCGTGCCGACGCGAGACGGCTGGCCGGCAGGAAGCGCAGCGAGGGAAACCGCCGGTGGAGGATCTCCGGCCGGAGCAGCAGGTGGATCAGCACCGGGACCGCCAGCAGGGCCAGCCCCGCCAGCGCCGCCGGGTTCGCCCACACCACGCCCATCACGCGGCTCCGCGCGCCCGGCGACGCAGCAGGAAGGCGCGCAGGGCCTCGGGCAGCGGCCGATCGGACCGAATCGACAGGTAGTCGAGCCCTTCGGCGATCACCGCGCGCTCGACGCGCCGCTCGAAGGCCGACACCGCCGTACGATAGGCCGCGCGTATCTCACGCGGATCCACGACCCGCGTGGCGCCGGACTCGAGATCCTCGAGCTCGACCTCGCGCGTCTCAGGCAGGTCGACCTCCTCTGGCGACAGCACGTGCACCACCACCACCTCGTGCCCCATGCGCGCGAGGCGCCGCACCTCGTCGGTGGACGCGGGCTCGTCGTAGAAATCGGAGAGGACGACCACCAGGCCTCGCCGCCCCAGCCGGGCCACCGCGTGGCGCAGCACCTCGCTCACCGGCGCGGCCCCGCCCGGCGACAGCCTCGCGAGCGCGGCGAGGATGGCGTGCAGATGATGCCGGCCGCTGCGCGACGGCAGGTACGTGACCCCGTCGCGGCCCTGCGCCGCGACACCAGCTGTATCGCCCTGATCGATCACCAGCGCCGCGAGCGCGGCCGTCGCCGCGCGCGCCACGAGGAACTTCGAGGCCGGCGCGACGCCCTCGGCGGGCGCCTCCGGGTAGGCCATCGACGCGCTGGCATCGAGCACGAGCAGCGCCGACAGGTTCGTCGTCTCGCGGAACTGCCGCGTGTACAGGCGGTCGCTGCGGCCGAACAGCTTCCAGTCGACGTGCTTCAGGTCGTCGCCGGGGCGGTAGTGCCGGTACTGCGCGAACTCGGCGCTGTAGCCGTGGAAGGGGCTCCGATGCAGGCCCTGGCGCAGGCCTTCGACCGTCGTCCGCGCGATGAACTCGAGGTCGCTGAGCGACGAGAGCTCGGCCGGCGAGACGACGTGCGGGCGGGTCATGGGGTCAGCCGTGGGCGGGCACGGCCTCGATCAGCCGGCGCACGACGGTCTCGGCGTCGATCCCGTCGGCTTCGGCCTGGAAGTTGATCAGCACGCGGTGCCGCAGCACCGGGGCGGCCACGTGGCGGATGTCGTCGAGCGACACGGCCGGACGGCCCTGCAGGACCGCGCGCGCCTTGGCCGCCAGCAGCAGCGCCTGCCCCGCCCGCGGCCCCGCGCCCCACCGCACCCACTGCCGGACGAACTCCGGCGCCGCCTCACCCTCCACGGCCTGCGGCCGCGAGGCGCGCACGAGGCGCGCGGCGTAGTCGATGACATTGGCCGCGGCCGGCACCTCGCGCACCAGCATCCGCGCCCGCTCGATCGCCTCGGCGCTCGCCACCGCCGTCGCCTCGGGCGCCGCGCTGGTCGTCGTCGCGGCGAGGATCGCCCGTTCCTCGTCGGCCGACGGATACTCGATCACGACGTTCAGCATGAACCGGTCGAGTTGCGCCTCGGGCAGCGGATAGGTGCCTTCCTGCTCGATCGGGTTCTGCGTCGCCAGCACGAAGAGCGGCCGCTCGAGCGCGTAGCGCACGCCGCCGACGGTCACCTGGTACTCCTGCATCGCCTCGAGCAGCGCCGCCTGCGTCTTGGGCGGGGTGCGGTTGATCTCGTCGGCGAGGATGATGTTGGCGAAGAGCGGCCCGCGAATGAACCGCACGCTCCGCGTCCCGGTGGCGCGGTCCTCCTCGATCACCTCGGTCCCGATGATGTCGGCCGGCATCAGGTCGGGCGTGAACTGGATGCGGCTGAACTGCAGGTGCACCGCCTGCGCCAGGGTCTTGATGATCAGCGTCTTGGCCAGCCCCGGCACCCCGCGCAGCAGGCAGTGCCCCCCGGCCAGGAACGCAATCAGGATCTGGTCGATCACGGCCTGCTGGCCGACGATGACCCGGTGCAGTTCATGATCGAGGGCCGCGGCCAGGCGCGAGGCCTCTTCGAGGCCGAACGGTGTGACGGACGTCGGGACGGAGGCAGGAGGCTGTACAGGCACGACGTTTCAAAACTATCACAGAGAATCCGGCGCCATGCCACCCGCACCTGGGCGATACTGTCGGCCACCGTCACCCAGGGAGTCCCCGATGCAGACGCTCGATCGCACCCGCCGCCGCTTCATGACCCACTTCGCGGGCCTCGGGCTCGCTTCGACGCTCGCGCCAGGGATCCTCTGGGCCCGCATGCAGGATGCCGGGGCGCAGACCCTCACCTTGACGATGGTGACCGATGCGTTGAAGCTGTCGGGCATCGAGGCCACGGAGGAGGAGGCGAAGGACATCCTCGAGTCCGCCAACCGCACCCTCACGCAAATCGAAGAGCTGCGCGCGATTGCGATCCCGAACGACGTGTCCCCGCCCTTTCACTTCAGCGCCGTCGTGCCCGGCATCGAGGTCGACCGGACGCCGCGCCCGTTCAGGGTGAGCGCCCCGCCGGCCGTCCAGCGTCCCGCCAATCTCGAGGATGCGGCGTTCTGGCCCGTACGCGAACTGGCGGAGCTCGTGCGCACGCGGCAGGTCACCTCCCTCGAGCTGACCGACATGTACCTAGCGCGCCTCCACCGCTACAACCCCGTCCTCAACAACGTCGTCACGTTCCTCGATGCGCACGGGCGCGCCGAGGCGCGGCAGGCGGACGCGGAGATTGCGGCCGGCCGGTACCGCGGGCCGCTGCACGGCATCCCGTGGGGCGCCAAGGACATCATCTCGCTCAAGGGGCACAAGACCACGTGGGGGTCGCCGGCGTTCCAGGAGCAGACGTTCGACTACGACGCGTCGGTCATCGAGATGCTGCGCGAGGCCGGCGCCGTGCTGATCGCCAAGCTCACGACGGGCGAGCTGGCGGCGGGCGACAACTGGTTCGGCGGACAGACGAAGAGTCCGTGGGATCCCGCGCACGGGTCGAGCGGGTCGTCGGCGGGTCCGGGATCGGCGACCGCGGCCGGCTGCGTCGGCTTCGCGATCGGCACCGAGACGAGCGGCTCGATCCTGAGCCCCGCGGCGCGCTGCGGCGTCGCGGGCCTGCGGCCCACCTTCGGGCGCATCAGCCGCTACGGCGTGATGGCGCTGTCGTGGACGATGGACCGCCTGGGGCCGATGTGCCGCTACGCGGAGGACTGCGCGCTGGTGATGCAGGCCGTGGCGAAACCCGACGGCCGCGACATGAGCGTGTCGGACGTGCCGTTCCACTGGGATGCCGAGATCGACATCCGCCGCCTGCGCGTCGGCTACATCAAGGAGTCGTTCGACGACCTGACGAACGATGCCGCCAGGGCGAACGCCCACGCCACGCTCGACACGTTGCGCGCACTCGGCGTCACCGAGTTCGTGCCGATGACGATCCCCGAGATCTCGACGAACACGAGCGCCATCAACGTGGAGATGGCGGTGTTCTTCGACGAGCACGCGCGCAGCGGCCGCATGGACACGGCGCGCGGCGGGCGCCGGCCCGCGGCCCGCCTGATCCCGGCGGTCGAGTACCTGCGCGCCCAGCGCATCCGGATGATGATGATGATGGAGCTGGCGCGGGCGACCGAAGGACTGGACGTCTGGGTCGTCGCCTCGAACAACACGGGGGTGGGCCAGCCGCCGCGGCCTGCCGGGGAGCCCACGCCGCCGCCGCGCCCGCCGCAGCAGCAGCCGCAGGGGCCGGCGCAGCGCCACTCGTCGATGGCCAACCTCGCGTGCTATCCCGCGATCAACGTGCCGAACGGCTTCGCCGATACCGGCACGCCGACCAACGCGACGTTCTTCGCGCGGCCGTTCGGCGAGGCGGGCCTGATCGCGCTGGCCAAGGCCTACCAGGACCGCGCGGGCTTCCACCGGCAGCGGCCCGTGAAGCTCGACGAGGTCACGTCTGCCGCCGCCGGCCTGCGGCGCTAGTCCAAGCCGCCCGGAGAATCGCGCTCCGGACAGTCCGCGACAGGGCCGTCCGGGGGCGCGCCCTACAGGTTCAGCGCTTCGACCGGGTTCGTGGTTGCCGCGCGACGGGCCGGCAGCACGCACGCCACAATCGTCACGAGCAGCAGGACGCCGGCGACCGTTGCGATGACGAGCGGGTCGAGGAAGCTGACGCCGTAGAGCTGCGACTCGAGGGCCGTGCGGAGCAGCATCGCGACCCCGAGTCCGATCACCAGGCCCGCGGACACGATCAGGCCGGCCTCGCCGAGCACCATGCCGAAGATCGCCGGCCGGCCGGCACCGAGCGCCATGCGGATCCCGATCTCGCGTGAGCGCTGCCGCACCTGGTAGGCCAGCACGCCGTAGATCCCGATCGCCGCCAGCAGCAGCGCGACCGCGGCGAAGCCCACGGCGAGCACCATCGGCGTCCGCCGGTCCATCAGCGCGCGATCGAGCCGGTCGTCCATCGTGCTGATCGCGTAGACGACGAGTTCAGGATCGATGCCGGCGACCGCCGTGCGGAGCGCGCCGCCCAGGCTTGCCGGGTCGCCGTCCGTGCGCGCCGCAATCGTCAGCGTGCGTCGTGGCGACTGCGCGTTCGGCAGGAAGTAGGCCCCGAACAGCCCCGAGTCGCCGCCATCGTCCATCCGGCGCAACCGCATGTCCTTGATCACGCCCACCACCGTCAGCATCTGGTCGTCGGGCGGCGGCTCGAGCAGGTTGTTGGGGTTGGCCGGCATGAACATCCGGCGGCCGACGGCGCTCCCGTCCGGCCAGAAGCGGCGCGCCACGCGCGCGTCGATCATGATGGCGCGCGGCGCCGACTCGCCGTCGCGTGCGTCGATGAAGCGGCCGTCGACGAGCGTGGCGCCCATCGCCTCGAAGTAGCCCTCCGAGACGGCCACCTGCGTCGGCGAGATGAGCGACTCGCCGGGCGCCATCTGATAGCCCTCCGCCAGGATCACGCTGTCGCTGAAATTGATGCCGAACGGGATGCTCGACGTCAGCCCCGCCACGCGGACGCCGGGCTGTGCCGCCACGCGCTCCGTGATGCGCGAGGCCACCGTCCTGAGCGCGGCGGCATCCGGGTAGCGTGCGGCGGGCAGGCTGATGGTGCCGGTGATGACGCCCTCGGGGCGGAAGCCCGGATCCACCGCCAGCAGGCGATCGAAGCTGGCCAGCAGCAGGCCGGCGCCGAGCAGCAGGACCAGCGCAAACGCCACCTGGCTCGTCACGAGGGCCCGGCGCATCAGGCGTGCGGCGCGTGTCGGGGTCCCCGACCGTCCCTCTTCGCGAAGGGCCTGGCCGATGTTCGTGCGCGCCAGAGCGACGGCGGGCCACGTGCCGACCGCCAGTCCGACGAGCGTCACGAGCCCGAAGGTGTAGAGCAGCACCTCGCGGTCGAGGGCGATCTCGGTGCCGCGCGGCAGCTGGTCGAGCCCGAGGAAGCCGACCGTCTGGAGCGACCACCAGCCGAGCAGCAGCCCCGCGGCGCCGCCCGCCGCCGCCACCAGCAGCGCCTCGGTCAGCGTCTGCTGCATCAGGCGGCTCATCGTGGCGCCGAGCGCCATGCGCGTCACGAGTTCGCGCGCGCGCGAGGTCGCCCGCACTGACGCGAGGTTGGCCACATTCACGCAGCCGATGGCGAGCACGAACAGCACCCCACCCCAGAGCAGCAGCACCGTGGGCCGTGCGCTCGCGACCAGGTCCTCCTGCAGCAGGAAGACGGGCGTGTGGAAGCCGGCGTTAATCAGCAGTTCCTTGAGCGCGGGAAAGCGTTCGAGGTTCCGCGCGTTGATGGCGTCGATCTGGCCCTGCGCCTCCGCGAGGGTGGCCCCGTCCCGCAGGCGGCCGAACATCTGCCAGCTGTTGCTGTGCCGGGTGTCGTCGCCGCGGTCCTCGGGACTGAATGCCGCCGGCATCCAGAGCTGCACCTCGGGATCCACGAAGCGGAAGCTGGCCGGCATCACGCCTGTGACGGTGTAGGGCACGCCGTTGATGCGCAGGTCCTGTCCCGCCACATCGGGCCGCCCGCCGAAAGCGCGCTGCCACAGCCCGTGGCTGAGCAGCACGCGCTGGTCCTGCCCCACCACTGCGTCGGACTCGTCGAGCAGGCGCCCGACCTGTGGCTCGGCGCGCAGCACGTCGTAGAACGACGGCGTCACCATCATCGCCGTCAGGCGCTCGGGGTCGCCCTGGCCGCCGCCGCCCACCGTCACGCCCGTCGTCCGGTAGAGCGCCAGGGCCTCGAACGCCTCCGTCTGCTCGAGCCGGTCGAAGTAATCGGGCACCCCGTTGGACCCGCGCACGGCCCCGACGCCCGGGTAGGCGTTGAACATCATCACCAGCCGGTCCGGCTCCGGAAACGGCAGCGGCCGGAGCAGCACCGCGTTGACGACGGCGAAGATGGCCGCGTTGGCCGCGAGGCAGACGGCCAGGGTGAGCACGGTGGTCGTGGTGAACCCCCGGTCCTTCCACAGCAGCCGAATGGCGAGGGTCAGGTCCTGACGAAATCGGTCCATGAAGGTATTCGACGAGGGAGCACCGCCGTCCGTTCAGCGCCGCAGGTATCCTGCAGGTGGCTATTCGCTGGTCGCTATTCGCTGGTCGCTGGTCGCAATTCGCTGTTCACTGTTCGCTTTTCGCCGTTCGCTGTTCACTGTTCGCTATTCGCTGTTCGTTGTTCGTTGTTCGTTGTTCCAAATCTGCAATCTGCAATCTGCCATCTGCAATCTGCAATCAGATCGGCCCTGTCTTCGCGGCGCCGTAGGTCTCCGTGAACGCCGCGCGCTGCTCCAGGCTGCCCATCATCACGAGCACCGCGCCCGCGGGCAGCACGGTCTCGGAGTGCAGCTCCGTGTTGAACTGGTCGCCGTCCTGCACCGCCATCACGCACAGGCCCGTGAGCGAGCCGATGGCGCCGTCCTTCAGCGTCCGGCCGGCGAGCGCCTGCGGCACGGTGCGGGTGAACAGATCCACGCCCTCGCCGAGGATCACCAGTTCGTGTCCGCGCAGGCGCGAGAAGATCGCCTCGGCGCCGAGCGAGGCGTAGCTCAGGACGAAGTCGGCGCCGGCGCGGTGGATGGCCTCGACGTTGCGATCGTGCGTGACGCGGCTCACGATCCGCAGATCGGACTTCAACCGGCGGCAGTACACCGCCAGGTAGATGTTCATCGCATCGTCGTTGGTCGTCAGGAGGACGGAGGGCGCGTCCTGCAGGCCGGCCTTCGTCAGGGTCCTGCGGTCGGCGGCATCGCCTTCCGTGAGCCGGTCTGCGATGCCCTCGAGCGGATAGAGGGACCGCCGGTCTCGGTCCAGCACGTGCGTGCGGATGCCCTTGGCATGCAGCACCTCCACGGCGGCCTGCCCGACACGCCCGGCGCCAATCACCAGCACGGGGCGGTCCACCTCGCCCGACGGCGGCAGGAGTCCGTTCAGCGTCGCGACCTGCTCCGCATCGCCCGCCACGACGACCACGCTGCTCTCGGCGATTACCGTGTTGGGATAGGCCGGCTTCAGCCGCCCGCGCTCCCAGACGCCGACGACGCTCATGCCGGTCGTCTCGCGCATGCGCGTGTCTCGCACGGTCTGTCCGGCAAACGGCGTGCCTCGCGCCGGGAGTTCCGCCACCTGCAGGGTCCGGTAGGTGCCCACCACATGGGCCTCGATGCGCCCCGTGTCCACGCGGTTGGCCAGGTAGGCGCCAAGCTGCTGCTTGAGGGGCAGGACGTAGGTGGCGCCGCTCAACTGCAGCACATCGACGGCGTCCGGCTCCTCGACGATGGCAAGGATGGGCACCTGCGCCGACACCTCGCGCACGGTGAGGGTGATGTTGGTGTTGGTCGTGTCCTCGCGGTTGACCACGACGAGCCGCGCCTGCTCCACCTCGAGGTTCTGGTAGGTCTCCTTGCTGTCGATCTCCCCGGTCACCGCGGAGATCCCCTCGCCGGTCAGCTGCGCGGCGCGCGCCGGGTCCGGCTCGATGACGAAGTACGCCTGCCCTGCGGCCTTGAGCCGGCCGATCAGCCCGGCGGCCACGGCATCGTATTCGGTGATGATGACGTGGTCGCGCGTGCCGGCCTCGACCTGGCGCGGCGCGCGCATGCGCATCCGCGCCTCGAGCCACGGCGCGTAGAACAGGCGGATGAACAGGAACGGCAGCATGACGAGCAGGAACACGACGCCCGACATGATCACCACCACGCTGAAGGCGCGGCCGACATCGGTGCGGAACACGATGTCACCGAACCCGAGCGTGCTCATCGTCACGACGGTCCAGTAGAGCCCGGAGATCCACGAGTGCTCCTGCCCTTCGAGGCGGAACATGATCAGGTGGAAGAGCACGGTGTAGAGCGCCACCATCGCGACGAGGAACGCAATGTATTGGAGGAGGCCGCGCAGGTTGGTGCGCATCTCCCGCTCGGTGAAGAAGAAGGCGAGCTGGCTCGGCAGGTACTTCATGATGACGACCGCCAAGTCTACCCTGGAGGGGTCTGGCACCGTGACATCGAAAACGTGGCAGATTCCGCCATATGGCGGAATCTGCTTCGTTTTCGATGTCACGGTGCCA
>JAUXWO010000072.1 GCA_030680175.1 Vicinamibacterales bacterium
CTACTGCGTTTTCGATGTCACGGTGCCAGACCCCGACTCACGACACGGGTGGGCGGCCGCCCTCATTTCCAGAGACGGACGCCGAGGACGAGGCGGGCGCCCGCCGTCCTGTGACCATCGGCCCGCGCGAGGTCGGCGGTGCCGAAGAACTTCCGCTCCCATTCGACACCGATGTACGGCGCGAACTCGCGGCGGATCTCGTAGCGCAGGCGCAGCCCGGCGTGCGCCGATGACAGCCCCGTGCCGAGACGGCGCTCCGGGTCGGCCTTGCCGTAGAGATCGGCTTCGACGAGGGGCTGCAGCACCAGCCGGTTCGTGAGGAGCAGCTCATACTCGGTTTCGAGGCGCAGGTGCGTGTGGCCCGACGTGGCGACGTAGGCCGTGGTCTCGATCTCGAACCAGTACGGCGCGAGCCCCTGCACGCCGACGGCGGCCCACGTGCGCGCGGGGCCGGGGCGCAGATCCTGGCGCACGCCCGCGACCACGTCCCACCACGGAGCGATCAGGCGTCCGTACAGCACGTGCGCCTCGGCGTGTTCGACGCGGCCGCCGGCCACCTCGCCTTCGCTGCGGAGCCAGAGCCGGTCGACGTCGCGCCCCACCCAGCCCTTCGCGCCCCAGCCGGCAGCCGAGGCGTTGTCCGTGCGCTGCCACTCGAGCTGATCGAGCAGGGCGAACCAGTGCACGGCCTTGTCGTGGACGCCGTGCCCCGGCACGTCCGGAAACGCGGCGGCGCGGTCGGCGTCGGTCAGCGGCGGGATGAACGGCGGCAGGTCCGTCACGCCGTCCTGAGGATGCACGTGATCCGCCTCGGCCGGCGGTGGTGCGGGCGCCGGCGGCGGCTGATGGCCGCCGTGTCCCTGCGCGAACGCCGCCGGCGGCGCGGTCCACAGCAGCACGGCGAGCATGAGCGCCAGACGTGGCGTCATGACCGCCTCCCTTCCTCGACGCGGACTTCCCGGAACATGCCGGCCTCCATGTGGTAGAGCATGTGGCAGTGGAACGCCCACCGCCCGAGCGCGTCGGCGGTAACCCGGTAGCTGCGCCGGGTACCGGGCGGCATGTCCACGGTGTGCATCCGCACCTTGAACCGCCCCTCGTCGTCTTCGAGGTCGCTCCACATGCCGTGCAGGTGAATCGTGTGCGCCATCATCGTGTCGTTGACGAGGACCACGCGGACGCGCTCGCCGTAGGTCAGACGGATCGGGGCGGCGTCCGAGAACGTGACGCCATCGAACGACCAGGCGAAGCGCTCCATGTGGCCCGTCAGGTGCAGCTCGATGGTGCGCGCCGGCGCGCGTCCGTCGGGATCGGGGAACGCGCTCGTGAGGTCGGCATACGTGAGCACGCGCCGCCCGTTGTCGCGGAGGCCGATGCCAGGGTCGTCGAGCCGCGAGGCCGGGGTCATCGTCTGCATGTCGACGAGCGGGTTGCCACGCTCGCTCGCCGGATGCGCCTGCATCGCGCCCGCCGCGGGGATGGCGTGCCCGGCGTGCGGATCGGCCGTCGCGGGGGCCGCGGGCATCTGGTGCCCCGCGTGAGGATCGGGCACCGGCGCAGGGGGCGGCATCGTGTGCCCGGCGTGCGGGTCGGCCGCCGGAGGTGCTGCGGGCATCTGGTGCCCTGCGTGAGGATCGACCTCGGGCGCAGGCGCGGGCATGACGTGCCCGGCATGTGGGTCCGCGGCCGGAGGTGCTGCAGGCATCTGATGCCCGGCGTGCGGATCGGGCGCCGGCGCGGCGGCCGGCATCTCGTGCCCGGCATGCGGGTCGGCGATGGTCGCCTGGTCCATGCCGCCGTGGCCCGCGTGTCCCTCGTGGCCCATGTCGGCCATCGACAGCACCGGACGCGGGTCCACCTCCGGGACAGCGGCGCGAAGTCCGTCGCGCACGGCGAGGGTGCCGGCGGCGTAGCCGGTCCGGTCCATCGACTGCGCGAAGATCGTGAACGCGTCCTCGCCGGAGGGTTCGACGATCACGTCGTAGGTTTCCGCAACGCCGATCCGGAACTCGTCCACCGGCACCGGCCTGACGGGCTGGCCATCAGCCGCCACCACCGTCATCGTCAAGCCCGGGATGCGGACGTCGAAGTACGTCATCGCCGACCCGTTGATGAACCGCAGCCGCACGCGTTCGCCGTGGGCGACGAGGCCCGTCCAGCCGGCGGCGGGCGGCTGGCCGTTCATCAGGTACGTGTAGGTGTGGCCCGTGACGTCGGCGAGGTCCGTGGCGCTCATGCGCATCTGCCCCCACGCACGGCGCTCTGCGAGCGTGGTGCGCAGGCCGTGGCGACGGACGTCGCGGAAGAAGTCGCCGACGGTGCGCTGCCGGAAGTTGTAGTAGTGCGATTCCTTCTTCAGCGTCGAGAAGATGCGCGCGGGCGACTCGTCGGTCCAGTCGGTCAGCATCACGACGTGCTCGCGGTCGTAGGCGAGCGGCCCGGGCTCGCGCGGATCGATGACGAGCGGCGCGTAGACGCCCTGCTGTTCCTGGAAGCCCGAGTGGCTGTGATACCAGTAGGTGCCGTGCTGCCGCACGCGGAAGCGGTAGGTGAACGTCTCGCCGGGGTGAATGCCGGCGAAGCTCATGCCGGGCACGCCGTCCATGTTGGCGGGCAGGAGGATGCCGTGCCAGTGGAGGGAGGTGTCCTCGTCGAGCGTGTTCGTGACGCGCAGCGTCACCGTATCGCCTTCACGCCACCGCAGCAGGGGCCCGGGCAGCGATCCGTTGATGGTGAGCGCCGTGCGATCGCGCCCGGTGATGTTGACGCGCGTCTCGCCGATCCGGAGATCGAACTCCGTGCCGGAGAGCACCTCGGGCGCCACGCGCCCCGGCGTCTGCGCCCACGCTTCACCGCGCCACAGGCCCACGCTGGCGGCGGCGCCGCCGATCGCCAGTCCCTTCACGAAGGTCCGGCGCGAGGGGCCGCGCCGTGCCAATCCACTCCTGCTCATCTTCCCGCTCCTGCGATTCCGGCCACGCCATCGCGCGTGACGCCAGCGGCGAGAGACGCCGCGGCCATGGTCGTTGCTGTGAAGGACGGAACGCCGCGTCAGGGCTTACACCACGGGTGTGGCCGCTGAGGCGGACATCGGCGCGGTTGCGCCGGGCACGGCGGGATCAGATGCGGAGGACGAGCGGCGACCTGGTGGGCGAGGGCGGCGCGAGCGGGCGTCTGAGAGGGGAGAACGACGCCGATGACGGCGCCGGGTCGAGCCCGTGGCCGACGGCGACTGCCGCCATGGGATGTGAGAAGCCGGCCGCATCGCGGGCGGTGGGCACCGTCGTGCCGGGCGTCAGGGCGGTGTCCGGGCAGCACGCGTCGTCGACGCCCTGCCAGCCAGCGTCAGCGCAGCACGAGGCGTGTGCGCCGGTGGCGTCACCCTGCTCGCGGTGATGGTCCGCGTGAGGGTCGGGTGCCTGGTGGCCGCCCTGATGCGCGACCTCAACCGTGGTGGTGTGCCCCGCGTGCGCATCGTGGCCGGTCCCGGGCGCACCGGCGGCTGCGTGCACCATGCCGGGCGCGCAGAGCGCCAGACACGCCGCCAGCACGGCTGGCGTGCCGGCCAGTCCGAAGGCGGTCAGGAGGCTCGTGGCCCGCAGCAGCAACGTCGACACCCTTGGAGTATACCGAAGTGCGCCCGGGGCCGCGAGTCTGAGACCGTGCAGCCTGGGACAGACTCGACGTGTCGCCTGCTGTAGGCTGCGTCGAGGACTCGAGGTGGAACGCGCGACGAGCGCCGCCTCGCAAGCGAGGAGGTCGCATGACGCCTGACGCGGACGACGGCGGTGCACACGCCGACGCTGATACACACGCGGGTCACGGCCACCCTGGCCAGCACGATCCGCCCCACGGCGGCACCGCCCACACGCAGCACGATGCGCACGCGGGGCACTCGCCGGACATGTTCCGCGACAAGTTCTGGCTCTCCCTGATCCTCACCGTGCCGGTCGTGATCTGGTCGGCGCACGTCCAGGAGATTCTGGGCTATCGGGCGCCCGCCTTCCCAGGCTCGGCGTGGATCGGTCCGGCGCTCGGGACGGCGATCTTCTTCTACGGCGGACTGGTCTTCCTCCGCGGGGCGTGGCGCGAACTGAGCGACCGGCTGCCCGGCATGATGACGCTCATCTCGCTCGCCATCACCGTGGCGTTCCTCTTCTCATGGGTTGTACAGCTCAGGCTGCTCGACGCCGACGCACTCTGGTGGGAACTGGCGACGCTTGTCACGATCATGCTCCTCGGCCACTGGGTCGAGATGCGGTCCATCAACCAGGCGCAGGGCGCGCTGCAGGAACTGGCGAAGCTGCTCCCCGATACCGCGACGCGGATCACGGACGGGGGAGAAGAGACGGTCGCGGTGGGCGACCTCCGGGATGGCGATCTCGTGCTGGTGCGCCCGGGCGAAGCCGTCCCGGCCGACGGGATCGTGCGCAAGGGCGGGAGCGACGTCAACGAAGCGATGATCACCGGCGAGTCCAGGCCGGTCAAGAAGCAGGAAGGCGACGAGGTGATCGCCGCGACGATCAACGGCGAAGGGTCGCTGCGGGTCGAGGTCACCGGCACGGGTGAGCACACCAAACTCTCCGGCATCATGCGGCTCGTCGCCGACGCGCAGCAGTCGAAGTCCCGGGCCCAGCACCTGGCCGACCGGGCGGCCCGGCTCCTGACCGGCGTGGCGATCGTCAGCGGCGTGCTGACCCTGGTCGTCTGGCAGCTCGTGGGCGCGCCGATCGATTTCTCGATCGTCCGCGTCGTGACCGTGCTCGTCATCGCCTGTCCCCACGCGCTGGGGCTGGCGGTTCCGCTGGTGGTCGCGATCTCCACCACACTTGGGGCCCGCAATGGCCTGCTCGTGCGGGACCGGCGCGGACTCGAGGAGGCCCGCAACCTCGACACCGTCATCTTCGACAAGACAGGCACGCTGACGCTGGGCGAGTTCAGGGTCGTCGCGATGTCGGTCGCCGAGGGATCGTCGGAGGAAGATGCGCTCAGCATCGCCGCCGGCGTCGAGTCGGAATCCGAACACCCCATCGCACGGGGCATCGTGAAGACGGCGGAGGACAGAGGCATCACGATTCCGTCCGCCGACGGGTTCCGGGCCATCACCGGCAAGGGCGTGGCGGCCACGGTGGACGGCACGGAGTACCACATGGGCGGCCCTGCGCTGCTCACGGCCGAGGAGGTTGAGGTGCCACCCACCCTGCGCGAGGCGGCCGAGGCGGCCGCAGAACGAGGGCAGGCGGCCATCTACCTGGTCCAGGCCGGGAAGGCGCTGGCCGTGTTCGCCGTGGCCGACGCGATCCGCGAGGAGAGCCGGGAGGCCATCCAGGCGCTGCACGAGCGGGGCATCGAGGTGGTCATGCTCACCGGCGATGCGCAGGCGGTGGCCGACGCCGTGGCCAGGGAGCTGGGCATCGACGTGGTGTTCGCCGAGGTGCTCCCCGAAGACAAGGCCTCCAAGGTCCAGGATCTCCAGCGGCAGGGGAAGAAGGTGGCGATGGTCGGCGACGGCGTCAACGACGCCCCCGCGCTCGCCACCGCCGACATCGGGATTGCCATCGGCGCGGGGGCGGATGTGGCCGTGGAGGCCGGGCACATCGTGCTTGTGCGCTCCGACCCGCGCGACATCCCGCGCATCGTCACGCTGTCGCGGGCCACCTACCGCAAGATGGTCCAGAACCTCTGGTGGGCGGCGGGCTACAACATCGTGGCGATCCCGCTGGCGGCGGGCGTACTGGCCGCCTGGGGCATCCTCCTGACGCCCGCGGTCGGGGCCGTGCTCATGTCCGCGAGCACGGTGATCGTGGCCGCGAACGCCCAGCTCCTGAAGCGCACGAAGCTCTGAACCCTGCATGCCGTGGCTGTGCTGTCGGGGACAGGTGCGGAGGTGGTGGGTGCTCTACCGTGGGGAGACCTGCCTGCCTGACCTTCATCGGGCGGGTGTAGGCACGCGAACCCGGGAGTGACAGCACTATGACTCGATTCACACTCTTCACGTGTTCCATCGCCCTCGGCGCGATGATGGTCGCGCCGCCACTGCTCCAGGCGCAGCCGCCGCCTCCTTCCCCCAACCCTGCCGGGCAGCCGCGGGAGCATCAGATGCCTCATCCCGCCCCCGCGCCGGACGCGAAGGCCGACGACGCCCAGGCGAAGGGCATGCCCATGATGATGGCCGACATGGCGGCGATGGACGCCAGGCTCGAGGCGCTCGTCGTGCAGATGAACGCGGCGACGGGTGACGCCAAACTGAACGCGATCGCCGAGACGGTGACCGCGCTGGTCCGGGACCACAAGGCGATGCGCGACGGCATGATGCGGATGCACGGCCAGATGATGGGCGGGATGCAAGGCGGCATGATGAAGCCGAAGGGCGGCGTCAACTAGGGAGCGGAGCGAACATCATGAGTACCAACACCACGGTGGCGGTGGTCGTGGCCCTTGTCGTGCTCGTGCTGGTTGTCCTCTGGGGCGGCGGCACGATGATGGGGGGGCGGCCGGGCACCGGCATGATGGGCGGAGGCGCAGGGATGGGCGGCGCGCACTGGGGCTGGGCCGCTCCTGTGGTCGTCGTCGGCCTCGGTGCGCTGTTCGTGTGGGCCCTCGCCGGCAGGAAGAGGTAGAAGCGGGAGGCGCGGGCGGGTGGGTGTCACCACGCCGCCCGCCGCGCGCCCGTGCACCCTCCGACCCTCCGGGTGGGGGCAAGGCGCCCGTCAGAATCTGATGCCAATCCCGAGGTTGAACATCCCGACGGTGTGGGTCTCCCCGTCGCCGAACACGATGAGCGCCCGCGCGTCCGGGCGCAGGAAGAACCGGCGTCCCAGGTCGATCCGGGCGCCGCCGCCGAGGCTCAGCATCGGGTCGGTGAACGAGCGCGTCCCCCAGCGCCCGTCGTCCGGCGGCGTGATGCCGCCCATCCGGCGCGCGTAGAACTGCGGGACGTGACCGGGCCACGGCAGGGGGCCGGTGCCCAACATCGCGCCGGGGCCATACCAGGCGCCGCCACCCATCATGCCGGGTCCCTGCATCCAGCCGTACCCGCCGAACATGCCAGCGCGGCCCATGTCGAACGACGTGTGGTAGACGCCGCCGCCGACCGCGACGAACGGGACGACACGATTCGCCGGGTCCACCAGATTCGCCAGGAGGGAACCGAACGCGGTCATGCCGGTCACGCCGGGTCCGCGATCAAGCCAGGCCGCCTGGCCCTCGATCGTGAGCCGGGATGTCAGGCCCTTCGACACGACGGCGCCGAAGACGGGGCCGGTCTCCGATCCCCCGGCGGACAGGCCGGTGACGAACGCGACCGATGCGGGCTCCGGGGCGGAACCGCGCGCCGCTTCGGTGACCGGCTGAGCCGACGCCAGTGATGTCGCAGCCAGCAGAGCGATCACAACGGGAATGGTGCGCATGGCAACCTCCAGGCGATGAGATGCAAGAACGGTGCGCGGCGTGACGGACCGCCCCGGCCCGAATGGCGCTGTCGGCCGTGGCGCCGCCGGGATGCCGGCACCGGGATGCCGTCGGGATCCCGGCGGCATCACATCGTCATCTCCGACTTGTGCAGCTGTCCCTTTCTCAGCGCCCGGAGCTTCAGGATGTAGAAGATCACCGGTGTGATGATGAGCACGTGGATGGTGGAGGTCACCATCCCGCCAAGGATTGGCGCCGCGATGGGCTTCATCACGTCAGCACCCACGCCCGACGACCAGAGAATCGGCAACAGCGAAGCGATGGTGGTCCCTACGGTCATCAGCTTCGGGCGCAACCGCAGCACCGACCCCGTCACCGTCGCGTCCCAGACGTCCTGGGCCGTGAGCGTGCCGGCGGCGGCAATCCGCTCGTCGAGCGCCTCGTGCAGGTAGACGACCATCACGACGCCCGTCTGCACGGCGATGCCATAGAGCGCGATGTAGCCCACCCACACAGCGACCGAGAAGTTGTAGCCCAGCCACCACTGCATGAGCACGCCGCCCGTCATCGCGTAGACCACCGACAGCATGACGATCGCGGACTCCGTGACGGACTTGAAGGTCAGGTACAGCAGGAAGAAGATGCTCAGCAGGACGACGGGCACGAGCAGCTGCAGGCGCGCGCGCGCGCGCACCTGGAACTCGTACTGCCCCGACCAGTCGAGCGTGTATCCGGGCGGCAGGACGACCGACGCGGCGACCGCCCGTTGCGCCGCCGCCACGTACCCCCCGATGTCGGCGCTGGCCGTGTCCACGTAGACGTACCCGGCGAGCAGGCCGTTCTCGTTGCGGATCATGCCGGGCCCCGGCGTCAGCGTGATGGAGGCGAGATCGCCGAGCGGCACCTGGGCCCCGCGCGAGGTGCGCACCAGGACACGCTCGAGTCCAGGCAGATCGTCGCGCCAGTCCCGGTCGTAGCGCACGTTGACGGGGTAGCGCTCCCGGCCTTCGACGGTGCGCGTGATCGTCATGCCGCCGACAGCCGTCTGGACGACCTCTTGAACGTCCTCGATCGTCAGGCCGTGTCTCGCGATGGCGGCGCGGTCGATGGCGATGTCGGCGAAGTACCCCTGCGTGACGCGCTCGGCGTAGACGCTCCGCGTGCCCTCCACGCCCTGCAGCGCGAGCTCGAGGTCCTGGCCCAGCCGCTGGATCACGGCCAGGTCCGTCCCGAGCACCTTGATGCCGACCGGCGTCTTGATGCCGGTGAAGAGCATGTCGAGACGATTGCGGATCGGCTGCGTCCAGGTGTTGGGAAACCCCGGGATTTGGAGGGCCTCGTCCATCTCCGCCTGCAGGCGTTCGAACGTCATGCCGGGCCGCCACTCGTCCCGTGGCTTGAGCGTCACGGTGGTGTTGACCATGCTCATCGGCGAGTTGTCGGTCGGTGTCGTCGCGCGGCCGGCCGTGCCGAAGACCCGGTCGACCTCGGGGAACGACTTGAGCACCCGGTCCTGCACCTGCAGGATGCGCGCGGCCTCGGTGACCGACAGGCCGGGCGGCGCCGTCGGCATGTAGAGGATTGCGCC
The DNA here is from genome assembly GCA_030680175.1 of Vicinamibacterales bacterium. GTDB lineage: Bacteria > Acidobacteriota > Vicinamibacteria > Vicinamibacterales > UBA2999 > JAUXWO01. The sequence goes on from JAUXWO010000072.1 coordinate 8,999, forward strand.
CTCGTAGAGCGGCGGCATGAACTCGCTGCCGATGGTGGCCGCAATCGGCAGCACCGCCGGCACCGCGGCCAGGTTCAGCACGAGCGCCGTCCACTTCCAGCGCAGCGCGAGCGCCAGGACGGGCCGGTACAGCACCGTGAAGAACCGCGAGATGGGATTGCGCGCTTCCGGCCTGAGCTGCCGGCCGCGCACGAGGATCGTCAGCAGCACGGGCACCAGCGTGATCGAGAGCAGGGTGGCCGACGCCATCGCGAACGTCTTGGTGAACGCCAGCGGGCGGAACATCCGCCCCTCCTGGGCTTCGAGCAGGAACACCGGCACGAACGAGATGATGATGATCGCCAGCGAGAAGAAGAGCGGCCGGCCGACCTGGCGCGCCGCGGCGATGACCACCTCCCGCTGGCGCTCGAGCGGCGGCACGGCGCCGGTCTCGTCCGGCTCCGACAGGCGGCGGTACGCATTCTCGACCATCACGATCGACACGTCGACGAGCTGTCCGACAGCCAGGGCGATGCCGCCGAGCGACATGATGTTGGCGCTCACGCCGAGCAGGTACATCGGGACGAACGCACTGAGGACCGCGATCGGCAACGCGATGATCGGGATCAGCGCCGAGCGCAGGTGGAACAGGAAGACGATCACGACAATCGAGACGACCACCATCTCCTCGAAGAGCGTCGTCCGCAGCGTCCCGACCGACTCGCGAATCAACCCCGAGCGGTCGTAGGTCGTCACCAGGCGCACGCCCTCGGGCAGCGCGCCCTCGACGCTTGCGATCTTCGCCTTCACCCGATCGATCACGCCGAGCGCGTTCTCGCCGAACCGCATGATGACGATGCCGCCCACGACCTCGCCCTCGCCGTCGAGTTCCGCCACGCCCCGGCGCATCTCGGGGCCGATCTGCACGCGCGCGACATCCCGCACGAGGATGGGCGTGCCCGACGGGCTCGCGCCGACGGCCACCTGTTCGATGTCGCCGACGGAGGTGAGATAGCCGCGCGCCCGCACCATGTACTCGCGGCCGGCGAACTCGAGCAGGCGGCCCTCCACGTCCTGGTTGCTCCGCTGGATGGCCATCACCACGTCCTGGGTGGACAGGTCGAAGGCCGCCAGGCGGACGGGATCCAGCGAGACCTGGTACTGCTTGACGAACCCGCCGATCGAGGCCACCTGCGCCACGCCGGGCACGCTGGCGAGCCAGTAGCGCAGGTACCAGTCCTGGAAGCTGCGCAGGTCGGCGAGGTTGTGCCGGCCGGTGTCGTCGACGAGCGCGTACTGGAACACCCACCCGACGCCGGTGGCGTCAGGACCGAGTTCCGGGTTGACGCCCTCCGGCAGCTGGCCGCGGGCGCCCTGCAGGTACTCCACGACGCGGCTGCGCGCCCAGTAGATGTCGGTGCCGTCCTCGAAGATCACGTAGACGTACGAGATCCCGAAGTCGGTGAAGCCGCGGACCGATCGCACGCGCGGCGTCGACAGCAGCGCGGTGACGAGCGGATACGTCACCTGGTCTTCGATGAGATCGGGGCTGCGCCCTTCCCATTCCGTGGCGATCACGACCTGGACGTCGGAGATGTCCGGCACCGCGTCGAGCGGCACGCGCAGCATGGCCCAGGCGCCCCAGGTGCTCATGGCGAGCGCGGCCACGATGACCAGGAAGCGATTCGAGGCGCACCAGTCGATGAGTCGTCCGATCATGGCGTCCTCCTTACCGGGCGACCATCGTGAGCTGACGCGTGCCGATGCGTGCGCCGCCCCGGGACACCGTGACCGTGGCGTCCCAGCGGCCGCTCATCAGCACGTCGACGGTGCCGCGATACCGTCCCGCGCCGGCATTCGAGAGCGTGCCCTCGCTGCGCATGGCGGGCATGTTCATGGACGGCATCGGTGGCATGAAGAGCATCACTGACACCTCGGCGTCGGTCACCGGCTCGCCGGCGGCGTCGCGCACCGACACGAGGAAGGCCGTCATGCCCGCGCGTGGCGGCGAGGGTTCGGTGGTGAGCTCGATCTGCAGCCCGGCCACAGCGGCGGCGCCACCCGCCGGCTCACCGAGCGTCGGGTTGTACCCTTCGAGGGCCGCCCGCAGCTGGCTCTCGGAGTCGAGGAAGAACAGCGCTGCCGAGGCGACGCGCTCCCCCTCGCGGAGACCGTCCAGGATCTCCACGTGGCCGTCGACGCGGGGGCCGATGTGCACGTCCCGCGGTGTGTAGTACCCGTCGCCTTCGCTGACGAACACGATCTTGCGGCGGCCGGTGTCGATCAGGGCATCGGAGGGAATCGTCAGGGCGTCGTGCGCGGGGGCCGTTACTTCGACCGAGGCGAACATCCCGGGCCGGAGCCGGCCACCGGGGTTGGGCAGCTCGAAGCGGGCCCGCACGGTGCGGGTGGCCGGATCGACGACGGGCGAGACGAACGCGAGCCGCGCGGTGAACCGCTCCGCGGGGAACGCCTCGATGCGCACCGCGGCCTCGGTCCCCGTCGTGAGCAGCGCGAGCTCGCCCTCGTACACGTCGGCCTCGACCCAGACGCGCGACACGTCGAGCAGGCGGAAGAGCGTCTGGCCGGCCATGACGCGCATGCCCTCCACGGCCATCTTCTCGATCACGACACCGGCGGCGGGCGAGGGGAACTCGATGGTGCGCGCGAGGGTCCCACCACGCTCGAGCGCGTCGACGTGCGCGTCGGGCAGGTCCCAGGCGCGCAGCCGGGCACGCGCGGCCTCCACCAGCCGATCCGCGATGGCTCGCGCCTCAGCCACCTGCGACGAACTCGTCTGCGCGCGGGCCTGGATCGCGAGCAGGTACTCCTCCTGCGCCGCCACCATCTCCGGGCTGTAGAGCGCGAACAGGGGTTCGCCTCGTCTGACGGCCCGTCCCGTGTAGTTCACATACAGGCGCTCGATCCAGCCGTCGACCTTCAGGGTGACGTCGGTCTGGCGCGTCTCGTCGGCGACGACGAGCCCGGCCGCGCGGACGCCTGGCGTGAGGGCGCGCCGCACGACCGGCACCGTCCGCACGCCCATCAACTGCTGCCGGCGGCCGTCGAGCGTCACCGGCGCCCGCGCGTCCGGCTCCGTCTCGGGGGCGGTGGCGGCGGGCACGGGCGGCGAGGCCGCGAGCGCGTGCGCCCCGTGCGCGTCCGTGTGGGCGGTGGACGCCCCCTCGGGCTCCTCCAGCACGAGGGCCATCCCGCACTGCGGGCACCGGCCCGGTTGCGGGCTGCGCACGTCGGGGTGCATCGGGCAGACCCAGACCTCGGCCGGCTGGGCGTCGGATTGCAGCCAGCCCCCGATGCCGGGCAGCGCCCCGAGCGATCCGCTGAGCGCGAAGGCCGTGGCCGTCACGGTGACGACCGCGAGGCCGATGGCGACCCGGATGCGGAGTCGATGAGATACGCGTGTCATGGCTACTGCTCCCGTCCGGCCACGAGGGCCGCCACTGCTGCTGGGTCGCTCAAGCGGATACCGACGGCGCGCTCGAGCGCGGCGGCCGCGATCAGCACGCCGCCGCCGGCGTAGATGGCGTCGAGCTCGGCGGCCAGCTGCATACGCTGGCCGTCGATCACCGTAAGGAAGTCGACCTGCCCGGCGGAGTACCCGACCCGCGACGTGTCCACGACCTGTCGCGCCTGGGGAATCAACGTCGTCGTGACGAGCGCTGCCCGCTTCACGGCCGCCTCGTAGGCCGTCACGGCCTCGTGGACCGCCGCGTGGATCTGCTGCCGGACCTCGGCGGTCTCGGCCCTGGCGGCCTCCACCGCCGCCGCCCGCTCGCGCTCGCGGGCGTCCAGCCGTCCGCGGCTCCACGGCGCCTGCGGCCAGCTCACCCCAAACGAGGCCGTCAGCGCCCCGGCCTCGCCGGGCATCAGCATGTAGCCGCCACGCACCACGTACTCTGGCCGGCGGGCGAGTTGGGCGATGGTCAGCGATGCCTCGGCCGCGTGCGTTCCGGCGGCCGCGCGCTGCAGCTCTGGTGCCCGCTGCTCGGCCAGCGCCGCCAGTGCCCGGGCGTCGACCGGCGCGGGAATCGGCGGCGGCTCCGTGAGCGCCCCGACCGGCGATCCCGGGTCCCGCCCGAGCAGCGTGGCGAGCCGGACCTCGGCCGTGCGCGTCGCCTCGTCGAGGTCGATCAGATCCTGGTGGAGCCGGGAGATCTCGAGGACGGTCTTCAGAACGTCCTGAGAACCCCCGGTCGTCGTACGGTAGCGGGCGAGCGACACATCACTCAGCTGGCGAAGGGCCGTGAGCGTCTCGTCGAACACGGTGCGCGCCCGGCGCGTGACGAGCAGGTCGACATAGGCGCGCGTGACCGCCTCGACGGTGTCGCGTTCCCGCACGGCCACACCGGTGTCGGCCAGCTCGGCCTCGCGTTCCGCCATGGCCGCCTCGGCCGCGCGCGCGCCACGGGCGGGCAGCGACTGCTGGCCCATGAACATGTACATGTCGACCTTCGCGGGGTTCAGCGTGGTGACCGGCCAGCGCCAGATCTGCGCCTCGACCATCGGTGGCGGCAGGAAGCGCGCCTGCGCCGGGCGCTCCCGCAGCGGACCGACACTCGCTCGCCCGGCCACGAGGGCCACGTTGCTCCCGAGCGCCTCGCGCACGGCGTCGTCGATGGTGAGCGGTGCGGGCTGTCCGGCCCACGCGGGACCGGCCGCGAGCACGGCAGCAGCCGCGATGTGGAGAACACGCATGATCCAACCCTTTCGTACAGGACGATCCGAAAAGGGACGGTCCCTTTCCGCATACGTCGCGCACGGAACACCGGGCAGCGCCCTGATTCCGTGGCGAGAACGGGTCAGATCAGATCAGGAAGACGCAGAGCTGGAGGTGCGGTGGGGCGTGGATGTCGAGGCCCTGGCGTGAGGTGTAGGTGCGGCTGGCGATGATCGCGACGAGCGGTTCCGGCGCGGCGGGAGCGGCAACCTCCGCCACGAGCACATCGCGCCCGGACGACGGGGATGCGACCGGTGGCGGCTGTGTGGAAGTGCCGCTCGGAGAGGCGTCACAGCAGCTGGCGCGCAGGGTCAACTCGCCGCAATGCGCATCTGCCCCGTGGCAGCAGGGGTTCCCGCCGTGCCCGCCGGCACCGGCTGCCACGCCGGCCACCGGTGAGGCGGCCAGCAGCAGGACGACGAGCGCGGCGGTCAGGCGGGACATCGTTGACCTGAATGCAATATGCGCACCATGACCGCTTCCACCCATTACTCCGTGTCCCCGGCGCTGCTCAACCTCCCGCTGGCGGAATCCCGTCAGTCGGGGCGGGGCGGCATGGGTGGTGTGGGGCCATTCCGCCACGCGTGGCAGCGCGCAGCGGAGGGAACCTGGCCTGAGACTCCGACCGGCAGGCGGCTCGGGCGCGGCGCGCCCTTACTTGACGATGGCGGCGACCGTGAGCCGCTCGCCGCCATCCGTCGCCAGGACGATCGCGACCGTGTCGCCGGCCTTGATCGGCCGCGTCAGGTTCGTCAGCCGCAGGTGCGGCCCGGCCTCCGTCATCTCGAGCGACCCGTATGCCGAGGCCGTGAGCGACGAAGCCGGCCGCGTGCCGCCGTGGCCATCGGATTCACGCAACTCCACGGCTTCGGCCGCGTCGCTCGTGGCCGACATCACGTACACGTCGTACATCGTCGGGTTCTCGACGACGAGGTGGACGATGGCTGTCGTGGCGTCTGCCGCCGGCGCGGGGATCCAGGGGGCCGACACGCTCAGGGACTGGGTGAGGAGGAGATAGATCAGAAGATGCATCTGGTGATCTCGTGACGTGGTGATGTGATGATCTGATGCGTCGATGTACAGATGTGCGATCTAGCTTCTGATCTCATGATCTATCTGCTGATCGCCGCACCTATCTCTTGATCTCATCATCTGCGGATCTCTCGGGATCTACGGATCCAGCGAGGTCGTTCCAGAAGAGGATGGCGTTGAACACCATCCCGTGCTCTCCGAACGTCTGCCACCGGTAGATCGGGTTGTTCACGTAGAAGATCACGCGGCCTTTGCCGACGGGCGCGTCGACGACCGCCGGACGGTTGCGGAGCTGCTCCGCGCCGGCCAGGTGGCCCGAGAGCACGCCCGCGGCGCCGCCCTGGTACTGCACGAGGACCTGCGGCTGATCCGCGCCGAGCGCGGGGGCGGGGGCGCCGGCGGGCGCGCCGTGGCCGGGGACGTTCAGCAGCGGGCCATCGCCCCAGCGCATCGGGATGTTCTTGCCCGTGTAGCCGAAGAGCACCGGGTGACCGGCCTGCAGGATCTCGCTCTGCACGTACGGTCCGGGCGCGTACCAACCGGACGCCGGCCGCGCCGCATCCACGTGCCGCGCGAGGCCGAACTCGGCGGGGAAGAAGCTCGCGACCCCGAACGTCAGCAGCACGCCGCCCTCCTCCACGAAACGCGCGAGCTCGGCCGCGCCGTCGAGGCCCATGCCGCCGCGGGTGTCGCCGGTCTCGGCATACATGCCGAACGACGGGAAGCGCTCGTCCTTCTTGTACGGCAGCGGCTTCGAGAGCTTCGGCGCCTCGTACACGATGCCGCGCGCGCCGCTCGTCTGGTGGGGCATGACGATGACGTCGTACTTCGCGCGCAGGTCCGCGCCGCGCTGCACGTGATCCTTGTGGATCAGGTCGAACGGGATCTCCCAGCGGTCGAACGCCAGGCGCACCCAGCCCACCTTCTCGGTGTTCTGCCACGTCGTGTACATCGCCACGCGCGGCAGGTCCACCTCCACCGTCGCCACGTCGGGCATCGACGGCAGCGCCGTCGCGAGCAGGCCGAGCGCTTCCACCTCGGTGCGCACGCGATCCGCGTGCCCCTCGATCAGCAGCGAGCCGGCGGGGAAGTCCTCCCCGCCCGCCGAGAAGGCCTCGCGCGCGCCGCGGACGGCGACATCCTTCAACCGGTAGCGCAGGGTGATCAGGTTCAGGGATCCGTTGTGCGTCACCGCGGTGACGGCCCCCGCCTTCGCTCCCATGGCCCCGTCCGGAGCTTCGGCGGGCACGCCCGACACGCGCCCTGCGTTCATCACATCCGTGCTCAGCAGCCGCGCCTCCACGTCGAGCACGCCCTTGTCGTCGACCTCGGCCACCTCGATGTTGTTCGCCAGCCCCATCGTCCACGCGCTGTCGTCGTAGGTCCGAAGGTTGCCGTCGGGATAGACCTGCTTCTCGAGCAGGGTCTTCGCGAGGCGGCCGTACGGCTGGTTCAGCTTGACGACGTACGACCCGCGCGGGAACGTCCGCTCGCCGAGGGTGAACTCGTTGCGCGCCTGGTGCACTTCGATGGCCTGGCGCCGGAGCAGGTTCACGACGCGGTCCACCTGCGTGGGATCGGGCTGGCCGCCGGGGATGACGAAGGCGTGCGGGGGCGTCTCCTCGCCGGCGCGCACCGAGTTGATCGACTTCCGATAGAAGTTCTCGACGAGCATCGCGCCGTGCTGCGCCGAGACCTCGAGGCCGGCGAGCACGCCCGACTGCGCGTAGTTGATCGAGTTGCGGATCGACCAGTCCACCTCGCCCTCGGGCGCGGGGTTCGGCCGGTACCACTGGCGCGTGAGCTGGCTGCCGCTGAGCCGCGCCTTCTTCGTGTTCGCGCCGCCCTGGTTGAAGATCTCGTACATCCGCAGCATGCCGTTGTGGTTCGCGGCCGCGAAGCCGAGGTACCCGGGCGACCACATGTCGACGAACCCGAAGTGCCACACGCCGGGCATCCCGAAGCCCGTGAGCTTGTTCACCTCGTAGTTGGCCAGGAACGGCAGCTCGCTGTAGAGAATCGGGTCGAGGTTCGGATTCTGCGGCGGCTGGCCGCTGAACGTGTAGAGCAGGATCTGCGCCTCGTGCAGATCGTGCCAGATGGGCGGCACCCACTCGAGATACCACTCGAGGTGCGCACGCAGCGAGTCCACGCCGTAGTTGATGTCGCGGTTGTTGTCGTGGAAGACGTACTTGCCCCAGTAGGGCGGGCCGCCGTAGTTCTCGCCGCCGTCGTACGCCTCGTCGATCTTGTAGGCGAAGTACCAGTCGAGATAGCGGTCGCGGCCGTCGAGGTCGGTCGCCGGCGCGATGCTGATGATCAGGTTGTCGCGAATCTGCCGGATATACGGCGCTTCGGAGACCGCGAGCCGGTAGGCGAGTTCGATCACCGTCTCGGGGGGCGATGTCTCGCCGGAGTGCAGGCCGGCGGTGATGTGGTAGTGCAGCTTCGTCGAGGCGACGAGCGTCTGCGCCTCGGCGGCGGTCAGGCCGCGTGGATCGGCCAGCCGCTTCAGGTTCCGGCGGTTCTGCTCGAGGTTCTTCAGGTTCGCCTCGGAGCTGATGAACGCGACCAGGATGTCCCGCCCCTCCTCCGTCGTTCCCGCCGACATCGTGCGCACCCGGCCGGGCAGCGCCTTCTCGAGCGCCTTGAAGTAGCGCTGCTGATCGGCGGTGTAGGTCAGCCGCTTCGGCTCGCCGATGTGGTACCCGAGGACGTCCTTGGGCGTCGGGACCCCCGGGCGCAGCGGCAGATGGTCCACAAGGGGACTCGAGAACTCCGGCCGCGTCGTCCACTCGCGGACGAGCGTGGCGAACTCGGCATCCTGCGGCTGGGCGGCGGGCCGCTGGGCCTCGGACGTGGTTCCGAGGGCCAGCACGGCCAGAAGGACCCCCGGAATCAACAACCGGCGGGCGCGTGCAGAGGCGGATGCCATGACGCTAACTCCTTGAGGGACAGTTGGATAACGACGAAGTAACGTCTGGGGCGCTGACAGGAGGGACCAGGGTCCCACCAAAAAAGCCTTGGACGCACCGTGGCCCACCGATACAATCCGGCTCTTTGGACGGACTTCTATGATCAGTGTGGCCGCGATCCGGATGCAGCAGTTCGGCGTGCAATTCTATCAGGCCTCCCTGACGGCCAGTGACATCGACAAACTGGTGCGGTTCGAGGTGCTGAGCTACGGCGAGCAGGGGCCGGCCCCTGTGCGCGGTGGCCGGAAGCGCGCGCCGTCGAAAATCAACTGGGACCTGCTCGAGCGGCGCATCGCGTCGAGCGAGAAGGCCTACCAGCGGCACATCATCCGCCGCAAGATCGACGAACTCGTCCAGTACTACGAACAGTGCCGGCAGGCGCGCGATCTGCCGTCGATTCCCGGCGCCGTGATCATCTCGGCCGACGAGAAGCTGTCGTTCGAGGCCACCGAGCCCGGCAGCGTGCTCGGCCGGCTGAAGGTGCCCGAGCGCGAGGGCATCCTGCGCGCCATCGACGGCCAGCACCGGCTCCTGGCCCTGCACGCCGACATCGATCACTTCGGAGACGAGATGTTCACGGTGCCGGCGATCATCTTCGACCGCCTGCCCGAGGACCACGTCGTCCAGATGTTCGTGACGATCAACGCGAAGCACACGCGGCTGAACCCGTCGCATCTCGTCTCGCTGTCGGGCCGCCAGCTCTACCAGGACGAGTCGCTGGCGGCGGCGCACGACGTGGTGCGCGCGCTCAACGACCGCGAGGACTCGCCGCTCTTCGGCGAGATCAAGCTGCTCGGGGTCGGGCGCGGCCGCGTGTCGCAGGCGCCGCTCGCGCAGGAGCTGAAGAAGCTCTTCGCCGACGACGAGGCGCTCGGCGGCGCGCGGAAGTCGGCGGCGTTCCGCGAGGAATCGAAGCGGTTCTTCGTCAACTACCTCAAGCAGGTCGCCGTGGTCTTCGAGGCCGCGTGGCAGGGCCGCAAGTACAGCATCAAGTCGGCGACGGCGCTCCGCGCGTTCGTGCGCGTCGCGCCGGACGTCATCCGCGCCGTGGACCAGCAGCACGCCGAGCGCACGGACTTCCGGGCCATCGGCCGCGCGATTGCGCCGTGGGGCCGCCGCATCGGCGCGCTCCGCTTCGAGACGGACGGCGCGTGGAAGCGGTCGGGCACGACCGTGGAAGGGCTCACGAAGGAACTGCGGCTGGCGCTGCAGTATCCGGAGGGGGCGGGCGTCTAGCGCGGCGCCCGCGGCGCCGCGCGCGATCGGCTGTCAGCTTTCGGCTATCAGCTTCGACTGTCACACCCGCCGGCGTGCGAGAGCCGAGAGCCGAAAGCCGAGAGCTGAAAGCCGAAAAGGGCGGGCCCCCTTTCAGGCACCCGCCCCTCTCGAAGAATATTGTCGCCAGCCTGGCTCCCCCCAGCATCTACGGCACCTTGCCGTAAACAACAGACTGGCGACGGTCTCTCCATTACAAGGCGCGTGCCGCCCGTCAACTGCCCGTAACTCGTTGCAGCTACGCTCAGCTCGTCTGTCCCCGCCCGCAAATCCGTCTTCCGGATCACAGTCCTGTATCCGTCACCCCGGCCCCGAGGCACCCCGGCACCCCGGCACTTTCGGCACCCCGGCACCTCCGCCCTGTAGAATCCCTTCGTGCGCATTGATCTGAATTCCGACCTCGGCGAGTCGTTCGGTCCCTGGACGATGGGGCAGGACGAGGCGCTGATGCCGTCGATCACCTCGGCGAACATCGCGTGCGGGTTTCATGCGGGGGATCCCACGGTGATGCGGCGGACGGTCGCGCTGGCCCGGCGGCACGGCGTGGCGATCGGCGCGCACCCCGGGTTCCCGGATCTGGCCGGGTTCGGCCGCCGTGCAATGCAGGCGTCGCCGGCCGAGGTCGAGGACTTCGTGATCTACCAGGTCGGGGCGCTCGCGGGCATCGCCCAGGCGGAGGGTCTGACCCTCCGCCACGTGAAGCCGCACGGCGCGCTGTACCTGGTGGCCTGTCGCGACCATGCGATCGCCGGCGCGATCGCCCGCGCCGTGGCCGCCATCGACCGGTCGCTGATCCTGTTCGGACTCTCGGGGTCGGCGCTCGTCGAGGCAGGACGGGCGGCGGGCCTCCGCGTGGCCGTCGAAGGCTTCGCCGACCGCGCGTACGAGCCCGACGGGACGCTGGCGTCGCGCCAGCGGCCCGGCAGCGTCATCCACGATCCGGCGGCGGTCGTGGCGCGCGCGGTGCGGATGGTTCGCGACCGCGAGGTGGTGGCGACCGACGGGGCGGTGATCCGCATGGAGATTGACACGCTCTGCCTGCACGGCGACACGACGGGCGCGGCCGGCCTGGCCGTGTCCATCCGGCGCGGCCTCGAAGAGGCCGGCGTGACGATCGCGGCTGTCGTCCGCGCATGACGTGCCCCCTGCGCCGCCCGGAGCGTGCATGACCCAGGACCAGGCCGTCATCCTCGGCATCGGCACGGTCACCATCGGCATGTTCCTCTGGGGACGCTGGCGGCACGACATGGTGGCGGTGGCCGCGCTCCTGCTGTGCGTGGTCGCCGGCCTCGTGCCTGGGATGGACGCGTTCGCCGGCTTCGGCCACCCCGCCGTCATCACCGTCGCGTGCGTGCTCATCCTCAGCCGTGGCCTGCAGACCACCGGCGTCGTCGACGTGCTGGCGCAGCGGGTGCTGCCGGCCGCCGCCGGCCCCACGCTCACGATTGCCGCGCTGACGGCGCTGGCCGCGATCCTGTCGGCCTTCATGAACAACGTCGGCGCGCTCGCGCTGCTGATGCCCGTGGCGATCCAGATCGCCGACCGGCAGCAGCTGCCCGCGGGCAAGGTGCTGATGCCGCTGGCCTTCGGATCGATCCTCGGCGGGATGACGACGCTCATCGGGACGCCCCCCAACCTGATCGTGTCGGCGTTCCGCGCCGATCTCGACGCCGGCGGCTTCGGCATGTTCGACTTCACGCCGGTCGGGCTCGCCGTGGCCTCCGCCGGCGTGCTGTTCGTCGCGCTCGTGGGCTGGCGCATCGTGCCCACGCGCGAGACGGCGGAGGCCGGCGGCTTCGACACCGGCGCCTACCTCACCGAAGTGCGCGTGAGCGCGAAGAGCAAGGCGGCCGGCGCCTCGCTGCGCGACCTCGAGTCAAGGTTCGAGGCGGCCGATGCGCAGGTGGTCGGGCTCGTCCGGCACGACGTCCGGCTGTCGACGCCGGGCCCGGGCCGTGTGCTGCGGGCCGGCGACATCCTCGTGATCGAAGCCGAACCGGAGTCGCTCTCCACGCTCCTCACCAGCCTCGGCCTCACGCTCGAAGAGGACGTACGCGGGGAGCCCGACGGGGCGGCGGACGACGGCGGCGCGCCGGCGACCCGGGAGGAGGAGGCGCCCGAGGCGGAGGCATCCGCGAAGACGCCCGAGTCCGACGAGGTGGTGCTGTCGGAAGTGGCCGTGCGGCCCGACTCGGGCTTCATCGACCGGTCGGCGAGCGACCTCCTGCTGCGCACGCGGTTCAACATCAACCTGCTCGCGATCGCGCGCCAGGGCCATCGGTCGATCCGTCGGCTGCGGTCGACGCCCATCCAGGCGGGCGACGTGCTGCTGCTGCAGGGCGCCCCCGAAGCGCTGGCGGCGTTTGCGGTGCAGTTCGGGTGCGTGCCGCTCGCGCCGCGCGCGATTCAGATCCCGGACACCGGCAAGGCCGTCGTGGCCACGCTGGTCATGGTGGCGGCCATCGGCATCGCCGCGCTCGGCCTGCTGCCGGCGGCGATCGCGTTCGCGGCCGGGGCGCTCGTGTTCATGGCGTGGCGCATCGTGCCGCCCCGGCTTGTCTACGAGGCGGTGGACTGGCCGGTCGTCGTCCTGCTGGGGGCCTTGATTCCGGTCGCGGGCGCGATGAGCACGACGGGGGCGGCCGATCTGCTGGCGGGCCTCATGCTCAGTGCCACCGGCGCCACCTCGCCCATCGTCAGCCTGACCGTGGTGCTCGTGGTGACCATGGTGCTGTCGGACTTCATGAACAACGCCGCGACGGCGGCCGTGATGTGCCCGATCGCCCTCAGCGCCGCGGCGCAGATCGGCGCCAACGCCGACCCGTTTCTGATGGCCGTGGCGGTCGGCGCGTCGTGTGCGTTCCTGACGCCCATCGGCCACCAGAACAACACGCTGATTCTGGGCCCCGGCGGGTTCCGCTTCGGCGACTACTGGCGCCTCGGCCTGCTGCTCGAGGTGATCGTCGTGGTGGTGGGTGTGCCGATGCTCGTCTGGGCGTGGCCGCTGTGACCGTCAGGGACTGGAACATGGGGACACCATGGAATCTGTGATGCAGTGGCTCGGCCGCGCGCGTGACCTGCTCGACGTCCCGATCATCAGCAGCGGCGACACCCGGATCACGCTCTGGTCGATCGGGTACTTCGTGGTGCTCGTCATCCTCCTGTTCTGGGTGGCGCGCCTGGTGGAGCGGTGGTTCGCCACCGGACCCCTGGCGCGCACCGGGCTCGACATCGGCGCGCGGCGCGCCGCCGGCACCATCACCCGCTACCTGCTGCTGCTCGTCGGCTCCCTCGTCATCGTGCAGACCGCGGGCATCAATCTGACGACGTTCAACGTGCTGGCGGGCGCCATCGGCATCGGCGTCGGCTTCGGCCTGCAGAACGTCGTGAGCAACTTCTTCGCCGGGATCATCATCATGTTCGAGCGGCCGATCAAGATCGGCGACCGCATCGAGGTGAACGGGGTCGAAGGGGACGTGATGGAGATCGGCGTGCGCGGCACGACCGTGGTGACCAACGACAACATCGCGATCATCGTGCCCAATTCGAGCTTCATCACGCAGAACGTGGTGAACTGGAAGTACCACGGCGACACCGTCCGGTTCCGCATCCCGGTCAGCGTGGCCTACGGCAGCGACGCCCGCGAGGTGGAGCGGATCCTGATCGAGGTCGCGCTCGGCCAGCCGGACGTGCTCAAGACGCCTCCGCCCGCCGTGCGCCTGATGGCGTTTGGGGACAACGGGCTGCACTTCGAACTGCGTGCCTGGTCGATGACGCTGGTGCACCGGAAGGGCCAGCTGGTGAGCCACCTGAACTTCGCGATCTACGACGCCTTCCGCGAGGCCGGCATCGAGTTCCCGTTCCCGCAGCGTGACCTGCACCTCCGCGGCGGCACGATCGATGTGCGGCAGGTGGCGGGTCCGGCTGATTCGCGCCCCTGAGCCCACGGATCTGATCCCGCGCGGTCGCGCCGCGGGCACTCCGAGTAGACTGTCCCCTCGGGTCGGACGCCGTCCCTGTCCACTGGAGGCCTGCCATGAGCATTGTGATTTCCTGGCTGATCCTGTCCCTCGCCGTGTGGATCACCGCGGTGGTGCTCCCCGGATTCCACCTGAAGAACGTGAAGAGCGCGCTGCTCGTGGCCGCCATCTTCGGGGTGCTGAACTTCTTCCTCGGCTGGCTGTTCTTCGCCGTGTTCACGGTGGCGACACTCGGTTTGGCCTGGGTCTTCGCCTTCCTCACCCGCGTCCTGATCAACGCGATCCTGCTGAAGCTGACCGACGCCGTGACCGATCACCTCAAGATCGACGGCTTCGGCTGGGCCGTGGCGGGCGCCCTGATGATGTCGGCCATCGGCACGATCGCGCAGTGGCTGTTCATGAGCACCGTCTGATATGCGATACCTGCCCTTCGCCCTCGCTTTCGTCCTGTCTGTCCCTTCGGTCTCGGCGCAGGCGCCGCCACGCCAGACGCAGCAGGACGACTACACCCGCTACGAACTGCTCGCGCCGGAGACGCAGTCGTTCCGGATCCTCTACGAGGTGACGGCGACCACGCCCGGCGCGCGGTTCTACTTCAACACCATCCGGCCCGGGAGCGAGGCGACCGACGAGCAGGTGTGGGACATGGCCACCGGCGCCGAGCTGAAGTGGGAGGTCGTCAGCGGCGCCCAGGCCCAGCAGGAAGGCCATCCCGCGGCCGACGCGAAGACCGAGTACATCAAGGTGCACCTCGCGCGGCCCGTGCCGGACGGCGGGCAGGCGCGTATCCGCATCGACAAGACCTACAAGGATCCGAAGAGCTACTTCCGCGACGGCGACACGATCGTGTTCGACCGCTCCCTCGGCATCCGCCGTAACAGCATCGTCCTGCCCGCGGGGTACCGGTTCGAGGGCATCAATGTGCCGTCGCAGATCCGGACCGAGGAGGACGGCCGGCTGATGCTGAGCTTCCAGAACCCGGGCCCGGCGGCGGCGCCGCTCGTCGTGCGCGCGGTGCCAGGCCTGCCGCGGTTCACGCCGCGCCCGCCGTCGACGACGCGCGGGCCGTCGGTGCCGGCCTCGCTCGCGGCCGAGGCGGCGCGGCTCGATGAACGCGCGCACCAGGACCGCGAGATCGTGTACTTCCTGAACGATCCGGCGACGCACTCGTTCAGCCTCTACCACGACTACACGGAGTCGCGGCCGGGGGTGGACCGGTACCTGAACATCGTGCGCGGCGGCAGCACCGTGTCGAATCCGTCCGCGATCTCGCTCGACTCGGGCGAGGCGCTCAAGGTCGAGACGCTCACGGGCGCGGCCATCGCCGCGCGCGGGATCGACATCGGCGGGGCGCCGGCGGCGGAGACGGAGGTCGTGGTCGTCTCCTTCCCGCCGGTGCAGCCGCGCCAGTCGATCCGGCTGCGCATCACCGAGACGTACACCGATACCGGGCGGTACCGGCTCGACGGCGACGAGCTGGTCTGGGACCGCGCGTTCGGCCGCCCGCGCAACACCGTGGTGCTGCCCGCCGGCTGGACGGTCGTCGCCAGCTCGATTCCCGGCGCGGTGTCGATGCGCGCCGACGGCCGCCAGCAGATCTACTTCGAGAACGCGCGCAATGACGACATACAAGTACTAGTGCGCGCGCGGCGCGTACAGTAGGCGCGGCCGCGCGGCCGCGCTGTCAGCGATCAGCTTTCAGCTCTCGGCTTTCAGCTTCCAGCTCAGGGCCGAGAGCCGATAGCCGATAGCCGATCGCCGATAGCTGATCGCCGACCGCGAGTCGTCCCGTCCTCCGAGAGGTTGAGAGATGAGAATTGCCGCCCTGCTTGTTGCCGGACTCCTGGGCGTGGTGCCGGCGGCCGCGCAGACGCTGGCCCCCTTCACCGCGGAGGACATGCTCGACGTCACGACGCTGGCCATCCTCGATCTGAGCGAAGACGGGCAGTGGGTGGCCGCGACGACGCGACGACTGCGCGACAACGCCACGACCGATCACCGCCGGTTCGGCGATCCCAGCTACGTTGCGCCGGCGTCGCTCGAGCCCCTCGTCATCCACACCGCCACGGGCGAGAGCCGCCGGCCATTCGCCGCGCGCCTCAACATCCGGCAGGCCGCCTTCAGCCGCGACGGGCGTCGTCTCGCCATCCTGACGGCGACCGAGGACGCAGACGGCCTGCCGCGCACGAGCCTCCACGTATGGGACACGGCCCGCAAGGCGCTGGCGGCCGTGCCGGTCACCGGAGACGCGCAAGTCTCGGCGGGTTCGGACCTGGTGTGGCGTCCGGATGGATCGGCCCTGCTCGTCACGATGCGGACGCTCGCGCAGGAACGCGCCGCCCGCGCGGCGTTCCTCGCGCAGGTGGACGGGCCGGTCGTCGTCCACACCTCCGAGGATCCCTTCCTCGAGTGGGACGGGTTCCGCCGCGAAGATCGCATCCGTACGCTCGTCGCGCTCGACCCCGTGACGGGACGCACGACCGGCGTGCTCCCCGAGACCCGCCTGACGAGCTACCGCCTCGCACGCGACGGCTCGTTCGTCGCCTACCTCGAGGACGCCACCGGGAAGACCGACTACGACGTGATCTTCGGCACTCACAACGCCGTGAAGCGCATCGTGCCCGGCACCCCTCAGGCGGCGCCGCGCACGGTCGCGCCCGCGACGACGCTCAAGACGGCGACGCCACAGTGGTCCGACGATGGGCGGGTGATGGCGTGGGCGGAGAAGGGCGAGGTGTTCGTGCAGGGCGTGGACGACGACGCGCCGCGCAGCCTCACGCCGAAGCCGGCGGCGCCCGAGGGGGCGACCCAGGCGGCGGAGCCGGTTGACGGCGCCGAGTCGTTTGCCGTGAGCGCGTTCTCGCGTGACGGCGCGCGCCTGCTCGTCACGAGCGCGAAGGGGTGGTACGTGGTCACGGTGGCGACGGCCGCGCGCGAGCTCGTCCTGCCCCTCGAGAAGGAGGCCGCACGCAACCCGCGCCTGACGCTGCTCGACTGGACCCCCGATGGCCAGGCGCTCCTCATCCAGCACGGGGAGCCCGACCGCTGGGAGCGGGGCATCGTCCGTCTCGATCTCGCGACGAAGCAGATGACGCCGATCGTGAAGGACACGCAGCTCTACTCGACCATCCGGCTCTCACGTGACGCGGGGACGATCGTGTTCCAGCGGTCGGATGGCGATCGCCCTGCCGACCTCTATGTGGCGGACGCCGGCTTCACGGACGTGCGCAAGCTGACGGACCTGAACCCATGGATCGCCGGCCGCGCGCTGCCCGCGTCCGCGCTCGTGTCGTACCGCGACGTGGACGGCACCGTGCTCTACGGCATCCTGCGCTACCCGGTCAACTACACGAAGGGGCAGGCGTATCCCACCGTCTTCGAGGTCTACGAAACGTTCTTCGACAACGGCTTCAACGCCCGCGCGGCGTTCCTGGCCAACCACGGCTACGCAGTCTTCCATCCCTCCGTGAACCTCGTTGTCGGGCGGCCGGGCGAGTCCTGGGTGAAGGGCGTGACGACCGCGGCAAACCGGCTGATCGACATGGGGGTCGCCGACCCCGACCGGCTGGGCGTGCAGGGCACGAGCTACGGCGGCTACGCGACGGTGCTGCTGCTGGCCGAGACCGAGCGCTTCAAGGCGGCCATCAACATCTCGGGCAAGGTCAACATGGTGAGCTTCTACACCGACAGCCCGCGGCTCGGCGTCCGCAACACGCACGCGGCCGAGAAGAGCCAGGACCGGATTGGCGGCACCTTGTGGGAGTACCCGGAGCGCTACCTCGCGCACTCGGCGATCATGCGCGCCGACCGGATCACGACGCCGCTGCTGAACATCAGCGGCGACCAGGACCCGAACGTCCCCGCCAGCCAGTCGCGCGAGATCTACTACGCGCTCCGCCGCCTCGGGAAGACGGTCGAGTGGGTCCGCTACGTGAACGGCGGCCACCGCCCGCCGAACGCCGTCGAGGAGAGCGTCGACTTCGAACGCCGCATGCTGGCGTGGTACGAGAAGTATCTGAAGTAGGGGGGCGGGGTGCTCAGGGTGCCCGAGGTGCTCAGGGTGCCCAAGGTGCCCGAGGTGCCCGGGGTGCTCAGGGTGCTCAGGGTGCTCAGGGTGCTCAGGGTGCGCGAGGTGCTCAGGGTGCCCGAGGTGCCCAAGGTGCCCGGGGTGCTCAGGGTGCTCAGGGTGCCCGAGGTGCCCAAGGTGCCCGCGGTGCCCGAGGTGCCCGAGGTGCCCGGGGTGCCCAAGGTGCCCAAGGTGCTCAGGGTGCCCGACGTGCTCAGGGCGCACGGAGTGTTGTTTCAGAAAGTGAACGGCTGCGTGAGCCTGACCGTTGCAGTTTCTAGCACGCGCTCTGGCTTGGATGTCCTTTGTGTACCCTCGAGTTCCTGCGTGCCGCCGGGATCGAGTGTTGCACTGACTACGGCATGGCGGGGGTGTCTCGGTTCGAGGATCTGGGCGCGTGGCAATTGGCAAACGAGCTCAAGAAGCGTGCGTACGAATTGTGCCAGCGTCCTCTGGTCGCCAGAGACTTCGGATTTCGGAATCAGCTTCAGGACGCAGCGGCGTCGGGGCCACGGAACATCGCCGAGGGGTTCGGACGGTTCCGGCATGCCGACTTCGCCCGATTCGTGCGGATCGCCAGAGCGTCCGAACAGGAGGTTCTGAACCACTTCCGCGATGCGGTCGATCGCGGATACCTGACCGCGGAGGAATTACCCGAATTCGAACACGCCGCCCGAAGGGCCCTGCACGCCGCCTCCGGTCTCCTACGCTATCTGGATACGCACCCCGACCCGCCGCAGTAGCGCGCCCCATGCACTTCGGGCGCTCTGTGCACCTTGGGCACCCCGGGCACCCCGGGCACCCTGGGCACCTTGGGCACCGTGCTATACTTCCATTTCAGACCAAGACAGCGCCGCAGGCGAGAGCCGCCGGCCTGCTTGGTCTTTTTCGCGTCC
>JAUXWO010000089.1 GCA_030680175.1 Vicinamibacterales bacterium
CGATCCGTGAGCCTCGACGCACCGGCTTTCGGACGAGGCTCACGGATCGCCCCGTCCCGACGCGACCGGCGGCCTTCGGCCGCTCGCGGGACCCACGGCGCGCCCAGAGGTCCGCGGGCCTTCAAGGAAGAATCTGTGTAATCCGCGTAATCCGCGGATGATCTTGTCCGTGCCATCCACGGACCCACATGACACACGCGGGAAACGGGCGCATGCCCCCCGCCAACCCTTTGCCCGTCTCTACCGTCTGACGGTATAGCGCCATCCGGTGGAGGCCCATGCCCGACAGACCCCGACGCGACCTCGCCGCACGCCACCTGCCGCTGACCGAGCCGGTCTTCCAGATCCTGCTCTCGCTCGCCGACCAGGCGCTGCACGGCTACGCCATCATCCAGGACATCCGCGCCCGCACGGACGGCGATGTCGACCTGACCGCCAGCACGCTGTACGCGGCGGTCAAGCGGCTGATGGACGCCGCCCTGATCAAGGAGGTGCCGGCGCGCTCGGCGGATGACGACCCGCGCCGTCGCTACTACCAGGTGACGCCCCTCGGGCTGGAGGTGGCGCGTCTCGAGGCCGCGCGCCTCGCGCGCACCGTGCGCATGGCCCGGCAGAAGCGATTGCTCCCGACGCCGCCATGACCCGCCTCTACACCCTGGCCCTCCGCCTTCTCCTGCCGCGGGAGGTGCGCGACGTCCACGGCGGCGAGATGGCCGCCGTGTACGAGGCCCAGCTCCGCGACGTGCGACGGCGCGCAGGCTGGCGCGGGGTCGCGAGCCTCGCCGCGCGGGAATCCGGCGCCCTCCTGCGGTTCGCGTGGAGCCTGCACCGGGGCACGCACGTACCGGCGCGTCCCGACGAACGGGCGCTCGCGTGGTCGACCGATGAACGAAGGAGACAGCCGATGTGGGATCTGCTCGTACAAGACGTTCGCTACGGCCTGCGGGTGATGGCGAGGGCGCCGGGCCTCGCGACCGCCGCCATCCTGACGATGGCGATCGCCATCGGCGCGAACGCCGCCGTCTTCGCCCTGGTCTACGCCGTGCTGCTCAGCCCGCTGCCGTTCCCCGGCGCCGACCGGTTGGTCGTGCTCGGTCATCAGGTCGCCGGGGACGACGGCATGAGCACGACGACGCCAGGCAACCTGGCGGACTGGCGTGCCAGCGCCGGCGGGTTCGCGCAGATGGCCGGCTTCGCCTACACCGAGCGCATCATCCAGCACGGCGATCAGGTCGATCGGACGCTCGGCGCGCTCAGCGTGGGGAGCGTGTTCGACGTACTCGGCCGCGAGGCCGCACAGGGGCGCGTGTTCACGGCCGCCGACGATGCCCCGGGGGCGCCGGCGGTGGTCGTCCTGAGTCACACCCTCAACCAGCGGCTGTTCGGGGCTCAGGACAGCACGGGCCGGACGCTGCAGATCGGCGGCGTGCCGTTCACCGTCATCGGTGTGATGCCGGCAGACTTCGCCTTCCCCGACGCCGACGCGCTCTACTGGATCCCCGCGCGCTTCAACACCGCGTTCACCGGTAACCGCGACCAGTTCTTCCTGCTGGCCCTCGCGCGGCTGGCGGAGGGCATCACCCTCGACCAGGGACGCGCGCAGCTCGACACCGTGATGGACGCCATCCGGCAGGCCCATCCCCAGGCCACCCAGAACGCCACCGGGCAGGTGGTTCCGCTGAAGGCGTACCTCACCGGGGACGTCCAGGTGCGCCTCTGGATCCTGCTCGGGGCTGTCGTGCTCGTGCTGCTCATCGCCTGCGCGAACGTGGCCAACCTCCTGCTCGCCCGCGGCACGACGCGGCGGCGCGAGATGGCGGTCCGCCTCGCGGTGGGCGCGCAGCCGCAGCGCCTCGTCGCGCAGATGCTCACCGAGAGCGTGATGCTCGTCGCGGTCGGCGGGGCGTCGGGGATCGCGCTCGGCCACGTGCTGCTCCAGCTGCTGCTGCGGTGGCTGCCCGACGATGTGCCGCGCGCCCAGGCGGTGTCGCTCGATCCGACGGTGCTCGCGGTCACGGCCGGCGCCACGGTGCTCTGCGGCCTGCTGTGCGGCCTCTGGCCGGCGCTGCGTCTGTCGGTTCACCAGACCGCCGAGGCCGTCCGCCACGCCGCGCGCGAGACGGGACGCCGGGACCTCGTGCGCGGCGGGCTCGTCGTCGCCGAAACGGCGCTCGCGGTCGTGGTGCTCGTCGGCGCCGGGCTGCTCCTGCGCAGCTTCGACAACCTGCGGCACGTGCCGACCGGATTCGATCCGTCGGGCGTGCTGACCTTCACGGTCTCCCTGCCCTCGTCGACGTATGCCACCGGCGGCGAACGCGCCGCGTTCCTCGATCGCCTGCGCGAAGCACTCGCCGCGCTGCCGGGGGTCGCGGCCGTGGCCCAGTCCACCACGCTTCCCGTGGCGGGCCGTGGCGTCGGAGCATGGTTCAACGTGATCGACCGGCCGCTCTCGCCCACCGAGACACCGCCCGCGGTGCCGTACCGCGTCGTGACGCCGGAGTTCTTCGACACCCTCGGGATTCCCGTTGTCGCCGGCCGCGCGCTTTCGGAGCAGGATCGCCCGGAAGGCCCCCGCGGCGTCGTCGTGAGTCAGGCTGTGGCCCGCCACTTCTGGCCCGACGGCACCGCCCTCGGCCAGCGCATCTACCTCGGCGCGCCCGACAATCGCATCGTTGACGATGTGGAGATCGTGGGGGTGGTGGGGGACGTGAAGCAGGCAGGCCTTGACGAGATGGCGTCCGAGGCCGTCTACATCCCGCAGCGCCTGGCGCCGCCGTGGAGCGGCGGCCAGACCTCGATGGTGGTCCGCACCACGGTCACACCGTCCTCGATCGCCGGGGCGGCGCGGGGTGTCGTGCGTGGTCTCGACGCTGCGGTGCCTGTGTACGACGTGCGGACCATGGAGGACATCGTCGCGCGCGCGCTGGCGCCCGCGCGGTCCTCGGCCTGGCTCCTGGGGAGCTTCGCGCTCGTGGCGCTGGCGCTGGCCGTGATGGGCGTGTTCGGCGTGTTGTCGTACAGCGTCGGGCTGCGCCGGCCGGAGATCGCCGTGCGCATGGCGCTCGGCGCCTCGACGGGCACTATTGCCCGGCTGATGTTCCAGCAGGCGATGGCGCAGGTCGGGGCCGGCATCGTGCTCGGCGTCCTGATCTGCGTGCCGCTCGCGCGATCGGCCGAGGCGCTGTTGTTCGACGTGGCGCCGGCCGACCCGATGACGCTGGCCGCGGCCGCCCTCGTGCTGGCCACGGTCGCGGCGGCGGCCGTCGCGCTCCCCTGCCGCCGCGCGACGCGCGTCGATCCGATGCTGGTGCTTCGCGAATCGTGACGGCATGATCCGATGCCGCGGATGTGCGGCGCCAGGACGCCAATCCGCAGATTACGCAGATTACGCGGATGGCGCATGTCTCGCGGATGGCGCGTCCCGACGCGACCGGCGGCCTTCGGCCGCTCGCGGGACCTGCGGCGCGCCCGGAAGTCCGTGCCCCCCCGAGGAGGCACCGTGGGCCTTCGAGGAAGAATCTGTGTAATCCGCGTAATCTGCGGATGATCGTCTCCGTGTCATCCGCGGATCGGCTTGACACGCGCGGGAGACGGGCGCATGCTCGGACCTCCAACCTGCCCCAGGAGTTCCCCGTGCGACGACTGACCATCCTGTCCGCCCTCATCGCCGCCGGCCTGTTCACCGTGGGCCTCGCCGCGTGGCAGCAACCGGCCGCGCCGCGCGTGATCGAGGTCGACAAGCTCGCCGACAACCTGTACCTGCTGCGTGGCGGCGGGGGGAACACGGCGGCCTTCGTCACGGCGGCGGGCGTCGTGCTCGTGGATACGAAGCTGCCCGGATGGGGCCAGCCCCTGCTCGACGCCGTGAAGACGTTCACCGACAAGCCGGTGACGACCGTCATCAACACGCACACGCACTACGACCACACCAACGGCCAGGTCGAGTTTCCGCCGACGGTGGCGGTCATCGCACACGCGAACACCAGGACGTACATGGAGCAGTCGAACCCGGTCTACGGCCTGCAGAGCGGGCCGCAGCCGAACCCGTTCCGCGAGGCTGGGGGGCGCGGCTACCCGACCCGCACGTTCACCGACACGCTGACGGTCGGCACGGGCGCCGAGCGGATCGAGCTGCACCACCTCGGACGCGCCCACACCGGCGGCGACGCCTTCATCGTGTTCCCGGCGCTCCGCGTGATGCATGCCGGCGACGTCTTCCCCGCGAAGGACCTGCCGATCATGGACATCAACAACGGGGGCAGTGGCGTGGCCTACGCCGACACGCTCGACAAGGCCGCCGCGCTCCCCGGCGTCGATCGGATCATCAACGGACACGCGCCCGAGCTCACGACGCCCGCCGACCTCCGCGAGTACGCCGCCTTCATCCGCGAGTTCGTCACGACGGTGCAAGCCGGCAAGCAGGCGGGACGCTCCATCGACGAGGTCGTGAAGGCGTGGCAGACGCCCGCGAAGTACGTGGGCTATGCCGAACCGCGGGAGCCGCGCGTCCGCGCGGACGTGGAAGTGATCTTCAAGGAGACGCCCTAGCGAACCCGCGCTGGTTTCCTCGTGCCGACACGGGCTGCGACACCGGCGCACCACCGGTCACATCCCCGCACGTGCACGAGTGGCGGTCTGCCCGGCGCAGGCCCGGGTGCCGGTGTTCCCTCTGACGCAGGCGTGAAGCTGGAGGGCGGACGCGCGTCGCGGCGTTTGTCATCGGGGCAGGTAAGATGGCAGAACCATGCGTCTGGCGCTGTTCGACACGCAGTCCTACGAGCGAGTGGCCTTCGAGGCGGCCAACGCGGCGTTCGGCCACGAGCTGACCTGGTTCGAGCCGCGGCTGATCGCGGAGACGGCCGCGCTGGCCGCCGGCTTCCCCGCCGTCTGCGCCTTCGTCAACGACCGGCTCGACCGGGCGGCCCTGACCACACTCGAGGATGGCGGCACGCGACTGGTCGCGCTGCGCTCGGCCGGGTTCAACCACGTGGACCTCGATGCGGCCGCGGCCCTGGGCCTGGCCGTCGTGCGCGTGCCCGCCTACTCGCCGCACGCCGTCGCCGAGCACGCCGTCGCGCTGCTGCTGTCGGTCAACCGCCGGATCCACCGCGCGCACAGCCGCGTCCGCGAGGGCAACTTCCAGCTCGACGGGTTCGTCGGGTTCGACCTCGTGGGCAAGACCGTGGGCGTGATCGGCACGGGCCGCATCGGCAAGGTGTTCGCGCGCATCATGTGTGGCTTCGGCTGCCGCGTCCTGGCGCATGACGTCGCACCAGACGCCGATTTGATCGCTCTCGGCGTCGTCTATACGAGCCTCGACGCGCTGTACCGGGAGTCGGACATCCTGTCGCTGCACGTCCCGCTGACCCCGGACACGCATCATCTGATTGACGAGGCCGTGCTCCGTGTCATGAAACGAGGCGTGGTGCTTGTCAACACGAGCCGGGGCGCCCTCGTCGATACGCGCGCGCTGATTGATGCGCTGAAGCGCGGCCACCTCGGCGCCGCGGGCCTCGACGTCTACGAGGAGGAAGAAGGGATCTTCTTTCGCGACCTGTCCGATCAGGTGCTGCAGGACGACGTGCTGGCACGGCTGCTGACGTTTCCGAACGTGCTCATCACCGCGCACCAGGGGTTTCTGACCCACGAGGCCCTGGCGAACATCGCGCACACGACGCTCGACAGCGTCCGCGCGTTCGAAGCGGGCGAGCCGCTGACCCACCAGGTGAGTGCCGCGGGGTGAGCGCGCGGCGGCCCTGACGCACACTCGCCCCTCAGACGCTGGCGGAACCAGATGGCGAGCGCGTCGACGCTCGACGCGCCCTGGCGCGCCCCGATGTCCTCGTGCTGGACGGCGCCCAGACGGGGTGAGGCGGCATGCGTCCTCTCAATATCCCCAGGGGGCGGCGGGCGCGGCCACCGGCGCCGTCAAGTCGAAGTCCGCGCGGAACACCCACGCCCCGTCGCGGATCGTGCCGTACGTGTAGCGCTCCCCCGGCACGATCTCCACACGCCAGCCGGTCCGCGCGCCATCGCGCAGTTCCTCGCGCAGGAACTCCTGCCGCTCGCCCGTGCCCTCGGCCTGCGTGTGCGCGCCGTACCAGGTGCTCTGCGCATCCGGCACGCCGCTCTGGAGCCGGTGGTCGTGCCGCAGATCGATGCCCGCGGTCGTCCGCGTGAAGATCCACGTCCGCGAATGGTCGTCATCGGCATGGAACGGCAGCTTCAGGCGGCCGTCGCTGCACTCGCGGAAGTGGACGATGAGCGCCTCGTCGCCGGTGAACGTCTGGTTCCCCTCGGGGACCTCGGTCAGACGCCCCGCGAAGGCCTGGCCGCAGTGCCGGGCCAGATTGTCCCAGAAGGCCTGCTGCGGCGCGGGGAGCGCGGCGACCGTGCCCACCGGCGCGTGCCCCCAGGGATCGCCCGGCGCCTCGACGGGCGTCGTGAGGTCGAAGTCGAAGCGGTGCCGCCACTCGCC
Source organism: Vicinamibacterales bacterium (assembly GCA_030680175.1). GTDB lineage: Bacteria > Acidobacteriota > Vicinamibacteria > Vicinamibacterales > UBA2999 > JAUXWO01. The sequence goes on from JAUXWO010000089.1 coordinate 6,479, forward strand.
ATCGCGCTGTGTGCCGTAGGTGTAGCGCTCGCCGGGGACGATCTCGACGACCCACCCGGTGTTGAGCCCCGCGTCGGTGACGCGCTTGAACTCGTGCCGGCTGGCCGAGGGCGGTGCGGTGGCCACCGGCGGCGCGGCGACGAACGATCCATAGAACGTGTTCGGCTCGGAGCGGCCATCGGCGTGGCGATGGTCGTGGCGCAGGTCCACGCCCCCGGCCGTGCGCGTGAACACCCAGGTGCGCGACCCGTTGTCGCCCATCCACACCGGGATGCTGACCTCGTCTGGCGCGCAGGCCCGGATGTGCATGACGAGGCGCGACCCCGGGACGAACCCCTGGTGGTCTTCGGGCGCGGTCGTCACCGTCCCGGCAAACGCCTGGCCGCACGCCGCACCCAGGTTCGCGAGAAACGCGGCGTGCACGTCGGCTGGGGCCTCGGTCGCGGCGGGCGCGGCGGGCTCACCCGCGCAGCCGGTCAGGATGAGGCCGAGGGCGAGCGCCACGAAATTGGGCACGCGGCGGATTGTCATGTCGCGCATCATACTTGAGTCGCGCGACCGTCGCGTGGGACACGAGTGCCCCTGCACCGTCCACCGTTCACCGTCCACCGTTCACCGTCGACGAGCGTGTCGATTCGGGACGGCCCCGTTCGTCATACTGACGAACGCGCGACATCGGTGGCCCCAGGAGGCAGTGCGATGCGGATGATGCTGGTCGCCGCGGCGTTGATGGCGGGCGTGGGCGCCTCGGTGGCAGGGGCGCAGGAGGCGGCGTTCGAGGCGCGCACGCCGAACACCGTGCATCTGCGGGAGGGCCAGGCGCGGCCGGCGGCGACGCTGGACGCGGTCTACTTCGACGGACTCACCTTCCGCCGCGAAGCGCCCGATCGCATGACGATCTATCTGGCGCTCCGCAGCGGAGGTGTGCTGCGTGAAGAGGTGTTCCGGATGACGCGGCAGTAACCCCGCTAGTGGAGTGTATCGACTGAAGAGGTACTACCCGCGCCTCTGCTCAGGCGCGATTCTGCGGGCCGCCCAACGGGCGGCCCGGTAGTAGGTCGTCCACGACGCCCCACTAGAACCGGACGGCCAGGCCCACGTCGAGGACGAGGTACGCCAGCGTGGACTCGAACGCCGCGCTGCCGAGCTGCAGCATCGGCGCGAAGCGGCGATAGCGCACGCCCGGCGTCAGACGGAGGGACCCGCCGATGGGCACGTCAATGCCCGCGCCCGCTTCCCAGCCCCACACGCGCTCGGTGTCGGCGATGGCGTTCCCGTTCGCGTCCTCCAGCTCCACGTGGTTGTAGAGCGCGCCCGCGCGCAGCCACGGGGCGAAGCGCGACGTCCCCGGCGTGAGCTTCACGCCGAACACGTAGCCGGTGTCGATGAGCCTGCCCTCGGCGCCGAACAGGCGATCCTCGACCGACCGGCGCTGCCAGTCCCAGCCGCCGTAGACGGAGACGGCCGGCATCACGCGGAACGCCACGGTGCCTTCGAGGCCGACGCCCCGCTCGAGATCCGTGTCCACGAACGTCTCGGTGGGTGTGTTCACGCCCCCGCGGACCTCGACGGTGAAGGCGCCCTGCGCCTGCGCCGGCGCCGCCGCCCACGCACAGAGGATGATGACGAGCGTGGAGATGAGTAGTCGCCGCATGATGACGTCCTTCCGGGAGGAATGCGCCGCGGATGCGCTGGCCATCCAGCCGCGCCTCGCGGCCTCTCCCACTCGAGTGCAGTGCGATATCGGGCACTGACGCTGCCGGCGCGCCCACATGGCGTCACCGGCAAGCCCTGAGCGTCGCACACGTCATGGCGCGGCGTCCGTGCCGGAACGCACAGGGGGCGGGGAGGCGGACGGTGGTGTTCAACTCCGCACACACGGTGCCCGGCCGGGCATGCGATGCTCGGGGGGAAGCGGGCAGCGCCCGCGATGCCGGGACCAGCCACATGCCGACATTGACCGCGCGCATTTGGATCTGGGCCGAGGATGTGCTTTGGGTCGCCGCTGCGATCCTGCTGCTCCCGGCCCTGATCCTGCTGATCGGGGCGCCCATCGCCCTGATCGTCCACCTCGTGAGAGCGGTCGCACAGGGCGGGTAGCCCGCCGGGAGGAGCACGCACATGACGTGGAAAGACAAGCTCGAGATCGGCCTGAAGGAAGACGCGCCCTTCCGCAAGGACAACCTGCCCGCGGATCGCGTCCGCGGACCGGAGGTGGCGAAGGGACCCGGCCGGTCGCCGGTGATTCCGGCGGCACGCGAGGATCTCCCGACGGCCACGCCCGCCGGGAAGCGGCGCCCCACGCCGCGTCGCAAGGCCGCACCGCGCGACAAGCGCTGAGACGCCGGCGCGTGATCTAGTGGAGTGTATCGACTGAAGAGGTACTACCAGCGCCTCTGCTCAGCCGCGATCCTGCGGGCCGCCCAACGGGCGGCCCGGTAGTAAATCGTCAACGACACCCCACTAGTTCGCGAACGCGGCGATCCCCGTCTGCGCGCGCCCGAGGATGAGCGCGTGGATGTCGTGCGTGCCCTCGTAGGTGTTCACCACCTCGAGGTTGACCATGTGGCGGATCACGCCGAACTCGTCCGTGATGCCGTTGCCGCCCATCATGTCGCGCGCCAGCCGCGCGATGTCGAGCGCCTTGCCGCACGAGTTGCGCTTCAGGAGCGAGGTGATCTCCGGCGCCGCCACGCCCTCGTCCTTCATGCGGCCGAGCCGCAGGCACCCCTGCAGGCCGAGTGCGATCTCCGTCTGCATGTCGGCGAGCTTCTTCTGGATGAGCTGGTTGGCGGCCAGCGGCCGGTCGAACTGCTTGCGCTCGAGCACGTAGTCGCGCGCGCGGAACCAGCAGTCCTCGGCCGCGCCGAGTGCGCCCCAGGCGATGCCGTAGCGCGCGCTGTTGAGGCACGTGAACGGGCCCTTCAGCCCGCGGATCTCGGGGAACGCGTTCTCGTCCGGGCAGAAGACGCCCTCCATGACGATCTCGCCGGTCAGGCTCGTGCGCAACCCGACCTTGCCGTGGATGGGCGGCGCGCTCAGCCCCTTCCACCCCTTCTCGAGGATGTACCCGCGAATCGCCCCCTCGTCGTCCTTCGCCCAGACGATGAAGACGTCGGCGATGGGGCTGCTCGTGATCCACGACTTGGTGCCGTCGAGGACGACGCCGCCGTCCACCTTCTTCGCGCGGGTGATCATCCCGCCGGGATCCGAGCCGTAGCCCGGCTCCGTCAGGCCGAAGCAGCCGATCCACTCGCCCGTGGCGAGCTTCGGCAGGTACTTCTGCTTCTGGGCCTCGGTGCCGAACTCGTTGATGGGCACCATCACGAGCGAGCCCTGCACGCTCATCATCGAGCGGTAGCCGGAATCAATCCGCTCCACTTCGCGCGCCACCAGCCCGTAGCTCACGTACCCGAGCCCCGCGCCCCCGTACTCTTCGGGGATGACGATGCCGAGCATGTCGAGCGCGCCGAGCTCGCGGAAGATCTCGACATCGGTGCGCTCGTGCCGGAAGGCCTCGAGCACGCGCGGCGCGAGGCGGTCGCGGCAGTAGTCGCGGGCCGTGTCGCGGATCATCCGCTCCTCGTCGCTCAGCTGCTGATCGAGGAGAAAGGGGTCGTTCCAATGAAAGCGGGCGTCGGTCTTGGTGGCCATGACCCCACGATCATACCGCGGCGGCCCCGGGACGGCACGGGCGGGCCTCCCCGCGCGTCGTCGTGCCGCCGCGTGCTGGGGCGACGAGCCGGCTTGGCCCAGGCGGGGGGATTCCCGTACACTGGTGGGCTCTGGATGCCGGGCCGACGCGCGCCGGGCGCCGCCCTTCAGGATCAGGCCACGCGACCCCGACACGATGACCGACGCCGAAGCCCGCGAACGCGCACACCTCGACCACGTGACCGCCACGCTGCGCCGTACCCTCCAGCAGACCGATGCGCGGCTGCAGCGGTACGCCCGGGACATCCAGGAGCAGAAGCAATACCTGTGGGAGAGCCGGGCCGACATGGACCACGTCGAGAAGGTCTTCACGCGCGGCACCATCCAGCAGTCGGTGATGACGGGCGAGACCGTCGCCGCCTTCAAGGCGCGCGTCGCGCGGCTGCTCCACTCCCCGTACTTCGGCCGCTTCGACTTCGCCCCCGACGGCCGATCGGAAGCCGACGCCGTCTACGTCGGCGTGCACCACTTCGCCGACGAGGGCGCGGACGCCCCCCTGGTCTACGACTGGCGCGCCCCCATCTCGACGATGTTCTACGACCACGAGGCGGGTCCGGCGCACTACGATGCGCCGGCGGGCCGGATCCGCGGCGAGCTCCGGCTCAAGCGCCAGTTCCGCATTCGCGACGGGCGCATGGAGTTCATGCTCGAGAGCACCGTCAACATCATGGACGACGTGCTCCAGGAGGCCCTCAGCCGGGCCTCCGACGAGGGCATGAAGCAGATCGTCGCGACGATCCAGCGCGACCAGAACGCGATCATCCGTGACGAGCACGCGCCCGTCCTCATCATCCAGGGGGTGGCCGGCTCGGGCAAGACCTCGATTGCGCTCCACCGCATCGCGTTCCTGCTCTACCGGTTCAAGGAGACGCTGACCTCAAAGGACATCCTGATCCTCTCGCCGAACCGCGTGTTCGCCGGCTACATCGCCAACGTGCTGCCGGAGCTTGGGGAGGAGGCCATCAGCGAGATGGGGATGGAGGCCCTCGCCGCGGAACTGCTCGACCACAAGGTCCGCTTCCAGACGTTCATGGAGCAATCCGCCCGGTTGCTCGACAGCGACGACGAGGCGCTGCGGCGGCGGATCACGCACAAGGCCTCGGCGGCGTTCCTGGACACGCTCGACCGGTATGTGGATCACCTGGAGCGCACGGCGTTCGAGGCCACGGACGTGTGGGTCGGCCGGTGCCTGGTGCCGGCATGGTTCATCCAGGAGTCGTTCCAGCGGCACCGCGGCGTGGCGCCCGCCGCCCGGGTCGCCCGCGTCGTGGAGGCCATCGAGCAGAACATCGGGATCTACTACAACCACGACCTCTCGACCCTGGAGCGCGGCGAGGTGCGGACCGCGGTGCGTGCCATGCAGCGGCGCACGGCGAGCCTGCGCGCCACCTACAAGGGCCTGTTCGACTGGATGGGGGCGCCGGAGCTGTTCGTCCCGGCGAAGGGGGCGGCGCTCGAGTATGCGGACGTCTTCCCGCTCGTCTACCTGAAGATGCGCCTGGAGGGCGTCGACCGGTCGCGCCGGGACGTGAAGCACCTGATCATCGACGAGATGCAGGACTACACGCCCGTGCAGTACGCCGTGCTCGCGCGGCTCTTCCCGTGCCGGAAGACCATCCTCGGCGACATGCGCCAGTCCGTCAATCCCTACAGCGCGTCGACGGTCGGGGACATCCAGAAGATCTTCACGCAGGCCGCCGTCGTGACGCTCGTGAAGAGCTACCGCTCGACGTACGAGATCACCTGCTTCGCGCAACGCATCTCCCCCAACCCCGACCTCATCGCCATCGAGCGTCACGGCGACGCCCCCGAGATCGTGCAGTGCCGGACACCGGCCGAGGAACTCCGGCACATCCTGCAGTGGGTCGAGGCCTTCCCGGCGTCCGGACACACGACCGCCGGCATCATCTGCAAGACACAGGCGCAGGCGATCCGGGTGCACGGCGTCCTCGTGAAGGCCGGCCAGGTCGCACAACTGCTGACCGCCGACAGCACGGCGTTCCGGCGCGGCGTGATCGTGTGCACCGCCCACATGGCGAAGGGGCTGGAGTTCGACCAGGTGCTGGTGCCCTTCGTCACCGACACCCAGTACCAGACCCCGATGGACCGCAATCTGCTGTACGTCGCGTGCACCCGGGCCATGCACCGGCTGACGCTGACGCGGGCCGGTGACCTGACGCGCTGGATCCCGGCGTAGGTGCCCGGGACCGACCGGGCGGCGTGGACGCGCGCGTGATCGCGCGGCTGTGGGAACGGCTCGAAGAGAAGGGATCGCGGCCGGCCTCACCGTCCTCGCCCGGCGCGTGCTAGCCTGAATCTCCGCCCTTACTGGAGGAGAGTTCGATGTTCAGGCTGGTCTCACTCGCCCTGTTGCTGACCCTCGCGTGGCCGCTATCCGCGCAGGAGCCGCCCGTCCGCGGCCTGTTCCCCCTCGCCATCGAGATCGACGGGCGGCCGCTCGCCCAGCTCGACAGCGACATCGTCGTCGTGCCGGTGTTCGGCACCGAGGATCCATTGACGACGGCGCTCACCGGCGCCGCGCCGGAGCTGGCGGCCGCCGTGAACGCCGTGCGCGCGCAGCAGGCGCTTGCCGGCGACCTGGCGATGGCGCCAATCTACGCCCCGCGCGGCCTGGCGACCGCGCGCCTCCTGCTCGTGCAGGCCGGCGCCGAGACGGCGATGACGCCCGAGCACCTGCGCCGCCTGGCGGGCGCCGTCCTGCGCGCCGTCCGCACGCAGGACGTGCGGTCCGTCGCGCTCGTCGCACGTGGCCCGGTGACGGGCGCCGCCGCGATTCGCGCCATCACCGAAGGCGCGCTCCTTGCCCGCTTCGACCCCGGCCTGCACAAGACCGGCGACCGCACGCCGCGCCTCGCCACCCTGCGCATCGCCGGCGCCGGCGCCGCCTCGCCGGCCGCCACCGACGCCATCGCCGTCGGCCGCACCTATGCCGACGCGCAGAACTTCGCGCGCTCGATCGTGCAGGAGCCGTCCAACTACATGACGCCGGAGCACATGGCGCAGCACGCGCGCCGCATCGCCCGCGAGTCCGGCCTCGAGGTCGAGATCTTCGACGAAGCGCAGCTGGCGGCGATGGGCATGGGCGGCATCATCGCGGTCGGCCAGGGCGCGGCGGCGCCGCCGCGCCTGATCGTGCTCCGCTACCGTGCGCCCCAGGCCTCGGCCACGACGCTGGCGCTGGCCGGCAAGGGCGTGACGTTCGACACCGGCGGCATCAGCCTCAAGCCCGGCGCCGGCATGTATCAGATGAAGGGCGACATGGCCGGCGGCGCGGCGGTGCTCGGCGCGATGGAGATCATCGGACGCACGCGGCCGGCGGTCAACGTCATCGGCCTCGTCCCGGCGGTGATGAACATGCCGAGCGGCACGGCGCAGCGCCCCGGCGACGTGTGGACGGGCCTGTCGGGCCGGACGGTGGAGGTGATGAGCACGGACGCCGAGGGCCGCATGATCCTGTCGGACGCGCTCACCTACGCGGTCCAGCAGAAGGCCACGCACCTCGTCGACGTCGCCACGCTCACCGGCTCCATCGTCACCGCGCTCGGCGACGTGCACTCCGGGCTCTTCTCGAACAACGACGCGCTCGTCGACGCGTTCACCCGATCGGCCGGACGTACGGGCGAGCGCTTCTGGCGCATGCCGATCGATGACGCGTACGCGGGCACGATCCGCGGCAGCCTGCTCGCGGACCTGAACGAGACGGGCGGTCTCGGCGGCGCCTCCGTCGGCGCGAAGTTCCTGGAAGCGTTTGCCGAGGGCACGCCCTGGATCCACCTCGACATCGCCGGCACGAGCTGGCCCTCGTCGAACGGCCCGCACATGGCCAACGGCCCGAGCGGCGTGGCCACGCGCACGCTCGCGGAACTCGCGCACACGCTGGGCGCCGCGCCGCGGTAGGCCGGCGTCAGCGCGCTCGTGGCGTGTATCGACTGAGAAGAGGTACGACCGGGATCTCCGATCAACCGCGACTCTGCGGGCCGCCCAACGCGGCCCGGTAGTTCTTTGTCAACAACACTCCACTAGACCCACTCGGGCGGAGGCTGGATCGCCGGATCCGGTGTCCGTCCGGGATCGGGGCGGCCGCTGCCTTCGAGGCGGCTGATCGCGCGCACCGTCATGTCGGCCTCGCACGTGATCTGGCACGACAGCCGGACCCCGGTCAGCCCCTTCTCCGCGAGCTTGGCCTGCTCGGCCTTCGTCATCGCCGACGGCTCGCCGCTCACGAACTCCACACGGCACGTCGTGCAGCGGCAGTTCCCGCCGCACGCATGCAGCACGTCCACGCCCGCGTCCTGTTCGATCGCCAGCACCAGTCGCGTGCCTGCGGCCACATCGACGGCGGGAAATCCTTCAACGGTCAACTTCGGCATCACATCTCCTCACACGGAATTGCGATCAGCTATCAGCTTTCGGCTCTCAGCGATCGGCTGTCGGCTCTCGGCGATCAGCTGTCAGCGATCATCGATCAGCTCACGGCCGTTCCAGAGCCACCCGCTCGTCCAGCGCCTTCAGCGAGCGGTCGGCGAGCGCGACGCACGCCTCCGGGTCCACGAGCGGGTCGCCGTCGGCGCCCGGCGCGAATCCGCCGCTCGCGCGCCCGGCCAGCCGCTCGTCCAGCCCCGTCGCGGCCGGGTGCGTGGCAATCACCACGTCGCACGGAAACGCGCGCACCCGCGCCAGGGTCTCGCGGAACGTCTCCACCAGCCCTGAGACGCTCGTAAACAGGAAGTCGTCCCGCGACACCGCGGTGAGGCTGTCCACGTAGACCATGTTCAGGCACCGCTCCCCTTCGCAGGACGGCCACGTCCACGACGTCGCGCCGGGCGTGTGCCCGGGCGTGTAGCGCGCCGTGATGGTGGTGCCGCCGAGTTCGAGCGTCTCACCGTCCCGCACCACGCGCACATGGTCGGTGATGGCCGGGAAGCGGTCGGTCGGACCGGTGCCGTACTGCGGATCCGAGGGCACGGGATGCCCGAGCGCCAGCGCCTCGGCCGACGAGGCACTGGCCAGCACCGTGGCGCCGGTGTAGCGCTGCATCGAGGCGACGCCGCCGAGGTGATCGAAGTGGGCATGGGAGGTGAGGATGTACTTCACGTCCTCGGTGCGGAAGCCGAGCGCCCGGATGTTCGCGTCGATGAGCGGCGCGCTCTGCGGCAGCGCGACGTCGATCAGCACCAGCCCCGCGTCGGTGGCAATGAGCATGCTCGACAGGCCGGCCGTGCCCACGTAGTACGTGTTGGCGAAGACCTGGAACGGCGCGCGCGGCGTGTTCCACTCGTCGCACATCGAGCAGACCATCGGGGGATCCGGCTCGAGCGCCGCCGGGGTGGCCTCGGGCGCGGGTGTCGCAGCGGGTTCCGGCGCCGTGCAGCCCGCGAGCAGCAGGCAGACCGGCAGGGCGAGGGCGGCAAGAGACGGGATCAGACGCACGGGCACTCCAGTCGATGAAGGGACCCCGGCATCTTACCGCGGGCGGACAGCCGCCACCCGTGCGATCGGCTACACGCGCGGGTCCACGAGCGTCCCGCACCACGTGCCGATGCCCCCCGTCTCGCGCAGCACGCCCGCGGCGATGGCGCACTGGACGATCGGCCGCATCGACTGCGACACGCGGTGGCGGGGGGGGCCGTCCGGCAATCCTTAGAACGCGCCGGGCACGGCCATGCGGGCGGCGGCCACGTCGGCGTGCAGTTCGCGGGCCAGCACGGGATGGACCAGCACCGGCGGGATGCGCGTGAGCGCGAGCGCCTCTCGCGCCGCGACCGCCCCGGCGTAGTCGGGACCGGCCAGCAGGCGCAGGCGGCCGGAGTCGATCCACGGCCGCAGATCGCGTCCCGCCAGCAGCGCGCGCAGCAGGTCCGGCACGGGCTCGAGCGCCAGCACCTTCGTCTGCGGCGACCGCGCCTCGATGGCGTCGAGCACATGCCCCGCGCCGAGGCCGATGATCGCGAGGGCCTCGGGCAACGGTTCAGGATGCACCCTGTCCAGCCACCGCTCGGCCTCCTGTCGCGGATCGCGCCGGCCGTGCAGGGAGACCGGCCCGCGGGGGCCTTGCAGCGCCAGTTCGAGTCCGCCCTCCGAGATCTCGGCGCGCACCTCCGGCAGGTGGACGCGCCCATCGTCGGACCAGTCGATCGGCCCGAGCGAGGCGAGGTTCGCGCAAAGGATGGACGAGGGTGAAGGCGAGGTCGCGGCGACAGTCGTCAGCATGCCGGCAGACGGAGCAAGATCACTGCCGCGGCGATCCGCCAATGAATTCAGGCCGTGCGGCGTGGGACGGCCTGCCGCCGCGCCGCGCCCGTCGTCGGCCTGGCGGCATCGGCCGCCGCCGGTTCGACAGCCGGTCAGCCCCCATGGGCACGTCCGGCCGTCCCCGAGTGCGGCGGACCGGCCGGGCGGCGCGAGGACGTTGATTGATTCGCCATGGGGACCCGAGTAGACGATAATCCCGGGTCATGATGCCTGCACGCGCGATCGCCGCCCTCCTCATCGGCCTGCTCCTGCCCGCGGTGGCCGGCGCCCAGAGCGCCAACGCCAAGGCCGCGCCGGGGTCGCCGACGGCCGACCACCTCCCGATCTACGAGGTCGATCCCACCTGGCCGCCCACGCTGCCGAACGACTGGATCTGGGGCGACATCCGCGGCCTGTTCGTGGACGACCGGGATCATCTGTGGGTGATCCACATGCCCACGAGCCTCACGCCGCAGGAGATCGGCGCCGCGGTCACGCCGCCCATCGCCGACTGCTGCGTCCCGGCTCCGCCCGTGCTCGAGATGGATCCCGACGGCAAGGTCCTGCGGACGTGGGGCGGCCCCGGCGACGGCTACACGTGGTTCGACCAGGAGCACGGCATCTACATCGACCACAACGGCTTCGTCTGGATGGGCACGAGCAATGGTCATCACGTGATGAAGTTCACGCAGGACGGCACGCACGTGATGACGATCGGCGTGCCCGGCGTGAACAAGGGCAGCAACGATCCGGATCATCTGGGCGGACCCGCGAACTTCTACGTCGAGCCGAAGACGAACGAGATCTTCATCGCCGACGGCTACCGGAACCGGCGCGTGGTCGTGTACGACGCGGCAACCGGGGCGTACAAGCGCCACTGGGGCGCGTACGGCAAGCCGCCCGACGACACCTATAAGTACGAGTACCCGGTGGACCCGGCGAACCCGCCGCAGCAGTACTCGACGCTGCACGGCCTCGTCGGCTCGAAGGACGGGCTCATCTACGTGTCGGATCGCCGCGGCAACCGCATCCAGGTGTTCCGGCAGAACGGCGAGTACCTGATGGAGAAGTTCGTGCGCCCGGAAACCGGCGGATCGGGCAGCGGCTTCAGCCTGCAGTTCTCGCGCGATCCCGGGCAGAGCCTCCTCTATCTGATGGACGGCACGAACCAGCGTGTCTGGATCCTGCGCCGGGAGGACCTGGCGATTCTCGACCGCTTCGGCCGGCCCGGCCGCCAGTCCGGCGAGTTCATCCGCGCGCACATGATCGCCATCGACTCGCAGAACCGCATGTACACGGGTGAGGCCGGCAACGGCCGCCGCATCCAGCGCTGGATCCTGAAGGGCACGACGCCGGCGTCGAGCGTGACGCCGCCGCCGGGACGCTGACCGATCCGACTGACACACGAGGAGCTCACCATGTCGACGCCGCGAAACCTGTGTTCTCTCCCCGGCCTGTCCGTCGCACTCCTGGTGGCGGTGGTTGCCAGCACGGGCTGCGGCAGCCCTGCCCCGTCGACCAGCCCCGCCGCATCGGCGCCGGCCGTCGGGAACCCCATCACGGGTGAGGGCCTGCCGAATCCCGCGCCGAACGTGGTTCGCAATTGGGGCACGCTGCCCGAGGGCCGGACGTGGGGCTCGTCGGCCGGCATCGACATCGACCCGCACGACGGCCACATCTGGGCCTACGAGCGCTGCGGGGCGGCCACCTTCGGCGCCGGCGCGCCGGTGACGTGCGACACCAATCCCGTCGCCCCCATCTTCAAGTTCGACCGCCACACCGGCGCCGTGCTCGCGAACTTCGGTGCGGGCATCATGGTCACGCCGCACGGCCTGCACGTCGATCGCGAAGGGAACGTCTGGGTGGCCGATTTCGCCGGCAACGAGGCGGGCACCAAGGGACACCAGGTGCACAAGTTCAGCCCCACGGGCGAACTGCTGATGAGCCTCGGCAACGCGGGCCAGCCCGGCAACGCCGATGGACAGTTCAATCAGCCCAACCACGCCGTGGTCGGACCCGACGGCAGCATCTACGTCTCGGAGGGCCACCAGGGTCAGGGGATGATCACCAGGGCCGCGATTGCCGAAGGCCTCGCGAGCGGTGCGACGGCCCGCATCAGCAAGTTCGCGCCCGACGGCACGTTCATCACGTCGTGGGGCGGCCTTGGCGTGCGCCACGGCGAGTTCCGCACGCCGCACAGCATGGCGTTCGACTCGAAGGGCCGGCTCTGGGTGGCCGATCGCGGCAACCACCGGATCGAGATCTTCGATCAGGAGGGCACCTACCTCGAGTCGCGCTACATGTACGGGCGCATCAGCGGGCTCTTCATCAAGGACGACATGGTCTACGCGATCGACTCGGAGTCGGGGCCGTTCAACCATCCCGCCTGGCGCAACGGCGTGCGCATCGGCCCCCTCGACGAGGACCGCATCGTGGCCTTCATCCCGCCGTTCGAGCGTGAGGACCGCGTGTATCAGGGCACGGCCGGCGAAGGCGTGGCCGTGGATGCCGACGGCAACGTCTACGCGGCGGAAGGGCCGAACTCGATCGTGCAGGCCGGCGGCGCGTTCACGAAATACGCCGTGCGGTGATCGACGCGGCCGGCGGGTGCACCGGCTGCCGGTGCGCCCGCCTACCAGCGTGACGCGCGCAGCCCGAGGTTGAGGATCTTCTGCAGGAGCTCGGGGTATTCGATCCCCGCCGACGCGGCCGCCGACGCGAACTCCTCTCCGGGGGCGATCTCCGGGTTCGGATTCGCCTCGAGGAAGAACAGCTCGCCGTCCTCGCGCAGCCGGTAGTCGATGCGCGCATAGCCGGTGATGTGCAGCAGCCGGTAGAGCCGGCGCGTCGTCCGCTGGATGCGGTCCACGAGGGCCTCGGGCAGGTCCGCCGCCTCCTGCTGGAAGATGCCCCGCTCCTCCTGGTACCGCGGGTTGTGCTTCACGTGGGCCGTGGCGATGGGGACCGCGCCCGGTGGCAGGTTCTCGAAGAGCAGCTCCCAGGCCGGCAGCACCGTGATGCGTTCGTTGCCGATCGCCCCCACGTAGAGCTCGCGTCCCTCGATGTACTCCTCGGCAATCGCATCGCTCTCGATGCGGGTGTGCACGAACGCGACGCGTTCCCGCAGCTCATCATCCGATCGCACGATCGAGGCCTGCGAGATCCCGAGTGAGGCCTCTTCGGTGAGGCTCTTCACGATGAGCGGGTACCGCAGGTCGCTCGGCCGCCGCCACCGCCGCCGCCGGGGGAACGTCGCGAAGCGCGGGATGCGGATGCGGTGATAGGCCGCGATCTTCTTCGAGAGCGCCTTGTCGCGCGTGATCGTCAGGCCGCGCGGGTTGCAGCCCGTGTGCGGCACCTTCAGCAGGTCGAGGTAGCTGACGACGTGCGCGTCGAATTCGCTGATGCTGTGGAACTCTTCGAGCAGGTTGAAGACGATGTGCGGGTGCCATTCCGCGACGGTCTGACGGATGGGCAGCAGTTCGTACTGGACGCCGAGGACGCGGACCTCGTGGCCGAGCTTGCGCAGCGTCTTCACGACGTTGAACTCGGTCTTCCAGCGATTCACCTCCTCGGCCGGGTGGCCGGCGAGCGACTCGGGCGGCACGAGGTCGGGGTGCGCGAGGACGAGGACGCGGAGCTTCCTCACAGCGCGACCCATCGCCGGCGCTGCAGGAAGTGCATCGTGTTCACGGTGAGCATCAGGGCGGCGTCCATGCGCAGCCGGCGCTCCGGGCCGGCGGCGCGCAGCTTGAGGTCGCGGCAGCGGCCGATCATGTCGGTGAGCACCTGGTCGACGGCGAACTGGTACTCGCCGGTCCAGCGGGAGACGAGGCGCCGGATGTCGGCGCGGTTGCGGCGCAGGAAGGCCGACGCGCGCTCGGACCGGCGGTGCTCGGGCGCGTCCGAGAACAGGCGCAGCAGATCGCGGTCGAAGACGTCGGGGTGCTCGAGCGAGTACTGCTCGCGCTTCTGCTCGTAGTACTCGCGCAGGGTGAGGCTGAGCGTCGGCAGCCCTTCGATGTGGCGCCGCGTGCGGACGGGCGGCGTCACCCCGGCGATCTCGGCCATCAACTGATCGACGTACTCGAGCTTCCTGAGCGCGGGCCACCCAGCGTAGCGCTTGCGCCACACGGCGCGCGGCTGCAGCCAGACGGCGAACGTCTCGGCGAAGTCCTCGACCGGGTGGCTCTGCGCGTAGTAGAGGCGCAGGTGCTGGACGAACCGGCGGCTCGCCGGGTTCGGGCGGTACTCGTCGGGGTACTTGCGGCCGGGGGCGCCGAAGTGGCGCCGCCAGCCCGAGCGGAGCTGCAGGCGGTAGGCGTGCTGCAGGGCGTGGCCGCACTCGTGCCGCAGGATCTTGAGGCAGGCGTCGGCGGTGCCGCCTTCCACCTCGAGCATCTGCGTGCGTTCGAGCCGCATGAGCTTGGGGTGGCCGAGGTAGAAGGGCACGGCGATGCCCGGCACGCCGTCGGGTGTGAACCACTCGGTGGAGAACCAGAAGTGCGGACGGAAGCGGAGGCCGCGGCGCTCGAGGTCCTGCTCGAGCTGCGCGATGCCCGTCGCGACCCACGTGCCCTCGATCGTGAGCCCGAGGTCGCGCATCCGCAGGTCGAGCAGCCGCGACTGCGGCCACCGCGTCCAGGCCTTCCGCGCGACGCCCGGCCGCGACGGCTTCCTGTTGGCGCGCGTCATCGGTCGAAGTCTAGCATCCGGCTCCTGCGAAACGCGGCTTCGTAGATCACCGGTCCGCCGGTCCGCACCACCGCCTGCGCCGGGCGGTTCAGCTCGCGCAGAGGCACGGCGGGGTCCGGGTGGAAGCCGGCCGCCTGCAGTTCCCCGATCAGTTGGGCCTCGGTCAGGAAGCACTGCGGTTGCCCGGAGAACTGCGTGAAGACGAAGGGCTCGCCGGCGACGGGAGCCGCCGAGTCCGGGAGGGTGTGGCGTGAGAAGGTGAAGACGAAGAGCGCCGCCCCGGGCTTCGCGACCCGGGCGCCCTCGCGCACGGCCTGCCGGAACTGCGCCGACGAGGACGCGAGGTTCCAGATCCCGTGGGCGATCACCAGATCGGCCGTCGCATCCGGCACCGGAAGGCGCTCCATCGGCGCGGAGTGCCACTGCACGCGTGACGACAGGTCCTGGTCGCGTGCGCGTGCGGCCGCCGCGTCCAGCATCGGCGACGACAGGTCCGTGCCCGTCACGAACCATCCCATCGCGGCGAGCGGGACGGCGTTGCGCGCGGCGCCGCAGCCGATGTCCAGCGCGGTGCCGGTCCCCCCGAGCCGCTCCAGTTCAGCCCGTGCGAAGGCCATGAGCACGTCGTTGGGAAGCGCGGTCGCAAAGCCGGCCACCGTGGCGGCCGTGCTCCACGGCGTGTCCGCCAGGGGGTCCACTACCATGCGTCCAAGTGGAGTGTATCGACTGAAGAGGGACTACCAGCGCCTCTGCTCAGCCGCGACTCTGCGGCCGCCCAACGGGCGGCCCGGTAGTAGACCGTCAACGACACCCCACTAGTGTGCCATGGGCCGCCGTGGCGCCATATGATCAGCATCAGGGCCGGGGAGGCGGGCACGCCGGACCGCAGGGGTTGACAACTTCGGAGTCCGAAGTTAGACTCCTCCCCGTGAGTCAGGACGCGCGCTCCCCACTCGATTCGCCCCCGCTCGACCGGCGCATCGCCACCGGCCTGCACAAACTGGGCCTCGCCCTCAAACACCAGACGTGGAGCCAGGCCAGCGCGCACGGGCTGTCGCCCACGCAGGGACAGATTCTCGCGCTCCTCGCCGCCGAGGGTGCGCTCCGTGCCTCGGAGGTGGCCGAGCGCCTCGGCATCGGCCTCCCGACGATCAGCGAAGCCGTCACCACACTGGCGGACAAGGGCTTGGTGCGGCGCACCCCGGACCGGCGCCATCCCCGGGCCCGCCTGCTGCGCCTGACGGCCGCCGGCACCCGCCTCTCGGGACAGGCCCGCGCGTGGCCGGAGTTCCTCACCCAGGCGGTCGGCACGTTGACGGACGCCGAACAAGCGACCCTGCTCACGGCGCTCGTGAAGATGATCCGCACACTGCAGGAGCAGGGGCAGATTCCGATCAGCCGCATGTGTGCCACCTGCACCCACTTCCGGCCGCACGTGCACGACGGCGACAGGCCGCACCACTGCGCCTTCGTCGACGCCCCGATGGGGGCGCCGCACCTCCGGCTCGACTGCGACGACCACGAACCGGCCCCTGCGGATCAACAGCGGACGGCCTGGGCCCGTTTCGCGAACACCGCCTGACCCCACGCACGCGTGCGTACCTCAACGGCAGGTGCCGGATGGGGAGACGTGTGCCCTGACGACGAAGAGAGGTGACTATGACGACAGGAATACCCGGTTATACGGCAGGCACGCCGGCCGTCGCGCGCTCCCCGATCTCCCTCGACGACTTCGCATTGATGCAGAAGAGCGTGCTCTTCGGGGACGACGACGTGCGGGCGCTCCGTCAGTCCCATGATGTGGTGAAGGACCAGGTCGAGGCGATCCTCGACGTGTGGTACGGATTCGTCGGGTCGCAGCCGCACCTGCTGGCGTCGTTCACGCACAAGGACAGCGGTGAGCCCCTCGGCGACTACCTCGGCGGCGTGCGCCGCCGCTTCGGTCAGTGGATTCTCGACACCGCGCGTGCCGACTACAACCAGGCGTGGCTCGACTACCAGCACGAGATCGGCCTGCGGCACCACCGGGCGAAGAAGAACCTGACCGACGGGGCCGCCTCGACCGCCCTCGTGCCGTTCCGCGACCTGTTCCTCCTCGTCGTCCCGGTGACGACGACCCTGAAGCCGTTCCTCACCAGGGGCGGCCACAGCGCGGCCGAGGTCGACGCCATGCACGCGGCCTGGGTGAAGTCGTGCCTGCTCCAACTGACGCTCTGGAGCCATCCGTACGTGAAGGACGGAGACTTCTGATGGCGCCGCCCGCTGCACCTCGGTGGTCAACGAGGCGCTGGTTCAACACGCCCGATCCGCTGACGCTCGAGGCGCTGCGCGGGCGCGTGGTGATGCTCCATGCGTTCCAGATGTTGTGTCCCGGCTGCGTGTCGCACGGCATTCCGCAGGCGCAGCGGGTGGCCAGCCAGTTCGCCGACGCGCCCCTGACCGTCGTGGGCCTGCATACGGTCTTCGAGCACCACGACGTGATGGGCCCGGCCGCGCTGGAGGTGTTCCTCCACGAGTACCGGGTCCGGTTCCCGGTCGCGATCGATCAGGAGGGTCCGGCGGGCGACCCGACGCCGCAGACGATGCGGGCGTACGGCATGCGCGGCACGCCCACGGTGGTCCTGATCGACGCGGCCGGCCGGATCCGCCAGCAGGTCTTCGGGATCTATGACGACCTGCAACTCGGCCGTGATCTCGGCGCGCTGATCACCGAGGCCACGATGGAGGGACACCGTCCTTCCGAAAGGGACCTGCGAGCTGCGCCAACACCTGGATGCGACGAGGCCGGCTGCGCCATCGACCCTGAGTAGCCGGCATCGTACCGGCACTCAGGTCCGCGCGGGCCGCGGCATCCGTCGCGGTCAGTCCGCCGGGCGCTTCTGCAGGGACTCGAGATGCGAGATGAGCGCGTCGATGCGCGCCTGGGCGCCGGCCCCGTCCACACCGCGACCGCGCATGAATGCCCATCCCCAGACGGGCATCTCGGTGGTCCCATGCACCGGCACATGGCGCCCCTCGATGATCTGCCTCAGGCGTTCGCGCGGGAACACGCCCCCGTTGCGGAGGGCGTACGCGGTGAGGTCGGGGGGGATGCCGCGCAGCTGCTCGGCCACCGGGCCGGCGCCGCGCGCGTCCACTCCGTGACAGCTCGCACAATGCGCCCGGAAGAGATCCGCGCCGGCCGTCGGCGTCGATGCCAGGAGGCACGGGGGCGTGGGCTCCCTGGGCGAGTGGCTGCCGGCTGCGGTGGACGCCAGGGCCACGCCGAGGGCGACGACGAGGACGTTGCGCATGTGTGAACTCCCTGATGTGCTGTCGTGTCTGGGAGTGGACTCGGGCATGCGTGCTCTCCTGCCGGGCATGCCCGGCTTCGGCCAGCGGCCGGCGCACACACGGGGCACTGCGTCACTCCGAAGCAACACCGGGGCCAGACCGGCCTGCCCGGCAATTCGCCGGCTCCGAGGGGGATCCTCGGACTGATTCGGACTGATGCCGGGTCTCCGGCACCGCTTCACGCCTCCACGGCGTCGCCCGGCCTCGTGCGCCGTGCACCACACGATCTCGTGTACCCTCGTGGCGGAGGCAACATGAACGAGACCGATCGCCGGCTTGCCCGGGACGTCTCCGGCCATTCCGTCCGCGTCGAGGTGGCACCCGCCCTCGACGGACGCAACCGGCTCACCACGGCCTTTCGCATCATCCTGGCCATCCCGCATCTGATCCTCGTCGGCGGGCCCATCGCGGCCGGGATCTCGTGGTCGTCCGCCAGCGACGCACGGACGAGCGCCGGCGGCGGCGGCCTCCTCGGCGTCGTCGCGACGGTCTGCGCGATCATCTCGTGGTTCGCCATCGTCTTCACGGGACGCCACCCGCAGGGGCTGTGGGATCTCACGGCGTACTACCTGCGGTGGCGCGTGCGCGCGGGCGCCTACACGGCGCTGCTGCGCGACGAGTACCCGCCCTTTGGAGAGGGCCCGTACCCGGCGGAGCTCACGGTCGCCCCGCCCGTCACGCCCCGCAACCGATGGACGGTGGCATTTCGCCTGGTGCTGGTATTGCCGCACCTGCTGGTCGTCTGGCTCCTCGGTTTCGTGTGGGCGCTCACGAGCCTCTTCGCGTGGGTCAGCATCCTCGTCACGGGGCGGTACCCGACCGCGATGTACGGCTTCGGCGTGGGCATGCTGCGCTGGAGCTCGCGGGTGGAGGCGTACCTGCTGCTGCTCGACGACGAGTACCCGCCGTTCGCGCTGGAATAGGGACCGCGATCGCGCGTCGCGTGTCGTGAAGGGCCTGCGGCGAGGTGGGAGAAGGCAGACGCCCGGCGGCCGGCCTGCGGCCGGTCGGCACGGGCGTCTTGGGGTGCGTGGGTCTGCCACGCGTCCCGGCAGGAGCCGGGACTCTGCTCTTGACTGAGTCCTTCTTGACTGACTCCTTCTTGACTGAGCCCTTCTTGGCCGAGTGCTAAGTGACTGAGCACTCGCAGCACGTCTGCCGGTGGCGCCGCGAAAGCGGGGTGGCCGCACGGGTGCCGCCACCCCGGCTACGTTGCGCCGATCTAGTCCGGTGGCATTTCCATCAGCACCTCCGAATTCCGAGAGAGGCGTCGCTACCCCTATGGATAGGCATCGAGAGGCTGTCTGTCAAGGGGTGACGCCGCACCCACGCGCCTGCAGCTCAGTTGGATAGAGCATCGGCCTTCTAAGCTGGGGGCCACAGGTTCGAGTCCTGCCGAGCGCGCCAATGTTCTCCTTTCACGATGGGGCAGGGCCGGACGCGATCTGGCAGCCCGCTTCACCACAGCACAGCTTGCCGTGCTCGAGAAGATCAGTCGGGCCGACATCGTCACACTGCCGCGGCAGGAGGCGCTCGTCATGGCCGGCCCCGCTTGAACGGTTGGCATCGACTATGAATATGGCTGCTCGTTGACGATCCGCGCGGCGGGTCATGGCGCCGGCTACGACCGACCGACTCGGCCGGTCATCGCGCCTCAGTAACCTCAGGAGTGAACCATGGCGACATCGACCACCACCCGACGACGGCCGGCCACCAAGCGGTCCGTGACCAAAGCGCCAGCACCGGGGCCCGGCGCCAGCCACCACGAGATCGCTCGGCGGTCCTACGAACTCTTCCAGGCACGCGGCGCCGGGGATGGCCACGACCTCGACGACTGGCTGCAGGCGGAGCGCGAAACCGGCGCACGCGGCTCGGAAGAATCCTAAGGAGGAGCGGGCGCGAGTCGGGCATGGCGCGTGGCTCGCGCGTCGTCAACGCACTCCGCTTCGCGCCCACGGACGATACGACGGCCCTGCAATGGGCCGCGCCCCGCGGTGATCACCGTGTATTGGCGCTCCCCGCGCCCGTCATCGCTGTAGATGACCACCCAGTCGTCGGTCCGCCCGAGTCGATGGGCGAAGGCCGTGTTGGAGAACAGCGCGGTGTAGTGGCGGCGTCCGCGCGTCGTATGGAGAATCGGCAGCCACGCCGCGCGCGAGGGATTGAACCGGCGGGGCGCAATCTTCACCAACTGTCCTGCCGTGGCCTTCTCACGGTACTCACGGTCGACGTCGAGAATCTCCTGGACCGAAGGCGGGCCGTTGCGCCCCGACGCCGGCGGCGGCTTGACGCGCGACAGGCGGTGCGCCAGAGAGTCGCGGATGCCGGCCAGCCGCTTCTGGCCCAGTCCGGCCATCTGCTCGAGCCGGCCGTCATGGGCGGCCGCTTCGAGATCTTCGAGTGTGTCGAGTCCCAGCTCGTGGTGGAGCCGGTCCGCGGTCGTTCGTCCAATGCCGGGGACGGACGTCAGCAGCGTGGCGGGATCGCTTTCGCCCCGAAGCCGTTCCAGCATCGCCAGGCGCCCTCGCGCGAGCATGTCTCGAATGGCCCGCGCGATGCTCTCGCCGACGCCGGGCAGCGCCTGAAGTCCTTCCAGTCCTTCCTGAGCGACGATGTCCGACACGGGCCGCGGCCACCGCCGCACCGTCCCGGCGGCGCGCTGGTAGGCGCGCACCCGGAACCGGCTGGCTCCCTGCGTGGCCAGCAGCTGCGCAACCTCCTCGAGCCGGCCGGCGATGTCCTCGTTCAGCCGCTCAGCCAGACGCTGCTCCACCCGCAACCCCTCGTCGCGCGACATCAATAGGCCCTGGCCTGAGTTGTCGTCGACACCGGCCATCGGGCGGGCCCGCTCTGGCTCCTGATGCCAGCCGCCCGGAATGCATCATGCATTCCGCGCGCCAGCCTGTCTGCCTCGTGAGCCGAGCGCCTGGAGAGATCGCGAATCGAACGTGTGCCAGATCAGGTGACCTCAGGGCACTGTATTTGCACCTCATGCATGCTGTGAAAGACGTGCCCTGGTACGAGGATTCGGCGGAGTCCCCTCTCGAGCGCCGATACGCCCGTGGAGCGACTGATCGGCAGGAGCTCCAGGGAGCGCGTCGCACAGATTCCGCGGCTGACTTCGATGGGGTCGAGAAAGTTCGCAGTCATTGCGAGGTTTCTCTGAATCGCCAGGCAGGGACACGGGCCAACCGCCTGTCGCCTGTGCACCCCGACGGCCGTACGGCGGCCATCGGATTACCTCTCGACGCGGCCAGCCCGTCACGATTCCCGGATCGCTGGCTGGCTGCCCGGCTCGAGCGCCTGCTTGCCAGGGCCGAGGTACGCGTGCAGCTCTGGGATGGCCACTCATCCTGGCCGTCATCATCGCGTCGTCCGATCGGGACCCTGGCCATCGGCGATCGGCGCACGCTGCTCGGCCTCGTCGTGAACCCGGACATCTGGTTCGGCGAGGCTTACACTGCGGGGCGGCTCCAGGTGCAGGGGAACCTGGAGCGGGTGCTCGAAGCGGTGTACCGGCTCTCGACGCCGATTCCCTCCTGGCGGGAACGCCTCCGGGCCCAGCTGGCACCAGCCAACACGCGTTCGTCGGCGCGCCACAACGTCCACCGGCATTACGACCTCGGGAACGACTTCTATCGTCTGTGGCTGGACGAGGAGATGGTCTACACGTGCGCCTACTTTCCAGGGCCGGCCTCGTCACTCGACGACGCACAGCGTTACAAGCATGATCAGGTGTGTCGCAAGCTGCGGCTGCGACCTGGAGAGTCCGTGCTCGAAGCCGGAAGCGGCTGGGGCGCGCTGGCGCTCCACATGGCACGGCAACACGGCGTCTCGGTGACCGCGTACAACGTGTCGCACGAACAAGTGGTCTATGCACGCGAGCGCGCAGCGCGCGAGGGCCTGACCGATCGCGTGACGTTCATCGAGGACGACTACCGCTCGGCGCGCGGCCATTTCGATGCATTCGTCTCCGTCGGCATGCTGGAACACGTGGGACGGCGCCGGCTCCACGAGCTGGGCGATGTGCTGCGACGGACCCTCCGTCGCGATGGCGGCCGCGGCCTGCTGCACTTCATCGGACGTGATGCTCCGCGCCCGTTGAATGCCTGGATTCGCCGTCGCATCTTTCCTGGTGCGTACCCGCCCACGCTGGCGGAGGTCACCGCGCACATCCTGACGCCGAGCGGCATGTCCGTGCTCGACGTGGAGAACCTGCGTCTCCACTACGCGCACACCCTGTCGCACTGGAGCCGGCGGTTTGAGGCCGTCTCGGACCAGGTACGCACGGCGTACGGCGAGCGGTTCCGCCGCGCCTGGGAGTTGTACCTCGCCGGCTCCGAGGCGTCGTTCGCCACCGGGTGGCTCCAGCTGTTCCAGGTCGTCTTCGCGCCGGCGGAATCCGCGCCGCCCTTCTGGACGCGCGCAGAGCTCTACACGAAGGGTCCAGGCCCCCCGCCGTGACCAACTGCGACGCGCTCATCGTCGGCGGAGGGCCTGCGGGTTCGACGTGCGCGCGGGCGCTCCGCCAAGCTGGATGGAATGTGATCGTCATCGATCGGGCGCGCTTTCCGCGCGACAAGGTGTGCGCCGGCTGGCTCACGCCCGACGTGTTCCGGCTGCTCGATCTGGCTCCCGCCGAGTATCGCGACGCCGGCCTGACGCTGCAGGAGATCACGGGATTTCGTACGGGGCTCCTGCGCGGGCCGTCTCTCGACACGCCGTACGCACACGTCGTGAGTTATGCGATTCGCCGGCGTGAGTTCGACGAGTACCTCCTGCGCCGCGCCCGCGTGCACGTGCGCGAGCAGACCGCGCTCACCTCGCTCCGGCGCGACGGCCGCGTCTGGGCGGCCAACGAGGAGATCCGGACGCCGTTTGTGATCGGTGCCGGCGGGCACTTCTGTCCCGTGGCGCGCCGCCTCCGCGATCGCGCCGCGCCGTCCCCACCGATCGTGGCGAAAGAAGCGGAGTATCGACTCGATGGGCGTGGCAGCACGGTGGCGCCGAACGTCGCTGAGTTCTTCTTCTGCAACGATCTCGACGGCTACGGCTGGTGCGTCCGGAAAGGCGGGTACCTGAACGTCGGGATCGGTCGACGCGGTGGCCCGCATTTCAACGCACACGTCAATGACTTCGTGTCGTTTCTGGAAAGCAGCGGCAAAGCGCCGGGGGCATCCCGGCTCCAGTGGCGCGGACATGCCTATCTGGCCTCGGGCGTCGGCCCACGCCCGGTCGTCGCCGATGGTCTGCTGCTCATCGGCGATGCCGCCGGCCTCGCCTGTCCAGAGAGCGGCGAAGGCATCCGGCCCGCCATCGAGTCCGCCCGTCTGGCCGCCCAGACGGTGATTGCGGCCGGAGGCCGCCATGGCGTGGAGGCGCTCCTGCCGTATCAGGCAGCCGTCAGCCGGCTGCATCCGCGTGTCCATGGCGCGTCCGCCGTTGTGCGATCCGTGCAGGCCGCCATCGGGCGCGCCCTGCTGCGGTCGCCAGCGTTCACGCGCCACGTGGTGCTCGATCGCTGGTTCCTGCGGCGCAGTTGAATCCCGCGCCGCCCGAGCCCCGGTGACGATAGGCCCTACCCTTTCACGCACACGAGCGGCACCAGCTTGGCCACTCTGCGCGAGAGGCCTGCGGCGTCGGCGGCCTCGACCACGGCGTCCACGTCCTTGTAAGCCCCGGGCGCTTCTTCCGCGACACCGCGCGACGAGGGACTCTTCACGATGATCCCCCGCCCTGCCAGTTCATCGATCACCTGACGTCCCTTCCAGGTGCGAAGCGCCTGGTGGCGGCTCATGGCACGGCCCGCGCCGTGGCATGACGACGAGAAGGACAGCCGCTCGCTGTCCGCGGTCCCAACGAGGATGTAGGACGCCGTGCCCATCGTGCCGCCGATCAACACCGGCTGCCCGATGGCACGCACGCCGTCCGGCAAGTCAGGATGCCCCGGCCCCAGGGCGCGCGTGGCGCCCTTCCGATGGACGAAGACCGGCTTCGCCGCGCCATTGCAGATGTGCGATTCGAGCTTGCACGTGTTGTGTGACACGTCGTAGAGGAGCGTCAGCGTCGCCTGCGGCAGCACCGTCGTGAAGGCGTGGCGCACCAGGTGCGTGATGATCTGACGATTCGCCAGTGCGCAGTTGATCCCGGCACGCATGGCCCCGAGGTAGCGCCGGCCGAGTTCCGATTCAACGGGCGCGCACGCCAGCTCCCGGTCAGGCAGGGTGATGCCGAACCCGCGCGCCGCCATGGCCATCTCCTTGAGGAACTCGGTACCGATCTGATGCCCCAGGCCTCTCGAGCCGCAGTGAATCGAGACGACCACGTCGTTGACCGCCACACCGAAGGCCTGTGCCACGTCGCCGTCGTAGACCTCCGCCACGCGCTGCACCTCGAGGTAGTGGTTGCCCGAGCCGAGCGTGCCCATTTCGTCCTGCTGTCGATGGCGCGCTTTGAACGACACCGCGGAGGCGACCGCGCCTGCCATGCACCCGTGCTCCTCGACCCTGCCGAGATCAGCCTCGATCCCATAGCCGCATTGCACGGCCCATCGTGCGCCGCCTTCCAGCATCGCCTCCAGCCCGGCCTCCTCCAGGTGAATGCGGCCATGGCTGCCGACCCCCGCCGGCACGCGGCGGGAGAGTTCGTGAGCGAGCTCACGTTTCACCGGTTCGACGCTCTCCGCCACGAGCCCCGTTCGCAGCGTCCGGACGCCGCACGAGATGTCGAATCCCACGCCTCCGGCCGAGACGATGCCACCGTCGTCGGGATCGAAGGCGGCCACGCCGCCAATCGCGAACCCGTAACCCCAGTGGGCATCCGGCATCGCATACGAGGCGCGCTGGATGCCCGGGAGCATGGCCACGTTGACCACTTGCTCCCGGACCTTCTCGTCCATTGCCCGGACGAGCGCTGCAGACCCGTAGATCACGCCGGGCACGCGCATGGCCCCTGTCTGAGGGATCCACCACTCGTAGTCGGACTTGCGGACGAGCGATGACAGTTCCATGGCCTCCCTCCGCTTCAGACGTCGACGACGCATTGCGCGCGCCAGCCGTCAGGGCCGTGCGCGACCCGCAGCGCCGTGAGCGTCGCGCCCTTGATCTCAACGGCGGGCTCGTGACGCGCGATGTCGACGGCCTCACCGTAGGCGGTCGCCCGCAACTCGCCTCCCGCGATCTCGATGGCAAAGTCGCCGAACAGCATCGCGCGCACCGCCATTTCGTAGATCAGGGCGTTCAGCCATTCCACCAGGAGCAATTCGTCGGTCGGCGCCTGGCACATCACCGGCACCGCGTGGAGGTGGGCGACGTTGGCCGGGTCAGTGACGACGGCCGTCAGCGCCAGCGCCGCCTGACGGAACGCCTCGGCCCTGGTCGGACCGGCGCCGACGATGCCAATGTCCGCGTCATGTGGGAAGTGCTCCCAGAAGGACGCAGGCGCGGGTGTCCGGCTCCTCACGTCCCTACCTCCGGCCGCTCGCTGACCTCACCCGCGGCCGCCCAACGGGCGGCCCGGTAGTGAATCGTCAACAACACGCCACTAGAAGCCCGGCATCAGGTTGAACTGCCAGAGCCAGCCGCGCTCCGGGCGCTGGAGTGGGCGCACGTAGTTGATCTCGGCGATCGCGAAGCCCAGCAGATTCACGCGCGCCGCCGCCCCGATGCTCGCGACCGGGTCGCGGGCGGTGTCGGTGAACCGGCTTCCGCCCCATGCCACACCGCCGTCGGCGAAGACGGCCAGCTCGACGGGCAGCGGCCCGTAGAACTGCTGGCCGCCGAACGCCCCCCACAACGGGAACCGGATCTCCGCGTTCGCGACCGCGATCTGCGTTCCCACGAGACGATCGAAGGCCGGGCAGGTCAGGATGTCCGCCGCCTGGCCGCACTCGGTGGACCGGAAGGTGCCTGCGTCGTACCCCCGCACGAGGCCGGGGTAGCCGAGGTAGAGCGTCGGGAGCCGCTGGTCGTCCGCCCCGCCGCCGTGCCGCCCGAAGTACAGGCCGCGCAGGGCGATCGTGTACGGCCTGAACGGCATCACGTAGACGCGGACGTCGGCGAGGGTCCCGGTGTACTGGAGCGAGCCGGCGACCTGTGACAGCTCCAGGCGGGAGCGGCTGCCTCGAATCGGGCTGGTGGCGCCGAAGATCGACGTGTCCCAGACGAGCGCCGCCGACCCCTGCGCGAGGTTCACGTTCGGCAGATCCACCAGGTCCCGCCGGTCTTCGGACAGCAGCTGCCCGGTCGTGCGGGAAAACACCCGCGTCGTGACGTCCTGCGTGAAGCCGATCTGTCGGAGTCCGCCGGCGACGTCCACACGCTGTGCGCGGCTGAACGGATACGACACGATCCCCTGGAGGGCCCGGTCCACCTGCAGGATCCGGTACTCCTCCTCGACGTAGAGCAGCTGGCCTGCGGGCGTCCGCGCGAGGCCGGTGGCGAAGCCGCGCGCCACGTACGGCGTCTGCTCGATCACCGCCCCCCAGTTCCAGCGGCGGGTCCTGTTGATGTACGCGGCGCTGCCGCCGAACTCGTCGAACCGGTTCGTGACCTGCGCGCTCGTCCCGACCGTGTGATGGCCCAGCATGTCGCTGAACAGGAAGCTCACGCCCCCCGCGGCGTAGGTGCCGAACGCGTCGCGGCCCACCCCGATCGCCGGCTGCCCGGCATAGTCGAGCGACAGCCGTGGCCGGTAGGACTCGGTCGGCAGATCCGTGGCCGCCGGGATCAGCCCGAGGGTGGCATCCGCGAGCGTGGTGCGCACGGGACCGTCACCGCGGTCCCGCGGGGACAGGACGGCCGCATGCCGGGGGAGCTCGACGATCGGCAGGCCCGCAAGCCGCTCCGGGCCCTCGAGCGCATACACGCTGTAGCCGCGATCTTCCATCGTGCTGAAGAGAATGCGATCGCCGGCGCTGGACATCGCGGGACTGAGCGCCGTGATGCCGCTGACCCCGGTGACGAGGTTCGTGAGCTGCACGACCTCGGCGCCATCGAGGCGCATCCGGTAGATGTTCGTGATGCCGCCCCGATCCGAGAGGAAATAGAGGCCCGCGCCATCATCCGTCCACTGCGGGCCGATGTTCTTCGCGCCGGCGAAGCCGCCCACGTCGTGGATGGCACCGCTGTCCAGGTCCAGGATCGCCAGGCGCAGGTGCCCGGACGCGAGCGTCGGCAGATCGGTCGTGAATCGGTCCGTGCTGAAGGCGATCTGGCGGCCATCCGGCGAGAAGCGCGGCTGGACCTCGGCGAACGCGTCGCTGGTGAGGCGCTGCAGCTCGTCGGCGTCGAGATCGTAGACGAACAGATCGGTGAAGCCGCCGCTGATGCCCGAGAACGCAATCAACCGGCCGTCAGGAGACCAGGTCGGGTTGAGGACCTCATCGACCGTCTCGGTGAAGCGAATCTCCCGCCGGGTCTGCCCGCTCTCGACGTCGATGATGCGCAGGACCGGCGCACCGCGGCTGATGCCGGGGAAGACGAAGCGCGTCCCGTCCGTCGACCAGGCCCCCGCCGACGTCAGAAACAGCAGGCTCTCGAAGTGCGGGTCGGTGGCCGTGTCGGTGACCTTCCGAATCACCCGTCCGGTGTGGGCGTCGGCCATGAAGAGGTCGATCGAGAACAGGCCGCGTTCGGAGAAGAACATGAACCGCGTGCCATCGGGGCTGACCTCGGGACTCACGTTGAGCTGATGACGCGGATCACTCCGGATGAGGAGGCGCGACTGGTCGCCGGGCGCCGTCGTGGCCTCGGCAATCACCTGATGGTCCGCCAGCAGCGCCTCGTGCCACTGCTCGGTCAACGTGCCTGAATCCACACCGAGGACCTGCTGGAACGCCTGCGCCCACCCCCCGCGCCCCGAGGCCGCGCGGAGCACGTCTCCGATGACCTGGTCTCCATGACGGGCGCCAATGAAGGCCCACACCGCGTGGCCGTAACGGTAGGGGAAGTACCGGGGGTTGGCGAGGTCGCGAATCGCCGGCAGGGCTTCCCGCGTGGCAGCCTCGCGCATCCACATGGCCGTGTGGGGGTCGACGGGGCCGATCGACAGG
Organism: Vicinamibacterales bacterium; assembly: GCA_030680175.1. Lineage (GTDB taxonomy): Bacteria > Acidobacteriota > Vicinamibacteria > Vicinamibacterales > UBA2999 > JAUXWO01. The sequence continues at coordinate 34,524 of JAUXWO010000089.1, forward strand.
TACTCGGCCATCCCCTCGATGAACCACAGCGGCAGCGCGAGAGCGCCCGCCTCCCCGGTATTCACGTTGGTGCCCGTGATGTCGTACTGGAACGCGTGGACCAGCTCGTGCCCAAGGACGTGATCCGTCGCCTCAATCGGGCCTGCCAGGGGCAGGACGATCCGCCGCTTGTAGGCCTCGGTGACGCCGCCGGTTCCCTCCCCCACGCTCCCGGGCACCGCGTTGGTCTGCCAGAAGTGCGGGTTGCTGGCGTAGAGGATGAGCGGTTGCCGGCCGCGAAGGTCGTGGTTCAGCAACGCGGAGAGGCGGGCGTACCAGCGCTCGGCCATCCGGGCCGCCATACGGGCGCCGTCCTCCATCTCCGGGTAGTAGTGGATGTCGAAGTGGTCCGTGTGCAGGACCTGAAAGTCGAAGGTCTGGTACTGGACCTTGTTGCGACCAAAGTACCCGCCTTGGGCCAGGAGGGCGGCCGGCGACAGCAGGGCGCCCACGACGCATGCCAGGATGACTCGCCGGTAGACCATGATCGCCCCCAGTCGCCTGGCCCGAGCGCGCTCTTCGAACGGTGAGCGCCGGGTCCGTCTCCCCTCAACGGAGGGGTCGCACGTCGCCGCTCATGGCTGAACACTGCGGCGGACGTACGCACCGTTCTCATCCAGCTGGAGAACGCCGACGTCGACGAGTGCGTCGAGCACCCTGATGCAGATGTCCTGTCGCAACCCGAACAGCCGCTGCGCCTGCGTCAGGTGAAGCCGCAATCCCGGCATCTCGCGGTACTCCACCGCGACCCGACGCAGCAGCGCCTCGCGTGATGCCAGATGCCGGCGCTCACTCGACCGCGCGGCTCCGCCCTCATCGGGCTCGACCCGCGGCTTCAGCGCGCCAATCTTGAGCGGGCCGACGGTGCGCGCCGGTAACTGGCGCCGCATGATGTCGTGTCTGCGAGTGGGCTCGGGCATGCGTACTCTCCTGGTGGACATGATTGGCTTCGGCCAGCTGCCGGAGCACACACGTCGCACTGCGTTCACTCCTAAGCAACACCGGGGCCAGAGCCGGCCAGCTCAGCAATCCGTCGGCCCTGAGGGGGGATCCTGGGACCGATGCCGGGTCTCCGGCACCGGCTTCACGCCTCCACGGCGTCGCCCAGCCTCGTGCTCCGTGCCCCACGCGCGTGGGGCCGTCGCCCGTTATCGTGCAAGGCCACCACAGTCGCCGAGACAAGATGGAGGCGTTGAGACCCCCATGTGCCCTGACACTCACCGACGGCAACGAGCACGGCGCGAGGGGCACCCGCAGGCTCCGCCGTCATCGGAGGTGCGAAACACGCTGCTGGCCCGCTTGCCCGGTGACGAGTACCACGGTCTGTTGCCACACCTCGAGCCCATCCGTCTTCGTCAGGGGCAGGTGCTGATCAGCCCCCATTCGTCGACGAAGAGGATCTATTTCCCCGGCGGAGGCCTCTGTTCGATCAGTTACGTGACTGAGGACGGTCGGCGAGCCGGTGTCGCGCTGGTCGGCCGTGAGGGGCTCGTCGGCATGACCGGATTCGGTGGCCCTCCCGACTCCGGCATGACGGCGGCGGTTGAGATCGCTGGCGGTGAGTCCCACGTGATGGACGTGAAGGCGTTCCGGAGTGCCATGAAACACCTTGCCGGCTTCAACCACGTCATCCATCGTTACGCCCAGGTATTTGCCGAAGACGTCATGCAGTCGGTGGTCTGTAACGCCTTGCACTCGATTGAGCAGCGCTATGCGAGGCGCCTGCTCGACATCCGGGACCGCAGCGGCCGACGCGACCTGCCGCTCACCCAGGCGGCGCTGGCGGACATGTTGGGAGTCCGCCGCGCATCCATCACGCTGGCCGCGGGGCTCCTCACCCGTGCCGGGCTGATCGAACGCGCGCACACACGCATCGTCGTCAGCGACCCCGCAGGCCTGGAAGCCATGGCCTGCGAATGCTACGGGGTGGTCAGGCATCACTTCGCCCGCCTGGCTGTCTGACGCCCGCGGCTCTCGACCGACGGCCGGGCGGCCTGCACGGTGTCCGATGAGCGCCGATGGCGATTCCCGATCGCGCCGCCCTGGCGCTTGTTATCCATGCCTTCTCCGGGCCGATTACCCGCCGCGCATACGGGTGCGTCGCACTCAGCCGCGGGCCGCGCGGCTCTGCGAACCGGCGTGAAGGCCCGGCCGTCTTCTGTGTACCACGCATGGACGCCCTGCGCTTGCGCGTAGCCACAGGCGCGCGTCACGGCCTCCTCGCGCGTCCTGCAGGTGAACTGCGCCGGTTTCCGCGCCGTGCCCAGCGTATAGCGACCAGATGCATCAGTCGCTCGCTTGACGATGACGTCTCCATTCCCTGGTCGGTCATCACGTGATGCTCCGGACATGGTCGCCTCGCTCTGCCCCGATACAGACCCTCGCGCACACGCAGCTGGACCGTGCGAAGAGCGCAGGTACACTCTGAATCGGCGTCACTGACACAGGCCGTACGGAACCGTACACGCCGGCACGTTCTGCACAGAGAGTGTTCGTGTCACGTGCCAGGCATGTCCTGGCCGTGGATGCGCGTCGCCCAAGCGCCTCACGACGTGGGCGGTGGCTGCTCCGCCACTGAACCGGCGCGGCTGTGGCCGCCCTGCCCGCGGCGGCGACAGCCAGGCGTGCGGATCACGTCGAGGGTCTTTGCCAGCGCGCCTGGACTCTCACGCCCGAGCGCGGACTAGTGGCGTGTATCGACTGAAGAGGTACTACCAGCGCCTTTGCTCAACCGCGATTCCGCGGGCCGCCCAACGGGCGGCCCGGTAGTAAATCGTCAACAACACTCCACTAGTGGAGTGTATCGACTGAAGAGGTACTACCAGCGCCTCTGCTCAGCCGCGATTCCGCGGGCCGCCCAACGGGCGGCCCGGTAGTAGATCGTCAACGACACCCCACTAGTCCTCAGTGGGGTGAGAATTCCCGCACCCGGGAGGCTGTGCCAATGCCCGGGTTCCGCGGGGCATCGCGCGACCACGACGACCGCTATCGCGAGGGGTTCGCGCTCGAGTACCGCGCCATGCGCCAGGTGCGGGACGAGATGGGGCTGGAGAACGTCACGCTGATGGTGCCCTTCTGCCGGACCGTCGAGGAGGGACGACGGGTGATCGCGGAAATGGCCGCCAACCGACGGGCAGGCGCCCACGGCGGACGCGACCGGCACCGCCCATTCGCCTCGAGCACGGCATCACAGGGGCATCGGCGAAGGGCCCGCCGCAGGCTCCAGATAGCGGGCAAACCAGCCGGCCGCGAGGCGCTCGACCTGCTCCAGCGTGCCCGGCTCTTCGAACAGGTGTGTGGCCCCCGGCACGATCTCGAGTTCCACGTGTGCCGTCATCTGGCGCATGGCGTCGCGATTCATCTCGATGACCGGCTCGTCGTGGCCACCCACGATCAACAGCGTCGGCGCCTTGACGCGCGGCAGCACGTCGTCGCCGGCCAGATCCGGACGTCCACCGCGGGACACGACGGCGGCGATCATCCCTGGGCGTTCGGCCGCGGCGATCAGCGCCGCGGCGGCGCCGGTGCTCGCACCAAAACACCCGAGAGGCAGCTCACGAAGTTCCGGCTCACGGCGCGCCCAATCGGCGGCCGCACTGACGCGAGGGCCGAGGCGCTCGATGTCGAAGCGGTACTGCCGCGTGTGCACGTCGATGGCCTCCTCCTCGGGCGTGAGCAGATCGAGCAGCAGCGTCGCGAAGCCCTGCGCATCGAGAAACGCGGCGACCTCCCGATTTCTGGTGCTGAAACGGCTGCTGCCGCTCCCGTGCGCGAAGATGATCAGGCCGCGCGCATGCGGCGGCATGCGAAGGTCACCGTTCAGGACGGAGACGCCCTCGGTGATTTCAACGGGCTGCGCCGTGATGGTTCTCATCGCGGGGACTCCTCTGGGCCATTCACGCGGTCTGAGGCAGGAGCGGCTTTCTCGGACGCGCCAGGGCCTCCACGACCATCTCGTCCGTCACCTCCGAGAAGTCCTCGAAGAACTGACCGACGGCGTAGAAGTCCACGGGCGCATGGAGACACACGACGTCATCCGCCTCGGCGCGCATACGCGCGAGTGATGTGGCCGGCGCGACGCCTATCGCCACCACGATCCGGCGGGGCTGTTGCGCACGGAGGGCGCGGATCGCGGAGAGCATGGACGACCCGGTCGCGATTCCGTCGTCGACGATGATGACCACGCGATCGGCAGGATCGACGGCCTTCTGCGCGCGTGTGTAGAGCTCCCGGCGCTTGCGAAGAATTTCCCGTTGCGTGCGGACTTCTTCGCGCAGGTACTCGTCGGACGCGGTCTCGAAGTACTCGCCTTTCAGGACGGTGCCCGCCTCATCCACCGCTCCGATGGCGAACTCCGGCTGGCCTGGCGCCCGCAGTTTCCGGACGAGCACGACATCCAGGTCGCCGCCGAGCGCCTCGGCAATGATCCTCGCCATGGGCACGGCGCCGCGTGGGACGCCCAACACGAGCGGATGCTGTCCCCGGTAGACGGCGAGGCCGTCCGCCAGCTGCGCGGCCGCCTCCTCACGGTTCTTGAAGCGCATGACCTCGACTCCCGGGGATCTCCGGGACTCGACCATGCAACCGGACTGCCAGCACAGCTGTGTGTGCTGTCTGGCGCCTGATCTGGCTCGGGACCTGCATTGATCCATGAGTACATGGCCCGGGAGGAAGACGTGGACGACCACCTGATGGTGCTGGCTGGCCCCGCAAGCGCGCGTCTCGGCGTCGAGGTGTGCGAGATCCTCCGGGTGGCGCCGGCCGTGTATGAGTGCCGCCGCTTTCCCGATGGGGAAATGCAGGTCGAGATTCAGGAGTCCATCCGTGGGTGCGACGTCTTCCTGCTGCAGTCGACGGGCCCACCCGTCGAGCAGCACCTGATGGAACTCCTCCTCCTCGCCGATGCGTGCCGCCGCGCAGGAGCGGGCCGGCTCACCGCCGTGATCCCGTATCTCGGTTATGCGCGGCAGGATCGCCGCATGGGCCGTCGGTCGCTCGGCGCGCGGGTGGTGGCCGACGTCATCGGAACCGCTCGCTTCGATCGACTCATGTTGATCGATGCCCATACCCCGGCGATCGAAGGGTACTTCGACATCCCTGTCGAGCATCTGACCGCCGTGCCGCTTCTGGCACGGGCTGCCGCCCCCTCGCTGCGCGACACCTCGGTCGTGGTCGCGCCCGACTTCGGTGCCGTCAAGCTCGCGCGCGCGTACGCCCGGCTCCTCCAGGTGCCCATGGCGTTCGTCCACAAGACGCGCCTCGATGGCGACGCGGTGGAAGCCCACGGCGTCATTGGCGACGTGCACGCCAGGCTGCCGCTCATCGTCGATGACATGCTGAGCACCGGCGGCACGCTCGCGGCCGCGATCGGCGCGCTGCGGGCGGCGGGGGCGGTCGAGCCGATGACGGTAGCCGTGACACACGCGCTCCTGGCGGGGCGCGCGCGAGAGATCCTGCGCACGCTGCCACTGACCCGCTTCATCGCCGCCGACACCGTGGCGATCGAGCCGCCCGCGGTGCCGTACCTCGAGGTCACCAGCGTGGCCCCGCTGATTGCCACCGCGATTCGGCGCGATCACCGTGACGAGTCGCTCGCTGATCTTCGAGTGCCCGCGTAGCCGGGAGGCGCCATGACCATCATTCCCCTCCAGGTCACGTTCCGCGGCCTCGCGCACTCGGATGCCCTCGAGGCGGACGTCCGGGAGCGCGTCGCGTGGCTGGAACGCTTCTATCCAGACATCATCCGATGCCGGGTGCTCCTCGAGGTGCCCCATCGTCATCATCATGATGGCCGGCACTTCCACGTCCGCATCGAGATGACCGTGCCCGGTGGCGTCCCGATTATCGTGAGCCACGAGCCGTCGCTGCACGGACCGTTGAAGGACGTCGAGGAAGCGGCGCACCACAAGGGGACGGAGATCGACAGCGTGCACCGCCACGCGCGTGTCGCGGTCCACCACGCATTCGATGCCGCACGCCGGCGGCTGCAGGACTTTGCGCGCGAGCAGCGCGGCGCCGTCAAGGCCCACGAGGTTCCCGCGCACGGCGACATCGTCGAACTCTCGAGCGCGGACGGCTATGGGTTCATCCAGGCCGAGGGGTACCTCGTCTACTTCACGCGCGCAACCGTGCTGGACGATGCGTTCGATGCCCTGACCGTCGGGACGCCGGTGGCCTTTGTCGAGGAGCGGGGCGAGCAAGGGCCGCGGGCGAGCACCGTGCGCGTGCTCGGGAAGCACCACTACCTCACGCCCTGAACGGGACGTGCTGACTTCCACGCGGGGGGCTCGTGCACCATTTCGACCTTGCGCAATCGCTCGCGGCCGAGCGGGCGCGGCTGCGGACACGCGCCGGACTCGCGGAACCGCCGCGGCACTACCGCCGTCCGGTGGAACGGCCCTTTACCGCCGCGGAGCGTGGGACGGTGACGATCCTGCTCGGCGGGCTCACCGCCACGCACGACCGCCTCATCACGGCGGCATTCGCGACCTCCGGCTACCGGGCCGAATACCTCCCGCAGGCGGATCTGGAAGCGTTCCAGATCGGGCGTCAGTACTGCAACGTCGGGCAGTGCAACCCGGCCTACTTCACGGTCGGAAACCTCGTCAAGCACCTGCGGGCCCTGGAGGCCGACGGGCTCGCGCGTGAAGACATCGTCGAGCGGTACGTCTTCTTCACGGCGGGCAGCTGCGGCCCCTGCCGTTTCGGGATGTACGAGTCGGAGTACCGGCACGCGCTGAAGAACGCCGGCTTCGAGGGTTTCCGCGTGCTGACCTTCCAGCAGGACGACGGCGTGAAAGCCTCCTCGGGCGAACCGGGCCTGAAGTTCTCGGGCCACTTCGGCCTGACGGCGTTGAACACGTTCACCTGCAGCGACGCCCTGCACGACACCGCCTGCCGCCTGCGGCCGTACGAAGTGCAGCATGGCGCGACCGACCGGGCGCTCGACGAGGTCATTACGGCGCTACATGCGCACCTGCGCGGGCGGACCGCCTTCGAGATCCTCGATCACGTGCCGGCCTGGGTGGCGCACCGCCTCGCGGCGCATCCGCGCGTCAGGAACCTGGCCAACGGGCTGGTCAAGGTCCGCCAGCACCTTCGAGGGAGAGAGTACCGGGACGCCCTGGCCGCGGCTCGCGCGAGGCTCGACCAGGTCGAGGTGGACCGCCTGCGCGTCAAGCCCATCGTGAAGCTCACGGGGGAATTCTGGGCCGCCATCACCGAAGGGGCGGGCAACCACGACATGCTCCGGTTCCTCGAGGCGGAGGGCGCCGAGGTCCGCGTGGATCCCATCGGGACGTGGGTGATGTACCTCCTCTACCAGGCCGGGACGCGCGCGCGGGTCGACTGGCGCGTCGGGCGGCCGCCGAGAGCCCTGTCACGTGCGGCAATCGCCCACGACCTGCGATTCCTGCGCCGGCGCCTGCTCTTCGGCGCTGTCGAACGGATCTTCGCGCGCGAGTACCACCGTGTCGCGCAGGCGCTCGGCGGGCTGCCCGATCGCCTGGTCCCGCAGGCGGCACTCGCCCGGCTGGCGCATCCGTACTACCACTCGATGCTCCGCGGCGGCGAAGGGCACCTGGAGGTCGGCAAGACCATCTACTACACCGTGCACCGGAAGGCCCACATGGTGCTCAGCCTGAAGCCGTTCGGCTGCCTGCCGTCGACGCAGTCCGATGGCGTGCAGTCGGCGGTCACCGCGCGCCTGCCGGAACTCATCCTGCTGTCGATCGAGACCTCCGGGGAAGGCGCGCTCAACGCGCGGAGCCGGGTGCAGATGGCGCTCGGCGAAGCCAAAGCCGCGGCGCGGCGTGAGTTCGAGGAGGCGGTGGCGCGGTCTGGACGGACACTCGACGACCTGCGCGCCTACGTCGCCGCGCACCCCGAGTTGCGGCGCCCGTTCTACCGGGTGCCCGCGCATCAGGGGGTGGCCGGCACGGCGGCGAACTTCGCGCTCCACGTGGGACACCTCATGAACGGGAACCGGTAGTGGCGGCGGACTGGCTGCTCGGCGTAGACGTCGGATCCACCGCGCTCAAGGTCGTCCTGGTTGACGCCGTCTCGGACACGCTCACCTGGCGACGCTACGAGCGGCACGAGTCGCTGGCGGGCGAGATGCTGCTCGCGTGGCTGGGCACGCTGGAGTCCGAACACCGTCTGGCATCCGCGAACTGCCGCGTGTTCGCCACCGGCGTGGCCGCCGGCGAGCTGGCGCCGGCCATCGGCGCCCACCTCGTCCAGGAGGCCCATGCCATCTCCCTGGCCGTCGAGCAGCGTGATCCGGAGGCGCGCACGGTCATCGAACTCGGCGGACAGGATGCCAAGATCATCCACTTCAAGGAGGATGGGACGGGCCGCCGCAGGAAGGTGCCGTCGATGAACGACAAGTGCGCCGGCGGCACCGGCGCCGTCATCGACAAGATCGCCGCCAAGGTCGGTCTCGTGCCCGGCGATCTCCAGCAGCAGGCCTACGACGGCATTCGCCTGCATCCGGTGGCGGGCAAGTGCGGCGTCTTCGCGGAGACCGACATCACGGGCCTGCTGAAACAGGGGATCCCGGCGGGGGAACTGATGGCGTCGCTGTTCGACGCCATCATCCTGCAGAACCTCTCGGTGCTGACGCGCGGGTCCACGCCGCTGCCGCGCGTGGTGCTGCTTGGCGGACCCCATGCCTTCATCCCCGGCCTGTGCCAGGCGTGGCGGCTGCGCCTCACCGAACTGTGGCGGGACCGTGGGGTCCGGCTGCCGGAGGACGCCACGCCCGACGACCTCGTGACCGCCCCGCCCCTCGCGGAGTACTACGCCGCCCTGGGCGCCGTCGCGTACGGCCGGGCCGAGTCGGGAGACGTCGGACGGTACGCCGGGGCGGGCGCGCTGGCGGCGCACCTCGCGCGGACGGCGGACCAGGGCCGACACCGACAGGCGTTGCCAGGGCTCGTATCGTCGGAACAGGAACGCGACGCGTTCATCGCGCGGTACGCACCGCCGCCGTTCGTGCCGCCGCGCTTCGAGCCGGGCGCCCTCGTCCGCGCCTTTCTCGGCCTCGACGCCGGCTCCACGTCGACCAAGGGCGTGCTGCTGGCCGACGCGGATGGCGGGGTGCTGGCCACCGCGTATTGCCTGTCGCTCGGCAACCCCATCGAGGATGCCGTCGACATCATCGACCGGCTGCGCGCGACCATCGAAGAGCAGGGTGCGCGCGTGGAGATCGCCGGCGTGGGCACCACCGGGTACGCCAAGGACATTCTGCACGACGTGCTGGGCGCCGATGCGGCCATCGCCGAAACCGTCGCGCACACCGAGTCGGCCAAACGGGAGTACCGGGATCCGCACGTCATCGTGGATGTCGGCGGCCAGGACATCAAGCTCATCGTTCTGAAGGACGGGCGCGTCAAGGACTTCCGTCTGAACACGCAGTGTTCCGCCGGCAACGGGTACTTCCTGCAGGCGACGGCGGAGTCGTTCGGCGTGCCGGTCGAACGCTACGCGGAGGCGGCGTTCGCGGCGCGCGCCATGCCGATCTTCGGCTATGGCTGCGCGGTGTTTCTGCAGTCCGACATCGTCTCGTTCCAGCGCGCGGGGTGGACCCGTGAGGAGATCCTGGCCGGGCTCGCCGCGGTGCTGCCGAAGAACGTCTTCCTGTACGTGGCGCGGGTGCCGGACTTCGCGGCGCTCGGGACGCGCTTCGTGCTGCAGGGCGGGACCCAGCGGAACCTGGCCGCCGTGAAGGCGCAGGTGGACTTCATCCGCGCGACCTTCGCGCCGACCGGCGTCGAGCCGGACATCATCGTCCACAGGCACGCGGGCGAGGCCGGCGGCATCGGCGCGGCGCTGGAGGCCATGCGGGCGGTGGCGGCGCGCCCCGACCGCCGCACCACGTTCATCGGCTTGGACGCGTATCGGCACATCACCTACCGCACGACCCGCGGCGAGGAGACGCGGTGCCACTTCTGCACCAACGACTGCCTGCGCACCTTCATCGACGTGTCGATTCGTGGCGCGGAGCCGAATCGGGTGATCGTGGCCACCTGCGAGAAGGGAGCCGTCGAAGACCTGGCCTCGCTGCGGGCGGTGAAGGCCGGACTCGACCGCGTGGCCGCCGAGAACCCGAACTTCGTCGAAATCGCCGGGCGCGAGGTCTGGAGGGCGCCGGCGGCACCGACGATGGCCGGCCGCACGCCGCCGCACGCGCGGCGGGCGGCGCTGCGGATCGGCATCCCTCGCGTCTTGAACATGTACACGTACGCGCCGCTCTTCAGCGCCTACTTCGCGAGCCTTGGCGTGCCGACGGCGGGGATCGTCTACTCCGATGTCACGAGCCCGGAGCTCTATCGCAGCGGCTCGAGCCGCGGGAGCATCGACCCCTGCTTCCCGTCGAAGGTCGCCATCGCACACGTACAGAACCTGCTCGCCGTCAAGCACCGCCGCACGCCGCTCGACTGCATCTTCTTTCCGATGTTCGACGTGCTCGACTCGCCGCTCGTCGGCACCGTCGGGCAGAACGCCTGCCCGACCGTGGCCGCGACCCCGCGCACGGTCCACGCCGCCTTCACCAAGGAGGCGGATGCCTTCGCGGCCGCCGGCGTGCAGTACGTGGACCCGCTCATCAACGTCGCGAATCGCCGGCTGTTCGCGCTGCAGCTGTTCGACGCCTGGGCGCCTGTGCTCGGGCTCACGCGCGACGAGAACCAGCGGGCGCTCGAGGCCGGCTTCGCGGCGCTTGACGCCTTCTGGAGCGGACTCCGCCGCCGGGCGCGCGCCGTACTGGATCAGCTCGAGCGGGACGGCCGCCTCGGCATCGTCATGCTCGGCCGGCCGTACCACCACGATCCGGGCATCAATCACGGCATCGCGGAGGAGCTCCGGAAGCGCGGATACCCGATCTTCTCGCAGAAGACCCTGCCGCTCGACGAGGATCTGCTCGAGCGGCTGTTCGGTGACGACGTGCGGAACGGGGCGGTCACGCACCCGTTGGACATCTCGGACGTCTGGAAGCATTCGACGTCCGAGAATACGAACCAGAAGCTGTGGGCGGCGAAGTTCGTCGCGCGCCACCCGAATCTCGTGGCCCTCGAGTTCTCCAGTTTCAAGTGCGGCCTCGATGCGCCGGTGTACTCCGTCGTCGAGGCGATCCTCGAGGCCGCCGGCCGGCCGTATCTGGCCTTCAAGGACCTCGACGAAAATCGCGCAGCCGGCGCGATCAAGCTCCGCGTGGAAACGATCGACTACTTCCTGCAGCGGTACCGTGACGAGTCCGCGGCCACGTGGCGCACGCTCCGCGACATCGAGGAGCAGGTCGCGGCCTACGCAGCCGCGCGTCACCGGACCGCGCCGTAGTGCGGCATTCTGCGCACCCGCGAGCGATTTTCCCGCTGCCGGAGGGCGGGTTGGAGCGGTTTCAGCCCGATCGCCTGCTCACACGCTGGCATCCCTCTTGCCCTTTTCCCTCACAGCACCCGGCTGAGCACGGTGACGTGAACGGACACGGAAGGAGACAGCCATGACCGTCGGAGACATCTGCAACCGGAGCGTCGTGGTCGCGCCGAAGGGCGAGATGATCGTCGACGCGGCGAAGCGCATGCGCACGTCGCACGTCGGCGCCCTCGTCGTTGTCGAGAATCGCCATGACCGCCATGTGCCGGTCGGGATCGTGACCGACCGCGACATCGTCATCAGCGCGGTCGCGGGAGATCCGGACCACATCAACTACCTGCTCGTGAGCGACGTGATGAGTGAGGACCTCGTGACCGCCCAGGAAGAGGACAGTGTCGAAGCGGCACTCACACAGATGCAGGAGCGCGGGGTCCGTCGCCTGCCCATCGTGAATGGCACCGGCGCGCTTGTCGGCATCCTGACGCTGGATGACATCCTGGAGCATCTGACGGCCCAGCAGGGCGCACTGCTGGCGCTGGTGGCGCGCGAGCAGCGGCGCGAGCGGCAGTACCGCGTCTGAGCGGACGGTCCACGATGATCGCGTACCTGTCCATGGAGGTCGGCATCGAGCCGGGGATGCCCACCTACGCCGGCGGCCTTGGGGTGCTGGCCGGAGACATCGTCCGCGCGGCTGCCGACCTCGGGCTGCCACTGGTCGCCATGACCCTGCTCCATCGGAAGGGGTACTTCCGGCAGCGGCTCGACGCGGCGGGACGACAGCGCGAAGAGGCGACTGCCTGGAACGTCGAGGCGCATCTCGAGGCCCTGCCGGCGCGGATCGCCGTGTCGATCCATGGACGACAGGTCGTGGTACGGGCGTGGCAACGCCGGGTGACCGGATGGGACGGGGCCACCGTGCCGGTGTATTTCCTCGACACGGACGTCGAGGAGAACCTCCCGGAAGACCGTCTGCTGTCGCACTTCCTCTATGGCGGCGACGCGGCCTATCGCCTCGCGCAGGAGGCGGTGCTCGGTATCGGCGGCGTGCGCATGCTGCGCGCGCTCGGCTACGCGGACATCCGGCGGTTTCATCTGAACGAGGGCCACTCGGCGTTGCTGGTCGCGGAGCTCATGGCCGAACGCCTGCGCGGCGAAGGCCGGACGGTGCCTGCCGAGGACGACGTCGAGGCGGTGCGGCAGATGTGCGTATTCACGACCCACACGCCGGTGCCGGCGGCGCACGACCAGTTTCCGCCCGCACTCGTGGAGCGCGTGCTCGGGCCGACGCCGATCTCGGAGATGTTGCACCGGTGCTGTTACGGCGGCGCGTTGAACATGACGTATCTGGCGCTCCACTTCAGTCACTACGTCAACGGGGTGGCGATGCGGCATGGGGAAGTGTCGCGCCGGATGTACGGAGGCTACGCCATCGATGCGATCACCAACGGGGTGCACGCGGCGACGTGGGTCTCTCCGCCGGTGGCCGCGCTCTTCGACCGTCGGATTCCGGGCTGGCGCCGCGACAACTTCAGTCTGCGCTACGCCGTGGGCATCCCGCGGCACGAGGTGTGGGACGCCCATGTGGCGGCCAAGCTGCGGCTGCTCGAACTGGTGAACCGCGAGCAATCTCCACCATTCGATCCCGCGGTGCTCACCCTCGGCTTCGCGCGCCGCGCGTCCGCGTACAAACGCGCGGACCTGATTGTGTCCGATCCCGACCGTCTGAGGGCCGTCGCCGCGGCCGCGGGCCGCCTGCAGATCGTGTTTGCCGGCAAGGCGCATCCGCGGGACGCAGACGGGAAGCACCTGATCGAAATGGTCTTCCGTGCGCGTGAGACGCTGCGCAACGAGATCACGATTGCCTATCTCGAGGACTACGACATGACCATGGCGGGCGTGGTGACCGCCGGCGCCGACGTCTGGCTCAACACACCCCATCCGCCCCTCGAGGCCTCTGGCACGAGCGGTATGAAGGCCGCCCTCAACGGTGTGCCGAGCCTGAGCGTGCTGGACGGATGGTGGCTCGAGGGACATGTCGAGGGCGTCACGGGGTGGGCCATCGGGGAGGACTGCCGGGAGTCGCTCGTGCAGCCGGTGGACAGCGCCACCCATGCCGCCGCCCTCTACGACGCGCTCGAGCGGACCGTGCTGCCGCTCTTCTACGCTCACCGGGACGGATTCGTCGACGTCATGCGATACGCCATCGCGCTGAACGGGTCGTTCTTCACCGCGCAGCGCATGCTCCAGGAGTACGTGATCAAGGCGTATCAGCGTGAAGGGCTGTCTGGTCCGCAGCCGCCCTCACCCCGTGAGCATCAGGACGTCAGCCGGCCGGCCAGATAGTCGACGGCGCTGTTCAAGGAGGCCAGCTTGACGTAATCGCTCTCGGGCACGTCCACGTCCAGGCTGGCGTGCAGCGCAATCATGAAGTTGAGGACATCCATCGAATCGAGGTCGTACGCCTGCCGGAATACGCTGTCCGGATCGAGACGCTGCGGGTCGATCTCGGGCGCGACGCTCGTGAGCGCGTGCAACACGGCCGTCCGGATCTCATCGCGTGTCATAGCGCGGCCGGCTCCTGGAGCCATCGTTCCACGGCGGTCAGGAACGCGCCCGCGCCACGTCCGTCGACCGCCCGGTGATCGGCGGACACGCTGACGGTCACGACGGACCGCGGTTCGATCCGGCCCTCGACGACCCACGGACGATCGACGATCCGGCCAATACCGACAATCGCCACCTGAGGCGGATAGATGATGGCGTACACGGATTCGACGCCGAGTTCACCCAGGTTGGTCACGGTGATCGTGGGGTCGCTCATCTCGGAGCTCCGAAGTGCGCCCGCCCTGGCCCGCGCCACCAGATCCGCGAACTCGCGCCCAATCACGTCCAGGCTCTTCGTGTTGACGTCGTGAAGCGCCGGTGCGACGAGGCCGCCGCCACGCAGCGCAATCGCGCACCCCACGTGCACGCCGGATCCCGCGGCAAACCCCTTGTCGGTCCAGAAGCCGTTCACGCCGGGGACGTCCGCGCAGGCGCGGCCGACGGCTTTGATGAACAACACGGCGGGGAGGAGCCGCTCGGTGACGGCACGCCGGGCGTTCTCCGCTCTCAGCCACGTCAGGGCTGGTGTCAGGTCGACCGTGTTCGACAGGTAGACGTGCGGCACGTCCCGCTTCGAACGGGCCATCGCCGCGCCGACGGCGGCGCGTGTCGCGGCCAGCCGATCGGAGGCGCTCAGCACCGTCCTGCGCCCCGAGACCGCGCGCTCGACATCGGCGACGGTAATCGACCCACCAGGGCCCCGTCCCTCCACCGCGTCGAGATCGACGCCGAGCTGCCCGGCCGCCTTCCGCGCCGCGGGCGAGATCCGGGCGCGTGCGGCCACGGCAGGAGGCGCGCCCGCCACCGGTTCGGGGGCGACGCCAGGCGGCTCCCCTGGCGCGCGAATCATGGCGAGGATCGTCCCCACCGGTGTCTTCTGCCCAGGCGCGATCAACAGGCGATCGATGACACCAGCGTCGAAGACTTCAATCTCGATGGCGCCTTTCTCGGTGTCCACGACGGCGATGATGTCGCCGCGCGCGACGACGTCGCCGGGCTTCTTGAGCCACTCGACGAGGGTGCCCGCCTCCATGTCGGCGCCGAGCGTGGGCATGTGAAACGCGATCATCGTGACACGGACGCCGGCATCAGCGCGCGCACGGCCTCGACAATCGCAGGCGCCTGCGGGAGCGCGGCATCTTCGAGATGTTTCGGGTATGGAATCGGCACTTCGGCCGAGCAGACACGGGCGACCGGCGCATCGAGGTCGTAGAATGCCGACTCCGCCACCCGCGCGAGGATCTCCGCGGACAGGCTGCCACTGCGCCACCCCTCATCGATGACGACGACACGACGGGTCTTGCGCACGGAGGCGAAGATCGTCTCCATGTCGAGCGGCCGCAGCGTGCGCAGGTCGATGACCTCACTCTCGATACGTTCGGCGGCGAGCGTCTCGGCGGCGGCGAGCGTCGTGTACAGCGTCGCGCCATACGTGATGAGCGTGACGTCGCCGCCTGGGCGGCGCACGGCGGCGCGATCGATGTCCACCGGCCCTGCGTCCTCCGCGAGCTCGCCTTCCATGTTGTACAGCGTCTGGTGTTCGAACATCAGGACCGGATCGGGATCCTCGAGGGCCGTCCACAGCATGCCGCGCGCATCCGCCAGCGTCGCGGGCACGACAATGCGGAGCCCGGGCACGTGCGCGAACCAGCCTTCGAGACTGTGCGCGTGCTGGGCGGCGAGCTGGCGGCCCGCGCCCGTGGCCATGCGAATGACGAGCGGGACGCTCAGCTGTCCTCCCGACATGTGGCGCAGGGTGGCCGCGTTGTTCACGATCTGATCGAGCGCCAGCAGGCTGAAGTTCACGGTCATGATTTCCACGATCGGACGCGCGCCGCCAAGCGCCGCGCCGATGCCGGCGCCGACGAAGGCGGATTCCGACAGGGGCGTATCGCGCATCCGCTCGGGGCCGAACTCGGCGAGCAGGCCCTTGCTCACGGCATAGGCGCCGCCGTATCGCCCCACATCTTCGCCCATCATGAAGACCCGGGGGTCGCGGAGGAGGGCCTCGCGAATGGCCTCGCGCACGGCCTCCCGGTAGGTGGTTCGCTTAGCGGGCGCGGCGCTCACGGGGTCCCTCCAGCGCTGGCGTGTACACGTCGCGGGTCAGATGCGCGATCGGCTCCCACGTGCCGGCCTCGGCACACGCCACGGCGTCGGCGATCTCCAGAAGCACGCCGGCATCGATGGCGGCGAATCCGGCGGCGTCCACGAGGCTTCGGTCCTGCAGGAGCCGGAGGGGATCGCGTGTCTTCCACGCCTCCACCTCGGCCTTGTCGCGATAGAGCTCGGCGTCGAACATCGAGTGGGCGCGGAAGCGGTACGTCCGGGCCTCGAGAAAGAAGGGGCCGTTGCCGGCTCTCACGGAGGCGACGGCCTGCCCGGCCGCCTCCTCGACCGCCAGGACATCCATCCCGTCGACCGAGTCCGCGGGCATGCCGTAGGTGCGTGCCTTGGCCGGCAGATCCTGCTGGGACAGGGCCCGCTCGATGTGGGTGCCCATGGCATACAGGTTGTTCTCGCAGAGAAACAGCACGGGCAGCTTCCACAGCGCGGCGAGGTTCATCGACTCGTGAAACTCGCCCTCGGCGACGGCGCCGTCGCCGAAAAAGCAGGTCGTGACGCGCCGGCGGCCGGCCAACGCGTCGGCCAGGGCCAGGCCCACGGCCACCGGCAATCCGCCGGCGACGATGGCGTTGCCGCCATAGAATCGGGCGGCCGCATCGAAGACGTGCATCGACCCACCCCGCCCGCCGCTGCACCCTTCCTGCTTCCCGAACATCTCGGCCATCAACGCGTTGGCCGCGATGCCACGGGCCAGCGCGTGTCCATGCTCGCGGTACGTCGCGACGACGGCATCGTCCGGGGTCAGGGCCTGCATGACGCCGACGGCCACGGCTTCTTCGCCGATATACAGGTGAAGAAAGCCGCGGATCTGGCCTGCGCTGTACAGCTCCGCGCACTTCTCCTCGAAGCGGCGGATGCGCAGCATCTCGCGCAGCAGATGCACCGCGTGATCCGATGGCGGCGTGGTCATGATGGCTCCAACGTCGAGGTGTCGCCCTCGGGCCACCCCAGCTCGCGCGCCTTCAGCAGCCGCCGCATGATCTTGCCAGACCGCGTCAGGGGGAGCGACGCGACGAAGGCGACCTCTTTCGGCGCGACCACGGCCCCGAGCCGCGTGCGGGCATGCGCCTGGATCGACCGTCGCACCGCCTCGTCCGGAGCGAAGCCGGGCTTGAGCGTCACGAAGGCCTTGACGATCTCACCCGCCACGGGATCCGGCTTGCCGATGACGCCCGCGCCGGCCACCGCCTCGTGCTCCAGCAGCGCGCTTTCGACCTCGAACGGGCCGATCAGGTGGCCTGACGACTTGATCACATCGTCGGCGCGCCCGACGAACCAGTAGTAGCCGTCCGGGTCGCGGCGAGCGAGATCACCGGTGAGATAGTAGCCGCCGGCGAAACAGTTCCGATAACGCTCCTCGTCCCCCAGGTATCCGCGGAACATGGATGGCCACCCGGGACGCAGGGCCAGTTCGCCCTGGACACCGGGTTCGTCAATCGCTTCGACACCGCCATCGGCGGCCGGTCGCACGATGGCGGCCACGACGCCCGGCAACGGACGTCCCATCGAACCGGGACGAATGTCCATCGACGCGAAGTTGGCGATCATGATGCCGCCGGTTTCGGTCTGCCACCAGTTGTCGTGGAACGGGTGATCGAAGGCGTCGACGCCCCACACCACCCCCTCGGGATCCAGCGGCTCACCGACGCTTCCGAGGAAGCGCAGACTGCGCAGGTCGTGCTGGCGGGCCAACGGCGTGCCCGCCTTCATCAGCATGCGGATGGCCGTCGGCGCGGTATACCAGATGGTGACCCGCTCGTCCCGGATGATGCGGTACCACCGCTCGGCCTCGAAGTCCGCTTCGTCCACGATCATCGTCAGGCCGTGCGTCAGCGGCGCAATGATGCCGTACGAGGTGCCGGTGACCCACCCCGGGTCGGCCGTGCACCAGAACCGGTCGCCGGGCTGGCAATCGAGGGCGAAGCGCGCCGTCGCGTAGTGGGCGACCACGGCCTCGTGGACGTGCATGGCGCCCTTCGGCTGTCCGGTGGTGCCGCTCGTGAAGTGGAGCAGCGCGAGATCCTGCGGATCGGTGGGAGGGATGGTGAACTCGTCGCTCGCCGCGTCGAGCAGCGCGTTGCAGTCCCACGTGGCCGGTGGCAGCGGAGCAGCGGTCTCGCGCACCAGCAACACGTGTTCCAGCGCCGGCATCTGCTCCCGTATGGACGCCACCTTCCTGTGGTACAACACGTCGGTCGTCACGAGCACGCGGGCACGCGCGATCGTCATGCGCGAGACGATCGGATCCGGGCCGAATGCGGAGTACAGCGGCGCATACACGCTGCGGTTCTTGAGCGCGCCCAGCGCCGCGATGTACAAGCACGGAATGCGGCCGGCGAGCGTGGCCACGACGTCGCCCTGGCCGATGCCAAGCCGGCACAGCACATTCGCGAAGCGGTTGGTCAGCTTGCGAAGGTCGTCGTACGTGAAGTCGCGCCCTGCCCCGTTCCGGCTCATCCAGCGCAGTGCGACCCGGTGTCCGTTCCCACCCGCGGCATGCCGGTCGATGGCCTCATGCGCGATGTTCAGGCCACGGCCACCCGGGAGACCGTCCAGCCAGCCTCTCGCCTGATCCCAGGAGAACTCCGCGCACGCTTGGTCGTAATCGCGCAGGTTGGGAGCCATCCCGCCCGCGGGGGCGCGCTTCACGAGGGGCGCCCACCGGGTGGGGTGCCCCGTCGCACGCGTAGACGCCGTCTGTTCGTTCATCGCTGACTCGAGAGCCACTGGTCCAGGCAGCGTGCAATCGACGTGCCTGGGATGGAGCGCGACATTCCCGCAGGGCAGTGGCGTCGTGCGGCTGCTCGTCGCTGCGGGATTTTTCCTTCACGGGTGCCGAAAAGTTCGGTGGCCCCGTACGGCCTCGGCCCGTCACACCGTGGCGCCGGACGCGGCACGTGCCTTGCAGCCGGTCACGAGGGCCGGTTGCGCTTGCGAGGTCCACAACGCGTGACGGCGAGCACGCACACGCGACTGGCGACAGACAGGAGGCCTCGTGATCGAGATTCGCAGGATCCTCTGCCCGATCGACTTCTCGGACTACTCCCGCCGCGCGCTCGACCATGCCGTTGCCATCGCGCGATGGTACGGGTCGACGATCACCGTCCTGCACGTGTGCTCCACGACGCCCGTGGCCGCCTATGCGCCTGGGGCGCCGACCCCGGGCGTCGGCTCGATTGTGTTGACCGAAGCGGATCGCCGCGAACTCCTCGCCGAGATGACGCGCTTCATCGAGGCCGAGTCGGCGCCGGGCATCCCGGTCGAAGCGATGATTCGGGAAGGAGCCGCCGCCGCCGAGATCCTGAGCCAGGCGACCGACCTGAAGGCCGATCTGCTGGTCATGGGCACGCATGGCCGCTCGGGCTTCGAGCGGCTCCTCCTCGGTTCGATCACCGAGAAGGTACTGCGCAAGGCGAGCTGTCCGGTGCTGACCGTGCCGCGGCGTCATCCCGATGCGGTACCCGCGGCGCCGGTGCTGTTCAAGGAGATTCTCTGTGCCGTGGATTTCTCCGCCCCGTCAATGCAGGCCCTGACCTACGCGATGTCGCTGGCGCAGGAGGCGGATGCGCGTCTGACGGTCGTGCATGTCATGACATCCGGACTGGACGATACGCCGGAACTGTACGACACGATGATCAGCGACAGCCGCCTGAGCCTGGCCGACTATCGCCAGCGGCATGAGGACAGCGCGCGCGAGCGCCTGCGACAGGCGATTCCGGAGGCTGTCGGTTCGTACTGCCGTGTCGAGACGATGATGATCCGCGGGAAGCCCGGGCCTGCGATCTTGCGTATCGCCGGCGAGCGGCAGACCGACGTGATCGTCATCGGCATTCAAGGACGTGGCGCGGCCGATCTGATGTTCCTCGGATCCACCACGCACCATGTGGTCCGCGCGGCCAGCTGTCCCGTGCTCACCCTGCGGCAGCCCTGACCCGCGGCGACACCGGGCAGCCGTTACAGTGCCTCCGCGCCCGCCGGCCCCAGCTCCGGCCTCGGCTCCGGCACCTCCGTCATCGTCGCTTCGGTCAGCAGCAGCACACCGGCCACCGACGCCGCGTTCTCCAGGGCCAGCCGGACCACCTTTGTCGGATCGATGATGCCGGCGTCGACCAGATCCACGTACGTCCGCGCCGCCGCATCGAAGCCGAAGTTACCGGTGCCGTTCCGCATCTTCTCGACGACGACACCGCCGTCGACGCCGGAGTTCTCCGCAATCTGCCGCGCCGGGGCCTCCAGCGCGCGGAGCAGGATGCTGGCGCCTGAACGCTCGTCACCCTCCAGCCGTGCCGCCTCCGCTTCCACCGCGGGCATCGCACGCAGCAGCGCCAGACCGGCGCCGGGCACCACGCCCTCGGCGATCGCCGCACGTGTGGCGTGAATGGCATCATCGAAGGCTTCGTGCCGGCTCTTCATCTCCGCCTCGGACGGGGCGCCCACACGGATCACCGCCACGCCCCCGGACAGCTTCGCCAGCCGCTCCTCGAGCTTCTCGCGATCGTAGTCCGACGTCGTGTCGGCGATCTGCTTCCGCAGCTCCTGGCACCGCCCCTCGATCGCGCGCTTCTCCCCGTTGCCGCCGACGATGGTGGTGTGCTCGCGACCCACGACCACGCGTGAGGCTCGACCGAGATGCTCGAGCGTCACGTTCTCGAGTCGAATGCCGAGCTCCTGCGCCACGAGCTGACCGCCCGTGACAATCGCAAGGTCCTGCAGCATGGCCTTGCGACGGTCACCGAACCCGGGCGCCTTCACGGCGACGTTGGCGAACACGCCACGCAGGCGGTTGACGACCAGTGTCGCCAGCGCCTCGCCTTCGACCTCTTCGGCCACGACCAGGAGCGGCGCCCCGCGCTTGGCGACCTGCTCGAGCAGCGGCAGGACATCCTTGACGTGGGTGATTCTCCCTTCGTATAGCAGGATCAGCGCATCCTCGAGCACCGCCTCCATCTTCTCCGGGTCGGTCACGAAGTACGGCGACAGGTAACCGCGGTCGAACTGCAGCCCCTCGACGACGTCCATCGTCGTTTCCGTCCCCTTGGCTTCCTCGACGGTCACGACGCCTTCAGAGCCCACCATCCCGATGGCCCGCGCGGCCAGTTCGCCCACCGCCGGGTCGTTGTGCGCCGAGACCGTGGCGACCTGCTGCCGTTCGCGGTCGCTGTGCACCGGCCGTGACTGCGCCCGAAGCGCGTCGATGGCCACACCCACGGCGCGGTCGAGGCCGCGTTTGAGATCGATGGCGCTCGCCCCGGCCGCGATGTTGCGCATGCCGTCCGCCACGATCGCATGGGCGAGGAGTGTGGCCGTGGTCGTACCGTCACCGACGGCATCGCCCGTGCGCTCAGCCGCGTCGCGGAGCATCTGCGCGCCGAGATTCTCGACCGGGTCCTTCAGGGAGAACTCCCTGGCGATGGTGACGCCGTCATTGCAGACCAGCGGCTTGCCCCACTTCCGCTCGATGAGGACGCTCCGCGACCTGGGGCCCAGGGTGACCCGGACGGCGTCCGTGATGGCGGCCGCGCCACGAAGCACCTTCTCTCTGGCTTCGGAACGGAACAGGAGATGCTTGTGCGCCATTCGTTGGTCTCCCGTCGGCAGGGCCCGTCCCTGAGCCTGGCTGCAAACCACACGCCAGGACTCGAAGGCCGCATGTTCACTGGGAGGGGAGCGACGGTCGTCCGTGGTGGGTGGACGATCCGGACGAGGTCCGGAAGATGTCGCAGGCCGGCCGGCAGGCCGCGCCGCCGTCAGGTGGTCTGGAGTCCGAACTTCTCGATGCGATAGCGGACCTGGTCGCGATTGATGCCGAGCAGCTGCGCCGCCTGCGTCTGGTTGCCGCCGCTGCGTTCGAGCGCCTGAATGACCAACTGCCGTTCGACCTCCTCGAGCTTCACCCCCTCGGCCGGCAGTCGGAACTGTGCCGTCACCGTCGCCTGCATCAGCGTCGGCAGGTCCTCGGGCTCGATCCAGTCGTTTGTCGTCAACAGCATGGCGCGCTCGATGGCGTTGCGCAATTCCCGGACGTTCCCGGGCCAGGCGAACTGGTCGATGAGCACGGCGGCGGCGGGGGTCAGCCCGCGGACACGCTTCTTGAATTCCCGGTTGTACGCGTCGACGAAGTACGACGCGAGCGCGGGGACATCTCCGCGCCGGTCCCGCAGGGGCGGCAGCGCAATCGGCATGACCTGCAGCCGGTAGAAGAGATCCTCGCGGAACCTCCCGGCCTTGACCTCCGCCTCGAGCGACCTGTTGGTGGCCGCAATCACCCGCACATCGACGCGGATGTCCACGAGTCCGCCAACCCGCCTGAACGCCCTCTCCTCCAGGAATCGCAGCAGCTTCGACTGGAGCGACGTGGTCATCTCGCCGATCTCGTCAAGGAACACGGTCCCGCGATCCGCCGTCTCCAGGAGGCCGCGTTTCTGTTGCCGGGCGTCGGTGAATGCGCCCCGCTCGTGCCCGAACAACTCGCTCTCGAGCAGGTGTTCGGGTAAGGCGGAGGACGTGATGTTCACGAAGGCGCGGCCGGCCCGGTCGCTGCTGTAGTGAATGGCTTTGGCGGCCAAATCCTTCCCGGTGCCCGTTTCGCCGGTGAGCAGCACCGTGGAGGCCGGGCTGGCCGCCACGCGGGCCAGCAGCGCCTTGACCGCCTGCATCGCCGGCGAATGGCCGATGATGGCGTCAATCGCATGGTCACGGCTCTCGCGGCCGCGCAGGGTGCGGACCTCACGGCGCAGCCGCGTCGTCTCGAGGCCTTTGTCGGCCAGCAGCACGATCTCGTCGATATCGAATGGCTTGTTGACGTAATGGAACGCGCCAAGCTTCATGGCCTCGACGGCGCTCTCGACGCTGGAGAACGCGGTCATCAGAATGACCACGGTGTCCGGCGAGGCCTCCTTGATCCGGCGCAGCACCGTCAACCCGTCCCCGTCCGGCAGGTGGAAGTCGAGGAGCACGAGGTCCACGTCAGTCGACATCCGCGCCAGGGCTTCGCCGGCCGAGCCTGCCTCGAGAAGGTCGCACCCTTCCTTGGCAAACCGTTCACGGAGGCAATGGCGCAGGAGGAGATCGTCGTCGACGAGGAGCACGGTCGCAGCCGGCATGGTTACAGTATAGCGACGGACTCGAACCGCCGGGAACGGCGTGGAGTTGCGTCACCGATCCGGCACGGCCGGATCGGTGACGCGTGGCGGGCCTGCAGGTGGGGCGATCGCATCATGCCGCGACGATGTGCGGCGCGGGATGATGGTGGGCGCAGATGGCCTGGAGCGTGTCGACGACCTGCGCTTCATGCACGGGTTTCCCGGCACCCGCGGCAAGCAGCAGGTCGTTCATCGAGACGATGCCCAGCACCGTGCCGCCGAATCCTGCCACGGGGAGCCGCCGTACGCGCTGCTGCTTCATCGTCGCGAGCACGGCCTGCACGTCGTCATCGGGTCCACACGTGTGGACGGGCGTCCGAAACACTTCGGCGACGGTGACGTCCGACGCCCGTGTGTTCCGTGTCGCGAGCGCGATGTAGAGGTCGCGATCCGTCACCACGCCCACCAGCTTCCCCTCCTCGACCACGGGCAGGATGCCGCAATCGCCGTCCAGCATCAGGGCCGCCGCGGCGGCGAGGTTTGTGTCGGGCGAACACGTCCGAAGCGCTGCGGTCATGATGTCCTTGGCCTTCACATCCACCTCCTATGCGGCGCTCTTGCCGGTCTTTGCGGGTTCGTCGATCTGGATCTTTCTGACCTTCGCCTCCGGCTGACGGGGAAGCGGAATGCTGACTTCGAGCACCCCGTCGGAGAACGTGGCCTTGACGTCCTCGAGCTTCACGCCATCCGGGAGCGGAACGACCCGATAGAAGCTGCCGTACTCCCGTTCGGTGCGATAGAAGTTGTCCTTGCGTTCCTCGGTCTCGCGCTTCCGTTCACCCGAGAGCGCGAGATGCCCGTCGGTGACTTCCACGGACACGTCTTCCTTTTTCATGCCGGGCAGATCGACCCGCGTCACGAGGCGGTTCTGCTGTTCGAAGACGTCGATCTTCGGGGACCACGTCGCCGCTTCGGGCAGCGTGGCGGCGCGGAAGGATGGCCACCGAAAGGACGGCCAGTCGTCGAACGTCCGGTCCAACTCGGCTGTCATCTGTCGTAAGAGCGAAATGGGGTCCCGAGCGCCACGAATGGGAGCGATCGCCTGCTTCTTCTCTGACATGGAACACTCCTGTGCGCGAGCCCCGTCGCAGGGCTCGGTGAACCGGGCACGACACCCCCTCGGGAGGCAACTTCCGTACCGGTCGGCGTGAGGGGCGGGCCGCGTCGGGCCAGCCCGCCGACCCGACCGTCCCGCGGCGTGTTCCAGCGACGTCTCGGTCGAGCGTGCGACATGCCTCTCGCCTCGTGTCGGTTCCTGCCTCATGCCGCCGAACGGATGGGGCAGGAATAATCCCCAAACCCCCGGGACTATTCCCCTTGGCTCGTACGAGCGGTGCAGCACGAGGCCGATGACCACGGGCGTGCCGCGGTACGCTCACAGCGGAGGGCCCGTTCGATACGGTCAGACCCTTCCCGGATGCCGCCCGGCACAATCGGGTTCCATGTGGCGCGGCGTCATCGAAGGCCGGCTCACGACGTGGCACACCAGAGCCGGCTGCACGTTCGCGTCGATTGCCGAAGATCCGGCAACCCGCCGGGGACAAGGCCGGATTCCCCCGGGGAGTCGCCCGCCGAGACCCGGGCCGGTACTCGTCCGTTCCAAGCCAATGCACGGCTTCTGGCGAGTTTCATCCGAAGCCCTGCCGGGTACCGCTCTTGCGTGTCATTCGTGCATCGGTTCCGTGCCCGAGGCCCCCGACATCTGACGAGGAGGTCACGATGGGGATTCTGGTGGCGACCGACGGCCGTGAACTGAACCTGTGAGGGGATGATGCGCGTAAGTGACGTGATGACCGGAAGCGTCCAGACAATCGTGCCAGCGACGCCGGCTGAAGACGCCTGGAACGTGATGCGCACAAAGCGCATCCACCACTTGGTTGTCGTCAAAGGCTCGCGTATCGTCGGCATCCTGTCCGATCGCGATGTGGGCGGCCGGCAGGGGGCGGCGGTCAGACGGAATCGCTCTGTCGCCGATCTCATGACGATGCCGGTGGTCACCGTTCCGCCGGCCACGACGGTCAAGAAGGCCGCGAACCTGATGCGAGGACGGTCGATCGGCTGCCTTGTGGTCGCGGAGGCAGGCCACGTCACCGGCATCGTGACGGTCTCCGATCTGCTGGAGCTCGTGGGGCGCGGCCTCGATCGTCAAGCGGCGACCAGCAAACGGTGGACGCTGAAGCACCGCGGACCTCGTGCCAAGACACGCAAGCCGCCGATCAGGCGCGGGTGACGCCAGGTCATGAGGGCACGCCGTGATCCCTCCCCCGCGGTTACCGGTCCGCTGGGATGACCCGAGATCCATCCGTGATGACCACCGAACCCGTCCGCGTGCTCGTCGTCGAGGGCGGTTCCACGCAGTCCGACGAACTGCGGCTGATCCTCGAGTCCGGCGGTTTCGAGGTCGACACGGCCCCGAATGCCGAGGCCGGACTCGAGTGCCTGCAACGGTCGCCGTTCGATCTCGCGATCTCGAACGTCACCTTGCCGGGCGTCTCGGGCTACGAGTTCTGCCGCCGCGTCAAGGGCGATGTGCCCTGGACGGCGATCCCGGTTCTGCTCCTGACATCGCTCAGGGAGCCGATGGACGTCATTCACGCCCTGGAATGCGGGGCCGACGGCCTGCTGAGCACACCGTGCGATCCCGATCGCCTGATTGCCGGTGTGACCCACCTGCTGGAAAGCCGCCGGCTGCGCTCGCTGGCCCAGGGCGCCTCGGGCATCGACGTCCATTTTGACGGCCGGCGATTCAGCATCCGATCGAGCAAGGAGCAGATCCTCCATCTCCTGGTATCGACCTTTGAAGACATGGTCCGCAGCAGCGAGGAGATCACGGCGGCACGCGATGCACTCGCCGAGAAGCACCAGCAGCTGTTGCGCGCAGGTGAGCAGAAGGAGGAGTTCGCGGCGCTGGTCGTGCACGACTTGAGGAGTCCCGCCGCTGGCATCATGATGGCGGCGCAGTCGAGGCTCAAGGCCGCCAGTCTGTCCGACGCGGATCGCGCGCTGTGGGGACTCGTGTACGCCTCCGCCGAGAGCATCAATCGGATGGTGCGGAGCCTTCTGGATGTCGCGGGAAGCGCCAACAGCCTGTTTGCGCCGAGATCCGCCGCAGTCGATGTGCCCACGCTCGTGGCGGACGTGCAGCAGTTGATGACGCCGATGGCCAACGGCTTCCGCCACGAACTGCGCACCGAGGTGCAGCCCGGGATTCCCCCGCTGCGTGCCGATCCCGACCTGCTGCGCCGCGTGTTGCTGAACCTCATCGACAATGCGTTGCGATACAGCCCCGCGGGGAGCGTGGTGCAGCTCGAAGCCGGCGCCATGGACGGCGGCGTCTGCTTCCGGGTTCGCGACCATGGTCCCGGCATCCCGGCCGCGCTCCGCGAGCGCGTGTTCGACAAGTACGTCCAGATGACCCCCACCCAGGCGGAGGAGCGGCCCCCCGGGAAGGGACTCGGCCTTGCCTTCTGCCGGATCGCCGTCGAGGCACATCACGGGCGGATCTGGGTCGAGGACAATCAGCCGCACGGCAGCGTGTTCGTGGTGCAGATCCCTCCGGCGTAGAGGGGGGCGGCACGGGACGGCCGTCGCTCCGGGACTCCGGCCGGCGGGACGCCGGACTGCGGGTTCAGCAGCAGCCCGACCGGGCAGGCGCGGGCGTCGCAGGCGCCTGGGCCGTGGCGCCGCACCCGCAGCCCGAACCCCCGGCGGCCTTGACGTCGGCATCGCGCACGCAGCAGGCCCCGGCGCCCGCGGGCGCGGGCCCGCCGCAGCAATCGGCCGCGTCCGGCGTCTGGGTGGAGGGGGTCTCGACGGTGCGCGTGGACTCGGTATTCGACATGGCGATCTCCCTGGCAGCGGGCCGCGTTCAGTCGCGGGCCTCACTGGTAGAGACGATGGCCGGCCTCAAAGGACGCATCCGGGGCGGCCGCCGAAGACGCTGGGCCAGGCCCGTACTGCGGATCGAACGCGATGGTGCCCGTCGGCCACCAGTCCTTCCGGCGGTCCGCCACGACCCGTGCCGCCGCGCGTCACTCCGCCGTACCGAGCTCGACGTCCGCTCGCGCGGCCATCCACGTGGACTCGGGCCCCAGAGCGGTGACGATGGCTGCGGCGCCGGCGACACGGGTCACGGCATGCCTGGCATCAACTCGCACCGACCAGCGACCGGCCATCGCCCACTTCCTCGACGGTCCGCCCATCGCGAATGTGGTAGGTGCGCTTGAAGGTCGGGATGATCTTCTCGTCATGGGTGACAACGATGATGGCCGTGGCGTACTGGCTCGCCAGTTGATCCAGGATGCGCATGACGGCGAGGCCCCGTTCGCTGTCGAGCGGCGCCGTCGGCTCGTCGGCCAGGATCACGGGCGGCCGGTTGGCGAGGGCCCGGGCAATCGACACCCGTTGCTGCTCGCCGCCCGACAGCTCCGCGGGCAGGGCCTTGGCGCGATGGGCCACGTCCAGTGCCTCCAGCAGCTCTCGTGCGCGGGCTCTCGCGGCCGCGTTGGACTGACCGGAGAGCATCGGCAGCAGCGCCACGTTGTCGGTGGCGTCGAGAAACGGGATCAGATACGGCGCCTGAAAGATGAAGCCGATCCGGTCGCGGCGCAGCACGCGCAGATCGGCGATCTTCCAGCCACCGTCGTAGATCACCTGGCCCCCGAGGGTCATGCGGCCGCGCGTCGGCTCGATGACGGCCCCCAGGCATTTGAGCAGCGTCGTCTTCCCCGACCCGCTCGGACCGATGAGCCCGACGACCTCGCCTGGGGCGACCGACATGTTGACGTCCTTGAGCGCATCGACGGCCGTCGAGCCCTCGCCGTAGCGCTTGCTCAGCCCCTCAATCCGGATGCCCACGTCGCTCGTCATGTCAGCCCCCAATCGCGGCCGCCGGGTCCACGCGCAGGGCCGCCCGGATGGCCAGCGTGCTGGCGAGGACGCAGACGAGCATCACAAGGACGAACCCGATCACGGCGTCCCAGGGTTCGAGCAGGACGTAGCGCGGAAACGCCGGCCCCCAGATGGTGGCCGCGATCTTGCCGACCACGAACCCGATCACGCCCAGCCCGAGCGCCTGCTGCAGGATCATGCTGGCGATGGTCGAGTTGTGCGTGCCGATCAGCTTCAGCACGGCGATCTCCCGTATCTTGCCCAGGGTCATCGTGTAGATGATGAACGCCACGATGGCGGCGCTGACGATCGTCAGAATCACCAGGAACATCCCGATCTGTCGTGAGGCGGTGGCGATCAGCTTGGCCACCAGGATGTCCTCCATCTGCGCACGCGTGAAGGCCTGCACGTGCTTCCACCGGCGGAGTTCCGCCGCCACGCGGTCTGGCGAGTGGCCGCTGGCCACGCGCACCAGCACGGCATTGACGGTGCGGCCGCTCGTCTGCGATGCCTCGATCGCGCCGAGCAGGCCGGGGACGCCGGGGCGATTGAGCGCCGGGTTGTTTGCGGTCCGCGCGCGCTCGTTCACGATGGCGTCGTTGTCCTTCAGGAATTGCGCCTCCTGCGCATCCTTCAGCGGGATGAACACCATCGGGTCGCCGCCAGACGACACCATCCGCCGCGTCACGCCCACCACGGTGTATTCGTGCCGGCGAATGCGAATGCGGTCGCCCACCGCGAATCCGGCGCTCAGATCGGCCACCGCTTCGTAGTGACTGCGGGTCACGCGCCGGCCGGCAATCAGGTAGCGGGGTTCACCCGGCCCGCCCGGCACGAAGCCGACGACCATGGCCCGGACGTCCCTCTCGCCTCGGCGCACCTGCATGGTGAGGTACGTCACGTTGGCCGCCTGCGCGATGCCCGGGAATCCGAGCAGACCGCGATAGATGTCGTCGTGCACGCTGGACGGCTCGGCGTAGGGGCCGAGGGTGTCCTTCTGCACGACCCAGAGATCGGCGCCACTGTTGTTGAGCAGCACCTTGGCATCGTCCACCATGCCGCGATAGACGCCTGCCATGGTGAACGTCACACCGATCAGGAGCCCGAGCCCCAGGCCGGTGAGGGCGAACTTGCTCCATGAGTGCAGGATGTCCCGGCCCGCCAGGCTGATCATGGCGCGACCCCACGGATGGCAGGCACGACGGTCACGCGGCTGCGGTCGTCGAGGTCGCGCTCGCTGTAGACGACCACCAGGTCACCCACTTGCAGCCCCTCGAGAATCTGCACGGTCCCGTCGAGTCCCTCCGCCCCCGTGGTCACGGGCACGAACCCGAGTTGACCGTCCGCGTACCGCCAGACGCCTTGTTGCAGGCCGCGGTGGCGGAGGCTGGCGTTGGGCACGACGACCGCATCCCCGACCACGGGCAGGGCGAGTGTGACCTCGGCCATCTCTCCGCTCGACACGCCGTCCGGCGGGCGGTCGAATGCCACCTTCGCGATGCGTTCCTCGGTGATCGCGTCGCTGATGGGCTCCACGCGCACGACCGTACCAGCCACCTCGGTCAGCGGATCCGCGCGCCGCGTGATGCGCGCGGTCAATCCGGCACCTAAGCCCGCGGAACGTGCCTGGTCCAGCCGCACACTGATCCAGACGCTGCGAGGGTCCTCCAGCCTGAGGACGGCCTGACCGGCGACGACGGTGGAGCCGGGCTCGACGTCACGCGCCGTGACGAGACCGTCGACGGGGGCCACGAGGCGAAGGTTGCTGCGCTGCTGTTGCGCACCTCCGATGTCGGCCTCCAGACGGGCGAGGTCTCGACGTGCCGCCGCCACTGCCGCCTCGGCAGCGATGAGCTGCGCCGCGGCGGACTGCTCGGCCTGTCGCGCAGCGTCTACGGCGCTCTGGCTGACGACGCCAGCCGCCCCCAGGGCGTCGGTTCGACGTGCCTCGGTCGCGGCCCAGGCGTGCCGGCTCCCGGCGTCTCGGACCTGCGCGTCGGCCGCGGCGACGGCACTCCGGCCCCGCTCGGCCGCCGCGGCAGTGGCGGTCACCCGGGCATCGAGGTCGACCGGTTCCATCTCCGCCAGCAGTTGTCCGGCGGTGACGGAGTCGCCGACGTCGACCAGCACGCGCCTCACGCGCCCGGCGGCGGTGGGCCCGATCACGTAGGCACGGCGGGCCTCGACGGTGCCGATGCCGAAGAGCGCGGGGGCCACATCCGCCCGCACGACTGGCGTCACCGTCACCGGAATCGGCGCGAGCGGGCCGCTCTGCGTGGCCACCCACGCGAGCGCCGAGAGCAGCCCGACGCCCACCACCGCGACCCAGACCTGGCGGGGAACTCTGAAACCCCATGTCACGACATGTTCTCCTGCTCCTGGCGAACGCTCCTGCCCGCCACACCCGGCTTCTGCACGGCCTGACGATCGACGCCGTCAGTACAGAGGAGCCGGCGCGACGACAACGCCGTCGTGCGCAGACGCGATTCCCGGCATCCCCAATCGGCACGCCATGTCACCGCCTCCGAATGCAGTGTGACGCGCCTGTCGCACCGGCGCAGTGACTTATGTCACTGGACAGCGGGCCGTCAGCGCGCGGTCGATGGCCGTCAACACGCGCCGTGAGCGACGGCTGCCGTCTTCGGGGTGCCGGTCTCCTGGGGGGAACGACTGAGGAGGCACGACCGGCCCGGCAGTGAATCGTCAACAACACGCCACTAGTGGACTGTATCGACTGAAGAGGGACTACCAGCGCCTCTGCTCAGCCGCGATTTTGCGGGCCGCCCAACGGGCGGCCCGGTAGTTCTTTGTCAACGACACTCCACTAGTCGGACGAGGTGAGGTCGGCTTCCAGGCCTCGAGGATCGAGGATGGTGACCTCTCTCGCCTCGACCGCGATGAGGCCCTGCGCCTGGAGCCGGGCCAGGTTTCGCGACACGAGTTCACGCACGGTGCCGACATGCGCGGCCAGTTCCTGGTGACTCGACGGAAGCGTGATGATCGTGCCGCGCTCGGACGGCCGGCCGTTGGACGCGGCCTGCCGCAGCAGCCAGGAGACGAGTCGTTGGTGCACCGTGGTGAAGGACAGCTCCTCGATCACGGCCACCACCCGCCGCTGACGGGCCGCGACGACCTGCAGGATCTTCAGCGCGACTTCCGGGCGTTCCAGACAGAGCGCGCGGACATCGGCGCGCGAGATGAACAGCACCTCGGTGTCGGACATCGCCGAGGCCGACGCCGGGTACGGGCCGCCGTCGAACACCGGCAGCTCGGCAAAGGAACTCCCCGGCTCCTCCACGGCCAGGACTTGCTCTCGACCAGAGGGGGAGGTCTTGAAGATCCTGATCCTGCCGGAGACGAGGACATAGAGCCCCTGACAGGCATCACCTTCGGCAAACAGGACCTCGCCTTGCGCGTATCGGCGCAGGTGTGCGCGATCGGCCAGTGACGACAGCTCGGCCTGGTCCAGCGCCGCAAAAAGCGGCTGCGCCTTGAGACGGACGACGGTACTCGACATCGCCCCTCATCTTGCCACCACCGGGACGTGGGTGTTCGACAATCCGTGGGTCGGCGCACGCCGCCACGCGTGCCCGCCCGGTGACGAAGCCGGGCCCTGGCGACGAAGATGATGTGGTCGATTCTCTCCGATCGCGCGACGCCTCGTGCTATGGTCCGGCCATGGACCCTCTCCTCCATGCCTGAGGCTGCGCTCCGTGAGCCGTCCCGGTCATCGACGCGCCGCCAGGTGATTGCGCCTGTCGCGTGGGGTGCCGGCGCCACCCTGGTCCTGTCGGTGCTCATCCTCGTCGGCTCGCGCAACCTCGCGCACTTCGACGCCGCCCTCGTGGGCTACACGTTCTCCGTCTTGTTCGCCACATTCGGCCTGACCTATCGCTACGCGATGTGGCTGCAGCGCCCGCCCACGGCCATGTACTGGAGGCGCGGCTGGCAGGCGTTCCTGCGGCCGGGGTGGCGGCGGCGCAACGCCGGCATGTGGTTCCGCCGCGTCGCGGAGGACGTCGTCGCCAACCGTTTCATCTTCGCGCGCAATCGCCTGCGCGGGCTCACCCACATGCTCATCATGTGGGGATGCCTGATCGCCGTGGCGATCACGTTTCCTCTCGTCTTCGGCTGGCTGCACTTCCGTCCGGTGCCTGGCGATCTGTCCCTCTACGAGGCGGTCGCGTTCGGCTTTCCGGCGTTCCGGTTTCCGCACGATTCGGCCATCGCCTTCTTCCTGTTCCACGGGCTGGTGTGGGCGTCATTCCTGGTGATTGCCGGTGTGATGCTGGCCGTGCGGCGGCGGATGCGGGACGAGGGTGCGGCCGCGGTCCAGCGGTTCGCCGAGGACTTCATGCCGCTCATCCTCCTGTTCGCCGTCAGCCTCACGGGGCTGATGCTCACCGCGAGCTACACGTGGATGGGGGGCTACGCCTACACGTTCATCGCGATTCTTCATGCGATCACGGTGATCGGCACGTTCCTCTGGCTGCCGTTCGGGAAGTTCTTCCACATCTTTCAGCGGCCGGCGCAACTGGGCGTCGGATTCTACAAGGACGCCGGGCGGGCCCAGGCACTGGCGCACTGCAGGCGCTGTGGCCATGCGTTCAGCTCGCGCATGCACATCGAGGACTTGATTGAGGTCGAGCACCAGTTGGGGTTCACGTACGAGATCCCCGGTGACGACGGCCACTACCAGTGGATCTGTCCTCGCTGCCGGCGCGCGTCGCTGGCGATGGCACAGGGCGCGCTGTGGCGGGGTCGACGGGGGGGCACACCACTGCCCGACACGCGCCCGCTGCCGATGCCCGTCCACGTCAATCCCGGGCTGCGCCAGGGTCCGCTCGGGGTTGAAGACGCCGACAATTTCTACCCGTAGCCCCACCGTCGTGACAGACACTGCAGGAGCACGCTGCCCATATGAACGGTCCGGCTCGCACGACTGACACGACCCCGCCCCTCGATCGGGAGACCATCGGGGCATTCGGACCGCATCTCGCCTACGCCAAAGACGGCCGGCTCGACACCGGTATCGAGCCCGACAAGTACGTCAAGACACACTGCTGCTTCTGTGGCCAGCAGTGCGGGATGCAGCTCAAGGTCAAGGACAACGTCGTCATCGGCGTGGAGCCGTGGTACGAGTTCCCCTTCAACAAGGGGATGATGTGCCCCAAAGGCATCAAGCGCTACCTGCAGCAGGCACACCCCGATCGCCTCCTTCATGCCTACGCGAAGGACGCCGGCGCGACCGGCGGGTTTCGAGCGATGGCGTACGACGCGGCGATCCGCCAGACGGCCGAGGCCATCGATCGCATCCAGAGCACCCACGGGAACGATGCCTTCGCCGTGCTCTCCGGCGCCAGCCTGACCACGGAGAAGACGTACGTGATGGGCAAGTTCGCCCACATGTGCCTGCGCACGGCGCACATCGACTACAACGGCCGGCTCTGCATGGTGAGCGCCGCGGCGGGCAACAAGAAGGCGTTCGGGATCGATCGCGCCGCCAATCCCTGGGAAGACATCCTTGGCGCCGGCGTCATCCTGGTGAGCGGCGCCAACATCGCCGAGTGCGCGCCCATCACCACGAACTACGTCTGGCAGGCGCGCGAGCAGGGCGCGAAGGTCATCGTCGTGGACCCGCGCATCACGCCGATCGCGCGCACCTGTGACCTGTTCCTGCCGGTCAAGCCGGGGCGCGACACGGCGCTCTTCAACGGGATCCTGCACCTGATGATCGAGCACGACTGGATCGATCACGCCTTCCTCGAGCAGCACACGGTGGGGTTCGAGGCGGTCGCGGCGTCCGTGCGCGAATGGACACCGCAGCGGACCGCGGAGGTGACCGGCATCGCGGTGAAATCGATCCAGCAGGCCGCCGAATGGTGGGGCACCGCCGAGACGAGCTTCCTGTGTCACGCGCGCGGGCTGGAGCATCACAGCAACGGCGTGAAGAACGTGATGAGCGCCATCAACATCGTGCTGGCGTCCGGCCGCATCGGCCGGCCGAACTGCGGATACGCGACGATTACCGGGCAGGGCAACGGCCAGGGCGGACGCGAGCATGGCCAGAAGTGCGACCAGCTGCCCGGCGGGCGCGACCTCGCCAACCCTGAGCACCGCGAGTACGTGGCCGGCGTGTGGGGGATGGATCCGGCCGCGCTCCCGCAGCCCGGCGTCGACGCCTACGAGATCATCCGCAAGATCGACACCGGCGAGATCAAGGGACTGCTGAGCCTCTGCTTCAACCCGGTCGTCTCCCTGCCGGACAGCCACTTCGTCCGGCAGGCGCTCGAGAAGCTCGACTTCTATGTCGTGATCGATTTCTTCCTGAGCGAAAGCGCCCGCTACGCTCACATCGTCCTCCCAGGCTCCCTGCACGAGGAGGACGAAGGCACCGTCACGCAGACCGAAGGGCGCGTCGTCAGGATCAACAAGGCGGTGGAGTGCCCAGGCGAGGCGCGGCCGGATTGGCAGATCATCCAGGACATCGCGAAGGCCCTGGGCCGGGAACAGGGGCTCACGTTCGAGAGCCCGAGGGAGATGTTCGAGGAACTGCGCGTGGCCTCCAAGGGGGGGATCGCGGACTACTCCGGGATCAGCTATGAACGCATCGAGGAGCACTACGGCGTGTTCTGGCCGTGCCCGAGCGACGTGCCCGACGGCGTCCCGCTGCCGGGGCCGCAGGGCACGGTGCGGCTGTTCGAGCCCGGGTCGTGGAATCCTGTCGCCAGGGGCGCCGGGCCGTTCTACTTCCCCGACGGCAAGGCCCGTCTGAACGTCACGCCCTACGTAGGGCCGGCCGAAGACGTGGACGAGGAGTTTCCGATCATCCTCACCACCGGCCGGGTCGTCAGCCAGTTCCTGTCGGGGAATCAGACCCGGCGCATCGGCCCCCTTGTCGATCACTGTCCGGAGCCGCGGATCGAGATGCACCCCCGCCTGGCGGCGCGACTGGGCATCGCCGACGGCGACTGGGCGACGGCCGAGAGCCGCCGTGGCCACTGCACGTTGCGCGCGTCGGTCGTCACGACGATCCGGCCCGACACGGTGTTCATCCCGTACCACTGGCCGGGGCGCAAGAGCGCCAACCAGTTGACGATTGCGGCCCAGGATCCGATCTCGAAGATCCCGGAGTACAAGGTGTGCGCGGTGCGGGTACGGAAGGCGGATGCGCCGCCCGAGTACGCCGCGGCCCTCGAGCCGCAGCAGTAGCGAGGTGTCCTGACCCATGCCTGTTCCAGACGCTCTCGAGTTCTTCATCGACCCGGGCCGCTGTATCGGCTGCCAGGCCTGCATTCAGGCCTGCACCGAGTGCGACACGCACAAGGGCCAGTCGATGATTCAGCTCGACTACGTGGATCGCGCGCACTCGACGCAGACGGTGCCCGTGGTCTGCCTGCACTGCGACTCGCCCACGTGCGCGGAGGTCTGTCCGGCCGACGCGATCAAGCGCACCGAAGACGGCATCGTCCAGACGGCCCGCAAACCGCGGTGTATTGCGTGCAACAACTGCGTCCTGGCCTGCCCCTTCGGCGTTCCGAAGATGCAGACCAAGATGAACCTCATGATGAAGTGCGACATGTGTTACGACCGCACGTCGGTCGGGCTGAAGCCGTGGTGCGCGTCGGCCTGTCCAAGCCAGGCGTTGGCGTTCGGCACGCGGGAAGAGATGGCGCGCCTCCGCCCGCACGCGAAGCCGGTCAACACCTTTCAGTTCGGGAGGCAGACCATTCGCACCAAGGTGAACATCATGGTGCCGCGCGACGCGCCCACGGACATCGTGGACGTGACGGCGTCGATGCACGAGCCCACCATCGGCCGCGAGATCCTCGACGATGTGTTCATGGAGAGACCAGACGGCGGTGACGCATGATTCAGAGTCAGCGCGGGGTTGACGGACCACGGGACCTCGATCACGGGACCGTGCCTCCCGACGGCCGTCCACTGGCCGATCAGCCGAAGTGGCGTCAGGACTTCCCCATCGACTGGGCGCAGGACGAGTACGTCTCGCGTCGAGAGCTCGTCAAGTTCATGGTGCTGACGAGCGCGGCGCTGGCGGTCGGGCAGTTCTGGATTGTGCTCAAGAGCGCCTTCAGCCGGCACCCGGCGCCGGTGGCTGGTGAGCCGATTGCCCAGGTGGACGAACTGCCCATCGGCGGCGCCAAAACGTTCACCTACCCCGAAGGCAGCACACCAAGGCTTCTCGTCCGCACGGGCGCGACCGCCTTCGTTGCCTACGACCAACAGTGCACCCACCTCCTGTGCCCTGTGGTACCGGCGTTCGACGCCGGCCGCCTCCACTGCCCCTGCCACAATGGCTGGTTCGATCTCGAGACCGGCCAGCCCGTGTCTGGGCCGCCGCGCCGGGCGCTGCCACGGGTGCGGCTGGAGGTGCGGAACGGCACGGTGTACGCGACGGGCGTTGAGGGATCGACGACATGATGCGCCGTCTCCGGATGGTCCGGGCCCAGCGGATGGTGATCGTCAACGCCATGCTCGCCTTCGTGGTGCTGATTGTCATCCTGCAGCTCTGGCTCCTGACCGCGACGATGAACGCCTACCTCGGGGGCGACACCGGCACGCTGGTGCCGGCGGCGGTCGCCAGCCTCGCATGCCTCGGCCTCAATGCCGGGTTGCTCTGGTACCTGTTCGGGCTGGACCGATGAACGACCCGCCGGCCGGCACGGCCGGGCCCCGTCTCGCCGGCGCCGTCGAGCACCTCTTCCCCGGCTACTTCGCCCTGGTCATGGCGACGGGGATCGTGTCGACCGCGGCGTACGTGCTGCAGATGCCGCGCATCGCGTGGGCGCTGCTCGCCATCAATGTCATCGCCTACGCGGTGTTGATGGTCATGCTCGCGACCCGGCTCGTGGCCTACTTCCCGCGCGTGCTCGCGGACCTGAACAGCCACGCGCGGGGCCCGGGCTTCTTCACGGTGGTGGCCGGGACCTGTGTGCTGGGTAGCGAAATCCTGCTCTTGACGGGCCGGGCCGGAGCAGCCCACGCGCTGTGGATCGCCGGCATCGTGCTCTGGGTGGTGGTGATGTACGCGTTCTTCACGGCGACGGTGGTCCGCGAATCGAAGCCGACGCTCGAGACCGGCATCAATGGCGCGTGGCTCCTCGGCATCGTGGCGACCCAGTCCGTGTCCATTCTGGGGACCCAGCTCGCGCCGGGCGTCGAGGGCGGGCGCGAGGGGGTCCTGTTCTTCGCGCTGTGCATGTACCTGCTGGGGGCCATGCTCTACCTCACGATCATCACGCTCATCTTCTATCGATTCACGTTCGTGGCGCTGACCGCGGACCAGATGACGCCTCCCTACTGGATCAATATGGGCGCGGTCGCCATCACCACGCTGGCGGGGTCTTCGCTCCTGATCCACGCGGATCACTGGCCCTTCCTGGTGATGCTCCGCCCGTTCGTGGCCGGCTTCACGCTGTTCTTCTGGGCCACCGCGACGTGGTGGATTCCGCTGCTGCTGATCCTCGGCGTGTGGCGGCACATCGTCCGGCGTGTTCCGTTGCGGTACGACCCTCAGTACTGGGGCATGGTGTTTCCGATTGGCATGTACACGGTCTGCACCGTGAGACTGGTCGAGGCCATGCAGCTGGAGTTCCTCTCGATCATTCCGCAGGTCACCGTGTACTTCGCCCTGGCGGCCTGGGCCGTCACGTTCGCCGGGATGATGCATCACCTGTGGCGCGGGGTGCCGAGGGGCGTCTGACGGCCCGGCCGAACGCCCACTGCGACGCGCCCGAGGCGCCCGGCCAGGCCGCAACGCG
Source organism: Vicinamibacterales bacterium (assembly GCA_030680175.1). Taxonomy (GTDB): domain Bacteria; phylum Acidobacteriota; class Vicinamibacteria; order Vicinamibacterales; family UBA2999; genus JAUXWO01. The sequence goes on from JAUXWO010000089.1 coordinate 72,481, forward strand.
GCGCTCGGCTGAAGGTGTCAGGCCGTTATGAGATACCTTTGGGAAGGAGCCAGGATGAGCATCACAGACGTCACCACACTCAGTGTCCGTCGTGCCTTGGCTCGGGTGTCTACGCGGACTGGACATCGGTGGCCGGCCGCGCTGGCCGGCGTGTGGCGGGCCGCCCGTGGCGGAGCCGAGGTGGGGCCGTGAGCCGCGTCGTGGTGCTGGGGGCGGGCATCTCCGGCCATACGGCGGCCAGCTTCCTGCGGAAGTGGCTGGGCCGGGGCGACGAGGTCGTCGTCGTCTCGCCCAAGCCCGACTACAACTGGATTCCTTCCAACATCTGGGTCGGCGTCGGACTGATGACGCCGGCAGACGTCACGTTTCCGCTCGCCCCGGTCTACGCGCGGCACGGCATCGACTTCCGGCAGGCGCGGGCGGTCGAGATCCATCCGGAGGGACGCGAGAGCGACCCCTCGCCGTTCGTCGTGGTGGAATCCACGCGCCCGGGCCACGAGGGCGAGCGCGAGGATCTGCGCTACGACTTCCTGATCAACGCCACGGGGCCGAAGCTCAACTTCGGCGCCACACCCGGCCTCGGCCCCGACGGCCACAGCCTGTCCGTGTGTACGGAGACGCACGCGCACGAGACGTCGCGCCAGCTCGACGAGCTCGTCGCCCGCATGCGGCTCGGGGAGCGAAAGCGCTTCCTCGTGGGCACGGGCCACGGGGCGTGCACCTGCGAGGGCGCCGCGTTCGAGTACATCGTGAACCTCGAGTTCGAGCTGCGCACGCGCGGCGTCCGCGACCGGGCGGACATCTGGTGGCTCTCGAACGAGTACGAGCTGGGCGACTTCGGCATGGGGGGCATCCACCTGGAGCAGGGCGGATTCGTGACGCCGAGCAAGATCTTCACGGAGTCGCTGTTTGCCGAGCGCGGCCTGCGCTGGATCACCCGCGCCCACGTGCGCGAGGTCGAACAGGGGCGTGCGCACTACGAAACGCTCGACGGCGCGCAGCGCACCATGGACTTCGATTTCGCCATGCTGCTGCCGCCGTTTTCCGGCGTCGGGATCACGGCGGTCGACCGGCACGGCGCGGACATCACGCCGCGCCTCTTCCAGCCGAACGGCTTCATGAAGGTCGATGCGGACTACACGCCGAGGCCCTTCGAGCAGTGGTCCCCCAGGGACTGGCCGCGCACGTACCAGTCGCCGGCCTATCCGACGGTCTTCGCGGCCGGCATTGCCTTCGCGCCGCCGCATGCGATCTCACGGCCGCGCCAGACGCCGAGCGGCGCGCCCATTGCCCCGGCGCCCCCCCGGACAGGCATGCCCTCCGCCACCATCGGCAAGGCGGTGGCGCGCAGCATCGTCGACATGCTAGGTGGAGCCCCCGCGCCCACGCACGAGGCGTCGATGGCCAACATGGGCGCGGCCTGCATCGCCTCCGCCGGCGCGAGCCTGGTGAAGGGCACGGCCGCCTCGATGACGGTGTTTCCCATCGTGCCCGACTACGAGCGGTATCCCGGCTCGGGACGCGACCGCCGATTCACGTTTGGCGAGATTGGCCTGGCGGGCCACTGGATCAAGATCCTGTTGCACCACGCGTTTCTCCACAAGGCCCGGCTGCGGCCCGGGTGGAGCCTGATTCCGGAGTGAACGACGATGACTGACCGCGACGCCCCGCAGCCGGAGGAACTCGGTGAGCAGTTCTCGTACGCCACGGTGCCGACGCGGAGGACCCGGTGGCTGCGGACGTTCATCCCGTGGCAGCTGGTGCGATTCGTGGTCATCAACCTCAAGATGCTGCGATTGCTTCGGCGCGGGCATTGATCCGGCTCCGCGACCAGCTCGCGGGGCCGTCCGCGTTCGGCTTGCGGCGCGCAGGAACACGGAGCGGCCGCCTCCTAGCTCTCTTGCGTCGGTGACGCCTCAAGCAGCGCCGTCACGGCACTGTCCAGTGCGTGGAGGTCTCGCTCGACGACGCGCCAGACGAGTCTCAAGTCGACGCCGAAGTACGCGTGGCTCAGGTGATCGCGCATGCCGGCGATCTGCCGCCAGGGAATCTCTGGATGTCGGCGCCGGGTGGGCTCCGAGAGCTGCTTGACTGCCTCGCCGATCACCTCGAGCTTTCGAATGATCGCATCCTGCCGCATGCGGTCCCCGAGGAACACCGGCTCGCCCACGGCTGCATAGATCCTGATGTCGGCGATCGCCTCCTGGATGTGACCGAGGTACAGCCGTTCGTCTTTCACAGGGCGTGGGCCTCGGCGGCGATCCGCTGCCGCATCGACGGAGCGAGGCTCTCCTCCGTCAGCACGTCCACGCGTCGGCGAAGCAGCGCTTCCAGCTCCTGTGCCAACGCCACCAAGTCGAGCAGCGAACGGTCCCGCCCCATCTCGACGAGGAGGTCGATGTCGCTGTCCGGCCTGTCGTCACCTCGCGCCATCGACCCGAATACCCGCACATTTCGTGCGCCGTGCCGGGCCGCGGCCTCGAGAATCGCGTTCCGATTTCGCTCGACGTACTGTGTCATGGCCTCGACCTCGTGAATCGACGAATACATCACTACCGTATTCTACGCCGCCATGGCGCTCACGGAGGCGAGGGACGCCTGAGACCCATGCGAGACAGTTGGCAGCGGCGGTGCCAATCGCACCACCGGTTCGACCGGGGCGAAGTCACGCGGGGAGCGCTTGGTCTCCCGTAACAGGCCGCGGCTGTGGTGCGCGCGGCGTGTTGAGGGCAGCACTCCCGGCATCGCCATGCCGCCTTCGGCACTACAATCCGCGGATGACACGCTTCCTCCTGCTCCTCACGCTGGCCGCCGGCTCACTCGTGGTCGTGGGCGCCCAGGACCGCCCGCCGTTCCAGTCCGACTTCCCCGCCGAAGAGTTCACGGCGCGGCGCGGCCGCGTGATGGACGCCATCGGGTCGCAGGCCCTGGCCATCGTCCAGGGCGCGCCGGGTGTGGACGGGTTCAAGGTCTTCCGCCAGTCCAACGAGTTCTACTACCTGACCGGCCTCGAGTCGCCGCACGCCTACCTGGTGATCGACGGGCGCACGCGGCGCAGCACGCTCTATCTGACCCGACGCAACGAGGCGCTGGAGCGCAGCACCGGCGCCGTCTGGTCGGCAGAGGACGCGGCCGAGGTGATGCGGCTGACGGGCGTCGACGCGGTGGCGCCGGTCGAGCTGCTCTCGCGCCAGACGTTCACGTCCACGATGCTGCGGGCGCCGCGGCCGCTGTTGTACGTGCCGTTCAGCCCCGCTGAGGGCGAGGCGCAGAGCCGCGATGAGCTGCTCGGCCATCAGGCCGGCGTGGCCGGCGATCCGTGGGACGGACGCCCGTCGCGCGAGGCGCATTTCCTCGGGCTGCTGGCGGACCGCTACCCGGCGCTCGAGCGGCGCGACCTCACACCGATCCTCGATACCCTGCGATCGACGAAGAGCGAGCGGGAGATTGCGCTGATCCGCAAGGCCTCGGTCCTGGCCGGTCTCGGCATTCTGGAGGCGATGAAGAGCACGCGCCCCGGCGTCCACGAGTACGAGGTGGCGGCCGTGGCGCGGTTCGTCTTCCTCGCCAACGGCGCCCGCTTCGAGGCGTACAACCCGATTGCCGGCGGCGGCACGAACGCGTGGATGGGCCATTACTCGCGCAACCTCGACCCGTTGAAGGCCGGCGACCTGATCCTGATGGACTACGGGCCCGACTATCGCTACTACGCCAGTGACGTCACACGCGTGTGGCCCGTGAGCGGCACCTTCACGCCCGCGCAGCGGGCCCTCGTCACCTACATCCTCGAGTACCGCGCCGCGTTCTTCCGACACATCAAGGCGGGCGTGACGCCGGAGGAGGTGCTCGTCCTTGCGCGCCGCGACATGGAGCCGGTGCTGGCGAAGACGGCGTTCGCCAGCGAGCGCCACCGCAAGGCCGCCGAGGACATGTTGACGTTCCGCGGCCACCTGCAGCATCCCGTGGGCCTGACCGTCCATGACCCCGGCGCGATCTGGGGCAAGCCGTTTCACGAGGGCCAGGTGTTCACGGTGGACCCGATGATGTGGATCCCCGACGAGCGCCTCTACGTGCGGATGGAAGACACGATCGTCGTCACGACGGACGGCCTCGAGAACTTCACCGGCTTCCTGGCAAGTACGGTCGAGGAGATCGAGGCCGTCATGACGCAGGAGGGGATGCTGGCACGGGTGCCGCGGCTGCCCTGACCAGCGGCCACGGACTCGAGCGACTCAGGAGGCCGCGTGCGTGCGCCGGGAGGCGGCGCGTGCCTTGGCGTCGCCCTTCAGTCGCAGGCGCATCGCGACACGCTGTTCGGGCGCGGGAAGCGCGCACCTCTGCTCCGCGAGATGGTGGCGTATGCCAGGGCCGCACGCCGCCTCGGGCACGACGACGAAGCCGGCACGTTCGTAGTAGGGCCGGTTGAATGGCAAGTGGGCGTAGGTGGTGAGCCACAGCGCGCCGGCGCCCTGCGCCTCGGCCCAGGCGATCGCGCGCGCCAGCAGCGCACGGCCCACGCCACGCCGCATGGCAGCCGGGTGCACCGCCAGCTGATCGAGATACGGTGCGCCATCGACGAGGTCGAGCGCGGCGAAGCCCAGGGGGACCCCGGCGGCGCTCACCGCGAGGAACGCGCGGGCCGCCTGCGCGGCCGCGAGCCAACGCGCGCGCTCGGCCTCGGCGAACGGATGTTCCTCCGTCACGCCGAGTGCCAGCCCATGCGCCGCGTACAGCGCCGACGCCTCGTCGTCGATCGCGACGAGCGTGTCGATCTCGTCCGGCCGGGCCGGACGGAGGGTCACACGGTGCGGGTCGATCGCAGGGTGTTCCGGGCGCATGTCGCGCGTCCACGCGGCGGCGGCACCCGGGCCGGGGTACCGCCGCCCAGCTTACCGCGCTTCGCCGCGCCGGGCCGCGCGCCATCCCTCGTGTGGGGAATGTCGCTCGCGCGCGCGCGAACGACGGCCACGACCGTGGCGTGGGGAAGGACTCGACTCGGGACGAGCATCGCTGACGGTGGGATTCGACGTCGCCAGCCGAGTCCGAAGGGCGACGGCGCGCCGCTGAATCCAGCCTCGACGCCATGAACGGAGACGAAGTCGGAGTGAATGGCGGAGAGGGTGGGATTCGGACCTTCACCGATTCGTTTATTCTTAAAGATTCAATTATATTGGCGCGATTAAAGCTATCGATGCAATAGAAGTCGTCGTTGCTGGAATAAAACTGGATGACGGATCCCAGCTCCGTCGCCGTATACTGGAGGCATGCCGGCGGGCAGTTTGACTCTCTGGCGGTGGCACTCCCGAAGCTGTCCACATCAGAAGAAGGGGCGCAGTTGGACCCGGTGCAAGTGTGCGATCTGGGCCCAGGGCTCGCTGGGGGGCGAGTGGATCAAGCGCTCGCTGAACACCCGCGATTGGGCGACCGCCGCCGCCACCGTTCACGGCTGGGAGGCATCCGGTCAGATCGGCACGATCAAGCCTGAGCTGCCCACAGTCAGGGTCGCTGTTGAGAAGTTCCTCGACGAAGCCGCCGTCCGCAATCTGAAGGCAACAACCATCAAGAAGCGCCGTGAGCTGCTCGAAGGCAAGCTCCTGCCGTACTGCAAGAGCAAGGGATACCGGCACCTCAAGGATCTGACCGTCGAGCGCCTCCGCGACTTCCGCCGCGGCTGGCCGTATTCGCCGCTGTCCTCGGCGAAACGTCTCGAGTATCTCCGTGCGTTCCTCCGATCTTGTGTCGAAGCCGGATGGCTGGAGCAGAATCCTGCTGCAGCGTTGAAGGCGACGAAGGTTGTCCATCGGCCGACACTTCCGTTCGCCGACGATGAGGTCGAACGTCTCATTAAGGCGGCGCAGGTGATGGTGGACTTTGGACGCTACGGCCCTCGTATCGAGCCGATGATCCTGCTTCTCCGCAACTCCGGGCTTCGGATCCAGGACGCCGCGTGTCTTGAGCGCAGCCGGCTCGACGGCGACAAGGTCTTCCTGTACCAGCAGAAGACCGGAACGCCCGTCTACTGCCCGCTGCCCGAGGACGTCGTCAAGAAGCTGAACACAGTCGAGAACGAGAACAAACGCTACTTCTTCTATGACGGCACAAGCCAGCGCGAGAGCATGGTCAAGAGTTGGGATCGCGTATTCAAGAAGGTCGGCGAGAGGGCGGAGCCGCCAGTCGCGAACTGCCATCCCCACCGGTTCCGCGATTCATTTGCTGTCTCGCTGCTCCTCAAAGGAGTCTCCCTTGACAGTGTGTCGAAGCTGCTGGGGCACAGCTCCATCAAGGTCACTGAGCGGCACTACTCGCCCTGGGTGAAGGCCCGACAAGAACAGCTGGAAGCGGAAGTGCGCCGGATTTGGGCGTAGAACTGCGGTCGTCCTCTGGGCTGTGCACTAGCAGCCAAAGCGACCGCCAGCCAGTAGAATGGAAGGAACGCAGCGTGGTCCCGGCGGCCACCGTCAGCTCCTTCGCCCCGACATTAACACGGAGGACGACAGCGAACGTGCCTGCCTCAACGGAAACGCGAACCTTCAAGACACTGCTCCAGCGCCTCTCAAGGGCCGGATTCAGCAAGGACTTCGTCCACTCCGCCCTTCTCCCCGACTGGTGGGACGAGGCGTGCGCTGACGATCCCGCGCTCGTGCAGGACTTCGAGTTCCGCGTCGCGCGCTTCCTTGGGAGCTCGCTTGATGCGGTGTCTGATCCAAACACGCCCCTGGCACCACTCGCCTATCCCGGTGCTCAACTCAGGCGTGTCCGCGACATCAGCCGTGATCGGCTGGCGGCCGCGATTCATGTGGCGACCCAAGTTGCGTCCGCAACTGTCCGCAATCTGAGGCAAACGCATCCGCCTCAGACTCTGCCGCTGTTTGGCTTGGCATGGCGAGAGCAGATCATCGGGCTTGGCACTGGGTTGCGGCTCGGCGACGTGCTTCGCGACCTCTGGACACGAGGCATCCCGGTCATTCCCTTGGACGTGCTTCCGGCTCCGTCATTTCAGGGAATGGCCTGCATCGTTGAGGGGCAGCCGGCGATCGTCATCGGCTACAAGCACGATGAGCCCGGTCGTGTGGCGTTCTTGATCGCGCATGAAGCCGCTCACATCGCGGCTAGTGATTGCGCTCCGGGTCAGCCCGTCGTTGATGGGGAGGACGAGATCAGGGACGATGCCGAGATCGAAGGTCGGGCGGACGCCTATGCCACGCGCGTCCTCATCGGCGGCGCGGAAGTGCCGGACGTCAACACGTCAGCCTCCAGAGACTTCAAGGACCTCGCGCGCCAGGCGAGCAAGATTGAGCGAGAGAGCGGTGCCGACGCGAGCACTGTCATCTTCGCGTGGGCCAGAAGGACTGGAGACTATGCGACCGCCACGATGGCAGTGAAGGCGCTCTATCGCAACGTTGGTGCCCGCCGGCAGCTGCGGGAGCACTTCGCGCAGCGCGTCAACATCGCCGACGCAAGCGAGACCGACCGAGCCCTATTGCTGCTGTGCGCTCCTGCTCCGTTGACGGTCAATGAAGGTTCTCGTTGATACCGACGCGTTCTGTAAGCTCGGGCTGGCCGGCCTGCTGACAGACGCCGTGGCTCGCCTTGGAGCACAGCTCACTGATTGCGAGAGGCTACCCGCCCTGCCATATATGCTGCGCCGTGGCAGTGTCCCGAAGCGCTTCGGCAAGGAGAACTGTGAACCACTGCTCGAGACCGCGGACGCGATTCCACCGCTCCAGGCGGCGACAAGCGAGTGGCTCGAGCGGTTCCTGCTCGTGCCGGGCATTGATCCAGGAGAGGCGCAGCTCTTCTCGGCCGCAGCCGACCAGAAGCTACTTGTGCTCTCTGGCGACAAACGGGCACTGCGTGCGCTCGGCAAGGTCGAAGGCGCCGCGCAAGCACTCTCAGGGCTCATCGTTACCCTCGAAGCAGTGCTGATAGCGCTCCATGATTCCATAGGGGCCGATGACCTACGGGCTCGCGTCGCTCCGCTTCGACCGCTTGATACGACTGTAGGGATTTGCTTCTCTGAGGGCAACGCAGACCCGCTGCCCGCTCTCTGGTCATACTACGGCAGCCTCGCATCCGAAGTTGCGCCACTCTCACTGTGGCAACCTCCATCGAGAACGACATGACATTTGGCGCCAACCACTACGTGCCGATTCTGAAGGTCAAACAAGGTGAGAAGGCCGCCCTGTCTCGTGTGGCTGACGCGCTCGTCCCTCGAATCACGCCGCTACTCGAGATCGTCGAGCGCACAGGTGGCAAAGGTATCGACAAACATATCGAGACGGCGTTCAAGGGGCTTCGCGATGCCGTGAGTTCGTATCCTCGCTGCTTCATCGACACGCGCGAGATCGAGACGGACGGGTCAGCAGCGGCGCACGCAGTCTTCAGCCGCGCCAAGGCGGCTGGCATGGTTTTCACACCAGTCACTGGCGTTACCCGTACGGTGGATGTCGGCCCTGCCCTGGAACACAGGGACCACGGAATCGGGCTTCGACTGACCAGGGCAGAGTTCGAAGCGGGTCAGCTACCGTCGGCCATTCCCGCGTTTCTCGGCACCCACGAACTGTCCCTTAGCGACGTCGACCTCATCGTCGACCTGGGTACCGTTGCGGAGATGATCGTCGACGGTATCGCTGCTCTCACGAACGCATTCCTCGCGGACGTACCGAATCATCAGGATTGGCGTACGTTCACCGTATCCGCCTCCGCGTTTCCAGTCAGCATGGGAGGCGTCGACCGACACTCCCACGATCTCGTCGAGCGCTCGGACTGGCTCTCGTGGCGAGATCATCTTCATTCGGCCCGCCACTCGCTAGTCAGACTCCCCACGTACAGCGACTACGCGATTCAGCACCCACTTGGGGTAGAAGGCTTTGATTTCAGATTCATGCAAGTCTCCGCGGCTATTCGCTACACGACGTCGGAACACTGGCTGCTCGTGAAGGGCGAGAGTACGCGCTCGGTCGCTCCGAGTTCACAGTTTCCTGCGCTCGCGACTCGCCTCGTCTATGGTCACCTGAAGCAGCATTTTGCTGGCTCGGACCATTGCGTGGGCTGTCAGTCGATGAAGGCCGCCGCGGATGGAGCGAGCGGGTACGGTTCGGCGGGAGCATGGCGAAGGCTTGGCACCATTCACCATCTCTCAGCGGTCATGCAAGGGCTTCAGAACCTGAATTGGCCTTGAGCCTGTCGCGAACGGCCGCGGCGATTTCGCCTACGGAAAGGCACTCACAAACACGGTCCCACAGGACTCGTCTTGGCTTGCCCCGCATGCCTCTCGCCGCGCCGTGCTCTTCCAAGAGCGCGAGCGCTTGCCCTGACCAGAGGAGTTCCGCAAGCATCCGTGCATTCCGCTGAGGGTTCAACCTCGACCGACGGAGCGTTGTGAACCGAAGTCCGGTCGGCTTGCTGGAGACGCGGACGACACCCCACCACTCGGGCACCAGTGACGTCGCAAGAGGAGCAAAGCGCTCGCCCACGACCAGCGTCGCGCGGTCAAGCACCTGGCTGTACAAATCCACCTGCGTGGCGAGCCGCTTCAGACTGTCCCTGTCCGATTTGATCTCGAAGCCGTGCAATGAGCCGTTGACCACCGCGAGGTCGACCCTCACCCTACCGCGGCAGAGGCCCAATTCCTCGATCAGGACGGTGTCGGCCTCCTCGGCGTGCTGTCGGCGCAAGCGGTCGCGGAGCACTGGCCTGATCATGGCGTCCAGAATGCCGGGCCGGTGGGTCCCCTTCGCTTCCGGCCTTGCCGTGGCGCTCTTGTTCTCCATGCCGTGTTCGGAATCGTAGTCCAGAATTCGATTCTCCACTAGAGGTTCCCAGCTACTCAGGGCTGAGCTCCGCGGGACGGCGTCGCCGACGGTGAGCAGATGCAAGAGCCCCGTGTCGGCTGAGCCCCTCCGGAGCCTGGATATCGACCGACATTTGGGCGGCACATTCCTCCGCCTTGCCGAGCGCGCGGCTGTAGAGCGGGCGGGTCCCATCGATCAGGTCAAAGCTCGATCCCTCGCGCAGCGGCCATCTGCCCGAGTTGTTGTTCCAGCCTCACCAGGGCCCAATCGCGCGCATGCACGGGATGCCTGCCGTCCGCTCGACCAGCCGGAGGGCGCTCACGCCGACCGACCGCGGAGACATCCCGCTTCGTGCGTCCGTGCGCCGTGCCCCGACGACGTTGACACCGTGAACCGCGCCGCACCCTCGGACGCCGCGCGTGCTGACCCACGGCGACGTTCGTTCAGCGACTGAAAGAAGTTGACGCGACGACGCGGCAGTTTTACGATTGTTTGGTAGAGGCGCGGCACATAGGCGAACGGTAAGAATAGCCACAGAACAAGCGACCCCCTGTCTTGAGCAGTCACCAGGCCACAAAGAGCCACCAGACGTAAAGCCAAGCCCATCAGCGTCGCCAAAGAACGGCTTCCCACACCCAGCCCTCATAAGCCCGCACGATTCCTCTGAACCTGGGTCACCGCACCCCGGAGCAGCGACTCAGCATCACTCGGCGTTCACTTCGGTCATATCCACTTTTCGCTTTCCGGGGGAGCACGGGAAAGGTGTGTACACATGACGAAGATCAAGACACTCAGGGTTCCTCCAGGAAAGCTACTGATATTTGCCCCGGAGTGCTTTTGCTTCAAGTGCAGGCGCGTCACTCGCAAAGTCATTGTCCAAAGTCGGCGGGGCGGATTCGTCGCACAAGATTGTGAATCGTGCGGTGGGTCACGCTATCTCTCCCCAAGCCAACTACCAGCATTGACATGCACGAAATGCCGCCGCGCCCTTGCGAATTATCGTGACCACTACAGCAACTACGCTTACCGGTGCGTGCCCTGCGGCGTTCAATTTCGGCTGGCGGACGTGGTTCCCAGCTGGCAGGAACTTAGTTTCGACTTCGACGGGCTTGCAATCGATCCTGATTACCGGTGACCGAACGACGGCGGGGCGCAAACGGAGACCGACCGGCTTGTCGGGGCCCTCCGTTCAACCCAAAGTAAGTTCTTGGCCGATGAGCCCAACCTGTTGGCGCTGACACCGGGACTGCTTGTCCCAGCGTCGGTCAACGATGTGCTGCGGGTAGTGGTCGTGACTCGGCCGGTGATTGCGCTCTGTACATGAAGGCAGCCGGCCGCTCAGCGACCGGTGGTTAGAGTCCCCGGACGTGGTGGAACCTCGGTAGGGTCACCGGCGTAGACAACGTCGAGGGCCATCGTGCATCGTTCCGTGAGTTCTTCGGGCAGAAGAGCACACACGGAGGGTGGACACACGATGGCCAAGAGCAGGATGGATCTGAACGCGTTCGTTGGCAAGCTCCTCGAAGAGCAGGACGGCGACGTGTTGCGCGAGGGGATTCGGGTGCTGTCGCAGGCCCTGATGGAGACGGAGGTCGCCGGGCTCATCGGGGCCGAGCGCCACGAGCGGACGGGCGAGCGGGCCACGTATCGCACCGGCTACCGGACGCGCACGTGGGACACGCGGATGGGCACGATCGAGCTGGCCATCCCGAAGGTGCGCACGGGGACGTACTTCCCGTCCCTGCTGCAGCCGCATCGCCGAGCCGAGCATGCGCTGCTGGCCGTGGTGCAGGAAGCGTACGTCCACGGCGTCTCGACGCGGAAGGTCGATGACCTCGTCAAGACCCTCGGCGTGGACGGGATCTCGAAGTCGGAAGTCTCCCGGATCTCTGCCGAGCTCGACACGGCCGTCACGGCCTTTCGGACACGGACGCTCGCCGGCGAGCATCGCTACCTGTGGGTCGTCGCGACGTACCACAAGGTGCGGGTGGACGGGCGCGTCCTGAGCCAGGCCACGGTAGTCGCGGTCGGGATCACGAGCGAGGGCGACCGCCAGGTCCTGGGCGTCGATGTCGGGCCGTCGGAGGATCGCGCCTTCTGGACCGCGTTCCTGCGGAGCTTGGTGAAGCGGGGCCTGAAGGGCGTACGGCTCGTCATTTCTGATGCGCACGAGGGGCTGAAGCAGGCCATCAGCACGGTGCTGACCGGGACGACGTGGCAGCGCTGCCGTGTGCACTTCATGCGGAACCTGCTGGCGACCGTGCCCCATGGTGACGTCCCCCCGCTTTCAGTAGCGGATCTGTTTAGAGTCCGGCAGTTACTTTCGCCGTCTTCGACTTCGCCGTCAACTGCTGAGCGTAGGCGGCGGGCGTCAGCCCGCCGAGCCCCTTCTTCGGGCGTTCCTCGTTGTAC
>JAUXWO010000111.1 GCA_030680175.1 Vicinamibacterales bacterium
GGTGGCCGGTCGCGGCCGTGATGGCCGGCGGCGCGGTGTTCGCGGCGGCGCGGTTCGGCACGACGCCGCGTGAGGGCTACACCTTCCTCGACGCCGTCCTCATGCACCTGGCCAACAAGCCTGTCGAGTCGCTGGTGCTCACCTGGTTCCTGACGTTCGGTCCGCTCGTGGCCGTCGTGGCGTACGACTGGCGGGCAACGCGGCGATTCCTGGCGACGCGTCCGGACCTGGCCGTGCTGCTCGCGGGCTGCTTCGCGCTGGCGTACGTCGGGGGGCACGACACCGAGCGCTATCTCTTCTGGGCGATGCCGGTGGTGTACCTGTTGATCGGCCTCTCGCTGGAGCGTCAGGCCCGCTTGCTGTCCGGGATGGTCATCGCCCTGCTGGTCGCCGGCCAGGCGCTCGCGCAGCGCGTGTTCTGGCCCGTGCCGGATCCGCAGACCTCCGTGACGGCGTTGTCGGATCTCTCCGGGACGGCGGCCCGCATCTACGCGGTGCTCAACCGCGTGTTCGTGATCGACGATTTCCACTGGAACCTCTGGTCGAACTTCGGCAGCCGGCCGTTCCACCTCGTGCAGCTGGCGCTCTACGGCGGCATCGCGCTCGCGGTGGTGTGGCTCATGCATCGCAACGCGGCGCGCCACCCGGCGGTAACCGCGTGAAGGTGCTCGGCGTCGTCACCGCGCGCGGCGGGTCGAAGGGCCTGCCCGGCAAGAACCTGAAGCCACTGGCCGGCAAACCGCTGCTCGCCTGGACGATCGACGAGGCGCGGGCGTCCGGCGCATTCGACCGCCTGGTGATGTCGACCGACGACGAGGCGATCGCGGCCGAGGCGCGAGTCCGTGGCTGCGAGGTGCCGTTCCTGCGCCCCGCGGCGCTGGCCCAGGACGACACGCCGCACCTCCCGGTGATTCAGCACGCGGTCCGCTGGCTGGACGAGCACGAGGGCTACCGCCCCGACGCCGTAATGATTCTGCAGCCCACGTCACCGCTGCGCAGCGCGGAGGACATCCGTGCGGCGATCGCGCGGCTCGAGGCGTCCGGCGCCGACTCAGTGGTGAGCGTGAGCGAAGTCGGGGCGCACGCGCACCCGATGCGCATGCTGCAGGTGGACGACGCCGGGGCCGCCACGTTGTTTGTGAGCGGCGCGCCGGTGCGCGATCGCATCAACCGTCGTCAGGATCTGCCGCCGGCGTGGGTCATGAACGGCGCGATCTACGCCTGCCGCACCGCGGTGCTGACCGCCGATCCCCCGAGCCTCTACGGCGACCGCGTCGTGGCCTACCCCATGCCCGCCGTGCGCGGGCTGTCAATCGACGACCTGCACGACTGGGAGCACGTGGAGCGGGCGCTGGCCCGCCTCTCCCTCGATTCATCCGGGCATCCGTCAGGGCAAGACCATCATGGACGTTGAAGCGCACCGCGACCGGCAACTGCTGGAACTCGTGCACCAGGACTCGCGCATCACCCAGCGGGGGCTCGCCTCCCAGCTGGGCATCGCGCTGGGGCTGGCGAACACCTACCTCAAACGGCTCATGCACAAGGGCTACATCAAGTGCGTGAACGTGCAGCCCAACCGCGTGAGCTACCTGCTCACGCCGCGCGGGATCGCCGAGAAGGCCCGGCTCACCTACGAGTTCATGGACTACTCGCTGCACCTCTACCGCGACGTGCGGCAGCACCTGCGGGAGGCGCTCCAGGAATGCGCGGAGGCGGGCGAGCGGGTGGCGATCTACGGCCGCGGCGAAGCCGCCGAGCTCGCGTATCTCTGCCTGAAGGAATCGGGGCTCGAGCCTGTCGGGGTGTTCGACGCCGATGGCGGAGACGACTTCCTCGGCATGCCCGTCCTCGCGATCGAGGAGCACGCGGGACTCGAGTACGACCGGCTGATTGTCGCGACGCTCGAGCCGCCCGGGCCGCTCCTGACGCGGCTCGCCGCCCAGGGCGTCCCGCGTCACAAATTGTACCCCCTGCGCCGGGAACGGCCGGCGTCGCGTGCGCGCGCCTCGGCCGACGCCGGACGCGTCCCCCAGAGCAAAGTTCAGTGACGACGAATTCCATGACAGGCGATCGCAAGCGCGTGCTCATCACCGGCGGCGCCGGTTTCATCGGGTCCCATCTGGTCGCGCGGCTCGTGCCCGACCACGACGTGGTGGTCTACGACAACCTGCACCGCAATGCGCTGCAGTTCGCGCACCTCGACGGGCACCCGCACCTCCACTTCATCCAGGGGGACGTGCTCGACTACGACGCCGTGCGCCGTGCCGTCGAGGGATGCACGATCGTGATTCACTGCGCCGCCATCGCCGGCGTCTACACGGTCGACCGCAGCGCCGTCCGGACGATGGAGGTGAACATGCTCGGGACGCACCAGGTGGTGAAGGCCGCACTGGAGGTGGGCGTCGAGCGGTTCGTCGAGTTCTCGACCAGCGAGGTCTACGGCCCCTTCACGCACAAGGGCAAGGAAGACGACCCGACCACGATCGGGCCGATCGGCGAGAGCCGGTGGGTGTATGCCGCGAGCAAGCTCGCGTCGGAGCACCTCTCCTACGCGCACTTCAAGGAGGACGGCCTCCCGCTGACGATCGTCCGCCCGTTCAATGTGTACGGACCGCGGCAGGTGGGAGATGGCGCGATTCGCGGGATGGTGCTGCAGGCGCTCCGTAACCTGCCCATCACGCTCTACAACGACGGCACGCAGATTCGCTCGTGGTGCTTCGTCGATGACTTCGTCGACGGCGTGATCCGCTGCGTGGAACGGCCCGAGGCGGTCGGGCAGGCGTTCAACATCGGCAATCCGCAGGGCACGGCGACGAACTTCGAGCTGGCCAACACGATCCTGCGGCTGACGGACTCGAGCTCCGAGATCGTCTTCAAGCCGCACCCGGGTCCGGAGGTCGACCTCCGCGTGCCCTCGATCGAGAAGGCGATGACGCTGCTCGGCTTCGCCCCGAAGATCTCGCTGGCGGATGGCATCGGCCGCGCCATCCCCTGGTACCGGGACCACCTCTCCGTGCTGACGGCCAGGGACTGATGCGCGTCCTCGTGACCGGCGCGTCCGGGTTCATCGGACGAAACGTCCTGCTGCGCGCGCCGCGCGACTGGGACGTGGTGGCCGTCTACCATCAGACGCCCGGGCTCGAGGCCTTCGTCGACGCGCACCGCCTGCCCCACGTGCGGCCGGTGCGCTGCAACCTGCTGGACCCCGCCTCGGTCGAGGCGCTGGTGCGCGCCGCGGGCGGGCGTCCCGACGCGGTCCTGTACCTGGCGGCCAACGGCGACCCGGCGGCGTCCGCCGAGCGCCCGCGCTGGGATCTCGAGTCGAATGCGACCGCGCTCGTCACCCTGCTCGAAGCCTGCCCCGCCGGGCACGTCGTCTACGTCTCGTCCGGCGCGGTGTACGACGGCCTGCGGGGCGAGGTCACGCCGGCGAGTCCCGTGTCGCCCCGCCTGCCGTACGCGATCTCGAAGCTGGCCGCCGAGCAGTACCTCCGGTTCTTCGCCGAGCGGCGCGGCACGGTGGACTCCTACGTCAACGTGCGGTTCTTCGGCGCCTACGGGCCCTACGAAGCGGCGCGCAAGATCACCACGCGCTGGATTCGCGGCGTAATGGACGGCCAGCGCGAGTTCACCGTGCGGGGCAACGGCCAGAACCTGATCGACTTCATGTACGTGGACGACGCCGTTGACGGGTTCCTGAGCCTCGTCCGGGCGGCCGGCACGCGGGCCACCGTGGACTTCGCCTCGGGCACGCCCATCAGCGTGAACGGGGTCATCGAGTCGATGGCGCGCGTCCTCGGCGTCGAGGTGACCGTGCGGCACGAAGGCGAGGTCGCCGAGTACATCGAGTTTCGAAGCGCCGACCGCACCATGCGCGAGCGCTTCGGCTTTGCCCCCCGCGTGTCCTTTGACGAGGGCCTGGGGCGGCTGCATACCTTTCTGGCCAGCGAGGGCACCCGCACGTGACGGATTCGATCGAACAGAAGACCAAGCCCCGTGTCGTCGTCCTCGGCGCGGGTCCGGCCGGCATGTCGGCGGCGTGGCGCCTGTCGGAACTCGGCTACCCGGTCACCGTCCTCGAACGCGACGCGGCCGTCGGCGGCATGGGGAAGACGATTGGACTCGGCAAGTACCGCGTCGACTACGGTCCCCATACGTTCCACATCCGCGAGACCGACGAGAGCCGCGAGGTGCTCGCCGCCATCCGGCCGTTCTTCGGCGAGGATCCACTGATCCTCACCCGCGGCACGCGCGTGCTCCTGCAGGGCAAGTACTACATCTACCCGCTCGAGGTGTTTCAGGTCCTGCTGGGCGTGAACCCGCTGCTGGCGCTGCGCATCCTCGTCGACTACGCCACGGCGACCATCACGTCCACGTTCGCGCCCCCGAAGAAGGAGGACTCGTTCGAGGAGTGGGGTGTCCGCAATCTGGGCCGCACGCTGTACGACCTGTGCTTCGGCATCTACTCCGCGCGCGTATGGGGGCTGCCGACGAGCCAGATCTCGTCGAAGCAGGCCCAGCGCGTCGCCAAGCTCAACCTGAAGAACATCATCCTGCGCGCGCTCGGCATCGCGGCGGATCCGGCGACGTACTTCACGAAGTACATGTACCCGCGCGCCGGGATCAGTGAGTTGTTCGAGGGCATGGCCGGTGTCGTCCGCGCGTCGGGCAACGAGATCAAGCTGGGGGCCACCGTCACGCGTGCCGACTGCGAGGACGGCGTCATCCGTCGCGTCGCCTATGTACAGGACGGCCAGGAGCACGTGATCGAGTGTGACGCGGTCCTCTCGACGCTGCCGCTGCCGGCGCTCGTGGAGATGACGGCGCCGGCGCTGCCCGAAGAGGTGCGCGCGCATGCCCGCTGCCTGCGCTACCGCAGCCTGAAGCTGATCTACCTGGTGCTCAAGCGCCCGCGCCTCACCGATTACCACTGGGTCTATCTGCTCGACGAGCAGTTCCGTGTGAACCGGCTGTCGGAGCAGAAGAACGTCAGCGACGAGATGGTCCCGAAAGACCGCACGGTCCTCTGCGTCGAGCTCTCGCTCTGGAAGGACGAGGACCTGTGGCGCGCGAGCGATGAGGAGATCTACCGGCTCACCCTGCGCGACATCATGAAAATGGGCTACGGCGTCACGGAGGACGAGGTCGAGGAGTACTACGTCACCGACATCCCGACCGCGTATCCCGTCTACGAACTCAACTTCGAGGACCACCTGATCCCCGTGCTCGAAGGCGTGCACGAGATCCGGAACCTGCTCACGCTGGGCCGGCACGGCCTGTTCCTGAACAACAGCATGGACGACAACGTGCTGCTTGGGATGAAGATCGCCGACCACCTGGAGGCGCGCGGGCCGGCCGACAGCCAGACATGGAAGACCGACATGCTGGCGTTCATGAACCTGAGGTTTCAGGGCAAGTGAGCGGTCAGGGTGCTCAAGGTGCTCAGGGTGCTCAGGGTGCTCAGGGTGCTCAGGGTGCTCAAGGTGCCCAGGGTGCACACGGTGCCCAGGGTGCTCAGGGTGCCCAGGGTGCCCAGGGTGCCCAGGGTGCCCAGGGTGCACACGGTGCCCAGGGTGCTCAGGGTGCTCAGGGTGCCCAGAGTGCCCAGGGTGCCCAGGGTGCACACGGTGCACACGGTGCTCAGGGTGCTCAGGGGGCACACGGTGCCCGCAGTGCAGCAGCGGTGCGGGCGTGCGTCACGTACGCTCTCGACCGGCACGAAACCGGTTCAGCCCGTGGGCGCCGAGCGTGGCCAGGATCAGGACGAGCGGCTTGACGGGCAGCGATTGACGCGCTTCGCAGAGCAACGGGAGATGCACGACCGTCACGTACACCAGCGGCAGCGTCAGCAGGACCGCCTCCAGCCAGCGGCCCATCCGGGTGAGCCAGACGATGCCTGCCACCGCCAGCAGCAGCAGGACGACCTGGACCAGCCAGATCGCACGGATCACAACCGTGGGCAGCTCGTTGACGAGCGTGTAGCGAATGGGCGTTTCGGCCGCCCACAGCACGAACGTCCCGCGCGTGGCGCGGCGCACGACATGCTCCAGCGGGTCCTGCCGGATGTGAACGAGCGCCGCCCGCAGGTATTCATCGTCGGCGACGATGCGGGCGCGGGCGCGTTCGAAGGGATCCGTGGGCGTGTCCCAGATGGCGCGGATGTCGCGCCACTCGTGCACGTAGTCGAGCATCAGGGCGGCGTCGTGACCGGTCTCGGAGGCGTACGCCCGCACCTGGGCGTCGAGCGCGTCGGTGTCCACGGGCGTGTCGGCCATCGCGGTGAGCGTGGCCTGGACGCGGCCGGGCCAGCGTCCCTGCCACGCGCCTTCCCAGAGCCCGCGGCCGATGCCGCCGGCCGGCGAGAGCGTCAGGCGTCCGAGGTTCACGTAGTTGTACGCGAACCAGGGGACCATCGTGAGGGCCGCCGCCAGGGCGAGCGCGGCCCAGCCGGCGAGCGCTCGACGATCGCGCTGCGCCGGCACGAGGATCGGCACGGCGACGGCCAGGAAGAACGGCAGCAGGATGAAGACCGGGCGGACGAGCGTCGTGGCGCTCAGCAGCACGCCCGCAAGCGCGAAGTCTCGAAGGCGGCGGTCCTGGGCCGCGCGCACGACGAGCAGCATGGCGCCGGTGGCGGCGAACGTGGTCCAGAGTTCCGTGAGGACGAGCGCCCCGAAGTGCGGCAGCGGCGGGTAGAGGGCCGTGAGCGCCGCGGCTCCGAGCGCGAGGCGCTCGTCCGCCACGCGGCGCGCCAGGGCGTACACGAGCAGGCAGAGCGCGGCGAAGACGAAGGCCTGCGCGATCACCACTGCGAGGTCGTTGCCGACACCGAACACGCGGTACACCGCGGCCACGAACACCGGGTAGCCCGGCGTGCGGAGCACCTCGGGCACGAAGGCCGGGGCGTCGGGGTAGCGGGTGAAGGTCCCGGTTCGCGCGAGCCCCTCGCCCAGCATCTTGTAGCCGCCCTGATCGGTCCACGCCACGTCCCAGTCGGGGCGCATGTGGCCGATGTAGGCCGCGGCGTGGGCGAGGGCGACGATCGCGATGAGGAGCAGCGGGCGCTTCATGCAGCCCGGATCATATCGCGGGGACGCGGCGGATCACGGCCGGGGATCACGGAGCAGCGACGCGTAGAGCCGCGCCACGTCGTCCACGAGGCGGTCGAAGCCGTAGCGGGCCATGACGCTGGCGCGGGCGTCGCGCCCCATGGCCGCACGCCGGGCCGGGTCATCGAGCAGCGCGGTCACACCCTCCGCGAGCGCGTCCAGGCCCGTCACGGCCACGCCGGTCTCGGGGCTGTCGATGACGTCGCGCACGCCGCCGACATCCGTGCTGACGCCGGGTACGCCGGACGCCATGGCCTCGATGAGCGCCACGGGCGTGCCCTCGTTGCGCGATGTGAGCACGAAGACATCGGTGGCCGCGTAGAGCACCGGCAGATCGCGCCGCCAGCCGAGGAAGCGCAGGCGGTCGGCGAGGCCGAGCGCACGCGCGCGCGCTTCGAGGTCCGCGCGAAGTTCGCCGTCCCCGGCGACGAGGGCGACGAGGGCCGGATGCCGCTCGGCCACCCGTGCCACGACCTCGAGGAAGAGATCGTGCTGCTTGATCGCGGTGAGCCGGCCCACCGTGGTCACGACCGGGGCGTCCGGCGGCAGGCCAAGCGCACGCCGCGCCTCCACGCGCGCCTCGTCGTCCACCGCGCCAAAGGGGGCGAGATCGAACCCGAGCGGCACGACGTGGTACTGCGCGGGGGTACCGATGCAGTACGTCTCGAGCAGCTCCTCGCGGATCGCCGGCGAGATGGCGACGATCGCGTCCGTCACGCGGGCGAGCAGCCGCTCGAGTCCGAGGAACACCGCCGTGACGCTCGGCCGGAAGTACCCCTCGAGCACGTGGCCGTGATAGGTGTGCACGACGCGTGCGCGCGGCGCGGTCCCGCGCGTGAGGTTGTAGGCCATGGCCGCGACGCGGCCCAGGAGGCCCGCCTTGGCCATGTGGGTGTGGACGAGCACCGGCTTCAGCCGGCGGAACTCCTGGAAGAGCCGCACCAGCGCGCGGAGGTCGTCGACGGGCGAGACCGGACGGCAGAGCGTGGACACGAAGATCGCATCCGCGTCCGGCGCCAGCAGGTACGCCATGTCGCCCTCACCATCCCCGAGCCGTCCGTGCAGCAGGCGCGTGCGGTAGCCGTGCGATTCGAGCGCCGTCGTGAGGCGCGCGGCCTGGATCGACGGCCCGCCGATGTTCAGGCGCGTGATGACGCGCGCCATGGGCAGCAGCGTGTCGCGGGGCGATGTGGTGGGGGGCGTCATGCGGGTCGGGAGTATGGTTCCTTAAACGGCATGCGCGCGGCAACCGTGAACCGCGTGGACGCCGGCGACAGGCCTCAGGCGCATGGCTGAGAAGAAGAAGAAGGGCCCGGCCAATCCGGAGCGCGCCTTCGGCCTCTCGGTCGGTGCGGTGCTGCTGCTGATCGCCGCGTTCCTGTGGTGGCGGGGCTATGGGGTGGCCGTGCAGGTCGTCGGCGGGATCGGCGCCGTGCTGCTGGTGCTCGGCTACCTGCGCCCCTCGCTCCTGAAGTACCCGAGCGCGGCGTGGTGGGCGTTCGCCCTGATGCTGGGGCACATCAACGCACGGATCATCCTGACGCTGATCTTCGTGCTCGTGCTGACGCCCATCGGATTGCTCTGGCGGCTCATCGGCCGCGACCCGCTGGCCCGGCGCCGCCGCAACTGGCCCGGCTGGTCGCCGTACCCGCCGCGCTATCGAGACACGGATCACTACACGCGGATGTACTGACGACCGGAGGTTCCGGTCCCAGGATCAGTTCAAAGGACAGTAATGGCGAAACGCAGGGTCTTGTCGGAGTTCTGGCAGTTCCTCAAGCAGGAGAAGAAGTATTGGCTGATGCCGATCGTCATCGTCTTCCTCCTGTTCGGCCTGCTCATCGTGTTCTCACAGTCGAGCGCCGTCGCGCCGTTCATCTATACGTTGTTCTGACGGCGCGTCCGACAACACGCGCCGTCCCGCAGTCATTAGTCATTAGTTGTTAGTTGTTAGTAATCAGTTACTAAAAACTAAAAACTAAAAACTAAAAACTAAAAACTAAAAACTAAAAACCGCAGCTTCCCCCGTGCCCACCTGTATCCTCGGTCTCTCCGCCTACTACCACGACTCGGCTGCGTGCCTCGTGGTGGACGGCCGGATTGTGGCTGCGGCGCAGGAGGAGCGCTTCACCCGGAAGAAGCACGACGCCTCGTTCCCGAACCACGCCGTGGCGTACTGCCTGCGCGAGGCCGGGATCACGACGGCCGATCTGGATCTCGTCGGGTTCTACGAGAAGCCGCTCGTCAAGTTCGAGCGCCTGCTCGAAACCTACACCTCGTCGGCGCCGCGCGGCTGGCGTTCGTATCTGATGGCCATGCCGCTCTGGCTCAGCGAGAAGCTGTGGATGGCCGACGACATCGCCGGGGAGCTCGAGGGCTACAAGGGCGAGGTTCTCTTCGGTGAGCACCACGAGTCGCATGCGGCCTCTGCCTTCTACCCGTCCCCCTTCGAGCAGGCCGCCGTCGTCACCATGGACGGCGTGGGGGAGTGGGCAACATCGTCCGTGGGTGTCGGCCGAGGCGCGGATCTCGAAATGCTCCGCGAGCTGCGGTTTCCGCATTCGCTCGGCCTGCTCTATTCGGCCTTCACCTACTTCGCCGGATTCAAGGTGAACTCCGGCGAATACAAGGTGATGGGCCTCGCGCCATACGGTGAACCGAAGTACGTCCAGGTGATCAAGGACCACCTCATCGAGATCAAGGACGATGGCAGCCTGTGGATGAATCAGGAGTACTTCACCTACACCCACGGCCTGACGATGACCGGGACGAAGATCGAGCGGCTGCTTGGCGGCCCGGCCCGGCAGCCAGAGTCGAAGCTCGGGCAGCGCGAGATGGATCTGGCGCGGTCGGTGCAGGAGATCACCGAGGAGGTGATGCTGAAGATGACCCGGAGCGCCCATCGCGAGACCGGGATGCGCGACCTGTGTCTGGCCGGCGGTGTTGCGCTCAACTGCGTGGGCAACGGGCGCCTGCTCCGCGAGGGTCCGTTCGAGCAGGTGTGGATTCAGCCGGCCGCCGGTGATGCCGGCGGTGCGCTGGGTGTGGCGCTGAGCCTCTGGCACCGCCACCTCGGCAAGCCGCGCCTGAGCCCCGAGGCCGCCGGCACGTGGGAACGTCCGCCACAGGTGCCCGAGGTGCCCGGGGTGCCCGAGGTGCCCGGGGTGCCCGGGGTGCCCGGGGTGCCCGGGGTGCCCGGGGTGCCCGGGGTGCACGGGGTGCCCGGGGTGCCCGGGGTGCCCGGGGTGCCCGGGGTGCCCGGGGTGCCCGGGGTGCCCGGGGTGCACGGGGTGCCCGGGGTGCACGGGGTGCCCGGGGTGCACGGGGTGCCCGGGGTGCCCGGGGTGCACGGGGTGCCCGGGGTGCCCGAGGTGCCCGGGGTGCCCGAGGTGCTCAGGGTGCACAGGGTGCCCAAGTACGCCGACGGCATGAGCGGCGCGTATCTCGGGCCGCGCTATAGCGATGACGAGATCGCGGCGTTCCTCGACGCGCACGGGTATCCGGCGCGCCGCCTCGAGCGCCCGGCGCTGGCCGAGGAGGTCGCGGCGCACCTCGCGGCGGAGAAGGTCGTCGGGCTGTTCCAAGGCCGGATGGAGTTCGGGCCGCGCGCCCTCGGCGGACGGTCGATCATCGGCGATCCCCGTTCGCCGAAGATGCAGGCCGTGATGAACCTCAAGATCAAGTTCCGCGAGTCGTTCCGCCCGTTCGCACCCACCGTGTTGCGGGAGCACGTGGCCGAGTGGTTCGACCTGGACGGAGACAGCCCCTACATGCTGCTCGTCGCCGACGTGCGGCCGGAGCGCCGTGTGCCACTGCCGGACGGGGCGGACGCGCTGTGGGGCATCGACAAGCTCAACGTGCCGAGGTCGACGATCCCCGCGGTGACGCACGTCGACTACTCGGCGCGAATTCAGACGACGCGGCCCGAGACGCACGGGCTGTATCACGAGATCATCGCGGCCTTTCACCGGCAGACGGGCTGCCCGGTGATCGTCAACACCTCCTTCAACGTCCGCGGCGAGCCCATCGTCTGCACGCCGGAGGATGCGTACCGCTGCTTCATGCGCACCGACATGGACACGCTCGTCCTCGAGAGCTTCGTCCTCGAGAAGGCGGCCCAGCCGAAGATGGACGCCGACGAGTCCTGGCGCACCGAGTTCGTGTTGGATTAGATAGTTGCCAGTCATTAGTTGTTAGTTATTAGTCATTAGTTGGTAATGCCTGAATAGGGCACTCTAGAAACTAAGAACTAAAGAACTAAAAACTAAGAACTAAGAACTAAGAACTAAGAACTAAGAACTAAGAACTGCCAGCGTCAGCCCCAGCCCCGACCCCGTGCCCCCCACCCTCACTGACCGCCCCGCCCGCCTGTCGCGGACGGCGTACGTCGAGCTGCTGATGAACCTGATGCGGCGCGAGATCAAGGGGCGGTACAGCCAGTCGTTCTTCGGCGCGGGCTGGGCGATCGCGCAGCCGCTGGCGACGATGGCGGTGTTCACGCTGGTGTTTGCGCGCCTGGGGCAGATGCCGTCGGATGGCGCGCCGTATCCGCTTTTCGCCTACGCCGCGCTCGTGCCGTGGTTCTTCTTCTCGAACTCGGTCAATACGGGGACGATGAGCCTCGTCACCTACCGCAACATCGTGACGAAGACGTACTTCCCGCGCGAGATCGTGCCCCTGGCGCAGGTCGGATCGCGGCTGGTGGACTTCGGCGCCGCGGCCGGCCTCTACGTGCTGCTGATGATCTACTACGGCGTGGGCGTCGGGCCCTGGGGCGCGCTCGTCCCGGTGTTCCTGCTCCTGCTGCTGCTCTTCACGCTCGGCGTGACGCTGCTGACCTCGGCGGTGAACGTCTTCTACCGCGACGTGAACCCCGTGGTGCAGATCGGCCTGCAGCTCTGGCTGTACCTGACGCCCGTCGCCTATCCGCTGTCCGCCGTCCCCGCGGAGTACCGGTGGTTCTTCCTGTTGAACCCGCTGACGGGCGTGATCGAGGGCCTGCGCGCCGTCCTCCTGTTCGGCCGCGCCCCCGAGTGGCCCGTCGTCGCCATCTCCGCCTCCTCGATCATCACCCTCTTCGTCGCGGCGGCGGTGTTCTTCAAGAAGACGGACAAGTACTTCGCGGACGTCATTTGAGACGGACAAACACGAAGGACACGAAGGCCACGAAGGCCACGAAGACGGACGAGTGTCTGTCTTTCAACGATCCCCTGCAAGACCGGATCTCGAATTGAAGAGTTGCTTTGTACGTCTTCGTGGCCTTCGTGTCCTTCGTGTTTTGTACGTGATCTGATCGAATGTCGGTAGCCATTCAGCTCGAGGGCGCCAGCAAGCGGTACCGCACCGGGCGGTCGCGTACGCTTGTGGATCTTGTGGCGTCGACGGTGGGGGAGTGGCGCGGGCGGAGGGCGGAGGTGCACTCCGCGACGCGCGGGACCGTCGATGCCACGATCCATGCGCTGCGCGACGTCTCGTTCGAGGTGCCCCAGGGCGCGGGCCTGGGGATCATCGGGCGGAACGGCGCGGGCAAGACGACGCTGCTGAAGCTGATCTCGCGCGTGACCTGGCCGACGAGCGGCACGGTGCGGGTGGCGGGCCACGTGGTGTCGCTCATCGAGCTGGGCGCCGGGTTCCACCCGGAGCTGACGGGGCGCGAGAACGTGTACCTCGGCGCGGGGCTCTTCGGGCTCACGCGCGCGGAGATCGACAGGCAGTTCGACGGGATCGTCCATTTCGCCGACGTCGAGCGGCTGATCGATACGCCGATGAAGCGGTACTCGTCCGGGCTCTACGCGCGGCTGGGCTTCAGCGTGGCGATCCACAGCCGCCCCGACATCGTGCTGGTGGACGAGGTGCTGGCGGTGGGCGACGCGACGTTCCGTCGCCGCGCGCTCGAGGCGCTGCGGGGCCTGATCGCCGAGGGCCGCACGGTGCTGTTCATCTCGCACGACATGTGGAACGTGCGGCGGCTGTGCAGCCAGATCCTCTGGATGGAGGACGGCCGCGTCCGTGCGCACGGGCCGGCCGGCGAGATCGCCGAGCGCTACATGAACGAGGTCAACCTGGACGCCATGGCGAACCAGGACACGGCGCTTCAGAGCCACCGCGGCGGCACGGGCGAGGTGCGGTTCGAGAGCGTCGAGCTGGTCGACGAGCACGGCGCGCCCGCGGCGACGCTGCGCATGGGCGACACGCTGGAGGTGCGCGCGACGTACCGGGCGGTTCAGCGCGTCGAGCGGCCGGTCTTTCAGGTAGCCCTCGTCGATGTGGACACCGGCGTCGTGATCACCACGGCCAGCTCCTCGCCGGCGGACACCCCGGCGTTCGTCGAGGGCGAAGGCGGATTCGTGTGCCGCTTCCCGCGCGTGCCGCTCCGGCCGCGCCAGTACGTGCTGCGCCTGGCGGTGATGGACCAGTTCCAGCTCGCCTCGTACGATCTCATCACCGCGGGGCCGCGGTTCGCTGTCGTGGGACAGGGGGCCGGCGTCGACAGCCTGGCGGACGAGCAGGACGGCCTCGTCGCGCTGCCGTTCGAGTTTGCGGCCCTCGGCGACCGCGCGGCAGCAGGGGGGCGCCCGTGAGCGGGGCCGGGCGCTCCGTCTTCGTCTCGGTGCCGCACGGCACGAGCGCGGGCAACATGCTCCGCGCCGTCGGCCTGCTCGACCGGCTGCAGGAGTTCGATCCGGCGCTTCGCATCGTGCTGCTCTCGCCGCTCGTGCATGACGCGGCGTTCGTGAAGGAGTTCGCGCGGCCGGGCGTCGAGATGGTCGACCTGCCGCCGCATCGGCCCGGCGGACTCGAGGCGCGGCTGCTGACGCTGGTGCAGGCGAGCTTCCTGAGCCGCGGGGGCACCGAGTCGGTGCGCATTCGGATGCAGGAGGCGCGCGCCAACGGCATCATCAGGTGGATCGGGCTGAAGGCGGTGCTCGGCCGGCTGCTCACCTCGGCGTGGTTCACGACCGGGTCGCCCTACGCGCTTTCCGACCGGCTGGTGTCGCATCCCGATGTCGAGCGGCTGTTTGATGCCTATGACCCGGTGCTGGTCGTGACGGCGAATCCGGGGCTCGTGTTCGCCGAGGTGCCCCTGATGCGCACGGCGCGCCGCCGGGGCGTGCGCAGCCTGGTGATTGATGCGAGCTGGGACAACTTCACCAACAAGCTCCTGCCGGTGCGGCAGGCGGACCGCCTGGTGGTCTGGAACGACATCATCAAGGCGCAGGCCGTCACGCTCCACGGGTATCACCCCGACGCCATCCGTGTGACGGGCGCGCCGCAGTTCGATCCGCACTTCCGCACCGAGGTGCGGACGCCGCGCGAGGCGTTCTTCAGCCGCATCGGCGCCGATCCCGCGCGGAAGCTGATCGCGCTCACGACGACCCCGCCGTCGCTCTACCCGCATCACGCGCACGTGCTCCGGACGCTGGCCGCCGCGATCGAGGCCGGGACGCTCGGGGATGCGCAGGTGCTCGTGCGCCTGCACCCGCGTGACGAGGTCGAGGCGTATCGGGAGTTCGAGGGCACGCCGCACGTGATCGTCGAGAAGCCCTTCCGCGACACCGTCGCGGTGGCCGACGGCCTCGCGGTCGACGTGATGCCGGAGCATCAGCGCCACCTGGGCGACACGCTCCATCACGCCGACGTCGTGGTCAACGTCGCCTCGACCATCAGCATCGAGGCCTGCATCTTCGACACGCCGGTCGTGAACATCGGCTTCGATGGCCCGGAGCCGAGTCCCTACGTCCGGTCCGCGACGCGGTATTACGCCTTCACCCACTACGTGAACATCACCGCGCGCGAGGCCGTGCGCGTCGCCTGGACGCCGGAGGAGATGGTGGCGCTCGTGCGCCGCTATCTCGACGACCCGTCGCTCGACCGTGCCGGCCGCCGGCAGGTCGTGCTCGACCAGTGCCAGTTCACGGACGGGCAATCGGCGGCGCGCGTGGCCGCCGCGGTGCTCGAGGAGCTTGGCGCGGCACGGGGCCGCGCGGCCGCGTGAGGATCTGCCACGTGGCGCCGGAACTGCTGCCGGTGCCGCCGGTGAGGGGCGGCGCGATCGAGCGATGGATTCGTGATGCCGCCGTCAGGCTCGCCGCACGCGGGCACGACGTCCACGTGGTGTCGCGGGACCACGGAGACGGCGCGCGCGAGCAGGTGATCGACGGCGTGCGCTACCACTTCGTGCGGATCCCGCCGGCGCTCGAGTCCGGGCTGCCCGCAGCAGTGGCCCGCGGGCTCTGGTACTACCTCGGCGCGCGTCGTCGTCTCGCCGTGATTGCGCCCGACATCGTGCATCACCACAGCCGGCCCGCGGGGTTGTGGCTCGGGCTCGGGGGGGCGCCCTTCGCGGCGCACGTCATCTCGCTGCACAGCATGGAGTACGGCTGGAGCTTCGGATACCGGCGATGGGACCGCGCCCTGATCGCCCGCGGCCTGCGCGCCGCAAGCCGGGTGCTCTGCGTCTCCGACTTCATCCGCCAGCACACGCTGGAGCGGTATCCGGCGCTTCGCGAGACGACAACGACGGTCTACAACGGGGTGGATGGGGAGACGTTCCATCCGTCGCCGGAGACGGAACGGGCTGCCACGCCGCCGCGCATCCTCTACGTGGGCCGCGTCGAGGAGCGCAAGGGCGTGCACGTGCTGCTCGACGCCTTCGAACGCGTCATCAGCCCCGCCCTGCCGGAGGCGACGCTGCGGATCGTCGGGCCGCATTCCTACTGGGATGGGGCACCGTCGGCGTACTACCGAGACGTGGAGGCGCGCGCGGCGGCCCACTCGCGCATCGAACTGCGCGGGCCGACGTATGTCGACGACGAACTGGCCGCGCTGTACCGGGACGCGGACGTGAGCGTGGTCCCGTCGGTGTTCCCCGAGGCCCTGGGCCTGACGGCCCTCGAAGCGCAGGCCTCCGGCGTGCCTGTCGTCGTGTCAAACGCGGGCGGGCTGCCGGAGACGGTGTCGCCGGGCGAGAGCGGTCTCGTCTTCGAGAACGGCAGCGCCGACGGGCTCGGACGCGCCGTCCTCGAGTTGCTCGCCGACGCACCCCGTCGCCGGGCGATGGCGGCGGCGGCGCGGACGTGGGCGATGGCGCGGTTCTCGTGGGATGTGATTGCCGGCCAGCTCGAGGCCGTCTACCACGAGGCGCGGCCGGAGGCGGCGCGATGAAGTTCGCGATCCGCGACGACGACACGTGCGCGTTCGCGACGCCGGAGGCGATCGAGCGCGTGTACGGTTCGATTTGGAATGATGTGCCGGTGTGTCTGGCGACGATTCCGTTCGCCAAGGGGTATCGCAGCCCCGCCGTGCCGCGCGAGCATTGGGAGTCCGGGGAGATCTTCGCGCTCGAGCGCAACCCCACGCTGGTGGCGGCATTGCGCGAACACATTGCGGCCGGGCGCGTGACGATCGCGCTGCACGGCTACACGCACGAGGACTTCGCGGACGGCTGGGAGTTCCAGGCGGCGCCGGACCCTGAGCGGCGTGTGCGGGACGGCCTCGCCTACCTGCGCACCCAGCTCAGCGCCGACATCTCGATCTTCGTCCCGCCGCACAACGCGCTCTCGAAGCGCGGGATCGCGGCCGTCAGCGCGGCCGGGCTCAACTTGCTGGGATCGTTCCTGTCGTTCCGTCCGTCGATGCGGCCGTGGGATCTGCAGACGCCTGCGAACTGGTGGCGCGTGCGGCAGTACCGGGCCGCGACGGGCCGCGTGAAGAGCGACCGCTTCGTCTATCCGCACGTGCTCCGCTACGCGCGCCACGCCGAGTTCGGCTGCCACAGCCTCGTCCCGGGGACGACCCTCGAGGAACTGGTCCGCGGCTTCGACGAGGCACGCGGCGCGGGCGGCGACTTCTGCGTGGCCACCCACTACTGGGAGATCGACGAGACGCTCCACGGCATCCTGCGGCGCCTCCTCGATCACGCCGCGCGGTTCGCGGATGTGCGATTCGTCAAGGCCGAGGCGCTCTTCGAGCCCCGAGGCCAGGAGGCCGCGGCGGCGTGACGCCGGTCCGTGTCCTGCACGTGATCACCGGCCTTAGAATCGGCGGCGCGGAGCGGCTGGTCGTCACGGCGGCGACGGGCCTGCCGCGCGGCGCGTTCGAGAGCGCGGTCTGTTGTCTGGCGGAGCGGGGCGCGCTGGCCGAGGAAGTGGAGCGGGCGGGCGTGCCCGTCTGGTGCGTCGGGTCGTACCCGGGCCTGCGGCATCCGCTGGCGTTCTGGCGGCTGTGGCGCATCATCGCGCGATTCCGCCCCGAGATCGTCCATACGCATCTCCAGTCCGCGAACCTCTACGGCCGGCTGGCCGCTCGGCTTGCGGGCGTCCCGGTGATCGTCTGCACCGAACACAACGTGTACCAGTCGAAGGCGCGGCGCTACGTCGTGGTGGAGCGTGCGCTTGGGCGCATCACGCACGCCGTCGTGGCCGTCTCCGAGCAGGTGCGGCGCTTCCTGAGCGAGCAGCTGGGCATCGCCCCGGAGGGCATCCGGGTGATTCCGAATGGCGTGGCGGCGCCGGTGCCGGACCCCGCGCGCGTGGCGGCGCTCAGGGCCCGGCTCGACGTGCCGGCCGGCGACGTCGTGCTCGGGACGGTCGCGTCGCTGACGCCGAAGAAGGGCCACACCTATCTGATCGAGGCGCTCGCGTTGCTGCGCGCCCGCGGCGTGGCCTGCACGCTGCTGCTCGCGGGTGACGGGCCGATGCGGCCGGGGCTCGAGGCGCTGGCCGCGCGGCTCGGCGAGACCGCACGCGTGCGGTTCCTCGGCGAGTCGGAGCGCGTCGCGGATGTCCTGGCGTTGACGGACGTCTTCGTGTTGCCGTCGCTCGTCGAGGGCATGCCGCTGGCACTCCTCGAGGCCATGCGCGCCGGGCGCGCGGTCGTCGCCACGCGCGTCGGCGGCGTCCCGGAGGTCGTGCACGACGGCGACAACGGCGTGCTCGTCGAGCCGGCGGATGCCGAGGCGCTGGCCGTGGCGCTCGCCGCACTGGCGGCCGCGCCTGCGCGTCGCACCGACCTCGGTGCGCGGGCGGGGGCGACGGTTGAAGGCACGTACACCGAGGAGCGCTACGTCGGCGCGCTCGCGGGGCTCTATCGCGAGCTCCTGGCCGCGAGGGGGCTGGCGTGACGAGCACCGAGGGCACTGTGAGCACCCTGGGCACTACGGGCACCCTGGGCACCGAGGGCACCTTGGGCACCGAGGGCACCCCGAGCACCCTGGGCACCCCGGGCACCGAGGGCACCCTGGGCACTTTGGGCCTCCTGTATCACATGCCCTTCTGGCGCGGCGTCGATGGCAGCCTCTGGGAGGCCGAGGGATCGTTCGCGCGCTACGTCGATTCGCTGGCGCCGTACTTCGATGAGATCGTCCTGTCGGTCCCGGTGTTCGACACGCCGCAGGCCGCCGGATCACGCGTGCGTGCCGGCAACGTGCGCCTCGCGCCGCTGCCGTATTTCCCCGGACCGCGGCAGTTCTATCCGATGCTGCGCACGATGCGGGCGCGCCTGCGGTCGTGGGTGGCCGAGTGCGATGTCATCCATCTGCGCGTGCCGACGCCCGCGGCGATCTTCGCGTTCCGGCTGGCGCGTGCGCGCGCGGTCCCGGTGTTCCTGCTCGTCGTCGGCGACTACCGCGCCCTGCTGCCGCATCTGCCGTATCGGGGACTGAAGAAGGCGCTCTTCAGCGTGTACGTGGCGTTCGAGGAGTGGGCGCTCCGCTACATGACGACGCGCGCCGTGACGTTTGCCAACGGCGCGGCGCTGGCGGAGAAGCATCGGGCCGGCGGGGCGACCGTGCACGAAACGAAGACGACGACGCTGACCGAGGCCGACATCGCGTCGCGCGCCGACACGTGTGGGTCGTCACGCGTCCGGCTGCTCACGGTCAGCCGCATCGATCCCCGCAAGGGCCTCCGCGTCCTCCCGGCCGTCGTCGCCGCGCTCGTGGCGCAAGGCCTCGACGCCTCGGTGGACATCGTCGGGCCGCCCATCGGGCGGCTGGGCGAGGAGGAGCGCGAGGCCATCGTGGCGGAGGCATCGCGTCTCGGGGTTGCCGCGCGCGTGAGCCTGCCGGGGCCCGTGCCGCTCGATGCCTTGTTGCCGCTCTATCGCGACTACGACGTGTTCGTGCTGCCGACCGGCCCCGGCGAGGGCATTCCGCGCGTGTTGCTCGAGGCGATGGCGGGCGGGCTGCCGATCGTGACGACCGGCGTTGCGGGCATCACGAGCCTGGTGCGCGACGGAGAGAACGGCGTGCTGGTGGCCGACGCCTCGGCGGAGACGATCGCGCCGGCCGTCGAGCGTCTCGTGGGGACCCCTGCGCTCCGGCAGGCGCTGATCGCCGGCGGCTACGCCACCGCCCGCGCCCACACGCTGGACCGTCAGGCCGCCGAGATGATGAGGGTGCTCCGTGCGGAGCTGCTAAGAACTAAGAACTAAGAACTAACGACTAACGACTAACGACTAACGACTAATGACTGCCGCACTCCCCCGTCGCCGCATCTGCTTTGTCCTGCCGTCGCTGGCGGGGGGTGGCGCCGAGCGGGCGGCCGTGCAGATCCTCAACGGGTTGGATGGCGACGTCTGGGACCGCACGATGTATCTGTTCTCTCGTGAGGGACCGTATCTCGGCGACGTCGACGCCGGTGTGACGGTCGCGTCCGGCGCGCGCGCCTCGCGCCTCGGCCGCTGGCTCGACCTGCGCCGGTCCCTCCGCGCGTCGCGTCCTGAGATCGTGGTCGCGTTTCTCAGCTACTTCACCGTCCTCACCGCCGCGCGCGCCGCCGGGGTGGGCACGCGCGTCGTGTTCAACCAGCAGACCCCGCTCTCCGCGTTTCTGGACGACGCCGACTACGGCTGGCGCGGGCGCGGTGCGCAGGCGCTGTTCACGACCGTGGCCAGGTGGGCGTACGCCGCGGCGGACCTGGTGATTGCCACGTCCACAGGGGTGGCCGATGATCTGCGGCAGCGCCTGGGTGTCGACGCGACGAAGCTCCGCGTGATCCCGAATCCCGTGGACCTCGACGCCGTCCGCGCCGGTGCGACCGAGCCGCTCGATCCCGCGCACGCCGCCGCGTGGCGCGCGCCGGTGATCGTCGCCGCCGGGCGTCTGGCCGAGGCGAAGAACTACCCGCTGCTCATCGAGGCGCTGGCGCTGGTGCGCGAGCGAGTCCCCGCGACCCTGTTCGTGCTCGGCCAGGGCGATCAGGCGTCCGCCCTCCAGGCCCTCGCGCGCGCACGCGGCGTCGAGGATGCCATCGTGTGGTGCGGGTTTCAGTCGAACCCGTGGAAGTACATGGCCCGCGCGGATGTCTTTGCCCTGACGTCGCGCTACGAGGGCTTCGGCAACGTGCTGGTCGAGGCGATGGCGTGCGGCGTCCCGGTGGTGGCCACCGCGTCGCCGGGCACGCGCGACATCGTGGAGGACGGGGTGAGCGGCCGGCTCGTGGAGGCCCACACGGCCGAGGCCGTCGCGGAGGGACTCCTCGCCGTGCTGACCGACCCAGCCGCGCAGGGGCAGCTCGCCGAGGGGGCCCGCCACTCCTCGGAGAAGTACGGCCGCGACCCGGTCGCGTCCCGCTACGGCGCGGTACTGCAGGAGGCGCGCGCGTGACGCCCCGCGTGCTCGCCGCGGGCGTGACCATCGGCGTGCTCTACACGCTGTCGCCCCTTCTTGTCGTCACCGGTCTCGGCTTCGCCCTCGTCCTGCGATGGGTGGCGCGGACGCCGGACGAAGGGGAGCGCCGCTGGCTCGTGACGATGCTGGTGCTGGCCATCGGGCTTCGCCTGCTCGTGATCGGCGCGCTGTTCCTGCTGACGGATCACGAGACCACGCCGTTCGGCACGTTCTTCGGCGACGAGGACTACTTCATCCGTCGATCGATCTGGCTGAGGAACCTCGCGCTCGGCATCCCCATCTCGCTGGCCGATACCTTCTACGCCTACGACCCGTCGATTCAGACGAGCATCGTGTGGCCGCTGGCCGTCCTGCACGTGCTCTTCGGGCCGTCTCCCTACGGCGTCCATCTGGTGAGCGTCCTGCTGTACGTTGCGGGCGCCGTCGTGCTGTATCGGACGGTGCGTCCCTCGTTCGGCCTGCCGGCCTCGCTCGGGGGGCTGGCGTTGCTGCTGTTCCTGCCCAGCCTGTTCGCCTGGTCGGTGTCCGTTCTGAAGGAGCCGGTGTTCTTCGCGTTGATGGCGGCCGTCGTGGCAATTACGGTCTCCGCGGCACGGCATCCGTCGTGGGCGCTGCGAGTCGCCGCCGTCCTCGTGGTGGGGCTGGCGGCATGGGGCGCGCAGTCGCTGCGTGACGGTGGGCTTGTGATCGCCGGCGTCGGCACGGGCGCCGGCGTGCTGGCCGCCGTCATCCTGCAGCGCCCGCGCCTGGCGGCGGTGCTCGTGGCGGCGCTGCTCGTC
The DNA here is from genome assembly GCA_030680175.1 of Vicinamibacterales bacterium. Classification (GTDB taxonomy): domain Bacteria; phylum Acidobacteriota; class Vicinamibacteria; order Vicinamibacterales; family UBA2999; genus JAUXWO01. The sequence goes on from JAUXWO010000111.1 coordinate 21,519, forward strand.
GCCGCGCCGATCGTCCTGACGAGGGGCGCCGTGCAGGACCGGATCGTCGCGGGTGTGGCGCGGGCGGCGGAGAAGCACTGGAACCACGTCAACACGCCCGGCCTTTCGTACCGGCTCTTCGAGCCGGCCTTCTACGAGACGCTGCCGGCGCCCGGCGACCTGACGTTCGGCGAGGGCGTGACGCTCGTCGCCGGCGGGCTCGCCGCCTACGTGGTGATGCCGGCGCCGTGGGCGATGGAGTCGCGGTCCGCGCTCGCCTTCCTGCCGGAGCAGATCGTCTGGTACGGCCTGTTGTTCCTTCTGCCCATCGGCCTGTGGGAGGGGTGGCGGCGCGACCCGTTCCTCACGGCGGTGCTCGGGGTGCAACTCGTCGTGGCCGTGGCGCTCGTCGCCGTCACCAGTGGCAACATGGGCACGCTGGTCCGGCACCGGGCAATCGCGCTGCCTGCGCTCGTCTGGTTCGCCTCGCTGGGCCTCACCGTGGCCCTGGCCCGCCTTCCGGGGGGGGACCCCATCGGCGGCACGGCCCTCCGAGGAGCTGGTCGATGACACACGGGTTGACAGGACTTCTCCGGGCGTTAGAGAATAGCGTTCAATTTATGAACGCTCCCTCGAGGCCGGGGAGCAACGAAGGGCCGGTCGCCTTGGCGCAGACCGGCCTCTCTTGTGTACTCCTTCCTGTAAGTGAGAGGGCGGGAGCCTGTCTCGCGCCCGGTCGAATGCGGGAGACCAGGGCGGCGCGTGGCGCTCTCCGGGGGGGAATATGTCCATGATCGACGCGCAGGGTCGTGTGTTCGGACGTTGGAACCTCGTGGATGCGCTGCTCGTCGGCCTGTTGCTCGTGGCCCTGCCGGCCGGGTTCGCTGCGGCCCGGCTGTTCCGCGACCCGCCTCCGGTCCTGCATTCGGTGTCGCCCGGCGCGATGAGCCAGGGGACCGGGCAGCAGGTGGAGATCCGCGGTGAGCATCTCCGGCCCTATATGCGCGTGTCGTTCGGGCCGGTGCAGGGGCCGGCGTTCCTCTACTACGGCCCGGGACAGGCGTTCGTGCCGCTGCCGGCGCTCGAGCCGGGGACCTACGACATCGTGCTCTACGACTACATGCGCGAAGTGGCGCGGCTTCCGCAGTCCTTCACCGTGACCGGTCCCGCACGGCCGCCGACGGTTCGTCTCGAGGTCACCGGGGCGTTTGCCGGCATCTCCCGCGAGATGGCGGGTGCGCTCACCGGTGGTCAGCTCATGAACGCCGCCGACGGGCTCATCTCGGAGACGCTCTCGATCGGCGTCGCGCAGCCGGGGGTGGCGCGTGTGCGGATCGCCGAAGGCCGCACGGTGGAGGCGCCGATGGACGGGCTGTTCGATCTGCCGGCGACCCTCGCCCTGACGTGTCCGACCAGTGTGGCCGCCGACGGCTACCTGCGCTGCGCGACCGGCGGCGTCGTCCTGGCGCCCGATGTGCACGTGGTCCTGCAGGGCCCCGCGGGTCGCCTGGCGTTCCGCGTCGACCGCCTGGTGGATGCCGCGCCGGCGGCGGAGCCAAGACCGTGACGATGCCCGCGCGGCTTCGTCTGTCAGAGGACGCCGCCGTGCTGCATCAGGTGGCCGGCAGCGCCACCGGGCGTATGGCCGGCGCCGCCGTGGACGCCCTCACCCGCGCATGGCGCGGGTCGCGGGCACGGGCGGTTCTTGGTCCCGTGATGGCGGACACCCCGGCTGATCAGGCGCGGACAGCCGCGCGTGTGGCGCTCGTCGCCGCGCTCGTGGCCCTGGGGCTTCCAGTGGTGGCGACGCGTCCGGAGCCCCTGGCGTGGCTGGTGCCTGCCGGCGTTGCCCTCCTCGCGCTGGCGGCGGTGTGGCTCGCGCCGCGTGCGTCCGGGGGACGTGGATCCGCGTGAGTCGCGATCGGCGCGTGAGGGTGCTGGCGCTGTCGCCGATCCCGCTGGAAGGCGCGGGGTGCCGCTTTCGAATCGCCCAGTACCTGCCGTCCCTGCGGGAGGCCGGGTTCGACGTGACGATCAGCCCGTTCTACACGCCGGCTTTCTTCCGGCTCGTGTACCGTCCAGGCCACCATCTCCGCAAGGCCCTCTCGTTCGTGTCGCTCGCCTGGCGGCGCGTCCGTGAGCTGATGACCATCGGACAGTACGATCTCGTGTTCCTCTATCGGGAGGCCATCCCCCTTGGGCCGCCGTGGGTGGAGCGTGCGATTGCCCGTCGCGGGATCCCCATCGTCTATGATTTCGACGATGCGATCTTCCTGCCGAGTGTGAGCGAGGCCAACCGGGCCATCTCCTTCCTGAAGCAGCCGGGCCGGGTGGCGCGGGTGCTGGGGCACAGCACACGGGTCGTGGTCGGCAACGAGTTCCTGGCCCGGTACGCGCGACAGCACAATGCCGCCGTGACGGTCATCCCGACCGCGGTCGACACCACGCGGTTCGTGCCGCGCGCGGAGACCGCGGGGGATCCCGCGGCGCCGCTGGTGGTCGGCTGGATCGGCAGCCCCACGACGTTCCCGTACCTGGAGGGACTCGCGGGGGTGCTGGCCAGGGTGGCCGCACGCACGCCGTTCGTGCTGAAGGTGAGCGGCGCGGGACGTCCGGTCCGGTTCCCCGGCCTGACGGTGATGGAGGCCCCGTGGTCGCTCGACGACGAGGTCGAGCTCTTCAACACCTGCGACGTGGGCGTCTACCCGCTGACCGACGACGACTGGGCGAAGGGCAAGTGCGGCTTCAAGGCGATCCAGTTCATGGCCTGTGGGGTGCCGGTGGTGGCGGCGGCCGTGGGGGTGAATCGCGAGATCGTGCAGGACGGCGTCAACGGATTCCTGGCGGCCACGCCGGACGAGTGGGTGGAGAAGCTGGAGCGGCTGCTGACGGACCGATCGCTGCGCATGCAGTTCGCCGCGGAGGGGCGGCGCACCATCGAGGCCGGGTACTCGCTGACGGTGACCGCACCGCGCCTGACCGAGGTGTTCAGCGCCGCGCTTGACGGGGCGCGTGAGACGGCAGCAAAGGGGCAGGCATGAGCGACCACGCGAGCCCGCGGAACTTCGCGATCACCGGCGTGGCCGGCTACATCGCGCCCCGGCATCTGAAGGCGATCAAGGACACGGGGCACCGGCTCGTCGCGGCGATTGACCCGCACGATGCCGTCGGCATCCTGGACCGCTTCGAGTTCGACGTCCGCTTCTTCACCGAAATCGAGCGGTTCGACCGCCATCTCGAGAAGCTGCGGCGCGGGCCGGAGGCGCAGCGCGTCCACTACGTGAGCATCTGCTCGCCGAACTACCTGCACGATGCCCATATCCGGCTGGCCCTTCGTACGGGCGCGCACGCGATCTGCGAGAAGCCGATCGTCATCAACCCATGGAATCTCGACGCCCTCGAGGAACTCGAGCGCGAGACGGGGTGTCGCGTGTGGACGGTGCTCCAACTGCGTGTGCATCCGCAGCTCATCGCCCTGCGCGAGCGCCTCCGCGCGGAGGCGGGCCGCCGGCACCAGGTGTCGCTGACGTACATCACGTCACGGGGCGGCTGGTACCAGGTGTCGTGGAAGGGCCAGGAGGAGCGCTCCGGGGGCATCGTCACCAACATCGGGATCCACTTCTTCGATCTTCTGATCTGGCTGTTCGGCCCCGTGCAGTCGTCGGAGGTGCATGTGCGGGCACTCCAACGGGCGGCGGGCGCGATCACCCTCGAGCACGCCGACGTGCAGTGGTTCCTGTCCACCGACGCGTCCGACCTGCCCTTCACGCCGGAGCCCGGGGTGAAGACGACGCATCGGTCCATCACGGTGGATGGCGACGAGGTGGAGTTCAGCGAGGGGTTCGGCGACCTGCACACGCGGGTCTACGAGGAGACGATGGCGGGACGGGGCTTCGGCATCGCCGACGCACGTCCCTCGGTGGAACTGACGGCGCGGATCCGCCAGGCGCCGATTTCAACGCCGTCGGCACGACACCCGAACGTAGGCGGGGACTGACTTACGACTCGCAACTCACAACTCACAACTAAAGACTAAAGACTAAAGACTAAAGACTAAAGACTTGACCACCATGCCCGACTACTTCGTGCACGAATCGAGCTACGTCGATGAGGGCTGCGCGATCGGCGCCGGGACGAAGATCTGGCACTTCTCGCACGTGATGTCCGGCGCGACGATCGGCCGGCGCTGCAACATCGGGCAGAACGTCGTCGTGTCGCCGGACGTCGTGATCGGCGACAACGTGAAGATCCAGAACAACGTGTCGATCTACACCGGCGTCATCCTCGAAGACGACGTCTTCTGTGGACCGTCGATGGTGTTCACGAACGTCGTGAACCCGCGCAGCCATGTCTCGCGCAAGGACGAATATCGCCGCACGCTGGTGGAGCGCGGCGCGAGCCTCGGCGCCAACTGCACGGTCGTGTGCGGCAATACGATCGGCGCCTACGCGTTCATCGGCGCCGGTGCGGTCGTGACGAAGGATGTGCCGGCGCACGCGCTGGTCGTCGGCAACCCGGGCAGGGTCACGGGCTGGGTCTGTGCGTGCGGGGTCAAGCTGGCGTCGGGGGCCGTCCCGCCCGCCGAGGCGGTGTGCCAGGCGTGTGGCGCCGGGTATCGCGTCGACGGGTCAGGTTGTCTGCGGCGCCTGGAGGGCCGCGGGTGACCGATGCGTAGGGCCGCCCGCGTGGGCATCGTGCTCGTCGCCGCCGGCCTCGGCGTGCTGGCGGTGGAGATCGCCCTGCGCACGGTCGTGGCGCGGCTGCCGGTGCCGGTCCTGATCTTCGTGCACCGAGACATCAAGGATGCCCACCCCGGGATCTACGGGCGCCTGCGCGAGGCCGGCCCCAACCTCCAGCGGCGGGTGGCGGCGGCGGACGTGGGCTGGCGGTTCGAGCCCAACGCCCGGTTCACCGGCGTGAACGAAGACGGCGAGCCCTACGATCACGTCGTCACCGCCGAGGGGTTTCTGACGCCCGACGAGCCGGGTCCGGGCGACCCGCAGCTGGTCACGCTGGGCGACAGCTTCATGTCGACGTTCGTCGTCCCCAGGCCGGCCGCCTGGGTCGTCCGGGAGCGCGTGGGGCTGCCGGTGTACAACCTGGCGGTCGGCGGGTGGGGGCCGGAAACCTACCGGGCCGCCTATCGGTCCTTCGCCGGGGCGCGTGCACACCGCCGGGTGGGTGTCTTCTCGTTCGTCAACGACATCTCGGACGTCGCCAACCGGCGCGCCTGGGAGGCCAACGACCAGGGGCTGGGCTTTCTCGAGTGGATCCAGCGTGAGAACCCGGACGGCGAGTTCATCAACACCGGCGGCGGCTGGCTCGACCGGCGGTCGGTGGCGTGGAACCTGGCGAAGTACGCGTTCGGCGCCTCATCGAGGGTGGCCCCGGACGCGCCGCGGGTGGAGCACTTCCCGGACGGGCGTGCGGGGACGTTCCCGCTGCAGTTGATCGGCGGACACGTCTTCGCCGTCAATCCACCCGCCGCCTTCGAGCCCGGCGGCGCCTACTATCCCCATCTGCAGGACTACTTCGAAAGCCTGGAGCGGCTGCGGCTCGAGATCGAGTCGCGTGGCGCCGAGATGGCGCTCATCTGGATCCCGTCCAAGGAGCGCGTCTACCTCCCGCTGCTGGCGCCGGAGCGCCGCGCGGCCTACGTGACGAATGGGACGGGCGAGGTGGGCGGACTCGAGCCGGTGCTGGCACGCTACGCGCGTCAGGCGGGGATCGCGTTTCTCGACCTCACGCCGGCCTTCACCGCCGCGGCCCGCGCGGGCGAGCGCCTGTACTTCACCGTGGATGGGCATCTCAACAGCCGGGGCAACGCGCTGCTTGGGGAACTGGCCGGCGACTTCCTCGCGAACCCGCCGGCGGCCACGCCGGACGCGCCGGACACCGAGGACCTGCTTCCGTTCCGATCGGGGCCTGTCGCCGTCGCCGAGCCTGTGGATCCGGCCGACGCGTCGGCCCGTGCGTCTCTGGTGCGAACCGGGCCCCGTGGGTGGTCGATGACGGGGACCGCCGACGCGCGGTTCGGCTACGTCCTGCAATGGCCCGAGCGGGCGATCCACGCACCCGCGTTCGTGCTCGCGCGCGGGCAGGTGCGCGCCGGAGGACTGACGATCGGCGTGCTGAGCGGCGACCGCTGGGCGTCCGCGGTCACCGTGACGACCCCGGGCCGGTTCGACGTCGCGCTGCCCGTCATGACGCCTGGCCGCTACGTCCTGACCGTGGCGCACGCGTTGCCCGAGTCCAGCCTCGAGACCGACGTCGAGGTCGACGAGATGGGCTGGGCGCCCGTAAGCCAGGGCCGGCGAGAGCCATGAACGACATCGTGATCCGCGCGCGGGACCTGCGCAAGGTCTACCGGCTCTACGCGAAGCCGCAGTACCGCTTCCTCGACATGTTCGGATTGCTCGGCCAGCGGCCCGGCGCCTACTCGGAGCACCCGGCCCTGGACGGGGTCTCGCTCGACATCCGTCGCGGGGAGAAGGTCGCGATCATCGGACGCAACGGGGCGGGCAAGAGCACGTTCCTGAAGCTCGTGACCAGCGTCATCGAGCCCACGTCCGGCGAGCTCACCGTCGCCGGACGGGTGCATGCGTTGCTGCAGATCGGCACGGGGTTCCATCCGGACTTCAGCGGGCGGGAGAACGTCTACGCCTACCTGGCGCAGATGGGCGTCACCGGCGCCGAGGCCGACCGGCGCTGCGCCGAGATCATCGAGTTCGCCGAGCTCGAGACCTACATCGATCAGCCGGTCAAGACGTACTCGACCGGGATGGGCGTCCGCCTCATGTTCTCGACCTCCACGTCCATCACGCCCGATCTGCTCGTGCTGGACGAGGTGCTCGGCGTCGGCGACGCGTACTTCGCGCACAAGAGCTACGAACGGATGCGCAGCCTGTGCGACACGGGCCGGACGACGCTGCTGCTGGTCACCCACGACATCTACTCGGCGATCAGCATCTGCCCGCGCGTGATCTGGATCGACCGCGGCACCGTGCTGATGGACGGCGAGGGGCCGCAGGTGGTGAAGGCCTACGAGGACTCGATTCGGCAGCAGGAGGAGAGCCGGCTTCGGGCGAAGCAGTTGAGCCGCATGCGCGAGCTCACCTCGGCCGGCCGGCGCGCCGGGTCGTCGGTGCTGGTGGAGATCAAGGCGCCGGCGGGGAGGCCGGCGCCGAGCCCCGTGCACTTCTCGCGCATCGCGGTGGAGGTGGGCGGGCGGGAGGTGGCGGCCCTGCCCCTGGGCGCCGACGCGTTCGACGAGCGCCTGCCGTCCCGGCTCCAGCAGGAAGGCACGGCCTGGGGCGAGCCGGGCGACTGGCAGGGGCGCGCGGGCCGGGTGCTGAAGAACTACGGCAGCGCGTTTCACAAGGCCGCCGGGACGATTGCGTTCGATCCGGCGGCGGAGCCGGACGCGAAGCTGGTGGTGAGCTACTGGAGCGAGGTGGCCCCGGACCTGTCCGTCGAGGTCTTCCACGGGGGGCAATCGGCGGTGATCGGACGGCTCGGCGGCACGGCGAGTGCGTGGAACACCGCGGAGCTGGCGTTTGCCGACGCCCGGTGGTCGACGGCGGACGCGGGGCTGGGGCTGAACACGACCGGGATGCACGGGAGCGGGGCGCTCGTCGTGAGCGCCGTCCGATCCGTTGACGCGCAGGGCCGGGCGACCCACAGCCTCCGGCACGGCGAGGCGGCGGGCATCGAGATCGACTACGCGCTGATGGACCCCGCGTTCGACGAGCGCCCGCAGGTCGTCATCGCCTGGCAGCGGGATGGCGTCCAGGACGTCAGCCGCTGGATTGCCCGCGACCTCACGCTGAGCGCGGCGCGCCAGAAGTGTGGCACGATCCGTCTGCGCATTCCGCGCCTCCTCCTCGTCGACGGCCAGTACTCGGTCACGGTGCTGATCGCGCGGGAGGGCTATTACGACCGGGCGCAGACGCTCTTCTATACGGTCAACCCGGACGTGTACTACAGCGCCTCGCGGTTGTTCGATGTCGTCGTGCGGGGCGCCGGATTGATCGGGTCGGGCACGACGGTGGTGGCCGACGGCGAGTGGGACACGGTGTAGTGACGCCGAGCGGCACGGCCGCCGCTCAGATGACCAGGACCGCACAATTCAGGGAGTGGACGCCTTCAGATGACTGAGAACCAAGCGACAACCGTATTTGTGACCGGCGGCGCCGGCTACGTCGGCGCCGTGCTCGTGCCCAAGCTGCTCGACGCGGGCTACCGCGTCAAGGTGCTCGACCTCTACATCTACGGGGACCACGTGCTCGACGCCGTGAAGGACCACCCCAGCCTCGAGCAGATCAAGGGCGACATCCGCGACCGCGCGCTGCTCGAGAAGAAGATGCCCGGCTGCGACGCGGTGATCCACCTGGCGTGCATCTCCAACGACCCGAGCTTCGAGTTGAACCCCGACCTCGGCAAGTCGATCAACTACGACGCCTTCTTCGGCCTCGTCGACGTCGCGCGCGACTCGGGGGTGAAGCGCTTCATCTACGCCTCGTCGTCGAGCGTCTACGGCATCAAGCCGGATCAGAACGTGACCGAGGAGCTGCCGCTCGAACCGCTGACCGACTACTCGAAGTTCAAGGCGATGTGTGAAGACGTGCTGCTCAAGGCGCAGTCGCCCGACTTCACGACCCTGGTCCTCCGCCCCGCGACGGTCTGTGGCTATTCCCCGCGGCTGCGGCTCGACCTCACGGTGAACATCCTGACGAACTACGCGGTCAACAGCGGCCGCATCACCGTGTTCGGCGGGGCGCAGAAGCGTCCGAACATCCACATCGAGGACATGGCGGACGTGTATCTCATGTCCCTGGCGGCGCCCGCCGCGCAGATCGCCGGCCGGACCTTCAATGCCGGATACGAGAACCACACGGTGAGCGAGCTGGCCGAGATGATCCGCAATGTGGTGGGCACGGCGACCGAGATCGTCACGACCCCGACCGATGACAATCGCTCGTACCACATCTCCTCGGACAAGATCCGTCGCGAGCTCGGCTTCGTGCCCAGTCGCACGATCGAGGATGCGGCGCGCGGGCTGGTGGAGCAGTTCAAGGCCGGCCGCATCCCCGACTCGATGACCGACATCCGCTACTACAACATCAAGACGATGCAGGCGATCCATCTCACGTGACCGCCATGAGCCTCATCCTGGGCCAGGCGCTGGCCCTGTTTGCCGGGGGGCTGGTGCTGCACGCGATCGTCTGGCGGGTGCGGCGCCCGGCGTCCTACCGCGCGTGGCTGCCGTGGCTCGTGGTGATCTTCGGCCCGGTGGCGACCGCCGTGGCGTGGGCCGTCGCGCCGGGCCCGCTGGAGCTGGCCGCGGTCCTGCTCCTGCACTACGTGCTGGCGGCCGCGTACACCATCGGCTACACGCTCATCTCGGCGTTCAGCCCCTCGGTCGAGATCCTCAAGCGGATCGACCGGGCCGGCGGCCGCCTGGCGGTCGGCGCGCTCGACCTGCCCTTCCTGGCCGGGGCGCTCACCGACGAGCGGATCCGGAACCTCGAGGGCGCGGGCCTCGTGTCGGTGGACGGCGCGCGGCTCCGGCTCGGGTCCCGCGGGCGCCTGTTGACGGGCCTGGTGCTGTGGTACCGGCATGCCGTCGGCCTGCGTGACGGAGGCGGTGGGTAACATGCCCGCGCTCGGTCTGTTGCTCGTGCTGCTCGTGTGCAGCCCGCTCGTCATCTTCGTGCTGCACGGCGCCGCGCACCGTGTGCTCGATCGTGCGGGGCGGTCGCCGTCCGCCCACCGGTCCGCGCTCGTGGCGATCGCCCTCGGGTTCGTGGCGCTCCTGGCGGCCGTCTGGGCGCTGGATCTGGTGGCCACGACATCGTGGGGCGAGGCGGCGGCGACGCTCGCCTATGTGGCGGCGGTCTACGGCGTGATCGCCGTGCTGTATCTCGACGTGGTCAACATCGCGGAGACCTCGCTGCACATGCACCTGCTGCTGCAGGTCGCCTGGAGCGGGCCGCTCGACATCGAAGGGTTGCTCGAGCGCTACAGCGCCTCCCGGATGATCGCCTCGCGCCTCGAACGGCTCGCGTCGATCGGCCAGCTGCGTGTCGAGGCCGGCCACGCGCACCTGGCGGACCGGTCGACGCTGCGCTTCAATGCGCTGCTCGACGTCTGGAGGCGCGTGCTCGGACTGCCGACCGAGCCTGACGAACAGGGTCCCCACGCATGACGCCCGTCGTCGGCCTCGACTTCGACAATACGATCGTCACCTACGACGCGTTGATCCACCGCACGGCGCGGGAGCGGGGCCTCATTGCCCCCGGCACCGACATCAACAAGCGCGTGGTGCGCGACGAGATCCGGCGGCTGCCCGACGGGGACATCGAGTGGCAGAAGGTGCAGGGGTTGGTCTACGGGCCGCTGATGGGAGCCGCGCAGCTCATCGACGGCGTCGATGCGTTCATCCGCCGCTGCCGCGCCGAAGACCTCCGCGTCTTCATCGTCAGCCACAAGACGCCGTACGCGGGGTACGACGACACACGGACGAACCTGCGTGAGGCGGCGCTCGGGTGGATGGAGGCGCAGGGGTTCTTCGACCCCGCCGGCCTGGGGTTCCGCCGCGATCACGTCTTCTTCGAGTCCACGCGCGAGGCGAAGGTCGCCCGCATCCGGGAGTTGGGCTGCACGCTGTTCGTCGACGACCTTGAAGAGGTGTTCGCGGAGCCGTCGTTCCCGTCCGACGTGACGAAGATCCTGCTGACGCCGGAGCCGTCTGGCGGGGACGCGGACGGGACGGTGGCGCTTCCGGACTGGCAGGCGATTCATGACCATGTCTTTGGCCGGCCTTCCTGACGCCGCCGGGACCTGCCAGGCGCTGACGGGGCGCCGGGCGCTCGCGGCCGAGCCGATCGGGCAGGGCCGCAACAGCCGCGTGTTCCGGGTCGATCTGGCGCCGGCGGCGGGTGCGGACGCCGAGTCCGTGGTCCTCAAGTTCTATCGCCGCGATCCCGGGGACGGCCGCGACCGCCTGGGCGTGGAATTCGGCGCGCTCGGCTTCCTGTGGCAGAATGATGTGCGCGTCGTGCCGCGGCCGATCGCCATGGACCGGGCGCGCAACTGCGCCGTCTTCGAGTTCATTGACGGCCGGAGCGCGGCCGGCACCGATGTCGGCGTTGCCGACATTCAGGCCTCGATCGACTTCCTCGCCAATCTGAGGCGACTGAGTGGAGCGGAGGGCAGCCGTGGTCTGCCTGCGGCGTCGGAGGCCTGTTTTTCAATCGCGGACGTGGTGGAGAGCGTAGGGACACGGTTGACACGACTCGAGGCGGCCTTGGCGGCCGACGACCAGGACCGCCGGCTGCGGGCATGGATCGACCGGAGGTTCCGGCCGCTCGTCGCCGACGTCGAGCGCTGGGTGGCCGTGTCGGCCGGGCGATGGGGCGTGGCGCCGGCCGCCGCCCTGCCGCAGGAGTCGCGCACCCTGAGCCCTTCCGATTTCGGGTTTCACAACGCCGTGCGGCGCCCCGACGGCCGGCTGGCGTTCGTGGACTTCGAGTACTTCGGCTGGGACGACCCCGCCAAGACCGTCTCCGACTACCTGCTGCACCCGGGCATGGCGCTGGCCGAGGACCTGAAGCACCGGTTCGCCCGCGGCTGTCTCGAGGCGTATGCGGACGTCAGCCGGCTCCGCGAGCGGACGCGGCTCGTCTACCCGCTGTTCGGCCTGAAGTGGTGCCTGATCATCCTCAACGACTTCCTTTCCGAGCGGCGCGCCTCGTCGTCGCGCGAGGTCCGGGCCGCGCAGGCCGCGAAGGCCGAGGCGCTGGCCGACCGGATTGCCGCGCAGTATGCCGACAATCCGTATCTGGTGTGAATGACCATGAGTGATCCCCTGTCGATTGGCCTGGACGAGCGCTCCCTCGCGCTGCGTCGCACGATCATCCGCACGCTCGGCGCCGGCCAGCGCGGCCACGTGGGCGCGGCCTTCTCGCTGGTCGAGATCCTGCGCGTGCTGTACGACGATGTGCTGCGGTTCGACGCAGCGCAGCCGAAGTGGCCCGGGCGCGACCGGTTCATTTTGAGCAAGGGCCACGGTTGCCTCGCCCTCTACGCACTGCTCGCCGACAAGGGGTTCATTCCCGAGGCGGAACTCTGGAAGTTCTGCAAGAGCGACGGCCTGCTCGGCGGCCACCCGGAACATCACATCCCCGGCGTCGAGGCGTCGACGGGCAGCCTCGGCCACGGCATGTCGATCGGGCTCGGGATGGCGCTCAACGCGCGCATGGACACGTCGGGCGCCCGCGTCTTCGTCGTGATTGGCGACGGCGAGTCGAACGAGGGATCGATCTGGGAGGCGGCGCTCTCTGCCGGCAAGCACCGGTTGGAGAATTTCTGCGTGCTGACCGACTACAACAAGCACCAGTCGTACGGCAGCACCGCCGAGGTGCAGGATCTGGAGCCACTGGTGGACAAGTGGCGTGCCTTCGGCTTCGGCGTGGTCGAAGTCAATGGCCATGACGTCGGTCAGTTGCAGGCGGCGCTCCGCGCCCTGCCGGCCGAGACCGGCAGGCCGACCGCGGTCATCTGCCACACCGTCAAGGGCAAGGGCATCAAGTTCGCCGAGAACAACATGGAATGGCACCACCAGAACAAGGTCGGGCCGCAGGATGTCGAACGTCTGCTCGCCGCTCTGGAGGGCCGCTAAGTGCGCAAGACCAGCCTCGACCTCGTGTACCAGCTCGCCAAGAGCGATGAGCGCATCGTCTTCATCGGTTCCGACCTGGGCGTCGGCACGCTCGCCGAGTTCTCCAGGGAGATCCCCGGGCGCTTCCTGATGGAAGGCGTCAGCGAGATGAACATCGTCGGCATGGCGGCCGGCCTGGCGCTCGAAGGGAAGATCGTCTACGTCAACACGATCGCCACGTTCCTGACGCGCCGGTGCTTCGAGCAGAACGTGCTCGACCTCGGCCTGCACAACGTGCCGGTGCGGCTGATCTCGAACGGGGGCGGCGTGGTCTACGCGCCGCTCGGGCCGACGCATCTGGCGATCGACGACCTGGCGATCATGCGTTCGATCCCCAACATGGCGATCGTCGCGCCGTGCGATGCCGAGGAAATGAAGCGGCTCATCCCGCAGACGGTCGACTATCCTGGCCCGATGTACATCCGCCTCGGCAAGGGGGGCGACCCGGTCGTGTCGTCACCCGCCCTGCCATTCCAGATCGGCAAGGCGATTCCGATGGCGACGGGCGATGACGCGCTGCTCGTGACCACGGGCATCACCGCCAAGATCGCGCTGGAGGCGGCCACCGCGCTCGGCAGCCAGGGCATCGGTTGCACCGTGCTGCACATGCACACCGTCAAGCCGCTCGACCTCGAGGCATTGCTGGCGCACGCCGGTCGCGTCAAGGCCGTGGTGACGATTGAAGAGCACACCGTCATCGGCGGCCTCGGCGGCGCCGTGGCGGAAGTGCTCGCCGAACGCGCCTTCGAGCCGGTCAAGCGCTTCAAGCGTATCGGCATCGAGGACGTGTTCCCGCACGGCTACGGCTCACAGGCCAGCATGATGGAGCACTGCGGCATCACCGTGGAGCGGACGATCGCCACGGTGCAGGACCTGCTCGCACCGCGCACGTCCTGATACCGATTATCACGAACAGCAGGAGCACTCGATGGGACAGCTTCTCAACATCATCACGCCCCTTCACAAGCGGACCAAGCGCGACTACCTGGCCCGCATGGTGGACGACAAGGTCCACTGCATGCTGAAGGCGAAGGAGTACGAGTTCGACTACTGGGACGGCGACCGCCGGTACGGCTACGGCGGCTACAAGTACGACGGCCGCTGGAAGCCGGTGGCCCAGCAGTTCATCGACCACTACAAGCTCGGACCCACGTCGAAGATCCTCGATGTCGGCTGCGGCAAGGCCTTCCTGATTCACGAGATCAAGCAGATCCTCGGCCCGGAGGCGGAGGTGATCGGCTTCGACATCTCGAAGCACGGCCTCGCGGACGCGCCGGAGGCCATCCGGCCTCATCTGTTCCAGTACCGCGCCCAGGACGCGTATCCCTTCGGCGACAAGTACTTCGACCTGGTGCTGTCGCTCGGCTGCCTGCACAACCTCCGCCTGTTCGAGCTGAAGACGGCGTGCGCCGAGATCGAGCGCGTCGGCAAGCAGGGCTACATCATGCTCGAGAGCTACCGCAACGAGCTCGAGCAGTTCAACCTGCAGTGCTGGGCGCTGACGTGCGAGTCGTTCTTCGACACGGCGGAGTGGATCTGGCTGTACCGCCACTTCGGCTTCACCGGCGATTACGAGTTCATCTACTTCGAATAAAGGCGAGCGTGAAAGCAGCCATCCTCGTCGAACTCAAGAAGCCGCTCGTCATCGCCGAACTCGCGATGCCGGCGACGCTGTCGTTCGGCCAGGTGCAGGTGAAGGTGCTGTACAGCGGCATCTGCGGGGCCCAGATCAACGAGATCGAGGGCGCCAAGGGGGCCGACAAGTTCCTGCCGCACCTGCTGGGGCACGAGGCCACGGCGGTGGTGCAGGCCACAGGGCCGGGCGTCAAGCACGTCTCGGTGGGCGACACCGTGGTGATGCACTGGCGTCCGAGCCTTGGCCTGCAGTGCGACCCGCCGTCGTACGACTGGAATGGCATCACGGTCCACGCGGGATGGGTCACCACCTTCAACGACGAGTGCATCGTCTCGGAGAACCGGCTGACGAAGATGCCGCCAGGCCTCGACGTGCGCCTGGCGCCGCTCTTCGGCTGCGCCGTGACGACCGCCACGGGGGTCATCAATCGCGACGCCGGTGTGCAGATCGGCCAGTCGGTGGTGGTGCTGGGCACAGGCGGCGTCGGCATCAACCTGGTGCAGGCGGCGCGGATGGTGTCGGCCAACCCGATCGTCGCGGTCGACATGGTCGAGTCGAAGCTGGCGTGGGCGACCCGGTTCGGGGCCACGCACACGCTGGTGTCGGGGCCGCAGGACACGCTGGGCCAGCGGATTCGAGACATCGTCGGACCACAGGGCGCCGACGTGGTGATCGATACCACGGGCAACGCCCGCGTGATCGAACTGGCGTACGACGCGACCCACCCCGACGGCAAGACCATTCTGGTCGGCGTGCCGAGGAAGGGCGACAACATCTCGATCTACTCGTTGCCGCTGCACTTCAAGAAGGTGCTGAGGGGGTCGCACGGCGGCGGCGCCGAGCCCCACATCGACATCCCGCGGCTGGCGCGGCTGGTGGCGTCGGGGCGCATGACCCTGGACGGCCTCGTCACACACGAGTTCCCGCTCGACGAGATCAACGAGGCCATTGCCGTGGTCAAGCGCGGCGAAGCGGGCCGCGTGATCGTCAGGATGGATTAGTGTCCCGACTCAGAGATTCGTCGACATATTTCGAGTGGGGCATCCCGTCTGGCGGCGTTGCTCCTCGTTCACATATGCGCAATATGCTCACTCGTCGCGCCTTGCCAGTCGGGCGCCGCGCCCGAAATATCTGTCAACGAATCTCTGAGTCGGGACACTAGCGATGGCCGACCACACCCGTGAAAAGCAGTATCAGGCGCACGTGTCCCTGCGCGACAGCAAGGGCTTCACGCGCCTGGGCCTGCGCGCCAATGCCGCCTGGCACGCCGATCCCAAGCGATTGGGCATCGTGCTCGCGCGCTACAAGTTCGTCGCCAAGATGTTGAGCGGCAAGGCCCGCGTGCTCGAAGTCGGCGTCGGCGACGGGTGGGCGAGCCGGGTGGTGAAGCAGGAAGTCGGCCAGCTGGTCGGCATCGACTTCGACGCCGTGTTCGTCGAGGACGCCAATGCCGCCATGGAAGAGCCGTGGGCGTTCGAATGCCGCGTGCACGACATGATGGACGGCCCGGTCGCGGGCGGCTTCGACGCGGCCTACGCGCTCGACGTGCTCGAGCACATTCCGGCGGCGGATGAGGATGTGTTCCTGGCGAACATGGCCGCGTCGGTCGACGCCCCCGGCGTCGTCATCATCGGGATGCCGTCGCTCGAGTCCCAGCCCTACGCCTCGCCCGGAAGCAAGGAAGGGCACGTCAACTGCAAGACGGCCCCCGACCTGAAGGCCGTGATGCAGCGGCACTTCCACGAGGTCTTCATCTTCTCCATGAACGACGAAGTGGTGCACACCGGCTTCCACAAGCTGGCGCACTATCTGTTCGCCCTCGGCGTCGGCACGCGGGCGCAGTCCCGGCCGGTGACGACATGACGGTCCCTGCGCCGCGCAGCGTGCTGGTGCTCGGGCACAGCGGCTACATCGGGAGCCGCGTCGCCGCGGCGCTGGCCGCCCGCGGCCACTCGGTCATCGGCCGGTCCATTCCCCCGCTCGACCTGACCCGGGACGAGTCGGTCGAGGCGCTCACCGACCTGCTCGACCCCGAGGGCGCGGTGGTGGTGTGCGCCGCCATCAAGAAGCAGCTCGGTGACACACCCGAGATCTTCGCCAGGAACCTGGCCATGACGATCAACGTCGGCCGGGCGCTGGCGGCGCGGCCGGTGAAGCGCGTGGTCTACTTCAGCAGCGCCGCGGTCTACGGCGAGGACGTGCCCCACCCGGTCATCTCGGAGGCCACGACGCCCGAGCCCACCTCGTTCTACGGCATCGGCAAGTTCGCCTCGGAGCGGCTGATCCTGAAGATGGCCGGGCAGCACCCCGGCACGTCGGTGGCGATCGTCCGCCCCGCGCTCGTCTACGGCCCCCACGAGCCCGCGTACTACTACGGCCCCTCGGGCTTCCTGCGGAAGACGCTCGCGGGCGAACCGATTACGCTCTGGGGCGACGGCGAGGAACGCCGCGAGTTCATCTACCTCGACGATGTCGTCGCGCTGACGACGCGGCTCCTGGAGAGCGACGTGACGGGGGTCCTGAACGTGGTGAGCGGGACGAGCTACACGTTCGCCGACGCGCTGGCCGCCATCGAGGCGATCACCGGGCAGCGGCCGGTGGTGTCGTCGCGGCCGCGATCGAAGGACAAGGTCGACCACCAGTTCGACAACACCCGGGTGCGGCAGGCGTTCCCGGATTTCGAGTTCACCGGCCTGGAGCGCGGGCTGCGGCGCACGCTGCAGGCCGAGGGAGAGACGCGCGCGTGAGCGGACACGACTGTTACATCTGCGGCGGGGCGCCGCTCGCGCCCGTGTTCGACGCGGGCCTGCAGCCCATCGGCAACCGCTTCCTGGCGTCGCCCGACGCGCCCGAGACCACCTATCCCCTCCGCATCGTCCAGTGTGCCGCGTGCGGCATGCTGCAGATGCGGGAGCCGTTTCCGGCCGAGGCGCTGCTGCCGGCCTACGACTGGGTGACCTACAGCGAGCCCGAGGCCCATCTCGACGAACTGGCGCGGGTGATCCGGGACCTGCCGGGCATCGGTCCCGGCTCGGTCATGGCGGGCGTGTCGTTCAAGGACGACACCACGCTCGATCGGCTCACGCGGCTCGGCATCGAGCGGCGCTGGCGGCTCGATCTGCGCGAGGATCTCGAGCTGGACTGGGTGCACGGCGGCCACGGCGCCGAGACGCTGCAGCTGTATCTCACCGAACCGGCTGCGCGACGCATTGCGGCGCGGCGCGGCGCCGCGGACGTGCTGCTGGTGCGCCACGTCGCCGAGCACGCCTACGATCCGCGCGAGTTCTTCCAGGCACTGGCCGCGCTCGTGACGCCGGGCGGCTATGTGGTCGTCGAGGTGCCCGACTGCCAGCGCGCGCTGGATGCCGGCGACCCCACGACGCTCTGGGAGGAACACACGCTCTACTTCACACCCGGGACGTTCCAGCAGAGCCTGCGGCTGCTCGGCTTCGAGACGGTGTTCTTCCGCAACTACATCTATCCCTTCGAGAACTCGCTCGTGGCGATCCTGCGCGTGGCGCCGCCCGCCGGGGTGGATGCCGCGGTCGCCGCCGAGGAATGCGCGCGCGGCGCCGGGTTTGCGGCACGCCTCGAGGCCCGGCGCACGGCGTTCCGGCAGTACCTGGCGCACTACCGCCAGACCGAGGGCCGCATCGCGATGTTCGGCGCCGGGCATCTCGCCGTCACCTTCCTCACCATCATGAATGCCCCCGGCCTGATCGAGTTCGTCGTCGATGACAACCCGAACAAGCGCGGTCTCTACATGCCGGGTTCGCGCCTGCCGATTGTCGGATCCGACGTCCTGCTGGCCGAAACCGACATCAAGCTGTGCCTGCTCGGCCTGAACCCGCTCTCGGAGCAGAAGGTGATGGACCGCCAGGCCGCGTTCGTCGAACGTGGCGGCGTCTTCAAGTCCATCTTCCCGTCGAGCGCGGTGGCGCTGGAGCTGTGATGCGCGCCCGCAAGGTCAGCCCCGAGGTGTTCTACAGCGACGAGCGCGTGGTCCGCGTCGACCGCGCGGACATCGACGCGCTGGTGGCCGAGGCCGACCCGATGCCTCGTCGCCGCACGCGCCTGTGCACCCACCAGTCGCCGGACGACCGCCTCCACGAGATGCTGATCGTCCACCACCGCGAGGCCTACGTGCGCGCGCACCGGCATCTCGGCAAGGCCGAGTCGATGCACATCCTGCGGGGCGAGGTGGACCTCGTGCTGTTCGACGAGGCCGGCGCGGTCACGGAAGCGATCGGGATGGGGGAGCTGGCCAGCGGCCGGCCGTTCTACTACCGGATGTCGGAGCCGATCTATCACTCGCTGATCATCCGCTCCGAGTGGCTGGTGTTCCACGAGGTGACCTCGGGCCCGCTGCGCCGGGAGGAGTCGGAGTTCGCGCCGTGGGCGCCGGCGGACGAGGACCCCGCGGCCGTGCGCGTGTTTCTCGAGGCGCTCGAGCGGCAGGTGCGCGAGTGGCGCGCGGGGCAGAGCCGATGACGCGTCCGCACGCGCTCGTCGTCGGCGGCACGCGCGGCATCGGACGCGCGGTGGTCACCCGCTTCCTCGAGGACGGCTGCACCGTGTCGGTCGTCGCCCGCCGGGCGCCCGCCACGCCCTTCGCCAGCCGGCGGGTGCGGTGCTGGCAGGCGGACCTCGCCGATCCAGAGGCCGTGGCGGCGGTCATCCCGGCCCTCGTCAAGGCCGGCGGCCCGCTGGCCCGCCTCGTCTGCCTGCAGCGCTTCCGGGGCGACGGCGACGACTGGGAAGGCGAGATGGCCACGACGCTGACGGCGACCCGCCAGGTGGTGGACCTCGCGGTGCCGCGCTTCGCGCGCCGGGGCGAACGCGCCATCGTGGTGGTCAGCTCCATTGCCGACCGCTTCGTGGCTGCCGAGCAGCCGCTCAGCTACCACGTGGCGAAGGCGGGGCTGACGCAACTGGCGCGGTACTACGCGGTGGCCCTCGCGGCCCGAGGCATCCGCGTGAACGCGGTGTCGTCGGGCACGATCGTAAAGGACGAGGCCCGGGCCTTTTACAAGGCGCAGCGGGCGCTGCGCGCACTCTACGAAGAGATGATTCCCCTGGGGCGCATGGGCACGGCCGCCGAGATCGCGTCGGTGGTGTCCTTCCTGTGCAGCCGGGACGCCGCGTTCATGACCGGGCAGTCGCTGGTGGTGGACGGGGGCGTGTCGGTGCAGTGGCACGAGGCGCTGGTGCGGCGCATGAGCCCGCTCAGGGATCTGCCGGTGACGCGGGCGCGGAGGGAAAAGAAATGACAGAGGCGTATCGCCGGCGCACGACGTGCCGGATGTGCGGATCGCCGCGGCTCGACATCGTCATGCGGTGCGAGCCGACGCCGTGCGGCGATCACTACCTGCCGGCCGCGCGGGCCGGCGAGGTGCAGCCGTGCTACCCGATGGACGTGGCGATCTGCCTCGACTGTGCGCTGGTGCAGTTGCCGGATGTGGTGAACCCCGAGCTGCTGTATCGCGAGTACATCTACAACACGTCGATCTCGCTCGGCCTGTCGGAGCACTTCGACCGCTACGCGGCGCGGCTGGCGGACTGGACGGGGGCGGCGCCCGGGTCGCTCGTGCTCGACATCGGCAGCAACGACGGCACGCTGCTCCGCAGTTTCAAGGCACGCGGGTTCGCGGTGCTGGGCGTGGACCCGGCACGGGATCAGGCCCGGCGCGCCAATGCGGCGGGCGTGCCCACCGAGAACGCGTTCTTCACCGAGGCGCTGGCGCGCGAGCTTCGCACGGCGCGGGGGGCGGCGGCGATCGTCACCGCCAACAACGTCTTCGCCAACGTGGACGACCTGCCCGATCTGGTCGCGGGCATCCGCGCGATGCTGGCGCCGGACGGCGTGTTCACGTTCGAGACCGGGTACGTGGTGGACCTCGTCCGCCACAGCGTCATCGACAACTTCTACCACGAGCACCTCTCGTACTTCTCGGTGCTCCCGCTCGAGCGCTTCTTCCAGGCCGCCGGCATGGAGCTCATCGACGTCGAGCACGTCGAGACCAAGGGCGGGTCGCTGCGCGGGATGGTGCAACTGGCGGGCGGTCCGCGCCGCGCCAACCGCGAGGCGATCGACCGCATGGCGGCGGCGGAGCGGGACGGCGGGTTCGACCGCCCCGACACCTACCGGGCCTTCGCGGCGCGGATGGACGAGGTGCGCCGCGACCTGCGGCAGCGCCTGCTCGAGGCGAAGGCGCGCGGCGAGACGATCGCCGGCTACGGCGCGTCGGTGGGCGTGACCACGCTGCTGTACTACTGGGGGCTCGACGAGGTGCTGAGCTACCTGGTGGACGACAACCCGGCGCGCCACGGCCTGCTGACGCCCGGCCATCAACTGCCCGTGTTGCCCTCGACGGTGCTCGCGGAGCGCCGGCCCGACTGGGTGGTGCTGCTGGCGTGGCGCTACGCCGACCCGATCATGCGGCGGCACGAGGCGTACCGCCAGGCCGGCGGCCGCTTCCTGATTCCCCTGCCGGCGGTGCGAGAACCATGAGCGATCCAACACCTTCCCTTGTCGAGTTCTACCGTCAGCACGGGATCTCCCCCGTGGGGCAGGACATCTCGAATCTCGAGACCCACTTCACCCGCCGCGCGGCGCTGTACCGGCATCTCGGGTTGCTGCCCGGGATGTTCCGCGGACGGTCGATCATCGAGATTGGGCCGGGTTCGGGATACAACTCCCTGTTCACGGCCACGCTGGCGCCGTCGCGCTACGTGCTGCTCGAGGGCAACCCCAGGGGCGTGGCCGACATCGAGCGGCTGTTCGGCCAGCACGGGCTGCGCGACCGCATCGAGATCGTCTCGGCGCTCGTGGAGGACTACGACGCGCCCGATCGCTTCGATTTCGTCATCTGCGAGGGCATGCTCGCGCTCGCGGGTGTGCCGGACCCGGTCGCGCTGATGCAGCGGGTGGCCCGGCTCGTGGCGCCGGGCGGCGTCCTGGTGATCACGACGATCGACGCGCTGTCGGACTTCGCCGAGACGCTGCGACGGTTGTTCGCGCAGCTGCTCCTGGACCCCGCCCTGCCGCTGTCCGAGCAGAGCGCGCGGCTGACGCCGGTGTTCAGCCCGCATCTCGCCACGCTGGCGGGCATGAGCCGCCCGCACGACGACTGGGTCGTCGACAACCTGCTGAACCCGGCGTCGATCGGGCCGTACCTGTCGATGCCCGAGGCGATTGAAGGCCTCGGCGAGGCGTTCGAGGTGTTCGGGACGTCGCCCCGTTTCCTGACGGACTGGCGCTGGTACAAGGACATCGTGCCGGGCGCGACCCGCTACAACGCGCTGGCCGTGGAGCAGTACTGGCAGCACGCGCACAACCTGATCGACCACCGGCGGCTGTTCCCGGCCAGGCCGGCCGAGGGCAACCAGCGCCTGTATGCCGATGCGATGGCGGTCCGCGATCAGATCCGCGCCTACGAGACCACGAGGGATCGCGCGGTCGTGGCGTCGATTCAGGCGCGGCTCACGGACATGGCCGGGATGCTGGGCGAGTTCAGCGAGGACATCGCGGGCGCGGTCCTGGAGGCCCGGGACCTGCTGGCGGGCGGCCATCCCGATGCGGACGCCGTCGCCCGCGCGACCCGCTTCGGTCCCTGGTTCGGCCGCGGCCAGCAGTATCTCACCCTGCATCGGAGTGGCGCGGCCGCCGAAGCTGCGGGACATGACGGGGCCGTGCTGTGACGGACGGGACCGCGTCGCGCTCCATCTCGTTCATCGTCACCGCGATGAACGAGGAGGGCAACCTGGCACCGACGGTGGCGAGCGTCTCGGGCGCGTTGTCGCCGCGCGGCTGGGACTACGAGATCCTCATCGTGGACGATGGCAGCACGGATCGGACGGGCGCCATCGCCGACGAGCTCGCGGCGCAGGACCCGTGCATCCGCGTGCATCATCACCCGCGCAACCTCGGCCTGCACCGCGCCTACTGGACGGGCATCCAGCTGGCCACGAAGGAGCACATCGGGTGGGTGGCCGGCAACAACATCATCCCGCAGGATGCGCTCGACGCGATCCTCGACCGGATGGGCGAGGCCGACGCCATCTTCAGCTACCCGGACTTCGACCCCCGCCGCAAGCGGCGCCGGTGGATCTCGCGCAGCTTCGTCATCCTGCTGAACACGCTGTTTGGCGTGCGCCTGCGGTACTACACGGGGCCGTGTGTGTACCGCGCGGACGTCGCGCGATCGCTCCGGCTGATCTCGCATGGCTCGATGATGGTGCCGGAGCTCGTGATTCGCCTCATCAAGGCGCGGCAGAGCTACATCGAGGTGGACATCCACCCCCAGGCGAGAACGGCGGGCCGGACGAAGACGTTCCGTCTGTCGAACATCATCTACGTGGGCTCCTCTGTCCTTCGGCTGTTCGTCGACATCCAACTCCTCGGTCTGTTCCGGCGGCGGCCGTCGCCAGGACCCGCCGGGACGGCGATTGAACCATGAACGTGCTTGCGGCGGTACGGCGTGGGGTCGCGGGGGGCGCCGCGGTCCTTGCAGGGAAGCCGCGCCGCTGGCAGATGCCCCTGGTGTGGGTCTGGGTGGCGTTCTGCCTGTTCAGCATCCACGGGCGCGGCCTGGAGCTGCAGCTCGACAAGAACCCCACGGATCGCATGCGGTTCCACGCGATCCCGGTGGCCGTGTCGTCCCTGTATCACGGCTGGCCGCACGACTACACCGCCATCAAGCCGCTCGCGCTCCCGTTTCAGGGCGTTGGGTCGCTCGACGAGTTGATCGAGTGGGCCGTGACGCACGAGGCACCGCCGGTCAACGACGTCTATTTCTGGGCCGCCGATGATCGCGGCATGGCCGATTACGTGAGCTGGGCCTTCCGCCTCTTCGGCCCGGGCCTCGACAGCCTCTACCTTTTCTTCTTCGTGGTGCTCGGGGTCTCGTCGGCGCTCTTCCTGATCGAGGCGCGCGGGCGCCCCGGGATGTCGGCCCTGCTGGTCTTCACGCTCGCGGGGCTGTATGCGTCGCTCGGTGTCATCCCGCTGGCCAATCTCTCGGAGACCGTCTATGCCCCGGTGACGATCTACGAGCCGCGGACGATCGAGCTGCTGGCGTTCATCCCGGTGCTGCACCTGGCGTTCGCGGGACTCGGCCGCGCGCCGTGGACGCGCGGTCGGCTGGCGGTCGCGGCCCTGCAGGCCGGCATCCTCGCGTGGTGCTATCTGGCGCGGTCCTCGATCGGATGGCAGGTCGGGTTCATCATCCTGATGGCGTCGATGCTGTGGGCCGCGAGCGTGCTTCGGGAGCGCGCCGCGGGGCGGTGGCCCGCGCCGCGCGACTGGGTTCGCCTGAGCCGTCCCGGCGTGGTGACGCTGCTGCTCGTCGTGCTGGCGTTCGCGGGGCTGACCGCCTACAAGCGCGTGATGTTCCACCCGGCCTACTTCGGGGAGTGGGGCGTGCGGGTCGTCTGGCACAACGCGCTCATGGCGGTCGGGTCGGACCCGGTGCTGGGCCCGAAATACAAGCTGAGCGTCAGCGACGCGGACTCGATCCAGGCGGTGCTCACGTATCTCAGGGAGCGGAACGACACGCGGCTCGATCCGTCGTGGGATCTGCAGACGTTCCTGAACTCGTTCGGCAGCCACGTGCAGGTGGACTGGCCGCTCTACGATGAAGCGGCCCGGGATCTGTACTTCCACATCTGGCGCGAGAACCCTCGGGCGATGCTCCGGCTGTACCTGGTGCAGAAGCCGCACGAGGCCTGGTCTACCCTTGTCGGTGCGACTCGGGCGTATCCCATGGAGCAGCGCTACCGGCACGGCGTCGGCGTGACGCGACATCCCATGGAGCAGCGCAACCGGCACGGCCTCTTCTTCGAGCCGCTGTCGGCCGGGTCGCTGATGCTGGCGCTCCCAGGCCTGCTGCTGGTGCTGGCCACGCGGGCCAGGCTCGGCGCGTACGCGGCGGGCGCGGCGCTGCTGTTCGTGCTGGCGCTCGTGCCGGGCGTGATGTTCTATTCGGTCGTGCTGACGATGATGGGCGCGTTCGTGTCGGCGGCGGTCGTGCTCTATCTGGTCGTGGCTGGCGCCTGCGCGTTCGCGAGCCGAATCGCGACTGGGGCCGCGCCTCCCTGATGGCGAACGGCAACACCGTCGCGAGCTGCCCTGGTCCAACACCGATCTACGGAGCCAGCGCTGACTGATCTGGAACGTGGACGTGTCGCGGCCGTACGGCTGTGGCGCGGCGTGTGGGCGCCCGTGACCGCAGTGGAGTCCGACCCGGCAAGCGCTCTGGCGAGGCGGCCGCCGGTCGTGTGGCTGGCGCTGTCGCTGGCGCCCGCGGCCCTGATGTACTCCTCCGTCGCGCAGTTCCCGTACCTGCGTGCCGACGACACGTTCATCATCCGCACCAACTGGTTCTCCCAGACCTACGACGCGCTCCAGGAGGTGAACCTGTGGTTCGTCCACATCATCGTCGCCAAGCTCCTCGACATGGGACGGCCGCTGTTCTGGCTGAGCGTCAACGCCACGGCGTACCTCTTCGAGGAGTACGGCCTTCAGTCGTTCGCGTACATCCGGGGTATTGGCGTCGGCCTGCTGGGCGTCGTTGGGTACCTGCTGCTGCGTCACCTGCAGGCCTGGGGATACCGGACGGTCACCGCGACCTGCCTGATGGCGCTGATCCTGGCGCTTCCGGGCTTCCAGATCATCATCGGGAACGGCGTGTGGCTGATGCCGGGCGTCCTGCTGGCGATGGCCGCCGCCGGGCTGATGATGCGGGTCGATGCCCGCGAGCGGCGCCGGTCTGCCGGCTACGCCGGGGTGATGCTCCTGCTGATCGCATCGCTGGCGGTGTACCAGGCGGTGGCGTTCCTGTTCGTGGCGGTGACGGCGGCGGCCCTGGCGTCGCCGGCCTGGGAGGAGCGCCGGGACGACGTGGTGCGGTACGTCCTCCGTGCGCTCGTCCTGATGACCGTCGCGACGCTGGTGTATTACGCCCTGTGGAGGCTGGGCGTGCGGTACATCGTGCCGGGGGTCTACTCGATCGAGGGCAGCGGCTACGCGCCGGGGATGGTGCTCAACGACCTCGTCGCGAACGTGCAGCTCTTCGTGGAGCGCCGCATCCCTCAGGTGCTGAACCTGTGGTACGCCCCGCACATCAGCCGGCCGCTGGCGCAATGGGTGGGTGCGGGCCTGGTCCTGGCGTGGGCCGCCCTCTTGGCCACCGGCGGAGAGCGGCGCCGCGACATGGCGTTAAAGCTGCTGCTCTACGCCACGCTCTTCGCGGCGAGCGAAAGCTGCATGGTCGTGGCGGACTACTATCGCTTCTTCGCGAGCAAGTTCACGACGTCGGTCGCGCAGAGCGTCGTCTTCGTCTTCTTCCTGGTGGACACGGCCCGGCAGCTGCGGCAGCTGATCGGCGCGCGGGTGCGCGTCCCTCCAGTGGGATATCAGGCCGCGTTGCTGGCGCTGACCCTCGTCTGCTGCGTGAAGGCGCAGACGCAGACGTGGTCGCTGATCGTCATGCCGTCCTCGCTGGAGACGCGGTTCGTAGGCACGCACGTACTTGAGTACATGCAGCGGCGCGGCCGGATTGACGAGGTCGAGATCATTGGCGAGACCCGCCCCATCCTCGTGGAAGGCTCCGTCGTTGATGCGGTCCATCCCGAGTCGGTCGGCGAGTTCATGTTCCGGAACTTCGGCAGCATCGACTACACGACCATGCTGGTCCGCAACGTCATGCTGGATATCACCGGTGCCGAGCCCACCCGGGTCATCGCGCGCATCGGCAAAGGGGACTCGGACTTCATTTACCCAGGCAGGAGCCTCGCGCCTGACTCGTCGAAGTATCGACTCGTTATCGACATCAAGCAGATGTCAGTGCACTGGCGTCCATGATGCTCCCACTCAGCGGGACCGTGACGGGTGTTACCCCATCTGGGGCGCGTCACGCTGGGGCGGCTAGAGGGCGGAGGTGGGTGCCCGTCAGCGTGATGCTCGTGGCGGTGGCCCTGACGTACGCCGGCGGTGTGTATCTGGGACTCGACCTCGCCGTCCCGGAGCGGTTTCGGTACTACGGGATCCCGATCACGATTTCCGCGGATCGCTACGGCCTGCCCGGCTACGTTTCGCACGAGGAGGTCGCCGCCCGGTTCCTGAACGACAAGCCGATCGACCAGATCCTGTCGGAGGACCTGCCGGACGAACTCGAGCCCGAATCCGCCTCGGAGGCGGCGCAGGGGCGCCGGCTGTTCTTCGTCCCGGCCGACGACAAGGGCAACACCACGTTCACCCGCTTGGCGTTCCGCCTGTTCGGCCCCCAGGCGCGGTCGCTGTATTGGACGTACTTCGCCCTGCTCCTGCTGTCGGCCGTCGCCTTCGTCGTGGCCTTCCGCGCCGAACCGGCGCGCCTGTGGGCGGGCGCCGGCGCGCTGCTGGCCGCGGCAGCCCTCGTGCCTGCCTACCAGCCCGACCTGCTGCAGCCGCATGTGACGACCTTCTACGACCCGCGGTCGTACGGAGTCATCGCAATCCTTGCCGCCCTCCACCTGGGCTTCACGGCCATCGACCGGCCGGCGCCGTCGATCGCGCGGCTCGCGGCCGCGCTGTACCAGGCATCGATGATCGTGTTTGCCGCGCACATGCGGTTCGAGAACGTGATGCTGGCGGTGGGCCTCGCCGTGTGGGTGGCCGGCGTCGGCGCGTGGCACGGCCGCGCGTGGCTTCGGACGGGTCTCTGGCGGTCTCTCTGGCCGCTCGCCCTCCTGGCGGCCGTCTTCGCGGCGTCCGCACACCTCGAGCGCCGGGCCTATCACCCCAGATACTTCGACACCCACATGACGCGCCACATCCTGTGGCACAACATGGGCATCGGGCTGGCGCTGCAGCCGGCATTCGCCGAACGGCTTCGCCTGGCGGATGGACCGCTGCGCCGCGTGGATGAGGGTGGCGACGGGGCGATGATGGAGACGGTGGCCGCGGCGCTGCTCGCCGAGGGCCGCACGAACACGATCACGCGGATCTTCGGTGCCGCCTACACGAATCCGACCGGGGATCCTGCTGGGGCGACCGTCGATGTCGGAGCGTTCCTGCACGGGGCCGGCTCGGACCTCGCACTCTACGATCAGGAAGTGAAACGCTTCGTTCTGGCGACGATGGCCGCCGCGCCGTGGCGGACGGTGGAGCTGTACTTCTGGTACAAGCCTCGCTACGTCTTCGCTCACTTCCTCTGGTTCTCGGGCGTGACGACGTCACGCCCGGGTATTGATGCGGGCGGACATCAGTCACCGCTCTTCGGCGGCGGCGCTCGTCGGCCCGGGATGGGGGGCACTCCCCTCGCGGTGTTTGTGGGTCTGCTGGTCGCGGCATTCTCGCGGTTCGCGGTCGGCGTGCCGCCGTCCGTCTGGTACCTCGCGCTGGCCGGGAGCGCAACGCTCCTCGTGTGCACGCTGGCGCCGATGATCGTGACGTACGCCGCTCCGTTCCTGATGGCGACGCCGCTGGCGGCGCTCGTCCTGACGTTGCTCTTCCTGGCAGCCCTCCTCGTCGGGGGGCGCGGGGACGGCAGGTCAGGTGCCGGGCGTCCGGGACGGCAGCCGTGACAGGTCCCCGGGCCCCGTTGCCGGCCATATCGAGGGGAGACCGTCGGGGGTGACGCAACGGCCTCCGGTAGACTCCGCCACTCCTGAGACTCCCGCCCTGAGGAGGCGGGTCGCTCTCGTTCGTCGCGTCAACCCAGAGGTGGCGCTCGTGCTGGCTATCCTGCTCCACACCTACTTGGTCGCCAAGCCCATGGGCATCCTGTCGATCTTTTATGCAGTGGGGCGTCCCGACCCGATGGTGCAGCGAAACATTCATGGGCTGTTCTTCAATCCCGTCTCGGCCGGCGCGCTGTTCCTGGCACTTCCCGGGTTCGTGCTGGCATGCGTTGCCCGACCGAGGCTCGGCGCCCTGGCCGCTGGCGTGGGCGTCTTGTTCCTCTCCAGCCTGATCCCCGGACTGGTGTTCTATGCCGTGCCGCTGACCATGATGGGCGCCTACGTGTCACTGGCACTGGTGCTTTACCTGACGGTGGCCGCGGGGCTGTCGGCGGCAAGCCGGACCGCGATGCTTAAGCGGCCGGTTCGTGACCGCTCCATGGCAGGTACTTGAAGAAATTGTCGCTCGGCCATGGTCGTTGACACTGTGAGGCGATACCAATTGGATAGTTTGCATTCGCGGTCCGGCGCTAAGCGCCAACAGCTGGCTCTTGACGAGTTGCCCGAGGCTTGGATGAGTGCTCCTCTGGGAATCACCTTGGCAATCGTTGGCGTCTACTCGACCTGTTTGATTTTTCCGTACTATTTCGTGGACGATCTCTGGCTATACCGGCCAGTCGAAGCGGGATTTCCTGATCGGGCTACCGTGGTGGCGGTAGTCCAAGGGCGTCCGGTCTTCGCGATGTTGGCGCTCGCCACTGAGCACCTGCGGACCACCTTCGGCGTCTCTGCGATGCTGATGGTCAGAGCCGTCGCGGTGTGTTGCTTGGGTGTCTTTGCCTATTGCACCTATCGGTTCTTCAGTCTCTGGCAGAGTGCGCGGACGGCGCTGATCATGGCCATCCTATTGATCACGCTTCCGTCGATGCAGATGTATGTCAGCGCTGCTCCCTTGTTCGCTCCGTCCTTGGCGATCTGTGGCGGCATCGTTCTTCTATTCGGGCGCGTTGCCTCCGGTGAGAGCAGTACCACCAGGACTTGGTCGCTAATGGCCCTCAGTGCTCTAGCACTCGTCATTGCCTGGGCGACGTACCAAGCGATTCCTCTCATCGTCGTCAGCTTGCTAGTCCCCATGATCCTGTCAGACCGATGGCAGGTGACCCATCCTTGGTGGAAGCTAGGGTTGTTCCTCGGTGCCGTAGCTGCATCATTGGTGACTTATTACGCGCTCTGGTCGATGGCAAATCTCGATATTGCAGCCGACAATCGGTACTCTCCGAAGGGGGTTGGTCTAAATCTCGTATCGAATTGGCCGACCTACCTGCAGCAGAGGCTGCCTCAGTCGTTTAGTTTCTGGGACACGAGCACTCACGCGAGGCCATACCTCGTATATTTTGCCGTCGTCGTAATCGCAGCAGTGGTGCTCGACCTGGTTGCATCGCCAGGAGCGAGGCTTCGCACAGCAGTTAACTGGTGTCTAGCCATCTCCGCCGTAGTCGCCGTTGATGTTCCATTGCTACTTGCTCCGCCGTCGAACGGATTTAGCTACATGACATCGGCCCCCAGCGCGACCGCCACTTTTTTATTGCTGGCGGTAGCAATGGTGAAGTTGGTGCGCTTCGTGCCATGGCAGGGCCGGCGCTGGAGCGCTGACTTGGCGACAGTCGCAATCTGTGCAGCCGCATCGGCAATGGGTGCGCGCAATGTTGCAGTCAACCATGTGATTCCCAGTTGGATGGAGTACGCGCTGGTCCGCAGTGAGCTACGACGCCATGCTGAGACAGGTCACATCTCATTGGTGAAGGTCTATGTTCGTGGGAGCCTCTTGGGGCTTGGCAGGAATGAGTTCAATTGGTCGAATTTCGGCGGATCATTCTGGGCGCATTGGGCAGTGCGAAATATTCTTGACGAGATTGGTGCCGATTCGAGAGTCCGCATCGATGTCATCAATACAGACGGGACAGTCGCGACATCGGCGGAATCGATGAGGGCTGCTGAGCTCAATCCACCAGATTCCGGAGTGCAGGTTACCGTCGACCTGCGGGCTATAAATCTCGCGACACCCGGAGGAGGCGACTTCAGGCAGCCAGCGTTGTTCCCCCAGCCGAGGCCCGCAGCGCGTGGAGGATTTCCTCCGATCCCTGAGGGAATGGCAGGATTGCGCGTCTCCGATATTCGCTCGACCCTGACATTCGGATACCTTGGCGCGTTAGGCCAGCAGGCCTCCGTCGATGGCGACATGGCAACTGCCGCCGCAGATCCTGGCGGGTTTAATCGAGGAACAACAATCGAATTGCATCTTGAGGCCCCTGCCACCGTGACCGGCCTTGGCATTTTGACGGCACGAGAATACGGGGTCGCGCTCGCCGCCCGCCTCGCGATCGTTTGCGATATCGATGGCGTGCTGCGACCGCTCGGAGAGATTGAGGTCGCGCCGGGTACCGATGTGTCAACTGTTGTGCTGTTCGAAACACCATGCCAAACGCGCACCCTTAGACTGACGCCTTTGGGTGCTCCGTCCGAGTCGAATTTCTGGGTGTCCGAGATTCAAGTCTTGGGTCGGTTGAAATAGCAGGAAATGTGTCCTGTTCGACGCACAGCTATTGGATTCACCAGCCGATACGCATCTGTGGACCGTTGACTCGGTGGCATGTGCCGATCTGATGGCGCAGAGGAATATTAGCCAATTCGGCTTCAATCCGGTTTTAGCTGGCGCCTTGCTGTCGGCGTTCCCAGGGTGCGTGCTGGTCCTTACCCAGCGGCCGAGGTTGGCAACGCCGGTCGCCGGTGTCGAGCTGCGGATCGCCAGCACTGCAATTCAGGTCCAAGTTCCAAACAATGCCTGACTCTCTTCGAACGAGACGCCGAGGCCTTGCCCTTGAAGCCGCCCTCGTGCTGGTCGTCCTGATGGCCGGGTACGTCCTTGGCTCGCAGTACCACCAGGCGTTCCGCGCCGCTGGCGAGCGCGAGGACTTCGGGCAGTACACCTTCGCGGCCGCGGTGTCGCTGGCCTGTGGCTACGGTTTCTCGGACATCGCGGCGGATGCGGCGGGCCAGGCCTTGCCAGTGGAACTGCAGCAGTTCCTCGCGCTCGAGCGCGATACGTTCGACTGCAACGCGCTCCCCGCGGGGCTCCCGGCCGTCACCCCCAACCTCACGCAGGGCCTCTACCGGTACCTGATGACGACGGTGGCGGCGGTCTGGATGGTCACGGGCGTGTCCTGGAGCGCGTTGTCGCCGCTCTTCGGTGCGTTCTACGGCCTCACGCTGGTCGTGGCGTATGGGCTCTTCCGTCTGGGCATGGGCCGCGTGCTGGCGCTGCTGGCGACGGCGGCCCTGGCGGTCTCGGCCGTGCATCTCGGCCACCTGCCGCTCCTCCGCGATTATGCCAAGGCGCCGTTCATCCTCACGTTGATCCTGATCATGGCGCACCTCGCGCGAGGCCCGTTCGAGCCCCGGCGCGCGCTGTGGCTGTCCGGCGCGTTCGGGGTCGTGCTGGGCATCGGCTTCGGGTTCCGCAACGACCTGCTGATCGTCACGCTGCCGTGGGTCGCCGTCGTGCTGCTGTGCGTGCCGGCCGCGCTCAGGGCGCGGCTGCCGCTGAAGGCCGCGTGCCTGGCGGTCTCGGCCGCCACCTTTCTGGCCGCCGCCGCGCCGGTGCTCGTGGCCTACGGGCGGGGCAGCAACACGGGGCACGTCGCCCTGCTCGGCGCGATGACGCCGTTCGACGCCCCACTCGGCGTCGCCGGGTCCGTCTACGAGTGGGGCTACGTCTACTCTGACCACCTCGCCAGTGCGATGGTCGTCAACTATGCGCTCCGCACGCAGGCCGCCGCCATCGAGTACCTGACGCCGGCCTACGACGCGGCCGCGGTCAGATACCTCGTCGACATCACGTGGCAATGGCCGGCCGACCTGGCGGTGCGTGCGTTCGCGTCGATCCTGAAGGTGCTGGACCTCCCGTTCGCCTGGCGCGACGTCGTCAGCCCGGTGCCCCGGGGCCTGGCAGGGACGTGGGCGGATCCGTTCTTCACGGCCCAGGCCGGCCGGCTCGGTGTCCTGGTGGGCGCCGGACCGTATCTGCTGGCGGCCGCCCTGGCGGGGATGGCCTCTGCCGGCATGCGTGTGCCGCTCACCCTGCTCGCCTTCACGGCGTACTTCGCGGGGTACCCCGCCATCCAGTTCCACGTGCGCCACTACTTCCATCTGGAGTTCATCACCTGGTGGAGCCTCGGCTTCCTGGCGCAGCGACTCGTCAACGGGCTGCGCGATTCCGCGAGCCGGTCCGCGTGGAGCGCGGGCCTGCCCGGAGCCGCGCCCCGCGTGGCGGCGTTCCTGGCGGTGGCCGTGCTCCTCGCCGTGAGCCCGGTCGCGGCGCTGCGCGCCTGGCAGGACGATCGGCTGTCGGCCGTCTTCGCCGACGAGTATCTGGGAGCCGCCCGCACGGATCTGCCGTCCGTCACCGAGCCGCTGGACGATGAGGGCCGGACCCTGGTGTCGATGCCCACGATGTGGCACGGCGTGGCGGGCGGGCCGGAGGTCCGCGCGGCGTACCTGGTCGTGGAGTTCTCGTCCCCCGCGTGTCCGGCAGGCGACGTCTCGGCCGCATTCAGGTTTCGCGACCCCGCCGCGAGCGAGGACTTCCGGAAGGTGATCGACGCGAGGATCGCGGCCGGCGGCGCCCCGACGACGGTCTTCTTTCCCGTCTACGAGGCCCCGTCGCTCGCGGCGTTCCGCGGGATCGACCTGCTGACCACCGACGTGGGCTGCCTGTCGCGGGTCTCCCGTGTTGAGGACGCCGACCTGCCGCGGTTGCTGCTGGTGCTCAACCTGACGCCGGCCTGGCGTGACGCAACGCTCCATCAGACCCTCAGCCGCTTCGAATCGGCCACCGACGGGCTC
The DNA here is from genome assembly GCA_030680175.1 of Vicinamibacterales bacterium. Lineage (GTDB taxonomy): Bacteria > Acidobacteriota > Vicinamibacteria > Vicinamibacterales > UBA2999 > JAUXWO01. The sequence continues at coordinate 54,419 of JAUXWO010000111.1, forward strand.
GGTCCGAGGGCCACCTACGCGTCGTTCCCGGACGGCGTGCCGCGGCCGGACCTCGGCCGCATCGATCCGATGACCGGCGAGGGCGCCGTCGTCCTCTCCGAGCCCGCGCTCGTGGCGCCGGCGGACGGCGGCTGGCGCATTCAGGGCCGGCCGTCCACGCCGTATGCGTACCTGCTGGGGTTGCGACCCGAGACCGTGCCCGCGGGCGGGCATTTCGTAGTCACGGGGGAACTCCGGCGCGGCGGGCTCACCATCGGGCTGCTGAAGGACGACCGGTGGGCGGGCGCGGTGAACGTGACGGCCCCCGGGCCGTTCGTGGCCGTGGTGCGGGTGGCGGACGAGGGGGAGTACGCGCCGATCGTGGCCAGCTACGGCACGCCCGGAGTCGTCGACGCCTGGGTGCCGGGCCTGCGTCCGTGGTTGCCATCGCTCGTCACCCGCGCGTCGCGGGTCGGCGCCGACGTCCATGCGGCCGGATGGATCCGTGAGACGGAGCGCTAGCGCATGATGATCGCTCGCGACAGCCGTGCCCTGGCGATCGACGCGAGCCTGGCCGCCGGCCTCGCGGCGCTGACGGTGGGGTGCGCGGTTGCGCTGGCGCCGCTCGGCTTCAACGCCGGCTTCGTCGACATGGCGCACGACGGGTACCAGCTGCGCCAGGCGCTCGACCTGAGCGGCGGCGGCGTGGTCTTCCGGGACACCTTCGATCAGTACGGTCCGCTGACGCCGTATCTCAATCTGCTCGGCTTCAGCGTGTTCGGCGAGCGGCTGCTGGCCATCAAGCACTTCGTGGCGGTCTGGTACGGGCTGACGGCCGTGGTGCTGTTCGTGCTGGCGCGCCACTACCTCAACCGGGTGCTGAGCGTCGCCGTCGTGATCCTGTGGGTGTTGACCGCCCCGTTCTACCAGCACGGCGTGATGCTGTCGCCGCACGCGTACGCGATCGCCTTTCAGGCCGTCGCGATGATCTGGCTGATCCGCGGCGACGGGCGGTGGCCTCCCGTGGCCAGCCTCGCGGTGGTCGGCCTGCTGTGCGGGGTGGGCTGGATGCTCAAGCAGTCCGTGGGGGCCCTGTTCGTCGTGGCCGTGGCGGGGTTCATCGCGACCGAGGCGCTCCTCGCGCGGAACGTCCGGCTCGGGGCGCTCCGCCTGGCGGGGCTCGGTGCCGGCTTCGGCCTCGTCATCGTCGGCACCCTCCTGTGGCTGGAATGGCAGGGGGCGTCCGCGGACTGGTATCGGCAGACGATGCTCTTCCCGCCCGAGTTCTACCTGCGGACGATGACGACCTTCAATTCACCGTGGCTGGAGGCGCTCGACACGTTCGTGCGGGTGCAGTGGAACGCCGAGCCCTTCTGGCATGTCTGGCGCCTCATCGTGATCGGCGGCGCGCTCGCGGCCGTCAGGTCCGGCCGCAGCGACCCGAAGCTGGTGCTGGCGGGGTGGGTCACCGCCCTGTCGTGGCTGGCGGCCTTCCCGTCGGGCAACTTCATGCACCAGTGGTGGACGATCAGCCCCACGCTCTGCGCGGGCGTCTACGTCGTCAGCCGGGGCTGGACGCGCCTCTTCGGCGGGGCCTCCCCACGCGCGCGCGCCGCCGTGACGCTGGCGACGCTGGCCGTCTTCGTCGCCCTGGTGTGGACGCCGGTGGAGGCGCGCGTGACCGACGCCTGGGCGCGGCACCAGCTCCTCGGGGAGACGCTGCAGGAACCCCGGACCCTGAGCGGCATCCGCACGGACGCGGCGACGCACGAGGGCATCACGACGATGTACCGCGCCGCGGCGGAGTACCGTGTGCAGCACCCGCGGGTGCCGATCGTGTCGATCGACTCGTCGGACGGCCACCGGACCGGCGTGGCGCAGAGCCTGCCGGTGCTGTCGTTCTTCGAGGACCGCACGCATCCCGAGCCGGTGTACTGGAGCCTGCCGGCGTTGTCCACGGTGGTGTATCCGGAGTACGCCGGCGTCATGTCCGCGTACGTCCGCGACACCGGCGCCCTCATCGTGGACTTCCTCCCCGGGGGGACGGCGCCCCGCGACGTGCGTGGCTACCGTGTGCTCTCGACATCGACGCTGCGCGATGGCCAGTTGTCGCTCTACGCGCCCGACCCGGCGGGCACGGCCGGGGAATCGGTGTACGAGATCATGGCGGGGGCCGACCGGCACCGGCGCCTCCCGCAGTTCGAGCCCATCATCAGGTGGATTCCCGATGTTGCGACCGGCCGGTTGAGAGTCGGCATGCTCTACGCCTGGCCTCTTGGTACTCCGTTCCCGCAGGAAGTCCCGATGCCGATGGCTCTGCCTCCAGACGGAGTCGACATTCTCGCGCCCATTGTGTCGAGCGCAGATGGAGGCTGGAGGGTCGACGGACACCCGGATGCGCCGATGACCTATCTGGTTAAGGCCAGGCCTACGACCAGGCTGGCGGGAGAGCGCTTCGTGGCGACCGGTGTCGTGTTCGACGGAGGGCTGACCCTCGGATTTGTGCGTGACGACCGATGGGTCGGGTACACGAACATTGACCGGGTTGGCTGGTTCGTGGTGTCTCTGACGGTGCCGGACGACGGCGACTACGAGATCGTCCTGGCCAACAACCTGCGTGTGCAGCCGTCCCTCTGGGACCCGGTGGTGGACGCCCTCGGCCTCCGGGCCTGGTTCCCGGCGCCGAGCCTCACGAATGATTTCTGGGTCCAGCAGGCCGGCTGGGTCGTGCCCGGCGGATCGGTCGAGCCGTGATCAGGGCGCGGCTGGACGAGGACAACGAGGACGCCATGGAGTTCGACGCCGATCACTGCCTGCGGCGGTACTTCGAGCTGGTGCGCGAACGCCCCGAGCGTTTCGTCAACCCGCCCGGGCATATCTACGAGATCCTGCTGGACCCCGAACGGATCGCGCACGCGCAGGCGGAGGCGGTCCGCAGCCGCCGGCACGAGGGCCTGTCGGTGGCCGACACGCGCGTCGGCGTCCTCTCCGAGGATCCGTACCTGGTGACGATGCGGGATGCGGTGCGGTTCGCCGATGGCAGCTACGGCCTCTACAACCGGCTGATGGTGCCGAGCGGCGCGGCGATCCTGCCGCTCCTGAACGACAGCGTGGTGCTCCTGAACCGGTTCAGGCATGGCACGCGCCGCTGGCATCTGGAGGCGCCGCGGGGGTCGTTCTCGGGCGCCGGTTCGCGGATGGACGAGGCGCGTCGCGAGCTGCTCGAGGAGATCGGCGCCGAAGCCAGGGCGATGGTGCCACTCGGCCAGCTGCACTCCACCACCGGCTGCCTCGACGAGGAGCACGAGCTCTTCCTGGCGCGGATCGATGCGATCGGCGTGCCGGATCGCCACGAGGCGATCCAGTCACTCGACGTCCTGCCGGTGGCCCGCGTCGAGGCGCTGATGGCCGACGGGACGATCACCGACGGGCCCACGCTGACCCTGTTCCTGCGCGGCCGGCTTGGCGGGCACTTCTGATGTCTGGACGGACGCTTCGACTGGCGGGCGCGGTGGCGGTGAGCGGCATCGCGTTGTGGGTGGCGTTCAGGGCCGTCCCGCTCGACGCGCTGGCCGCGGCGCTGCGGTCGGCCAACTACTGGTGGCTGGCGCCGTACGTCCCGCTGGCCGTGGCGCTGAACGTCCTGCGCGGCGAGATCTGGCGCCGGCTGCTCAGCCGCCGCGTGACGACCCCCGAGGCGTTCTGGGCGTACAGCATCGGCTTTCTCGTGAACAACGTGATGCCGTTCCGCATGGGGGAGGCCGCCCGCGTCGTGGCGCTCGCGTCGCGCCGCCGGCTGCCGGTGGTCGAAGTGGCGGCGGCCGCGGGGCTGGAGCGGCTGTGCGACGTGATCGCGCTGCTCATCATCATGATCGCGGTGCTGCCGTTCGTGGCGCACGTCGGCAACGTGGCGCAGGCGGCGTGGCTGAGCGCCGGGCTCGTGGCGCTGGCGCTGGCCGGGCTCGCGGCGCTCGTGGCGGGCCGGCGTCATGCCGATCGCCTGATGGCGACGGTGGCGGGCGCCGTGCTGCCCCGGCATGCCGGGGTGGTCGTCGCGCGCTGGCACGAGTTGATGGAGGCGCTCGGGGTCATCAGCCGTCCCGGCGTGGCGGTGCCGGTGGCCGCGGGCGCCGCGACCGTCTGGATCCTGACGCTCGTGCTGCAGTGGACCGTGCTCAAGGCGTTCCAGCCGGCCGCCAGCATGGCGGAGGCGGCGGTGTTCGTCGCGGTCGTCTCGGTCGGCGGCGCGATCCCGGCGGCGCCCGGCGCGATTGGGACCTACCAGTGGGTTGGCCAGCAGGCGCTGACGATCCCGTTCCCGTTGCTCTACTCGCCGCCGGTCGCGCTGGCCGTCGCGGTCGTGTCCCACGCGGCGTCGTACGTCTTCAGCTCGCTGCTCGGGGCCGCGGGCCTCTGGTATTTCGGCATGCCGCTCGCCCAGCTTCGCCAGGACGCCGCGGCCGTGCCGGCGTTGGAACCGGAACATCTGTGATATTTTTCGAACGGAGTCGATAGCGTGCAGAGCGAACAGCGTACCCCTGCGAACGTCCGGTCGTGTCTCGTCACCGGCGGGGCAGGGTTCATCGGCAGCCACCTCGTGGAGCGGCTGCTGCACGACGGGCACGATGTCCGCGTGATCGACAACTACAGCACCGGACGGCCGCTGAACCTGGCCCATCTTCAGCCCCACCCGCGGCTGACCGTGATCGAGGCGGACATCGCCGATACGGCGGCGATCGCGCCGGCGTTCTCCGGGGTCGAGTGGGTCTTCCACATGGCGGCGCTCGCCGACATCGTGCCGTCGATCCAGCAGCCGATGGCCTATCACCACTCGAACGTGGACGGGACCATGTCGGTCCTCGAGTGCGCGCGGCACGCGAACGTCAAGCGGTTCCTCTACACGGCGTCCTCGTCCTGCTACGGCATCCCGGACGTCTTCCCGACGCCGGAGACGGCGGCCATCCGGCCGCAGTATCCGTACGCGCTCACCAAGTATGTGGGCGAGACGTACGCGATGCATTGGGCGCAGGTCTACAAGCTGCCCGTCGTGTCGCTGCGCCTGTTCAACGTCTACGGCCCGCGGTCGCGCACGTCGGGCACCTACGGCGCGGTGTTCGGGGTCTTCCTGGCGCAACTGCTGCACGGCCAGCCGCTGACCGTGGTGGGCGACGGCACGCAGACGCGGGACTTCACGTTCGTGACCGACGTCGCGGATGCGTTCGTGACCGCGGCCGCGTCGGACGTGACCGGGGAGATCCTGAACGTCGGCAGCACCAACACCTACAGCGTGAACCGCCTGGCGGAGCTGCTCGGCGGGGAGATCGTCCACATTCCGAAGCGTCCGGGCGAGCCCGACTGCACGTTTGCCGACACCGCGAAGATCGCCCGGCTCCTGGGCTGGCAGCCGAAGGTGCCGCTCGAAGCCGGCGTGAAGATCATGCTGGAGAACATCGAGTACTGGCGGGAGGCGCCGGTCTGGGATCCCGAGTCGATTGCCGATGCCACGAAGGCGTGGTTCCAGTACCTGGCCCCTGCGAGCGACAAGCCGTGACCACGAGCAGCAAAATCCGGGACATCCACGAGCTGGCCGCGGCCCTGCCCGAACTGCGGGCCGGTCGCGTGGTCGTACACTGCCATGGCGTGTTCGACCTGCTGCACATCGGACACATCCGCCACTTCAACGAGGCGCGCAAGGCGGGCGATCTGCTGATTGTGTCGATCACCCCCGACCGCTTCGTGAACAAGGGCCCGCATCGCCCGGTGTTCACGGAAGCGCTCCGGGCCGAGGCGATCGCCTCGCTCGGGTGCGTCGACTACGTCACCGTCAACCAGTGGCCGAACGCCGTGGAGGCCATCCAGCTGATCAAGCCGGACAAGTACGCGAAGGGGTCGGACTACCGCGACGCGGCGGCGGACCACACCGGCGGCATCACGCTCGAGCGGCAGGCGGTGGAAGCCGCGGGCGGCACGCTGATCTTCACCGACGACATCACCTTCAGCTCGTCGAGCCTGCTGAACCGCCACCTGCCGGTGTTCTCGGCGGATGTCAACCAGTACCTGGCGGAGTTCCGCGAGCGGTACCCCGCCGCGGACGTCGTGGACTACCTCAACCGCGCGCGGCAGTTGCGCGTGCTCGTCGTGGGCGAGGCGATCATCGACGAGTACCAGTACTGCGAGACGCTCGGGAAGTCGGGCAAGGAGCCGATCCTGGCGGCGCAGTACGTCCGGGGCGAGACGTACATCGGCGGCAGCCTCGCCATCGCCAACCACGCCGCGTCGTGCGCGGCCGACGTCACGGTCCTGACGCTCATCGGCACCGAGGACTCCCACGAGGACCTCATCCGCGCCAAGCTGTCGCCGAACGTCCATCCCGAGCTGATCGAGATGCCCGGGGCCCCGACGCTGGTCAAGCGCCGCTTCGTGGAGACGTATCCGTTCCAGAAGCTGTTCGAGGTCTACGTGATGGACGAGACGGCGGCCGAGGCCCGGTCCGCCGACGTGTGCGCCGCGCTCGAGCGGCTGGTGCCGGAGTTCGACGTCGTGGTCGTCGCCGACTACGGCCACGGGATGCTCGACGCCGAGGCGGTGCGGGTGCTCGGCGAGCGCAGCCGGTTCCTGGCCGTCAACGTCCAGGTGAACGCCGGCAACCACGGGTTCAACACCATCTCGAAGTTCCGCCGCGCCGACTTCGTCTCGCTGTCGGAGAAGGAGATTCGCCTCGAGGCGCGGAACCCGTCCGGCGACCTGCGGCGGATCGTGAAGTCGGTGGCGGACGAGCTGCGCTGCGGGAACGTGCTGATCACGCGCGGCGCCAAGGGGTGCCTGTGCTACGGCGCCGACACCGGGTTCTTCGAGGTGCCCGGCTTTGCGATCAAGACGGTGGACCGCGTGGGCGCGGGGGATGCGGTCTTTGCCGTGGCGTCGCTCTGCGCGGCGCTCGGCGCGCCGGCCGAGGTCCTGGGGCTGCTCGGCAACGCCGTCGGCACCCAGGCGGTCGGGATCGTCGGCAACGAGCGGTTCATCGAGCGCGCGCCCCTGGTCAAGCACATCGAGGCGCTGCTCAAGTAGCGGCGGACGGAGCCACACATGGAAGCGAATGCCGTTCGAAGCGCGACCGCCTATCTGGAGGATCTGGGCCGCCTGCTCGGCCGCGTCGAAGCCACCGGGCCCGACGGCCGCGCGCTGGCCGTCGACGAGGCGGTGTCGGCCGTGGTGGACCTGGTCGTCGGCCTCGGCCAGGCGGGCGGCAAGGCGATGCTCGTCGGCAACGGCGGGTCGGCGGCGATCGTGAGCCACATGCAGAACGACCTCTTCAAGATGGTCGGCCTGCGCGCGCTGGTCTTCACCGAGCAGCCGCTGCTCACCGCGCTGGCCAACGACGATGGCTACGAGACGGCGTTCCGCCAGTGCGTCGAGCGCTGGGGCGCGCCGGGCGACCTGCTGTTCGCGGTGAGCAGTTCCGGCCAGTCGGCCAACATCACGTCGGCCGTGGCCGCCGCCGAGGCGCGGGGCTGCCGGGCCGTGACCTTCTCCGGGTTCCGGCCCGACAACCGCCTGCGCCAGATGGGCGACGTCCGGTTCTACGTGCCGTCCGATACCTACGGCGGGGTCGAGCTGACGCACGCGATCCTCGGCCACTGCATCTCCGATTTCGCCGCGGCTCGCGTGGGCTGGTCCGCGGCACGATGACCCGAGGACCGTTCCGGCGCGTGAACGCCCGTCGATGAGCGACGCCCCAGACCAGCTCGAGTTGCGGTTTCCGGACTGCCTGGCCGCGGACTTCCCCACGGAAGTGCCGCTCGCCTCCGGTGCCGTCGATGCGGTGATCGGCGCCGTCGCGGGTTCGGACTTCACGCCGCTCATCCGCCGATCGCCCGGCCTGGCCGGCAGCGAGTTCCCCACGTACCTGCGGTGCAGCATCGTCAGGATGGCGCACGCCGCCGCCGCCGTCGCGACGCGCCAGGTGCGGCGCGGCGCCGTGCTCGACTACGGCGCCTATTTTGGCAACTTCGCGCTGATGTTCCGCCGCGCCGGTTTCGACGTCACCGCCGTGGATGCCTACCGCGTCTACGAAACGGCGTTCGACGGCGTCAACGCATTGCTGGCATCGGAGGGCGTCGCGCACCGCGACTTCGAGGACGTCGGGTTCGACCTGCACGGGTTTCCGGACGCCTCGTTCGACGTGGTGCTGTGCATGGGGGTCATCGAGCACGTGCCGGTGACGCCACGGTTCCTGCTGGGCGCGCTGACGCGGGTGCTCGCCCCGGGCGGCGTCCTGGTGATGGACACGCCGAACCTCGTGCACCTGTACAACCGCCAGAAGTTCGCGCGCGGGGAGAGCGTGATGCCGGATCTCCCGACCTTCTACTTCGGCGACCCGCCGTTCGAGGGGCACCACCGGGAGTACACGGCCGACGAGATGGTCTGGATGCTGAAAGAGGCCGGGCACGAGGGCATCACCGTCGAGCTCTACAACTACAGCACCTACGGCACGCCGTCGCTCCAGGGGCGTGACGTGTACAACCACTGGGCGACGGTGCGGGCACCGGAACTGCGCGAGGTCATCATGACCGTGTCGCAGAAGCCGCCGGCGTCGATCGCGAAGGCGCTGGCTGGCGGAGACGGCTGGCGGGCCCACCTCGTGGACCCCGAGCACTACTGGCAGGCGCAGTGCCCGCCGGACATCGCCGCGCACGCGGCCGACGCCGGCTTCGCCGCCGAGCGGCTGATCGAGCGCCTGCAGCAGGAAGTGAACCTGCGGGACGGGAAGCTGCGGGAGCTCCAGCAGCAGGTGCTCGACGAGGCGCAGGTGCGGGTCCACCTGCAGGACGAGATCAACCGGCGGGATGCGCTGCTCGCCGAGGAGCGGCGCCGTTACGACCAGACGGTGGACGCGCGGGCCCGCCGTCGCGCCGCCCAGCTTCGCCGCCTGGTCAGGGGTCGGTAGCGGTCATGTGTGGAATCGTTGGAAGCTTCAGGCCCGGTGGCGCGGCGGCGTCCCCGGAGGTCCTCGCGCGGATGCGGGACCGGATGGCGCACCGCGGCCCGGACGGCGTGGGCTTGTGGCAGTCGGCGGACCGGACGTGCACCCTCGGCCACCGGCGCCTCTCGATCATCGACCTCTCGACCGCGGCGAACCAGCCGATGGTGAACCGCGCAGGCACGGTCGCCCTCGTGTTCAACGGCGAGATCTACAACCACGCCGACGTGCGGCGCGAGCTCGAGGCGCTCGGCAAGTACGAGTGGGCGACCGATCATTCGGACACAGAGGTGTTGCTCCACGCGTACGAGGAGTGGGGGCTGGCCTGTGTCGAGCGGTTCTACGGGATGTTCGCCATCGCGATTCACGACGCGCGCGACCCGTCCCGGCCCGTACTGCACCTCGTCCGCGACCGCGTGGGCATCAAGCCGATCTACTTCGCGCGCACGTCCCGCGGCGAGTGGCTGTTCGGTTCCGAAATCCGCGCGCTGCTCGCGCATCCGGATCTGTCGGCCACGATGGACCCGGTCGCGTTCTGGCACTACCTGACGTTCATTGTCACGCCCGCGCCGATGACGCTCTTCAAGGGCATCTTCAAGCTGCCGGCCGGCCACATGATGACCATCGACCACACCGGGCGCGCGACGGCGCGCCGCTGGTGGGACTGCCGGCCGGACCGGTCGCTGCTCTACTCGCAGGACGACATGAGCGAGGACGAGGCGGTCGCCGAACTCACGCGGCTGCTGAAGCAGTCCATCGCACGGCGCATGGTGTCTGACGTGCCGTTTGGCGTGCTGCTCTCCGGCGGCGTGGACTCGTCGCTGAACGTGGCGCTCATGAGCGAGCTGATGGATCGCCCCGTCACCACGTTCACCGTCGGCTACGAGGGCAAGGACGACTACAACGAGTTCCAGTTCGCGCGCCGCGTCGCCGAACGGTACAAGACCGACCACCACGAGACGCAGATCAACGGCCGGGAGGCGCAGGAGTTCCTGCCGCTGCTCGTGCAGCTGCAGGACGAGCCGATCGCCGACAACGTCTGCATCCCGCTGTACTTCCTGTCGCGGCTCGTCCGCGAGCGGGGCACGACGGTCGTGCAGGTCGGGGAGGGCGCCGACGAGCACTTCCTCGGCTACTGGTGGTGCGAGCACTACCGGCAGAAGTACGAGCAGGTCTACGCGCCGGCGCGACGCGGGATGTCCTGGTGGCAGCGCCTGCTCGCACGCGGCAAGGCCGCCACGCCCGGCGTGAGCGGCGAGGATCTCGAGATCCAGCGGCGCGCCGAGCGCGGGCAGGAGCTCTTCTGGGGCGGCGCCGTCTGCTGGTGGGGCGAGATGCGCGAGCGGCTCACGCCCAGCCTTGACCCCTTCCGGGGCGAGGTCGACTGCCCGGTCGAGGGCCTGCTGCCCGACGCGCACCGCTCGCTCGACAGCCACGCGGTGGTCCGTGAGTACCTCGCGCCGCTCGACGGCCGTCTCGCCGACCCGGAGGTCCTGCAGAAGATCCCCTACATGGAGATGCAGCTGCGGCTGCCGGAGCATCTCCTCATGCGCGTCGACAAGCTGACGATGGCGCACAGCATCGAGGCGCGGGTGCCGTTCCTCGACCACGACGTGGTGGAGTTCGCCAACCGCGTGCCCGCCGCCTACAAGCTGAAGGACGGCGTCGGCAAGTCGCTGCTCAAGAAGGCCGCGGCGCCGTACCTGGACGACGACATGCTCTACCGGCGCAAGCAGGGCTTCGGCGCGCCGATGGAGGAGTGGTTCCGCGAGGGCGACTTCGGCCGCCGGTGCCTCGCCGCGTTCGAGCGCTCCGAGATCCGGAAGCAGGGGTTCCTCGACAACGCCTACTTCACCGATCTCCTCACCCGGCAGATCGACGGGCGGGGCGGCTACAGCTTCCACCTGTGGACCGTGCTCAACGCGGTGCTGTGGCACGCCTCCTGGATCGAAGGACGCGAAGACTGCCTATGAGCGATACCCGCACGGACGTCCCCGAGATCAGCGTCGTGCTCCCGGTCTACAACGAAGCGGACGGCTTGCGCACGCTGTACGACCGGCTCGTCGGCGTGCTCGACGGCTTCGGCCGGAGCTACGAGATCATCTTCGTCAACGACGGGAGCCGCGACGGGTCGTGGGCCGGCATCATGGCGCTGGCCAACGCCGATCCGCGCGTGTGCGGCGTGAACCTGAGCCGCAACTTTGGCCACCAGATCGCCATCACGGCGGGCATGGACCTGAGCCGCGGCCGCACCGTCGTGGTGATGGACTCGGACCTGCAGGATCCGCCGGAGCTCATCCCCGAGCTGTACGCGAAGTACGCGGACGGCTTCGACGTGGCGTACGCCCAGCGGCGGACGCGCGACGGCGAGACGCGGTTCAAGAAGCTGACGGCCAAGCTCTTCTACCGCCTGATCCGCCGCATGACGTCGATCGACATCCCGGTGGACACGGGCGACTTCCGCCTGATGTCCCGGCGCGTGGTCGACGACCTGAAGCGGCTGCACGAGCACAGCCGGTTCGTCCGCGGCCTCGTGACCTGGGTGGGCTACAACCAGGCCCCCGTGTTCTACGACCGCAAGCCGCGCTACGGCGGCGTGACGAAGTACCCGTTCGCGAAGATGCTGCGCTTCGCCATCGACGGGATCACGGGCTTCTCGAGCGAGCCGCTGCGGTTCGGGTCGCACGCGGGGCTGCTGTTCGCGATGGCGAGCCTCGCCCTGATGATCGGGTTCATGGTCTACAAGCTGGCGGGCGGGCAGGGCCTCGTCCCGGGCTGGACCTCGCTCATCGTCGTGCTCCTGTTCCTCGGCGGCGTCCAGTTGCTGGCCGTCGGCATCCTGGGCGAGTACATCGGGCGCATCTACGACGAGGTCAAGCGCCGCCCGCTGTACCTCGTCCGCGACGCCGTCAACATCGACGCGCCCGAGCGTCCACCCCACGGCTGAGCCTGCCCGAGATGGAATCGTTCGATCACTACGCGCCGGGCTACGAAGACAAGCTCCGCGATCCCCTGCGGGATCGCTTCGCCGGTGGTGCCCAGTTCTTCATCGATCAGAAGTGCAAGATCGTCCGCGGGCGGCTGCCCGCGCCGGCCGGGCGCCGGCTGCGCCTGCTCGACGCCGGGTGCGGCCAGGGGACCGCGTTTGCGGCCTTCGGCCCCGGCATCAAGGTGTTCGGGTCCGACGTGTCGCTGCCGATGCTCGGCGAGGCGGTCGCCCGCGGCCCGGTCGTCGCGCAGGAGCCCTACGACCTGCCCTTTGCCGACGGCACCTTCGACGCGGTCTACGCGTTCTGCATCTACCACCACATCCCCGATGAGCACCACGTCAGGCACCTGCGGGAGCTGCGCCGCGTCGTCGCGCCCGGCGGCGAGGTGATGGTGTTCGAACACAACCCCTACAACCCGGTGACCGCGCGGATCTTCAAGCGCGCGCCCGTCGACGAGGGGTGCCACATGATTGCGCCGCCCGTCCTGCGCGAGACGTTCCGCCAGGCCGGGTTCGACGACCTCGAGCAGGGGTACTGCCTGTTCGTCCCCGAGCCGCTGCAGCCGGTGCTCGGCTGGATCGAGCCGCGACTGGCCTGGCTGCCGCTCGGCGGCCAGTACTTCGTCGCGGGTCGCAAGGGAAGCCCCGCCCGATGATGCCGATCCGGCTGCCACGTCCGACTCGAACCGCGATCGCGAACGCGTGTCTCGAAGCCGCGCTCGTGTGCGTCGTGTGCCTCGGGGCGTATCAGGTGGCGTTTCGCCAGGTCGACGCGGTCCACCAGGCGTCGCTGATCGACTGGGAGGTCAGGCCGGCGATCATGATGGCCTGCGGGTACGGCTTCTCGGAGCCCGCCGAGCGCACCACCGTCGTCTCGGAGTTCACCACCCGCGCGCGGGAGTCGGTCGGCTGTGAGGAGTTTGCCGGGGCCGGTACGCCCGGACCGGCCGTCTCCATCGCCAACGCCAACCGCTATTCCATCTACGGTGCGGCGCTGGCCATGCGCATCGGCGGCGTGTCCTGGCGCACGCTGGATGCCTATCTCTCCGTCCTCTTCGCGCTGTCGATGGCGTTCGTGTACGGCCTGTTCCGACAGGCGACCGGACGGACCGTCGCGCTTGCCGGCGTGGCCGCGCTCGTCTGCTCGCCGATGCTGATGGAGATCGCGTCACTGCGGGACTTCATCAAGCTGCCCTGCTTCACGGCCCTGTGGCTCGTCCTGGCGTGGGTGATTCGCCGAGGCCTGGCGGACGGTGCGCGTGCAACGCTGCTCCCGATGGCCGTCGCCGGCGCGCTCATCGGGATCGGCATCGGCCTGCGCATGGACGCGCTGGTGCTCGCGCCCGTCTTCGTGCTCGCGGTGATTCTCGGCGTGCCCGGATTCGGCCGGCCCGACCTGCTGCGAAAGGGCGCCGCCACGGCGCTGTTCGTGGTGGCGTTCCTGATCGCGGGCAACCCGATCCTGCGGTCGCTGTCGTCGGGGTCCAACTTCCCGCACTTCGTCGTGCTGGGCGCCATGGAGCCATTCGACCGCGGCCTCAGCATCGATCGGGCGCCCTATGACGTCGGGGCGCTCTACGCGGATGGGTTCGCGTGGACGGTGATCGCGTCGCACGGCATCTACGCCCAGGGGGCGCGGCTCCCGATCCTGCTGGGCTCGCCGGAGTACGACCGCGTCGGCATGGGCCTGCTGCGCGAGCTCGGCCTGCAATTCCCGGCGGACGTGATCGCGCGCGCCCTCGGGGCGACGCAGCAGCTCTTCCGGTTCCCGTTCGACCGGCGCCTGCGGGAGGGCGTGCGGTGGCTGCCCGCGTTCCAGGACGCGCCGTGGAGCGCGACGGTCGTCGAGTGGCGCGCACGGGCGCTCGGGTTCTTCGAGGGGCGGGAGGTGGCGGCCGCGCTGTTCGTCCTGGCCCTCGCCTCGGCGTTCCACTGGCGGCTGGGCCCCATCGGGCTCGTGCTGGCGCTGCTGCTCTGCGGGTACTCGATGCTGCAGTTCTCGCGGCGTCACATGTTCCATCTCGATGTCATCCCCATCTTCATGACGATCCTCGCGGTCTCGCTGCCCGTCACGCTGGCCGTGCGCCTGGTCGTGGCGTTCCGGCAGGGCCGCACGGAGGGATGGCAGGCCGTGCGCAGTCACGGCCGCCGGATGGCGATCGGCCTGGCGGTCGTGCTCCTGCTGCTGGCCGCCCTGGGGGGCACGCTGCGGGCGGCACAGGCATGGCAGCAGGCCTCCGTGTCCCGGCTCATGACGGCGACCCTGCGCGCCGAGTGGACTCCGGCGGCCGTGCACGAGGAATCGCTGGCCCCGTTCATCACCCGGAACGGGGACCCGCTCGCGACGTGGCAGCAGCTGTATCACGCGCGTCCGGACCTCTGGCGCGACGCGACGCTCCTGCGCGTCGACGGCGTCGTGCCCCTCGGCGAGGAACCCCTCGGATCCGGCGACCTCCAGCAGCAGTACTTCCGGGTCATCCTCGAGCCTCGCTGCGACGCGCGCCGCGTCTCCATCGGCCTGACGTACTCCGGCGCCATCGACAGCTTCGACTCGCGGTACACGCGCGTGTACCAGGCGCGCGTGTCGGACGAAGGCCACACGGAGCTGCTCGTGCCCGTCTACTACCACCTCGGGACGAACTGGACCCGCTTCGACGGGTTCGGCGTGCCGGCGGCGCAGCGCGCCTGCGTGACGCAGGTGCTCAGGGCGCGCGATCCGGCGGCGCTGCCGATGCCGGTGATGAGCGCCGTCCTGGAGCCTGGGTGGCAGGACCGCCCGCTGTTTCAGCGGTTGCGCCAGCGGCCGCAGGTGACGGCGGCCGGGACCGCCGTGGACCCGCACCCCGACGACCCGGAGGTGCGGCGCTCCGGCTGGCGCAGGGACGGCGTCGTTCCGCTCGCGCACGAGGTCCCCCCGCTCGATACGTGGGGGCTCGGAGAGCATGTGACCGTCACCCCGACACCGTCGGGCTTCGAGGTGCGGGGCAACGACGTGCCGTCCGGCTACCAGCTCGTGGGCCCGCTCATTGCCGTCGAGCCGCGCCAGGTGCTGGCGATCCAGATCATCGGGGCCGTCAAGACGGGCGAGATGTGCGTCGGCGTCCTGGACGGCGCCCAGCAGCGGTGGTTGATGTCGCCGACCGATGCCAGGATCGGGCTGTTGACGGACACGGCAGACGAGACGCATGTGCGGATCGTCTTCTCCAATTGCGCCCATCCGCCGGGGACCTTCGAGGTCCGTGCCGTGACATACGAGACGTTTCCCCGTGAAGAGTGAACCCCTCGCGACCGCCGGCCCCGTGACCGAGCGCACGATCATCCACGTCGTCGGCGCGCGGCCGAACTTCATGAAGATCGCGCCCCTGATGGAGGCGATGCGGGCCGAGCCGCGGTTCCGGCAGGTGCTCGTCAACACCGGGCAGCACTACGACGAGAAGATGGCAGGCGGGTTCTTCCGCGAACTCAAGCTGCCCACCCCCGACCGTGACCTGGGCGTCGGCTCCGGCACGCACGCCGTCCAGACGGCGAAGGTGATGGTGGCGTTCGAGGACGCCTGCCTCGAACTGAAGCCGGACCTTGTTGTCGTGGTCGGCGACGTCAACTCGACGATGGCGGCCACGCTGGTGGCGGCGAAGCTGGGCATTCGCGTCGCGCACGTCGAAGCCGGGCTGCGCAGCGGCGACCGCACGATGCCCGAGGAGATCAACCGGATCGTCACCGACCGGCTCGCGGATCTTCTGTTGACCCCGTCGCGGGACGGCGACGAGCACCTGCTGGCCGAAGGGGTCCCCCCCGAGCGCATCCGGTTCGTCGGCAACATCATGATCGACACGCTGCACCGGCACCTGCCGATGGCCACCTTCGATCGCATCCGCGACCGGGTGCCGGTCGAGCCGGGGCAGTACGCGGTGCTGACGCTGCACCGCCCGTCGAACGTCGATCACCCGGCGACGTTCGAGAGCATCCTCGCCGCGCTCCGCGACATCGCCCGCGACCTGCCCATCGTGTTTCCGGTGCACCCGCGCACCCGCGCGCGCATGGCCGAATTCGGCATCGACACGGGCGCCGGCGGGTTCGTCCTGACCGAGCCGCTCGGCTACATCGACTTCCTGAGCCTCACGTCGCATGCCCGGCTCATCCTGACCGACTCCGGCGGGCTGCAGGAAGAGTCCACCGCGCTCGGCATCCCGTGCCTGACGCTGCGGGAGAACACGGAGCGCCCCGTCACCATCACGCACGGGACGAACCAGCTCGTCGGGACGCGCACCGAGGACATCCTCGCGGGCTACCGTCGCGCGACGACGGGGGCGGTGCCGGAGGGGAAGCCGGAGCTCTGGGACGGACGGACGGCGGAGCGCATCACCGGCGTGTTCCGGGAGTTCCTCCGCTAGGTGGGATCGCGTCTGCGCGCGGTGGCCCTGACGCTCGGTCGTCTGGATATCGTCCGACCGGATGGCGTCGTCGCGCCGCTGGAGTGGCGCCGGTGACGCCCGCTCGAGCGCTCGCACTGGCCGGCAAGCTCTTCACGAAGCCGCCCGCCTACACGCTGATGCGCGCGCGGCAGGAGGCGGCGCGGGTGCTGTGGCGGCCGTGGACGCGGGTGCGGCCGGCGCTGTTCGACGAGCGGGCGTTCCTGCGCACGGTGGGGGCGGCCTCCGTCGATGCGTACTGGGAGGCGCGCGCGGCCGCACCCTTCTTCCTGAACCCGTCCGACCGCGACGGGTGGGCGGAGGCGTTCCGGGCGCGCTGGCCCGGCGCGCAGGCGGAGATCGTCGACGCCGCCGCACGCGTGCTGCGTCACGAGTTCGACCTGCTGGGGTCGGGCCCGAAGGCGCTTGGCCCACGGTTGCCGTGGCACGAGGACTTCAAGACCGGGCGCGTGTGGCCGCTGCAGTACAGCCCCGATATCGAGTTCTCCGAACTGGACAAGCCCACCGACGTCAAGGTGCCATGGGAGCTGAGCCGCTGCCAGCACGTCGGCGTGCTCGGCCAGGCGTACTGGCTGACCGGCGACGAGCGCTACGCGCAGGAGTACGTCGACGAGATCACGGACTGGATCGCGCGCAATCCGTGGGGGCACGGCGTCAACTGGATCTGCGCGATGGACGTCGCCCTCCGCGCGGTCAACTGGATCTGGGGCTTCCACTTCTTCGCGGGCAGCCGCGCGTGTGCCGACCCGGCGTTTCGCGGCGCGCTGCTCCGGAGCCTCCACCTCCACGGCGAGTGGGTGGCGTCTCATCTGGAGAAGGGGCCGGTCAACGGCAACCACTATCTCTCCGACGGCGTGGGGCTCGTGTTTCTCGGCACGTTCTTCGACGGCGTGGGCGCGGCGGGCCGGTGGCTCGAGACCGGGCGCGCGATCGTCCTCGACGAGATGCTCGTCCAGGTCACGGCGGACGGCGTGGACTTCGAGGCGTCCACCGCGTATCACCGGCTCGTGATGGAGTTGTTTCTCACGGCGTACCTCCGGCTCCGCCACTACGGGGAGACGATTCCCGACGCGCAGTGGACGAGGCTCGAGCGCATGGCGGCGTTCGTCGAGGCGTACGTGAAGCCGGACGGACTGGCGCCGCTCGTCGGGGATGCCGATGACGGGCGCGTGCAGATCCTGGGGCGGCAGGCGATCGGCGACCATCGGTACCTGCTGTCGACATGCGCCGTGCTCTTCGGCCGCGGCGACTTCAAGCGCGGCGCCGGTGGCTTCCACGAAGAATCGTTCTGGATGCTTGGCCCCGCGGGAGCGGACGCGTTCGACGCGCTGGCGGAGGGGCCTGGCGTACCGGCGTCGGCAGGCTTTGCCGAGGGGGGCTACTACGTGCTGCGCGACGGCGCCACGCACGTCTTCATCGACTGCGCTGACGTCGGCATGCGGGGGATTGGCGGACACGGGCACAACGACATCCTGTCGTTCGAGCTGGTGCTCGATGGCGTGCCGGTGGTGACCGACTGCGGAGCCTACCTGTATACTGCGTCGAGGGAGTGGCGGAACCGGTTTCGCAGCACGGCGTTCCACGCGACGATCCAGGTGGATGGCGAGGAAGTGAATCGCTTTCTCGGGCCCGACGCGCTGTGGCAACTCCACGCCGATGCGACACCCGACGCGGTGTCCTTCCGGACCGGCCCCGGCGGCGCGCGCGTCCGGGGCGCCCATCTCGGCTACCAGCGGCTGCCGTCCCCCGTTCGCGTCCAGCGTGACGTGGCGCTCGCGGCCGGCGCGCCGGCGGTGTTCGTGGCCGATGTCCTCGAAGGAGAGGGCCGGCACCGCGTGACGTGGCGCTTTCCATTGCCGCCCGACCTCGAACCCGTCGTCGACGGGCACGACGTGCGGCTCGCCCGTGGGGCGGCGGAGCGCTGGGTGCTGCCCGTGCGGGGGCACCAGGGACTCGTCTGGAAGGTCGAGGCCGGCTGGGTCTCGCCGAGCTACGGCGTGCGGCACGAGACGCGCGTGCTGAGACTGGAGGGCGACCTGCAGCTGCCGCACCGCCTGACGTTGCTGTTTACTACGCGCTGGCGATCCGCACACGAGCGGTCCGCCGATCTCGAGGGACTCGCGGGCTGAGGCCTGCGGCACGCGCCTCGTTCGTCACTGTTCCGGTCCGAAGACACACCTCCCATGCGACAGGTTCTTCTCAACAGCCACGGCGCCGTCGTGGCGCGCGTGCCCCGGCCCACCGTGGAGCCGGGCACCGTGCTCGTCCGCGTCCACTATTCGCTCATCTCCGTCGGCACCGAGATCGCGCCGCTGCGCTCCACGCTGACCGCGCCGGACGTCACCTCGGTCGAGAAGGGGATGGCGTACGCGAGCCTCGCGCAGCACTACTTCAGGGCGAGCCTCAGGGATCCACGGAAGGCGGCCTCGCGCCTGAAGCAGATCGCGCGCCGGCAGATTGCGGCGATGCGCCCCCCCGAGACGCCCGCGCCGGTGCCCGCCGTGGCGCTGGGCCGCGCCGAGTGGACGAAGGCCAGCGAGACCGCCACGCTGACCGCGACGGGCGACCGCGTCGAGGTCGTCACCGACAGCACCCCGGCCGGCTACCAGGTGATGTCGCAGGTCTTCGCGGTGCCGGAGGGGCAGGTTGCCCTCGTGCGCGTGCGCGGCACGATCGAGGGCGGTCCCATCGCCATCGGCCTGCTCAACGATGCGCGCGACCGCTGGCTGCTGACGCGAACCTACGAGCCCGGTGACTTCGAGGACCAGCTCGTCTGCGAGGCCGGCGCGTCGCCGCAGATCACCGTGGTGGTGACGACGGCCAGCGCCGGCAGGCCCGTGAGGGTCGCGCTCGATCGTGCGGAGGTGGCGCTGGCCCCGCCCACCGTGGGCGGCCTGCCGCACAGCGAGCTGAACGACACCGGCTGGAACGTCGGCTACTCGGTGGCGGGCGAGGTGGTGGCCGTGGGACAGGGCATCACGGACCTGGCGCCAGGGGACCTCGTCGCGTGCGCGGGCGCCGGCCAGGCGAACCATGCCGACTACGTGGTCGTCCGCCGCAACCTCGTGGCGCGCCTGCCGAAGGGCTGCCCGGTGGACATGGCGGCGTCGACGACGATCGGCGCCATCGCGCTCCAGGGCGTGCGCCGCGCGGCGCCCGAACTCGGCGACCGCATCGCCGTCGTCGGGCTCGGCCTCATCGGCCAGATCACGGTGCAGCTCCTGAAGGCGAACGGCTGCAAGGTGATCGGCCTCGACCTGGACCCGGGGCGCGTGGCGCGGGCGCGCGAGCGCGGCATGGACGCCGGCGCCAGCGACCCGGCGGAGTTCCTCGGGCTCGTGCGCGACCTGACGGGCGGGCAGGGGGCCGACCGGACGATCCTGACGGCGGCCACGAAGTCCGACGCCGTGATCAACCTCGGCATGGACGTCACGCGCCGCCGTGGCGCCGTCATCATCGTCGGCGACGTGTCGCTCAACGTGAAGCGCGAGGTGTTCTACCGCAAGGAGATCGACCTGTTGATGAGCACGTCGTACGGGCCCGGCCGGTACGACGCCTCGTACGAGGTCGAGGGACGCGACTATCCCTACGCCTACGTGCGGTGGACGCAGAACCGCAACATGCAGGCGTATCTCGAGCTCGTCGCGTCGGGCCAGCTGCAGATCCAGCCGCTCATCGATCGCGTGATCTCCATCGACGAGACGCCGTCCGCGTACAAGGAGCTGGCGAAGGGCGGCCAGGCGTTGCCCATGGGCGTGCTCATCCGCTACCCGGACGATGCGCGCGACCTGCCGGAGGCGCTGGATGCGCCGCGGATCACGATCCGGGGGCACCGGCCGCCGCCGGACGGCGTGATCAACTACGCGCTCGTCGGCGCCGGCGGGTTCGGGACCGGCATGCTCGTGCCGCAGATGAAGAAGCGGCGCGACCGCTTCTTCCTCCGCGGTGTGGTCAGTCGCGGATCGGCGGCGTCGGGCAACTTCGCGCGCGAGCACCAGGTCGAGGTGCTCACCACCGACTACGGCGCGATCCTGGCCGATCCGGGCTTTCACCTCGTCGTGCTCGCCACGCGGCACGACAAGCACGCCGATCAGGTCGTGCGCGGCCTCGAGGCCGGCAAGCACGTGTTCGTCGAGAAGCCGCTGGCCCTCTCGTGGGAGGAACTCGACCGGGTCGTCGGGACGTACCGCGGCCTCGAGCAGCCGCCGCTGCTGCTTGTCGGGTTCAACCGGCGCTTCTCGCCCGCGGTGCAGGCGATCAAGGCCGCCACGGCGAACCGCCGCGCCCCCCTCGTCGTCAACTACCGGCTCCACGCCGGCTACCTGCCGCCGGATCACTGGGTACACGGGCCGGAAGGCGGCGGGCGCAACGTGGGCGAGGCCTGCCACATGTACGATGTGTTCAGGTGCCTGACGGGGGCGCCGGTGCAGTCGGTGACGGCCACCGCGATCGATCCTGGCACCTTGCCGTACTTCCGCAACGACAACTTCGCGGCGACGATCGGCTACGCCGACGGCAGCGTCTGCACGCTGACCTATACGTCGCTCGGGCCGAAGCAGGGGCTCGGCAAGGAGTACATCGAGGTGTTCAGCGACGGCGAGGCGTACATCGTCGACGACTTCAAGAAGCTGACGAAGACGAGCGATCAGTCCGTGCTGTGGCAGAGCAGCGAGGCCGACAAGGGCCACCGCGACGAGCTGAGCCAGTTCGGAGACGCGATCGCCGCCGGCGCACCGTCGCCAATCCCGTTCGACGAACTCGTCGAGACATCGGCACTGGCGCTGCGCATCGAGGACCTGCTGCACGGACGCATCGACGACGGGGAGGGGGCCTAGCGTGCGCTGCCTGTATCTGACGGCGGGCGGCGACGTCGGCATCGTCGACGAGCCGAGGCTCGCGACGACGACCGAGCGGCACAAGATCGAGCTGCCGGCGCCGGCCTCGCTCATGCCGGGGCCGCCGCTGCGGCTGCTGGACCAGGATCCCTCGCTGGCGGGCGTCATCGTGGAGATGACGCTCGGCTTCGCGCCGCGCGCGACCCTGCGCCTGGCCCGCGAGGTGCTGCGCCGGGGCCGGCGGGTGTGGCTCCACTGGCCCACGGAGACGGCCGTGGAGTGTGTCGACGACGAGCGGCTCGCGAGCCACTGGCGGCACTGGGTGTTCATCGTGGCGGGGTTCGCCCGCCAGCGGCTGGCGGGCGCCGTCGCCGTCACGCTGGGCCGCATCGCCGCGCGGCTGCCGGGCCGGCTGAAGCGCCTGATTCCGGCGCGCTTCCACTTCGTGGATACCTGGGCCAGCGACTGCCGCGTGGCGGAGTTGACGGCGCTGCTGGACACGATGGCGCCGGTCCCGCTGACCCGGGTCGAGCCCGGCGCGTCCGTGGCGGTGCCCGGGACCGGCGCGTATCTCCGGACGGACTTCTGGGCGCGCATCGACTCGGGGGGCAGCTACGGCCACACGTGCTATGTCGCCAAGGAACTGGCCGCGACGAGTGACGGGTTCGTGTGCTTCATGGCGCATCGGTACTCGCTGCTGGACGAGTACGGCCTGACGCAGGTGGCGCTGCCGCCGCCGCCGGGCGACGCCACGGAGGACGTCATCGTGAACGCCACCGCGCACTACATGGTGGCGCTCAGGCCCGCGTTCGAGATCCTGCGCCCGGCGTACATCTACGAGCGGCTCTGCCTGGGCAACTATGCGGGCGCCCTGCTGAGCCGCCAGCTCGGCATCCCGTACATCGCGGAGTACAACGGCTCCGAGATCTCGATGCGCCGCAGCTTCGACGGCGTCGGCTATCAGTACGAGCGCGAGTACCTGCTCGCCGAGGCGGTCGCGTTTCGCCAGGCCACGATGATCTCCGTCGTGTCCGAGGAAGTCGGCGCGTCGCTCATCGCGCGCGGCGTCGATCCCCGGAAGATCCTCGTGAACCCCAACGGGGCCGACCTCACGGCGTATGCGCCCGCGTCTCCGGCGCTGAAGGCCGAGGTGCGGGCCGAGGCGGGACTGGACGCGGACGCGCCCGTGGTTGGCTTCACCGGCACCTTCGGGGGGTGGCACGGCATCGACGTGCTCGCCGCCGCCCTGCCGCGCCTCTGCGCGCGCGTGCCACGGGCACAGTTCCTCCTGATCGGCGACGGCAACTACAAGCACGTCATCGACAAGGCCATCGCCGAACACCAGCTCCAGACGCGCGTGCGCTGCACGGGGCGCGTGCCGCAGGCCGAGGGGGCGAGGCTGCTCAAGGCGTGCGATCTGTACGTCTCGCCGCACAGCAGCCACATGGTCGACAGCAAGTTCTTCGGCTCGCCGACGAAGATCTTCGAGTACATGGCCATGGGCGGCGGCATCGTCGCCAGTGACCTCGAGCAGATCGGCCAGGTGCTGTCGCCGGCGCTCAGGGCCGGGGATCTCGCCGATCAGGCGACGACCGCCGGTGAGGCGCGCGCCGTGCTCTGCGAGCCGGGCAACGTCGACGAGTTCGTGGAGGCGGTCGCCGGCCTCCTGGCCCGGCCCGACCTCTGGCCGGGGCTCGGGCAGAACGCCCGGCGTGCCGTCGAGCAGCACTACTCGTGGGCGCGCCATGTCGCCCGGCTGTGGCCGTTTCTCGCCGGCGCCACGGCGGAGGCCGCCCCCGTCGATCCGCCGCGCGAGCGCGCGGCGGCCGCCCCGGCCGCCGACGAGGCCCCGGCCGGCATCGAGACCGGCGATCGGTACAAGGACGAGGTGCAGCGGCAGTGGGACAACGATCCCGCCGGCTCGCACTACGTCAAGGAGGCCCGGCCGCACACGCTCGACTGGTTCCGGGAGGTCGAGGCGTACCGCTACGATGAGTACGCGCCGTGGATGGCCGAGACCATGGAGTTCGCGCGTCACGCGGGGGAGCGCGTCCTGGAGATCGGCGCCGGCATCGGCACCGACCACGTGCAGTTCGCGATCAATGGCGCGATCACGACCGACATCGACCTGTCGTCAGGACACCTCGAACTCGCGAAGGAGAACTTCAGGCTGCGCGGCCTGCAGGGCACCTTCGTCCACCACGACGCCGAGCGGCTCCCCTTCGACGACGACACGTTCGACGTCGTCTACAGCAACGGCGTCATCCATCACACGCCGAACACCTATGACGTCGTGCGCGAGATCCGCCGTGTGCTCCGGCCCGGCGGCAAGGCGATCGTCATGGTCTACGCCGAGAACTCCCTGCACTACTGGCGCAATCTCGTCTGGGCCATCGGCATCAGGGAGCACGCGCTGCAGCAGCAGTCCATGGGCGACATCATGTCGCGCTCCGTGGAGCGGTCCGACAACGCCGCGGCGCGGCCCCTGGTGAAGGTGTACACCCCGGCGCGGCTTCGCCAGTTGTTCGGGGGATTCGACGGGATCGAGATCGTGCAGCGGCAGATGGTCGCCGCCGAGAAGCCGCGGCTGCTGCGCTGGGTCCCGCTGCCGGCCCTCGGGCAGTGGATGGGCTGGAACCTGGTCATCAAGGCGCGCAAGCCGGGAGGCGCCCGCTGAGCGCCGTCGTCTTCGGACGGATCCGCGACATCGACGCCAGCGCGCCGGCCACGTGGCAGGACGGCCGCGCCTTCCTGACGTTCGACATCGACTGGGCGCACGACGAGGTGCTGGCCGACACGATCGCGATCGTGGAGCGGGCGGGCGTGTCCGCGACCTGGTTCGTGACGCACGACACGCCGCTGCTCGAGCGCCTGCGTGAGAATCCCGCGTTCGAGCTCGGCATCCATCCGAACTTCAACTTCCTGCTGAACGGCGACGCGAGGAACGGCGCGAGCGCCGAGGCCGTCGTGGACGGCCTGCTCCGGATCGTGCCGGACGCGGTGAGCGTGCGCAGCCACTCCACGATGGTGAGCACGCCACTGCTGGCGCTCTTCGCGAGGAAGGGCCTGCGGTTCGACTGCAACCTGTTCGTGCCGCACACCGCCGGCATCGCCCTCCGGCCGTGGGCCAACTGGACCGGGGTGACGATGGTGCCGTACTGCTGGGAGGACGATGTGGCGTTCCTGAGCGGAGATACCGCGGACACGGCGTCGGTGGCGAGGGCAGGCGGCCTTCGCGTGTTCGACTTCCATCCCATCCATGTGTTCCTGAACACCGACGCGGCGGAGCGCTACGACCTGGCCCGGGCCTCGCTCGGAGATCCCGGGGCGCTTCGGGCGCACCGCCTCGCGGACACCACCGTCGGGACGCACGCGGCGTTGACGCGGCTGCTGGAGGCCGCCACGGCATGAGGCTGGCGGTCATCGGGCGGACCGAAGTGCTGCACGCGGCCGCAGAGCATCTGCGCGCGGAGGGACACGAGGTGGTGCTCGTGGCGACGGCCCGGGAGGCGCCGGAGTCGGCGATGGCCGTCCAGGAGTTCGACGCCTACGCCGCGTCGATTGGCGCGCGCTTCCTGGCCTCGGCGCGCGCGAACGACCTCGTCGCCGCGCTCGACGCCGCCGGACCGATCGACGTCGGCGTCAGCCTGAACTACCCGGCGGTGATTCCACAGGCGGTCATCGACCGGCCTCGCCTGGGCATCCTCAACGCGCACGGCGGCGACCTGCCTCGCTATCGCGGCAACGCCTGCCAGGCCTGGGCGATCCTGAATGGCGAGCCGCGCGTGGCGCTGTGCGTCCACCGCATGGTCGGGGGCGTGGTGGACGCCGGCGACATCGTCGCGCGCGAGTACCTGCCGATCGATCTGCGGACGACGATCACGGATGTGGTCGCCTGGATGTCGGCCCGGACGCCTGTGTTGTTCGCCGACGCCATCGCGCGGCTGGCCGGGAATCCGGCGTTCTGTCTCGAGCGGCAGTCGGAGGATCCGGCGGACGCGCTGCGGTGCTATCCACGCCGCCCCGAGGATGCCCGCATCGACTGGCGTCAGCCGGTCGTGCCCATCGTCCGCCTGGTGAACGCCAGCACGTTCCCGTACGCGGGGGCCTTCTGCGAGTTCGAGGGGGCGCGCGTCGTCGTGCGGTCCGCGGCGCCGGTGGTCGACGGCGAGCGGTATCTCGCCGTGCCCGGTCAGATCACGCGGATCGACGACGCGGGCATCGACGTCGCCGCCGGCGACGGGAAGGTGCGGCTCACGGCGATCGAGATCGAGGGCGTGGCGGTCTCGCCGCGGGCCCTCGCGCGTTCCATCCGCCAGCGGTTCAGCTGAGTCATGTGGTCCCGCCTTCGACACCTGCTCCGGCTGCGCGCCGACACGACCGCGCTCGCGACGCCGCCGCCCCCGGCGCCCGTGCGCTGGGCGCCGCCGGCCGGATGGATCGCGCGGCGCCGGACGCACACCGCCGCATATGCCGGCCTGGACGCCGATGGCGTCGCACGGGCGCGGGCCCTCGCGCCTGCGGCGGCGCGCCGCGTCCTCGAGGCGGCGGCGCGGGCGCTCCGCCACGAGTTCGACCTGCTCGGCAGCGGCCCCTTCGTGCCGGTCGATCCCGATCGCCCGGTCCGCGAGGGCTATCAGCCGATCGACTGGTATCTCGACCCCGTGCGGCACCTGCGCTTCCCCAGGGGCGTGCCCCACACGGAGTGGAGGCTCTACGAGATGCGGCCCGGCAACGCCGACGTCAAGTACCCCTGGGAGCTGGCGCGGTGCCAGCACTGGGTGACGCTGGGTCAGGCGTGGCGGCTCACAGGTGACGACCGGTTCGCGCGCGAGATCGTCGACCAGCTCGACGACTTCGTGGAGGCCAACCCGGTCGGCATCGGCATCAACTGGACCTGCACGATGGACGTGGCGCTCCGCGTCGTGAGCTGGGTGATGGCGCTCGACCTCGTGCGGGACTGCGAAGGCATCGATGAGGCGGCACGGGCCCGCGCGTATACCGCGCTCTTCGACCACGGGGTGTTCATCCGCGGCAATCTGGAGAACACCTACGAGGTCACGAGCAACCATTTCCTGAGCAACGTTCTCGGGCTGTGGTTCCTGGCGGCTGCGTTCGAGGACCTGCCGGACGGGCAGGCGTGGGGGGCGTTCGCACGCGAGGCGCTCGAGGCCGAGATCGACGTCCAGGTGCTGCCCGATGGCGCCGACTTCGAGTCGTCCGTGCCGTATCACCGGCTCGTCGCGGAACTGTTCCTCGGTGGCGCCCGGCTGGCCGACCATCGCGGACAGCCGCTTTCGGCGCACTACCGGGCGCGCGTGCGTGACATGATCGCGTATCTGGCCGGGGTGCAGCGGCCGGACGGGCTGATGCCGCAATCGGGCGATGCCGATGACGGACGGCTGCACGTGATGGGCGGGACGGGGATGACGACGCCGCAGGATCCGAGACACCTGTTCGGACCGGCGGCGGTGATGTTCGACGAGCCGGCATGGCTCGCCGCGGGCGGCGAGGCCGGTGTGTGGGAGGCCGCCTGGTGGGGGCTGCCGCTGCCGGCGGCCGTGCCCGACGAGGGGCGGCTGCCTCCGGTCACGCGGCTCTTCCCGGACGCCGGCCACGCGGTCGTGCGGGACGACGGTCTCTACTTGCTCATCACCAACAGCATCGTCGGCACGAAGGGGTTCGGCAATCACAAGCACCACGACCAGCTGGGCTTCGAGTACCACGTCGGCGGCGTGCCGGTCGTCGTCGACCCCGGGAGCTACGTCTACACGTCCGATGCGGCGGCACGGAACCTGTTCCGGAGCACGCGCTATCACAGCACGCTGTCCGTGGACGGCGAGGAGCAGCACGAGATGAATCCCGAATGGCTGTTCCGGCTGTTCGAGCAGGGGCACGCCGAGCATCTCTCGTTTGGCGAGGCCGGCGGCTGGGTGGAGTACCGCGGACGTCACGTCGGCTACACGCGCCTGCCGGCCCCTGTGACGCACGAGCGCCGGATCCGGCTCCAGCGTGCGACCGGCCGCCTGGAGATCGAGGATGTCCTCAGCGGGAGCGGCACGCACGCCCTGGCGTGGCACTTCCATCTCGCGCCCGGCGTCGAGGCTTCGGTGGCTGGCGGTAGCGCGCGTCTGGCGACCGGCGCCGGGACGGTCCTGCTGGCCTGGCCGTCCGGCGTGGACGCACGGGTCAGCGACGCCTGGGAGTCGCCGTCGTACGGCGTGCGTCGCGCCTGCCGCGCCGTGGACCTGTCCGCCGAGGTCTCCCTGCACGGCGACGCCGTGTTCCGCTTCACCATGGCGCCGGAGGCGCACGCCTCGTGAGCAACCCCGTGGCAGTGCTGTCGACGGCATCGGTGGAGAGCGCCCGCGTCATCGTGGCCAACCGCGGGCTGCTGGCCGCGATCACGCGGGTCGAACTGCAGAAGAAGTACGCCGGGTCGGTGCTGGGGCTCGGGTGGGTCTTCCTGCAGCCGGCGCTCCTGCTGTCGGTCTACCTGTTCATCTATCTGGTGGTCTTCCAGGTGCGTTTTCCGGGGTTCAGCACGTTTGACTACGTGTTGTATGTCTTCTGCGGGCTCGTCCCGTACTTCGGCTTCATGGAGGCGCTCACGACGGGGGGGCTGTCGATCCGGCAGAACATCCACCTCGTGAAGAACGTGATGCTGCCGATTGAACTCGTGCCGGTGCGGGCGGTGCTGGTGGGGATGATGAGCCAGTTCGTGAGCCTGGCGATCGTGCTGCTGATGCTGGCCGCGTCGGGGAAGCTGACGCCGCACGTGCTGTGGCTGCCGCTCGTCGTCGTGCTGCAGGTGCTGCTCCTCATCGGGCTGACGTGGATCCTGTCAAGCCTCACCGTGGCGCTGCCGGATGTGACGTATTTCGTGAACCTCTTCGTGTTCCTGCTGATGTTCCTGTCGCCCATCGGCTTCAAGCCGGACATGGTGCCGGCGAACTTCCAGTGGGTGATCTACCTCAACCCTGTCTACTACATGATCGAGGCCTACCGGGATAGCATGCTGAACGGCACGTGGCCGGATCTGTTTGATTTCACCGTGTACGCCGCCGGCTCGTTGGGGGCGTTCGCCGCGGGGGCGGCGTTCTTCAGGGCGTTCAAGGGCGTGCTGGTCGACTACGAATGACGAAGGTCCTGTCGATCGTCGGCGCCCGGCCGCAGTTCATCAAGGCGGCCCCCGTCCATCGCGCGCTCGCCGCGCGCTGCCAGGTGGTCCAGGTGCACACCGGGCAGCACTACGACGACAACATGTCGGCCGTGTTCTTCCGCGAGCTCGGCCTGCCCGCGCCGGACATCGACCTCGGGGTGGGGTCGGGTTCGCACGCCAGGCAGACCGCGGCCATGCTGGAGCGGCTCGAACCCGTGTTGACGGCTGAACGCCCGGACTGGGTCGTGATCTACGGCGACACCAACTCGACGCTGGCCGCGGCGATCACGGCCGCGAAGCTCACGATGCCCGTCGCGCACGTCGAGGCCGGCCTGCGCAGCTTCAACCGTGCCATGCCGGAGGAGCAGAACCGCCTGGTAGCGGACCACCTGTCGTCGCTGCTCTTCTGCCCGACCGAGGCGGCGGTGTCGCACCTCAAGGCCGAGGGCATCACCGCGGGTGTGCACCTGGTGGGCGATGTCATGGAGGAAGCGCTGGCCGACGCGGTCGTCCGCGCCCGCCAGGAATCGACCGCCATCGAGCGGCTCGGGCTGGGCAGGAGCCGCTATGCGGTGGCGACCGTGCACCGGGCCGAGAACACCGACAGCCCGGAGCGCCTCGCCGGGATCCTCGCCGCCTTGAACCAGCTGCGGGACACCGTGGTCTTCCCGGTGCACCCACGCACCCGCAAGGCGATCGACGCCCTCGACTGGACGCCCGGCGCGCACGTGCGGATGGTCGACCCGCAGGGCTATCTGGACATGGTGCAGCTCGTCTCCGGCGCGAGCCTGGTGCTCACCGATTCCGGCGGCCTGCAGAAGGAGGCATGCTGGATGGGTGTCCCCTGCGTCACGCTGCGCGACGAGACGGAGTGGGAAGAGACGGTGAGCCGCGGATGGAACGTGCTCGCCGGCGCCGACACCACCCGCATCGTCACCGCCGCGCGGACGATCAAGGCGCCGTCCCCGTGGCCCCCGGCGCGCGGCGCCGGCAGCCCGTCGGCCGAGATCGCCCGGCTCCTGCTGGGAGAGACACAGCGCAGCGTGACAGCGTGACATTACTGAAAGCCGAAAGCCGAAGGCTGATAGCCGATAGCCGATAGCCGATAGCGAAGAAACGATATGGACCTCAACGGGAAGAAAGTGATGTTGATCGGAGGAGCCGGGCTCGTGGGCTCCCACGTCGTGGACAAGCTGCTCGCGCAGCCGGTGGCCGAGATTGTCGTCTTCGACAACTTCGTGCGCGGCACACGCGAGAACCTGGCGGCGGCCGCCCGCGACCCGCGCGTGCGGATCGTCGAAGGCTCGATGACCGACCGCGACGGGCTGCGTCGCGCGATGGAGGGCGTCGACGGGGTCTTTCTGCTGGCCTCGCTGTGGCTCGGTGAGTGCGTGAACGAGCCGCGCAGCGCGTGGGAAGTGAACGTCATGGGCTCGTGGAACGTGGTCGAGGCCTGCCGCGAGCTCGGCATCCAGCGCATCGTCTACTCGTCGTCGGCATCCGTCTACGGCAATGCCGTCGTCACGCCGATGACCGAGGAGCACCCGTTCAACAACCGCACGACGTACGGCGCCACCAAGATCGCGATCGAGCAGATGCTGCGCGCGATGTACGAGCAGCACAAGCTGCCCTACGTCGGGTTCCGCTACATGAACATCTACGGCGTGCGGATGGACTACGAGGGCACCTACGTCAGCGTGATCATGAAGGTGCTCGACAAGCTGTTCGCCGGGGAGCGCCCCGTGATCTTCGGCGACGGCTCGCAGGTGTACGACTTCATCGACGTCGAGGACGTGGCGGACGCGAACGTGCTGGCCATGCAGGCCGACTGCGTGGATGAGCAGTTCAACATCGGCATGGGCGTCGGCACCTCCATCAACGACCTCGTCGGCATGCTGATCGAGCTGACGGGCTCCTCGCTGACCCCCGAGTACCGGGCCGAGGCCCAGAGCTTCGTGACCCACCGCATCGGAAGCACCGAGAAGGCCGAGCGGCTCATCGGCTTCAAGGCCACGACGCCCCTGCGTGAAGGGCTGCGCAAGGTCGTGGCATGGCGGATGGCCCAGCGGGGCATCCACGCATGATCTGGATCGTCCTGCCTGCCTACAACGAAGCGCAGGCGCTGCCGAAGCTGCTGCCCAGGCTCGACGCCGTCCTGCGCGAGCGCGGGCATGACTACCGGCTGGTCGTCGTCGACGATGGGAGCTCGGACGCGACCCCGGAGATCCTGGAGGGCTTCCGCGCCACGCTGCCCCTCGACATCGTCACCCATCCCATCAACCGGGGACTCGGCGAGACGGAGCGCGACGGCTTCGAGTACGTGGCGACACACTGCGCGCCGGACGATGTGATCGTGCGGGTGGAGGGCGACGACACACACGACCCGGCGTACATCTTCGTCCTGCTGGAGAAGCTCGCGAGCGGCTTCGACGTGGTCAACACGTCGCGCTTTCAGCCGGGCGGCGCGCAGCGTGGCGTCAGCACGTACCGCGCCTTCATCAGCCGGTGCGCGAACCTGTTCATGAAGGTGATGTTCCCGATCCCCGGGCTCTGGGACTTCTCGTGCGGCTTCCGCGCCTACCGCGCCCGCGTGATCATCGATGCCGTCCGGGTGTTCGGCGACGACTTCGTCCAGTTGCGCGGCATGGGCTTCACGTCGACGCTCGAGATGGTCGTGAAGTTGAGCCTGCTCGGGTGCCGGTTCGCGGAGGTGCCCTTCGTCCTTCGCTACGACATGAAGGAGAGCGGCAGCAAGATGGTCGGGAGCATCACGACCCTCGGCTACCTGCTGATGGCGCTGCTCTATCACTGGCCGTTCGGCGGGTGGCGCAGCCGCTATCGCGGCCTCGCGGCGATGTACCGCCAGGACCCCGAGGCCGCGGTCGCCAAGTATCAGAAATCACAGTTGCCGAGACAGACGGCCAGCGGCATCCGTCTCTAAGCCACGACCCACGACCCACGACCCACTACCACTACCCACTACCCAGCATGTGCGGCATTTGCGGCATCCTCGAGCGTGACCCGGCCCGGCCGGTTGATGAGGCGCGCCTGCGCGGCATGACCGAGGCGCTGCACCATCGTGGTCCCGACGACCAGGATGTGCACGTGGATGGGGGGCTCGGGCTTGGCCATCGGCGGCTGAGCATCATCGACCTCTCCGACGCCGGGCGTCAGCCGATGTCCACGCCCGATGGCCGTCTGTGGATCGTCCTGAACGGCGAGATCTACAACTACCGCGAACTCCGCGTGGAACTCGAGGCCGCGGGCTGCCGGTTCCGGTCGCAGACCGACACCGAGGTGCTGCTGCACCTGTTCGATCGCGAGGGACCGGAGGGGCTCCGCAAGCTGATCGGCATGTTCGCGTTCGCGATCTGGGATGCGCGGGCACGCCGCCTGTTCGCCGCGCGGGATCACTTCGGCGTCAAGCCGTTCTACTACGCCGCGACGGGTGATCGATTCGTATTTGCCTCGGAGATCAAGGCCCTGGTCGGCCCCGGTGGCGTGCCCGCCGAGCTGAATCAGGCGGGCCTGGCCGACTACGTCACGTTCCAGTTCACGCTCGACGACA
Source organism: Vicinamibacterales bacterium (assembly GCA_030680175.1). GTDB lineage: Bacteria > Acidobacteriota > Vicinamibacteria > Vicinamibacterales > UBA2999 > JAUXWO01. The sequence goes on from JAUXWO010000111.1 coordinate 86,362, forward strand.
AGACGCTCTTCAAGGGCGTGCGCAAGCTGATGCCCGGCCACTACCTGGTGGTCGAGCCCGGCGGCGACCCGGTGGTGCGGAAGTACTGGGACGTCAGCTTCGAGGTGGACACCCATCACACCGAGGCGTACTTCCAGCAGCGGCTCCGGGAGCTGCTCGACGATTCGATCCGGCTGCAGCTGCGCGCGGACGTGCCGATCGGCGCGCACCTGAGCGGCGGGCTCGACTCGACGACCGTGACGTGTCTGGCCGCCGGGACCGGGGCGCGTCCGTTCCATACGTTCAGCGGCGGGTTCGCCGACGGCCCGGCGTTCGACGAGACGCGCTACGCGCGGATCGCCGCCGCCGAGGCCGGCACGGTGCATCACGAGGTGTTCCCGACGGCGGCCGACTTCGTGGAGCAGATGCCGCGCCTGGCCTACGCGATGGATGAACCGGCGGCCGGTCCGGGACTGTTCCCGCAGTACGCCGTCTCGAAGCTCGCGGCCCAGCACGTGAAGGTGGTGCTCGGCGGGCAGGGCGGCGACGAGATCTTCGGCGGCTACACGCGGTACCTGGTCGCGTACCTCGAGGCCTGCATCAAGGGCGGGATCGAAGGCTCCCAGGAAGACCACCGCTACATCGTCACCTTCGAGTCGATCCTGCCGAACCTGGCGCAGTTGCGCGGCTATGAACCGATGCTGCGGCAGTTCATGGCCGAGGGCCTGTTCGACAGCCAGGAGCACCGCTACTTCCGCCTCGTGGACCGCAGCGCCGACATGCTCGGCGCGCTCGATGGCGCGGCCTGGGAGCAGATGACGCAGGGGTACCGGCCGTTCGAGGCGTTCCAGGCGGTGTTCGACGCGCCCGAGTGCCATTCGCTCATCAACAAGATGACGCGCTTCGACCTGAAGACGCTGCTGCCGGCGCTGCTGCAGGTCGAGGACCGCACCAGCATGTCGGTGTCGCTCGAATCCCGCGTGCCGCTGCTCGACCATCGCATCGTGGAGCTCGTGGCGTCGATGCCGCCGATGGTGAAGTTCAAGGGCGGCCGGTCGAAGCACGTCTTCCGCGAGGTGGTCGCGGGGATTGTGCCGGACGAGATCTACAAGCGCACCGACAAGATGGGCTTCCCCGTGCCCCTCAACCGCTGGTACCGCGAGGAGCCGGTGCGTGGCTTCGTGCGCGACGTGCTGCTCGGACGCGCGGCGCGCGAGCGCGGCCTCGTGCGTCCGGACCGGGTCGAGGCGATGCTCGACAGCGAGCGCGACTACGGGCGCGGCCTGTGGGGCCTCCTGAACGTCGAATTGTGGGCGCAGACCTTCCTTGATGCACACCGCTGACGCGCTCGGCGCGCAGGTCGAGGCCGCGGCCGCGCGGGCCCTTGGCGAGCAGGATGCGAATCCGCATTCGGCCACCGCGGGCTGCTTCGACCGCCGGTACTGGGCGTGGAAGCTCGTTGACTTCCCGGAAGCCACGTTCCAGCGGCTCGTGCTCCCGCTGGCCACGCTGTACCGGGACCCCGCCAGCCGCTATCACGGGCAGCCGGAAGTGCTGGCCGCCGTGCGCGCGGGCCTCGCGTACGTCACGCGCATTCAGCACGGCAACGGATCCTTCGATCAGGCGTTTCCGTTCGAGCAGAGCTACGGCGCCACGGCGTTCCTGCTGTCGCCCATCCTCGAGGCCGCGCGCCTCGTGGACGAGCACCTGACGCCGGCGGAGCGTGCCGCCATCGAGGGGACGGGACGACGGGCCGCCGAGTTCCTGTGCGGACACGAGGAGCGCCACGGCGTCATCGCGAACCACCTGGCGGGGGCCGCGTGGTCCCTTGTCGTGGCGGCCGACCGGTTCCGCGAGCCGCGCTACGAGGAGGCGGCGTCTCGACTGGTGGCCTTCCTGCTCGAGCGCCAGTCCCCGGAGGGGTGGTGGCCGGAGTACGACGGCGCCGACCCCGGCTACCAGACGCTGTGCGTTGACTACCTGAGCGCCATCGCCGAGCGGCGGCCGTCGGAGGCGCTGGCGCGCGCGCTCGATCGGGCCGTGGAGTTCCTGCAGTGGTTCGTCCATCCGGACGGGACCTTCGGCGGCGTCTACGGCAGCCGGCGGACGTCGCTTGTCTACCTCGCCGGGCTGGCGCGCCTCGCGCCGCGTTCGGCACCGGCGGCCGCGATGTGCCGCGCGCTGGCCGCGGCCATGGCCCGCGGCGACCTCGCGGGGCCTGCCAGCGTGGACGCCGGCAACCTGGCCCCGATGCTCACGAGCACGGCGATGGCCCTGCCGCTGCTGGCGGCCGCTGGCGCGTCGGATGCGAGCCTGCCGTGCGAACGCACCGAAGTCGTCGCGGATTTCACGTCGGCAGGCCTCCACATCCGAGGGACCGCGCACTACTACGCGGTCTGCGGCGTGGCCAATGGCGGCACGCTCACCGTGTTCGCCGGCGAACCCCGCCGGCTCGTGCTCGACGATGGCGGCTACGTGGCAGAGATGGAGGACGGCGCGCGCGCCTCGACCCAGGCCACGCGCCGTGAACAGCCGGCGACAGTCGAGCAGGAGCGCATCGAGCTGACCGTGCCGTTCGTGCGCATGCCGTCGGCGCTCCCGACGCCGGGGCGGTTCGTCGCGTTGCGCCTGCTGAACCTGACGCTCATGCGCAGCATCGCGGCCGGCAACTGGGTGAAGCGGCGGCTCGTCGGGCTGTTGATGGCGGGTGGCGACGAGGTGGCCCTGACGCTGACCCGGCGCATCACGTTCGGCGCGGAGGCGGTCGAGGTCACGGACCGCATCGAGAGTCCCGGGAACCTGGCATTGCGCGCGCTGACAGGCGGGCAGCCGTTCTCGAGCATTCACATGGCCTCCGCAGGGTACTTTCACGGTGCGCGCCTCGGCACGGCGCGCCCGGCCACGGTCGTGGACCTCGAGCGGCTGTCGCGCGAGGGCGTGGTCGAGCTGACCACCCGTGTCGATGTGGTGCCGGGCACCGAAAACCGATCGCCGACAGCCGATAGCCGGTAGCCGAAAGCCGAAAGCCGAAAGCCGAAAGCCGAAAATGCCCGCCCTGCCTGGCGCCATCTCGAGTGACATCGACACGCTGCACTCCCTCTACAAGGGGCACGGGCTGCGGCGTGACGGGTACACCTACGCGGAGATGGCCATTGGCCTCGAGAACTTCTCGCGGTTCCTCGAGCCGTACGGCGTCAAGGCCACGCTGTTCATGGTGGGGCACGATTTCCTGCAGCCGCAGAATCACGCGCCGATCCGCGCGGTCGCGGACGAGGGCCACGAGATCGCGAACCACTCGATGACGCACGCGCAGGGCTTCCGGTTGCTGCCGCCCGCGGAGATGGAGCGGGAAGTGGCCGGCATGGAAGAGGCATGCGAGGCGCTGCTGGGCCGGCGCCCGACGGGCTTTCGGTCGCCGGGCTGGAACATCGGCGACCAGGCGATCGAGATCCTCATGCGCCGCGGGTATGCCTACGACTCGTCGGTGCACCCCACGTCGCTGATGCCGCTCTTTAAGCTGCTGCACTGGCGGAACACCACGCAGCGGACGGGCGGGGACCGCACGGCGATGGGGCAGCTCGACTACATGTGCGCGCCGATCTCGCCGTACCGGTCGTCGCGCGCGCACCTGCGCCAACGCGGCGCCGACGGCATCGTGGAACTGCCCGTTACCGTCGTGCCGGTGATCCGGCTGCCGTTCTGGGCCACCTTTCTGCTGGCGACGGGACTCGGGCCCTTCACCGCCAGCCTGGCGCTGCTGCGATCGTTCGGCGTGCCCGTGCAGTTCCAATTCCACCTGTCCGACTTCGTCGACTTCAACCACCCGGAGTTCGCCGACCAGGTGCCGCGTCCGGGAGACGGCGTCTACGTCCCGCAGGCCCTGTGGACGCCGCTCGAGGCCAAGCGCGAGATCTTCACGCGGGCGATGGACCGGCTCGCCGAGCACTACACCTTCACGACGCTCGCGCAGTGGGCGGAGGGCGTGGCGTGATCCCGCGCCTTCGCCCCGCGTTCGGCCTCGGCGAGCTGACCGCCGCGATCCGGCCGGGATCGCCGGCGGACGTCGAGGCGTTCGAGCGCGACTTCGCCGCGCGGTTCGAGGCCGCCGAGGGGGTGGCGTTCCCGTACGGCCGCGCCGCGCTGGCCGCCTTCCTGCAGGCCGTGGGCCTGAAGGACGCCGAGGTGATCGCGCCGTCCTACACGTGCGTGGTCGTGCAGCATGCCACGGTGCTCAGCGGCAACGTGCCGCGCTTCGTGGACAACACGCTGACCGACTACAACATGGACCTCGACCAGGTGGCCGCGGCGATCTCGGAGCGCACCGGCGCGATCGTGGCCACGCACCTGTTCGGCTTTCCGCTGGACCTCGATCGGCTGCACGCGATCGTGCGCGACGCCGAGCAGCGCTTCGGGCGAAAGATCTGGGTGATTCAGGATTGCGCCCACTCGTTCGGCGCACGGTGGCAGGGACGGCTGGTGTGCCGCGAAGGCGACACGGCGCTCTTCGGGCTGAACATCAGCAAGGTGCTGTCGTCGATTTTCGGAGGCATGCTGACGTTCAACGACGCGGCGCTGGCGGCGACGGTGCGCGCCTGGCGGGACGCCCACCTCACGCCAGCTGGCGGGCTGAAGCCGGCCCTCCGGCTCGCGTACCTCGCCGCCACCTATCCGGCGTTTCACAGCCTCCCCTACGGGTTCGTGCACTGGCTGCAGTACAAGACGTCCGTGCTCGACCGGCTGACGAAGGCGTACCATCTCGATGAGGCCATCCGGTTCCCGCCGGACGCCGGGGAGCGGATGCTGCCGATCGAGGCGCGGGTGGGGCGCGTGCAGCTGGCGAAGTACGACGCCCTCGTCGCCGCGCGCCGCGCGAACGCGGCGCACTACACCGAGGCGCTTCAGGGGATTCCCGGCTGGGTGCTGCCGCCGCTCGTGGAGGGGGCGACGTGGTCGCACTACCCCGTGCGCGTCCCCGACCGGGACGCGGCGGTGCGCCACTTCGCCGGGCACGGGGTGCATGTCGGCGAGGTCGTGGAGTACAGCGTCGCGCACCTGCCGTCCTACGCCCAATGGGCGGCCGGGCAGGAGCTGCCCAACGCGCTTCTCTGCAGCCGCCACATGATCAACCTGCCCGTGCACCCGCAGCTGACGGAAGCGGAGCGCGCGCGGGTGGTCGCTGCTGCGCGGGGCAGGGCGTAGTTCTTAGTCTTTAGTTCTTAGTCTTTAGTTCTGAGTTCTGAGTTCTGAGTTCTGAGTTCCCGGTTGGTTCTTGGGTCTGGAAACGCGTAGCCAAAGGAACGCGGTTGGGGCTGAGCCGTGCAGGATCACCGGCAGCTTGACGTCTGGCACCGCGCGATGGCGTACGCGACGGACGTCTACAAGTTCACTTCTGGCTTGCCGGTCGAGGAGAGATACAATCTCATGATCCAGATCCGCAAGGCGGTCGTCTCTGTGCCTCTGAACATCGCTGAGGGCGCCGGTGCGACGACGGGCGCGGAGTTCAGCCGGTTTCTGGGTTATGCGTACCGGTCCGCCAAAGAGGTTGTGACCTGTCTGGAGTTGTGCCAGCGCCTGTATCCGGAAGTCGGCGCGTCCACCCGTCCCGCCCTGATTGACGAGGGTGAACAGATCGCACGGATGACGCGCGCATTGATGCAACGCCTGAACACTCCGCACTAATAACTAATAACCAATAACTAATAACTAACAACTAATAACTAACAACCTCCATGCACATCCCCATCACCAAGCCCGTCTTCGGCGCTGAAGAGCGCGAGGCCGTTCTGCGCCCGCTCGAGACCGGCTGGGTCGTGCAGGGCCCGTTCGTGGCGGAGTTCGAGGGCAAGTTCCGCGCGTTCAGCGGGGCGGATCACGCCGTGGCGGCCAGCTCCTGCACGACCGCGATGCACATCGCCGTGGCGGCGCTCGGCCTGAAGCCGGGCGACGAGGTCATCGTGCCGGCCTTCACGTGGGTCTCGACGCCGAACGTGGTCGAGTACATGCACGCGCGGCCCGTGTTCTGCGATGTGGACCTCGACACCTTCAACCTGAACCTCGAGCACGCCGCCTCGCTCGTGACGTCGCGCACGGTGGGGATCCTGCCGGTGCACCTCTTCGGCCTGTGCGCCGACATGGACGGGGTGCTGGATCTGGCGCGTCGTCACGGCCTCTGGGTCGTGGAGGACGCGGCGTGCGGGTTCAACGCCTGGTACAAGGGCCGCCACGCCGGGGTCTTCGGCGACGCGGGCTGCTTCAGCTTCCATCCCCGGAAGGCCATCACGACGGGCGAGGGGGGAATGATCACGACGGCGAACGCGGAGCTGGCCGGGCGGTCGCGGTCGCTGCGGGACCATGGCGCCTCACGCTCGGACCTCGCGCGTCACACGGCCTCGGCAGCCTTCCTGCTGGCCGACTACGATCAGCTCGGGTTCAACTTCCGGATGACGGACCTGCAGGCGGCGGTCGGCTGCGCGCAGATGGACCGCGCGCCGTGGATCGGCGTGGAGCGGACGCGTGTGGCCCGGGAGTACGATCGCGCGCTGGCGGATCTGGCATGGCTGGCGCTGCCGCGGGTGCCGGACGGGTACGCGCATGGCTACCAGGCCTACGTGTGCCTCTTCCAGCCGGAGCCGCCGTCGTTGGATAACGTCGATCGACTCCACGCGTGGCGGAACCGGCTGATGACGCGGCTCGAGGAGCGCGGCATCGCGACGCGGCAGGGGACGCATGCGCCGGTGCTGCAGGGGTTCTACAGGACGAAGTACGGATTCGCGCCGGCGGACTTCCCGCACGCGACGATCGCCGACCGGCTGTCGCTGGCGCTGCCGCTCTATCCCGGCATGACCGGCGAGGAGCAGGCGTACGTCGTGACCGAGCTGCGGCAGGCGTGTGATGCGACGCGGTAGGGTGAACTGACATGTGCGGCATCGCCGGATTCTTCGCGCTCGACGGCCAGCCCGCCTCGCCGGTCGTGCTGCGCCGGATGACCGACGCCGTGGCGCATCGCGGCCCCGACGGCGAGGGCGTGTACACGGACGGGGCGCTTGGCTTCGGGCACCGGCGCCTCGCGATCATCGATCTGTCCCCGGCCGGGCACCAGCCCATGCAGTCGTCGGACGGCCGGTACGTCATCACCTACAACGGCGAGGTCTACAACTTCCAGGAACTGCGCGTCGAGCTCGAGGCGCTCGGGTGGCCGTTCCACTCGCGCACGGATACCGAGGTGCTGCTGCACGCCTATGCGCAGTGGGGCCCGCGTGCGGTCGAGCGCTTCAACGGGATGTTCGCGCTGGCGATCTGGGACCGCCAGGAGCGGCGGCTGTTCCTCGCGCGCGATCGCTACGGCATCAAGCCGCTCTACTACGCCTGGGCCGGCAGGACCTTTGTGTTCGGATCCGAGGTGAAGTCGCTGCTCGAGCACCCCGGCATGGACGCCGCCCTCGATCAGGAAGCCCTCGTCGAGTACCTCACGTTCCAGAACTACGTCACGCCGCGCACGCTGTTCGCCGGCGTGCGGCTGCTCCCGGCCGGGACGCACCTGACGCTGACGGCGGGCGACGGCGACGCCCCCGCCCCCGTCCAGTACTGGGACTTCGACTTCCGGGAGCCCGAGACGCCGGGCGACGATCGCGAGTACGCGGAGGAGCTGGACCGGCTGTTCCGGCAGGCCGTGCGCCGGCAGCTCGTGAGCGACGTCGACGTGGGCGCCTACCTGAGCGGCGGCATCGACTCGGGCTCGATCACGGCCGTCGCGGCCGCCGAGCTGCCGCGGCTCAAGACCTTCACGTGCGGCTTCGACCTGAGCTCCGCCTCGGGCCTCGAACTCGGCTTCGACGAGCGCGCCAGGGCCGAGCGGATGTCGTATCTGTTCGGCACCGAGCAGTACGAGATGGTGCTCAAGGCCGGCGACATGGAGCACGTGATGCCGCGCCTCGTGCGGCACCTCGAGGAGCCGCGGATCGGACAGAGCTACCCCAACTACTACGTGGCGCAGCTGGCCTCGAAGTTCGTCAAGGTCGTGCTGTCGGGGTCGGGTGGGGACGAACTCTTCGGCGGCTACCCGTGGCGGTACGCGCGCGCGCTGGCGAGCGACGACTTCGAGGGCTACGTCGATCAGTACTACGCCCACTGGCATCGCCTGATGCCGAACACGGTGCTCCACGACGTGCTGCAGCCGATCTGGCCCGACGTCAAGCACGTGTGGACGCGCGATCTCTTCCGCCAGGTGTTCCCGGCAGACGTGTCGCGCCTCGAGACCCCCGAGGCCTGCATCAACCACTCGCTCTACTTCGAGGCGCGCACCTTCCTGCACGGCGTGCTGCTCGTCGAGGACAAGCTGAGCATGGCGCACGGCCTCGAGACGCGCGTGCCGTTCCTGGACAACGATCTCGTGGACTTCGCCATGCGCGTGCCGGTGCGGTTGAAGCTGGCGAACCTGGCCGAGACGGTGACCTTCAACGAGAACGAAACGGGCCGGAAGACGGAGCAGTACTACGGCCGGACGCGCGACGGCAAGCTGCTGATGCGGCAGGTCATGGCGCGGTACGTGCCGGCCGAGGTCAGCGAGGGCGACAAGCAGGGCTTCTCCGCGCCGGATGCGAGCTGGTTCAAGGGCGAGAGCATCGACTACGTGCAGCGCCGCCTGCTGCAGGGGCGCCCGCGCATCTACGACTACCTGGACCGGCCGACCGTTGAGCGCCTCGTCCACGAGCATACGAGCGGCGCGCGCAACCGCCGCCTGCTGATCTGGTCCCTGTTGAACCTCGAGACCTGGTGCGAGACCTTCCTGTGAGTGCCGCCCAGTACGAGGACTTCACGGAGGCCGCGTATCGCGGGCTGGTCGCCGAGGCGCGCCAGCGCTACACCTGCCTGTCGTTCGAGGAGGCCGCCGCGGCCGAGTCCGGCGTGCTCTGGCGGCACGACATCGACATCTCGGTACACCGCGCGCTCGCCCTCGCGAAGATCGAGCACGAGGCCGGCCTCCAGGCCACGGTGTTCGTGCACCTGCACAGCCGCTTCTATAACGCCTTCGAAGGCGACATCGCTGGCCGCCTCCGCGCGATCGCGGATCTCGGCCACCTGATGGGCTTGCACTTCGATCCCCACGCGCACGCGCTGGCGCCAGGTGACGCCGTCGCCCTCGAGCGCGCCGTCGCGGCCGAGGCCGCGGCGCTGCAGTCGCTCGCCGGCGTCACGCCCGTCGCCGTCTCGCTGCACGACCCCGACCTGCGGGGGTGGGAGACGATGGACGCGGAGCGGCTGGGGGGGCTGCCGAACGCGTACGGCCGGACGATCAAGGCGCGGTTCGCCTACTGCTCCGACTCCAACGGCTACTGGCGCTTCACGCCGCTGGCCGACGCCCTGACGGCGGGCCACGCGCGCCTCCATGTGCTGACCCATCCCGAGTGGTGGGTCCCGGACGCGATGCCGCCCCGCGCGCGCATCCAGCGGGCCATCGACGGACGGGCCGCCGCCGTCGCCCGCACCTACGACGAGATCCTGGCGGCGATCGCCCGCGAGAACCTGCACTGATGAGTATCCCTTCGGGCCGTGTGATTCTCGGTCTTTCCTACAGCTACGACTCCGGCGCCGCCCTCCTTGTCGACGGCCGCATCGTCGCGGCGGTCAACGAAGAGCGGATGAACCGCGAGAAGTGCTACGCGGGCTTCCCCGCGCTGGCCATCGCCGAGTGCCTGCGCATCGCCGGCCTCACGGCCGGGGACATCGAGCGCGTCGCGGTCGGCGGGCTGATGAACTTCCCGTACGAGAGCGGGCTCACCACCGGGGCCAGTGCCCGGTACCAGCTCTCGAACCTGCTGTCGCGCCTTGGGCTGCTGCGGCTCCTCATCGGCACGCTCCCGTTCGCCTACGCCCTGCGCGCGTTCTTCGGAAACCGCTTCAACCCGGTGTTCAACCGGCACGCGGAGCTCACCTCGCGGCTGGCCGGCATGGGCATCACGGCCCCGGTGGCGTACTTCGATCACCATCTGTGCCACAACGCGGGCGCCTACTACGCATCCGGCATCGACCGCTGCCACGCGGTGTCGATCGACGCCTTCGGCGACTGCTTCTCGTCGCGGATCTATGCGTGCGAGGGCGGCCGGATGCAGCTGCGGAAGACCGTGCCCGCGTACCACTCGCCGGCGCATCACTACGCCTACGTGACGGCGCTGCTCGGGTTCACGCCGACGCGGCACGAGGGCAAGGTGACGGGGCTGGCGGCGTTCGGCGACCCGACAGAGACGGCGCGTATCCTGGGCGAGCGCATCGCGTACTCGGCGTCGCGCCGGTCGCCGTTCGTGCGCGGCCTCTACCAGCGCCCGGAAGTGGAGTACCTGCGCACGGCGCTCGCCGGCTTCTCGCGCGAGGACATCGCCGCGGGCGTGCAGCAGGTGCTCGAGGACGTGGCGACGCGCTATCTCCGCGACAACGTGCCGGACATTCCGTCGACGTCGATCGTGCTGAGCGGCGGGGTCGCGGCCAACGTGCGGCTGAACCAGAAGATCCGCGACCTCGGCTTCCGCGACGTGTTCGTGTTTCCGCACATGGGCGATGGCGGCCTGGCGGCGGGCGCCTGCTACGCGGCCAACGCTGGTGCCACGGGTACGTCGCGCAACCAGCCGATCACTGACGTCTACCTCGGGTCCGGCTACACCGACACCGAGATCGAGGCCGCCCTCCAGGCGAGCGGCTTCGAGTGGCATCGCGCCGGGCAGGTCGAGCGGGAGGTGGCAGAGCAGGTGGCCGCGGGGAAGATCGTGGCGCGGTTCGCCGGGCGCATGGAGTACGGGCCGCGCGCGCTCTGCAACCGGTCCATCCTCTACAAGGCCGATGATCCGGAAGTGAACACCTGGCTGAACCACCGGCTGAAGCGCACGGAATTCATGCCGTTCGCCCCGGTGCTGCTTGCCGAGGACGCACCGCGCTTCCTGAAGGACTACGACGAGGCGCGCGCGATCGCGGCGCGCTACATGACCGTCACCTACGACGTCACGGATCTCTGCAAGGCGCAGGCGGCCGCGATCGTCCACGTCGACGGCACGGCGCGTCCGCAGATCGTCCACGAGGCCACGAACCCGTCGATGCACGGCATCCTTACCGAGTACAAGCGTCTGCGCGGGTTCTCGGTGATGGTCAACACCAGCTTCAACATGCACGAGGAGCCCATCATCCGCACGCCGGAGGAGGCCGTCGAGTCGGTGAAGCAGGCGGGCCTCGACGTGCTGGCGATCGGCCCCTACATGGCCTTCAACAGGGTCGAGGCGTGAGCCGCGTCGAGACGCGTGGCTGGACCGCCGGCGACGAGCCGGAGGTGGAGCGCTTCGTCGCGGGCCACCCGGAGGGGCTCGTGTACTACCTGCCGGCGTTTCGCCGCTACCTGCTGGCGGTGGCTGGCGGCGAGTGCCGGTCGCGGCTCGCCTTCGAGGACGGGCGGCTCACCGGCGTGCTGCCGGTGCTCGTGCTGAAGGGCGCCCATGGGGATATCCTGAACAGCCAGCCGTTCTTCGGGAGCAACGGGGGCGTGCTGGCGACCACAGCGGCGGCCGAGACGGCCTTGCGCGGCGAGTACGAGCGGATGGCCGCGGCGTGCGCCGCCGCGACGTGGGTGTCGCATCCGTTCACGGACGTGACGGCGCCGGCGCACGACATCACCGACGAACGGATCGCGCAGTGGACGGATCTCGGCGGTGGGGAGGCGGGCCTGATGGCGGTCATCGAACCCTCGGCGCGCCGCAACATCCAGAAGGCCCGGGCCGAAGGCGTCGTGGTGCGCGAGGCGGCCGATGCGCTGCCGTTTCTCGAGGCCACGCATCGCGAGAACATGGCGGCGATCGGCGGGCGGGCGAAGCCGGCGGCCTTCTTCTCCGCGCTCGGAGAGACGATGACGTTCGGGCGGGACTGGCGGTTGTACGTGGCGGAGCGGTTGGGCGAGCCGCTGGCGGCGCTCCTGACGTTCGAGGCGGCGCGCACGGTCGAGTACGTCATGCCGGTGGTGAAGGAGCCGGCGCGGCCGCTCCAGCCGACCGCCGCCGTCCTGGCCCACGCGATGGGGGACGCCGCGGCGCGCGGGTTCACGCGGTGGAACTGGGGGGGCACGTGGCTCACCCAGGAAGGCGTGTACCGCTTCAAGAAGAAGTGGGGCGCCCGGGAGCGCCGGTACCAGTACTTCGTGACGGTGAACGACCGCTCGCTGCTGTCGCGTGGCGCAGCGGAGCTCTCTGCCGCGTACCCCTGGTACTTCACGGTCCCCTTCGGCGCCCTGGCGCCGGCAGCCCTGAGCGGAGTCGAAGGGCAGGAGCAGACATGAGCAAGGTCGTCGTCTTCGGCACGGGCAGCTTCGCGGAGCTGGTGCACTACTACCTGACCCACGACAGCGAGCACGAGGTGGTGGCCTTCACGGCCAGCGCTGACCACGTCACCACCGACACGTTTGCGGGCCTGCCGCTCGTGCCGTTCGAGGAGGTGACGCGGCTGTACCCTCCGGACACCCATGCCATGTACGTGGCGGTCGGCTACCGCCAGGTGAACCGCGTTCGCGCCGGCCTCTACGCCGAGGCCAAGGCGAAGGGCTACACGCTCGTCTCCTGGGTCAGCTCGCGGTGCACGAACTACGCGGCGAGCATCGGCGACAACTGCTTCATCTTCGAGGACAACACGCTCCAGCCCTTCGTGACGATCGGCAACGACGTGGTACTCTGGAGCGGCAATCACATCGGCCACCACAGCACGGTCGGCGACCACTGCTACATCACGTCGCACGTGGTGGTGTCCGGGCACTGCCACGTGGAACCGTACTGCTTCCTCGGGGTGAATGCGACGCTGCGCGACAGCATCACAGTGGCCGAGTCGTGCGTGATCGGCGCGGGCGCCCTCATCATGAAATCAACGACCCCGAAGCAGGTCTACCTGGGCGAGCGGACGAAGCCGTACGCGAAGTCCAGCGACCAGATCAACCTATGAGCGCACCGCCAGACGACTCGTCGATCCCGAAAACGCTGGACGGGATCCGGGATCTGTACACCGGGAACCTCGCCGAACACGGCGTGAATTCGAAGAGCGTGGGATGGCGCGACGAGGCGACGCACCTGCTGCGTTTCGACCGTCTTGCGCGCCTCGTCAACCCCACCGTGCCGTTCACCGTGAACGACTGGGGGTGCGGCTACGGCGCGATGTGCGTCGACTTCGAGCAGCGGTTCGGCGCCGCGATGACGGGGTTCACCGGCTACGACATTTCGCGGGAGATGCTCGACGCGGCGCGCGCCGCGGTGCGCACGCCCGGCGCGCGGTTCGTGCACGGCTCCGACGTCACCGAGGAGGCCGATTACACGTTCGTGTCCGGCACGTTCAACGTGAAGCTCGAGTCCACGGACGCCGAGTGGGCGGCCTACGTGACGTCGCGTCTCGAGGCGCTCTGGGCGGTCTCGCGCCGCGGCCTGGCGTTCAACCTGCTCACGAGCTATGTGGACTGGAAGGAGCCCCACCTCTTCTACGGCGACCCCCGCGACTTCTTCGATGTCTGCAAACGCCGGCTGTCGAAGTACGTCACGCTGCTGCACGACACGCCGCTCTATGAGTGGACGATCCTCGTGCACCGGGAACCCGGCGCATGAGCATGGCCAGCGGACGGGAGTCCGGCCCGGCGCCCGCGCTGACGGTCGTCATCCCCGCCTTCAACGAGGCGGCGAACGTCGAGCCGGTGGTCGCCGAGACGCTCGAGGTCCTGCGCGGCACGCCCTGGCTCGCCGGGTTCGAGCTCGTGCTCGTCGACGACGGGAGCCGGGACGGCACGGGCGAGGTGATGGACCGGCTGGCGGCCGCGCACAGCGAAGTCGTCGTGGCCCATCACCAGGCGAATCGCGGCTTCGGCGCGGCGCTGACCACCGGCTACCGGCGCAGCCGGGGCGATGCGGTCACCTTCATCACCGCGGACGGTGAGATTGGCGTCGACCAGCCGCTGCGCCTCGTCAGGGAGATGGGCGACCGTGACCTGATGTTGAGCGGACGGGTTCGGTCGGTGGGCGCGGGGCGCGGATTCCTCACGTGGGGCGTCAACTGGACGTCCCGCATCATCCTGGGCTTCTGGCCCGACGACTCCGTGGGGATCTACGTGGTGCGGGGGGACGTGCTGCGGCGCATTCCGTTGCACTCCACCACCGGGCTGGCCAACCTCGAGATTCTGCTTTACTGCCGGGCGCACCGCCTGAACATCGCCATGTCGGGCGTCACCGAGGCGAAGCCGCGGCTGAGCGGCGAGTCGAAGGTCACCAACCTCCGGACGATCGTCAAGACGCTCTGGGAGATGCTCAAGCTGCGCGTCCGGACCCGGGGCGAGCAAGAGGAGGGCGGACGATGACCGCGCAGGCAAAGAAGCGGAAGGCGGCACCGCTGGCCGCCAGTGCGCCGCGCGTGGGGCTGACGCCCATCACGCGCGACGACGCGCCGCAGTTGTTCCGCTGGATCAACGACCGTGACCTCGTCCGCTTCAACTCGGCATACCAGCCGGTCCACGAGCCGACCCACATGCAGTGGCTGGAAGGGCTCACGCAGCGTACGGACCTCGTGGCCTTCGCCATCCGGATCCGTCGCACCGGGCGCCTGATCGGCGTGTGTCAGCTGACCGCGATCAGCCGTGTGCATCGTTCGGCGGAGTTGCAGATTCGCCTGGGTGACGCGGCGGCGCGCGGGCGTGGCTACGGCAGTGAGGCCGTGCGCCTGCTGCTGGACCACGCCTTCCACGATCTCAACCTGCATCGTGTCTCACTGCAGGTGTTCGACACCAATGCCGCCGCCATCCGCACCTACGAGCGCGCGGGCTTCCGGCATGAGGGCCGGCTGCGTGACGCCGCCTTCATCGGCGGTGAGTACGTGGACGTGCGGCTGATGGGCATCCTGCGTGAGGAGGCCGTCTGAGCGAAGGACCGCGCCCGGCGGGTGGCCGGGTCGTAGCCATCCATCAGCCCAATGTCTTTCCCTGGCTGGGTTACTTCAACAAGATCGCCCGGTCGGACGTCTTCATCGTCCTGGACCATGTGCAGTTCCCGAAGTCCCGCCCTGGCAGCTGGACGAACCGCGTGCAGCTGGCGGTCAACGGCGCGCCCCACTGGGTGACGGTGCCCGTCAGTCGCGCCTTCGAGGGCGTGCGGCGGATCGACGAGATCCGCATCGACGACAGCACCCCCTGGCGGCGCAAGCTCCTCCAGCTCCTGCGCTCGAGTTATGGCCGCGCCGGCCACTTCCCCGAGGTCTTTCCCGTGGTTGAGTCCTGTGTGATGGACGGGGCGCCACTGCTGGCCGACTACAACCTCGGCGCGATCACCGCCATCGCCGCGCGGATCGGCGTGCCGACGGCGCACTGCGTGCGAAGCTCGACGCTGGGCGTCGAGGGTGCGAAGACGGACCTGCTCGTCTCGCTCGTGCGGCGCGTCGGCGGCACCGCGTATCTGGCCGGTGGCGGGGCGGGCGGCTACCAGGACGACGGGTGCTTTCAGGCGGCGGGGATCGACGTGCAGTACCAGGACTACACGCCGGCGCCATACCCGCAGCGCGGCCGGGATACGTTCCTGCCCGGCCTCTCCGTGCTCGATGCGTTGTTTCACTGCGGATTCGCCGCGACCGGGCGGCTCGCGCGCGGCGTCGACGGAGGTGCAGGGTGAGCGGCCCGGCACCCTCCACCCGCCGGCCGCCGCCGTGGCGCGTGGTGCTCGCCTTCGCCATCGGCATCGTCCTGCTGGCGCTCGCGGTGCGTCAGGTGGACTGGGCGCAGGTGCTGCAGGCCCTGCGCGGCGTATCGCCGCTGTGGCTGGTCGGCGGCGCCGCGGGGTTTGCAGCCACGCACGTCATGCTGGCGCTCCGGTGGCGCGCGCTCGTGGAGTCGGACGAGCCGATCCCCGTCGCGGATGCGTTCGACTTCGTGATGATTGGCGCGGCTGCAGGGCTGGTGCTGCCGGCCCGCCTGAACGACGTGGCCCGTGCCGTGGCCGCCGGGCGTTACCATGCGCTCAGCGCCAGCCGGCTGCTCGGCACGATCGTCGTCGAGCGGCTGCTCGACGTGGTGGCGATCCTCGGGTTTGGCGTCGCGTTGTCGGCCCTGATGCGGATCCCGCCGTTTGTTCAGGGGGCGCTGACGACGTTGTTCGCCGCGGCGGTCGCGGCCACCGTGGTGCTCTGGCTTGGCGAGAATGGCCCGCTGGGGATGATCGCGCGTGGCGTGGCGCGGTGGCGCGGCCCGTTGTCGCGCACCCTGCCCGTCTTCATGCGCTTCCTGGCCGGCGTCGGGGTCATGCGGCAGCCGCGGCGCCTGCCCGTGGCGCTCGGGGCCGCGATCGGCGCGTGGCTGTGCTCGGCGGTGGCCGCCACCTGCAACGTGGCCGCGTTCGGCTTCGACGTGCCCTGGTACGCTGGCGCGTTCGTCGTGCTCGTCATCAACCTCGGCGGGATCATCCCGGCGCCGCCCGCCGGTGTCGGGGTCTACCACTACCTGGCGATGCTGGCCCTGTCGCCGTGGGTCGAGGATTCGAGCGCGGCGTTCGCCTTCGCCCTCGTGGCGCACGCCTCATCGTTCGCCAGTACGCTGGTGCTGGGCAGTGCCAGCCTGGCGCGCAAGGGCATGTCACTGGCCGGGCTGCGGCGCATGGCCGCAGCGGGCGCCGACGCCGCCGATGGACGCCACGGATGACCTCATGAGTCGAAACGACATGCGCATGTCCGCGCCCGGGGATCGACGCCGGACGGCCGCCATCGTGGCCGGTCTGGCCGCGCTGCTGGCCGCCAATCTCTTCCTTCGCCACGTCCTCGAGGACGCGCCACGCTACCTCTACTCGTTCCTCGACACGTTCTATCCGAACGAGGTGCCGGTCATCTTCGGCGAGCTGCCCCGATGGCGGCTGCTGCTGCCGCTCAGGGAGCTGACGGGGGCGTGGGCGGCGACCACGCTGCTCACGACCTGGCTCGTCGAACGCGTGCTGTCGCCCGCGGGCGCCTGGTATCTCTTCAATGCCGCGTCGATCCTCGTCGCGTTTGGCACGTCGTGGGTCCTCTTCCGGTCGGCGGTCTTCAGCTTCACCTTCGCGATCGCGATCGGCTTCGGTACGCACTACTACCACGCCTACGCGGTCACCGGGGGCATCGCGTCATACCTGCTGATCTCGTACAACATGCTGCTGCTCTTCACGTTCGCGCAGCTCGTGCGCGGCGCCGGCCCGCGCCCGCTGTGGGGGGCGGCGTTTGCGGGCGCGATGCTGCTGAACTTCATCGGGTACGAGGGCTGGCTCGACGTCCTCGTGGCCGTGTGGGTGGCGAGCCCGCTCGTGTACCTCGGACTCCGGCGGATGTCGTGCGACGCGGAGGCGCGGCGCCTCGTCACGATGACGGCGCTCCTGACCGCCATCGGCGTCGTCTACGTCGTCATGAAGGTCACCCTCGGGTTCGGCCAGACTCAGGGGTCTGAATCGGACGTGGTGTTCAACTACGACCGGCTCTGGCCCGTCGTCGATGACGTCGTGTCGAACGCGTTCACGCATGCGTACATGAGCGTCAGCAACTTCCTGCCACCGTCGCTGGCCGGGGCGTCGGCGATGTACCGGCTCGGCCCCGACTACCTGATCGACGCGCAGCACGGGTACCACGACCAGTTCCTCTACCTCGTGCCGATGCACCAGGTCTTCCACTGGCGCTACTTCGCGGGCGTGGCCGTCACGCTGCTGGTGGGGGGGCTCGGCCTCGTGGCGCTTCGGTTCTGGCGTGAGCCGTCGCCGTGGCTCCTCGCCCTCGGGGTGTTTCTGGTGCTGGCGCTCGTGGCCGGACCGACGCACACGCTCATCAAGTTCCGTCCGATGAAGGCGATGCCCGTCATGACGTACCACATCACCGTGGGCGTCATCGGCATGTCGCTGGCCATCGCGTGGCTGACGACGACGCTCTTCCGGCGGTGGCAGGGGCGGCCTCGTGCCGCGGTGTGGGTGGCGGCGGTCTGGGTGTTCATCCTGTATGGCGCGCTCGAGCGGCCGGCCTATCTGGCCCACATGTCAGCGCAGGTGGGGCTCGGGGAAGGCATCTACCCGAACCCGATGCGTGCGCTGGTGGAGCGTCTGGGGTGGACGTACGACGCTCCGCGAGGCCTCGCGGCCTACCGGCTTGCCCCGTACCGCGCCGACGCCGTCCAGGCACAGGCACGAGCCGTGCTCGGGCCGCTGCCGGGCCCCCTGCCACCGCTGTCGGAGTGGCAGGCGCCCGGAGGGGCGACCGTGACCGAGGTGACCGGCGGCGTGCGCGTGGACGGAGATGCGACGCAGTTCGGATATCAGTTGATGAGCCCTTCCGTTGGCGTGGCCCCGGGCACCACTTATCTCTTCCGGGTGCGCTACGACGTGGAAGCCGGGCGCGTGTGCGCTGGCATCCTCACCGGGGATCAGCAGCGGTGGGTGGTGCCGCCCGATGGAAGCGCCCCGGAGTACCTGTTCACGGCGGGCGACTACGACGCGGTGCGCGTGGTGCTGGCCAACTGCCATGCCGTCGACGTCGGCAACCTGCCAACGCGCGCGACGGTGCGGGGAGGCTCCTACGCCATCCTGACGGCGCCTGGAGTGTCACCGTGAGCCCGTCGTCCCGGGCGCGGGTGATGCACGGGCTGGTCTGGCTGCCGGTGCTCGCGTACGCGCTGGTCGTCGGCCGGCAGTTCTTCCACTACGCCGATGCGGCCATCTCTCTGGCCAGCGATGATGGGGTCGGGAACATCGCCTACGCCCTTGCCACGGAAGGGCGGTACGGGTTCCTGAGCAGTCCTATCCTCGCGGGCCTTCCCCGCGACGACGGTCTCTTCAGCTACGGGCCGTTCTACTTCTACGCTGGCGCCGCGCTCATCTGGCTGTTCGGCTACAACCTGATGCTGCTCCGCTTCATCCACCTGGCCGTGGTGCTGGCGATCGCCGCCGCCGCACGGCGGTGGTTCGGTTCGGCGGCCGGTGGCGCGGCGGGCGCGTTCGCGGCGATCGGCCTGCTGATGGCGTTCGAGCGCGCGCAGTGGCCGATGGTGCGACCCGACAGCATGGTGTCGCTCTTCGCGGTGGTGCTGGTCATCAGCGCCGGCCTCGCCATCCGGACGGGCGCCGGGCGCTACTGGTGCATCGCCGGATTGGCGGGCGCGTGCGGCGCGTTCACGCACCTCGTGGCCTGGAGCCTCGTGCCGGCGGTCGCGGCGATCCTCGTGCTGGGCCTCCTCGTCGACGCGCGTGACGAGGAGGGACGGTGGCGGCGTCCCGTGCGTGTCTGGTTTCCGCTGGCGCTGACGGCCGCCGGGGGCCTTGCGGGGACGTTCCTCTTCTATGCCTCGTTCGGGTTCCGATTCGCCGAGCAGTGGCATTTCCTGCTGGACTACCAGCGCTTCACCGGCAGCATGGGCGGCGGCGCGTCTCCCGGGTTCCTGGCCCTCGTGCTGGCGCATTTCGAGCAGGCCTATTGGTATCTGCCGTACCCGCTCGCCTACGGCGTCTGGGCGACGCTGGCTGCGGCCGTCGTCGTCGTGCCGGCCGTGCTCGTGTTCGATCGCGGGCCGCGGCGTCGCGAGACGCTGGCCTGGGTCGGCCCCCCCACCGTCGTCTGGGTCGGCTATCTCCTCAGCCTCGGCACGTACAACAACTTTCATGCCGGCTACGCGATGCTGAACCAGGTGATGTGGCTGTGGACGGGCGCCGCGCTCGTCGCTGCCGGCCTGGCCGGGGTCCGCGTTCGGCCCGCGCTCGGGGTGATGGCGGAGAGGCTCGCGTGGACGACGGCAGTGCTGCTGGGCATCGGCATGCTCACGGTGCTGGCGGCGCGTACGGACTTCCGCGCGCTCGATGCCGCGGCGCGAACGCCGGCCCGCGAGTACAGCGAGCGCGTGCTCCACGCGCTGCCGGTCCGCGCGCGTGCCTGGGGGTCGGTGGAGCTCGGCATCGAGCATCCGAGCCGCATCCAGCTGGTCCAGTTCTGGGACGCGATTCGCGTGGTCGAGGCGATCGACCCGCCGCGCCGGCCGCCGCTGGCGCCCGACTATCTGGTGTGGGGGCACGTGGAGAACGGGGGCAGCACGCGCGAAGTGCTCGCGATGGCCGACCGGGAGGCGCACGGCGTCGACGGGCGCGAGATCCATGTGGGGCCGCAGCGGCTGCTCGATGCGTTCCCGGACGCGCGCTACACGCTCGTGTCCCTCGTGGCTGCGCCGCCCTACGGGGTCACGCGCGTCTATGCGTGGGCGGGCGGGGCGCACGCGTTCTCGAGGCCGCTGCTGAGCGTCTTCGATCCAATCGCCCGTCAGTGGAGCAGTGCCGCGGGACCTGCGGTCCCAGTGGAACTGCAGGAGTCGGCGCCCGCCACGCTCCGCATCGGTGTCGAGCCGGCCGCCCCGGCGCGTCAGGCGAGGCAGACCCTCCGGGGCGAACTACCTCCAGGCCACTACCTCCTGCGCATCGCGATGGCACCAGACGGCGGCGGCGGTGACGCGGTCGTCGTGCTGGCGTCTACGGCGGCGGAGATCACCGAGGACATCACGGACGCGCGGCGCGGCGTGGACGCCAGCCCTCGGTTTGCCGGCGAGCCGGCCGTGTATCTCGTCCACCGGCACCCCGGAGGGCCGCTGTACGTGAGCCAGTTCGGCACGGGGCCGTCCGCCATCGTCGGGGTCGAGGCGATGTCGATTCTGGCGCTGCCTGACTACGCCGGACTCCGGCGCGCGCCGGTCGAGCACCCGCTCCCGGCCTCGAGCTGGACGGCCGCGTTTCCGGCCCTCTCGGTGAGCCCGGCTGGCACCGGGAACGCGTCGGTGCGCGGCGATGAGACGCAGTTCGGCTATCAGGCGTACGGCCCCAGGATCCCGGTCCAGCGCGGTCTGCGCGTGCGGATTCGCCCGGCGATCACGATTCAGGCCGGACGCGCCTGCTTCGGCGTGCTCGACGGCACGGAAGAGCGGTGGCTCGTGGCGCCGGATGCCTTGCTCCCCGAGTACGAGTTCGTTGTCAACGACAGCGCGACGGTCAAGCCCGTGCTCGCCAACTGCAACGGCACGCCCGAGGGCATCGTCCCGACGGAGGCGACGATTGGCGACGGCAGTTACGCGCTCTGGCCCGAGCGGGAGGGCCTGTACGTCGACGAGTTGATGCGCGAGTTCCGCAATGCGACGCCCCGGTAGCCCACGATGTTGCCCGACGCCGTGACCGCGCTCATCAGGGAGGAACAGGCCCGTTCGGGAGGACGGTTCATCGCCCGTCCGGACCTCGACGCCTATCTGGACAAGCTTGGCCGGCACGCCGACGCGCTCATCGACCTGCGCGCAGGACGCTGCCTCGGGGTCGTCGCGTACTACGCCAACGATGTCGAGAGCCGGCGGGCGTTCATCCCACTTGTCCTCGTGGCGCCGGACGCGCGAGGGCAGGGGCTCGCGGGCCTGCTCGTCGGTGGCGTGCTCGACCTCTGCCGTGCGCGGGGGTTCACCCGCTGCGGACTGGAAGTGCGCGCCGACAACCGTGCCGCCCTGTCCGCCTACCGCCGCCTCGGGTTCGAGATGGTCCGCGAACGTGAGGGGATCCTGCTGATGGAGGTCGCCCTTTGACGTACCAGTGGACCAAGCTCGGACGCGTCTTCGACCCCGCATCGCGCCCCCGGCCCGAGTGGCTCCGCGAGTTTGCGCAGGCGCCGGCCACGCTCGTGCTCGACGACGTCGTGCGCGTCTACTTCTCGTGCCGTCCCGGACCGGACGCCGAGGGACGGTACGTGAGTCACGCGGCGTACGTGGATCTGAACCGCCGCGACCTGTTCGAGGAGGTCGGTCTGTCGCCAGAGCCCGTGCTCCCGCTCGGCGGCCTCGGGACGTTCGACGAGTTCGGCACCTATCCCACGTCGGTGGTCCGCCATGGTGACCAGGTGTGGGCGTACTACGGCGGATGGACGCGCTGCATCTCGGTGCCGTTCGACGTGGCCATCGGCCGCGCGGTCAGCCACGATGGCGGCCGCACCTTCGAGAAGGCGGGGCGCGGCCCCGTGCTCGGCGCGTCGCTCGGGGAGCCGTTCATCATGAGCGGCCCGAAGATCCGGCGGTTCGGGGACCGCTGGTATCTCTTCTACATCGCCGGCGTGAAGTGGATTCCGACGGGGAGCCGCGCCGAACCCGTCTACCGCATCCGGATGGCGACGTCGGACGACGGCGTGACCTGGACGCGTCACGGCCGCGAACTCATTCCGCCCCGGATCGAACCTGACGAGTGCCAGGCCAGCCCGGACGTGATCGAAGCCGGCGGCCGGTACCACATGTTCTTTTGCTACCGCCACAGCCTCGACTTCCGCAACCGCGACCGCGGCTACCGGATCGGCTATGCCTCGTCGACCGACCTGGTGCACTGGGAGCGCGACGATGCGCGCGCGGGGCTGGGGGTGTCGGCGGAGGGCTGGGACTCCGAGATGGTGAGCTACCCGCACGTGTTCGTGCTCGACGGCGTCACCTGGATGTTCTATCTGGGCAACCAGGTGGGCCGGCACGGCTTCGGGCTGGCACGGCTCGAGGGGAGCCTCGCGTGAAGTGGGTGAAGCGGGGGCTCTTGTTCAACCCCGAAGAACACCGGCTGCCGGCCGGGTGCACCGGCTTCGCGCAGTCGCCGCAGGCGCTCGTCTGCGACGACCACGTGCGGATCTACTTCTCGACGCGGCGGGCCGAGTCCGGCGGCCAGTTCCTGAGCCATGTGGCGTGGGTCGACGTGGACCGCGAGGTCCGCACGATCCTCCGGGTCGGCGAACGGACGGCGCTGCCGCTCGGCGGGCTTGGCTGCTTCGACGAGCACGGCATTTTCCCGTTCAACGTCGTGCGGGATGGCGACGCGGTGCGCGCCTACACCTGCGGGTGGAGCCGGCGCGTCTCCGTCCCGGTGGAGACGGCCATCGGACTCGCCGTCAGCCGTGACGGGGGAGAGACGTTCGAGCGCACCGGCCGCGGGCCGGTGATGGGGCCGACGCCAGACGAGCCGTTCCTGGTGGGCGATCCGTTCGTGCTCAGGCACGAGGGACGCTGGCACATGTGGTACATCTACGGCACGGCGTGGGCGCCGGGTGGGCCGGCCGATCCAGGTCCCGCGCGCGTCTACAAGATCGCCTACGCCTCGTCCCCTGACGGACTGTCCTGGGAGCGCGACGCGCGTGCCATCGTGCCCAGCCGCGTGGGCGACGACGAGTGCCAGGCGCTCCCGACGGTCTTCGCGTGTGACGGACGCTGGCACATGTACTTCTGCTATCGTCATGCCACCGACTTTCGCACGAACCCCGCGCGCGCCTACCGTCTCGGCTACGCGTGGTCCGAGAACCTGCGCGAGTGGGTGCGCGACGATGCCTCGGCGGGCATCGACGTCTCGGCGTCCGGGTGGGATGCGGAGATGCAGTGCTACCCGCACGTGTTCTGGTGCGGGGACACGGCGTTCCTGCTGTACAACGGCAATGCGTTCGGCCGCGCCGGATTCGGCGTGGCCGTGCTGGAGCACTAGTGGGGTGTAGCTACGAACGCACTGGCGTGCCGCGCCGTTGGCGCGACACGGAATTCATCGTCGAAGGCTTGTCTAGCGCACCACCGATTCAGTTGATACAGTCCGTTAGATGAGTGCACCCGAGCGCGACTACGACCGCGAATTGCGGGACACGCCCGACCACAAGTACGCCTACACGTTCGACCTCGACGTGATGCACCCGTTCATGCTGCGCTCGTTCGAGCCGTTCTGCGGCGACGGCAGCGTGCTCGAACTCGGCAGCTACACGGGGGAGTTCACGGGCCGCCTGGCCGGGCGGTTCACGGACATCACCTGCGTCGAGGCCTCCGGGGAGGCGGTGGCGCAGGCGCGGGCGCGGCTGGGAGACCGGGCGCGAATCGTGCACGGCACCTTCGAGTCCGTGCGGCTCGAGCGCCGGTTCGACCACATCGTGCTGACCCACGTGCTGGAGCACCTCGACGACCCGGTGGGTGTCCTGCGGCGTGTCAACGACGAGTGGCTCAACGAGCGGGGGCGGCTGTTCCTGGTGTGCCCGAATGGCAACGCCGCGTCGCGGCAGATCGCGGTGCGGATGGGCCTCATCCCGCACAATGCGGCGATCACGCCGGCCGAGCGCGAGCACGGACACCGGATCACCTACACGCTCGACACGCTCGAGCGCGACGCCCGCGCGGCGGGCCTGCGCGTCGTGCACCGCTCCGGGATCTTCTTCAAGGCGCTGGCGAACTTCCAGTGGGACCGGCTGCTGGCGACCGACATCATCTCGACGGAGTACCTCGAGGGGTGCTACCAGCTCGGGCACGTCTACCCGGACTTGTGCTCGAGCATCTTCCTGGTGTGCGAGCGTGGGGAGGCGGCCTGATCCCGCATGACGCTGGGGATCATGCAGCCGTACTTCCTGCCGTACCTCGGCTACTGGCAGCTGCTGGCGCGGGTGGACGCCTTCGTCGTGTACGACAACATCCAGTACACGAAGAAGGGCTGGATCAACCGGAACCGCTACCTCCGGGATGGCGAGCCGGCGTGGTTCACCGTGCCGCTGAAGAAGGCGTCGGACTATCTCGATGTGCGCGAGCGCGAGGTGGCGCCGGACTTCGATCGCGCCAAGCTCCTGCGCGCGCTGGCGTCGAGCTACCGCACGGCGCCGCAGTTCGACGCGGTGTTCCCGCTGGTCGAGCGCGTGGTGCGCGCGCCGAAGGCCCATCTTTTCGACTACGTCCACCACAGCCTGATCGAGACTGCGGCGTTCCTCGGCGTCGCCACGCCGATCGTCGTCTCGTCCACCGTGGCCATCGACCATACGCTGGCGGCGGAGCGCAGGGTGCTGGCGCTCTGCGAGGCGATCGGCGCGGAGGCCTATCTCAACCCGGTCGGCGGGCAGGCGCTGTACTCGGCCGCGGCGTTCGCGGCCCGAGGCGTGCGGCTCCAGTTCCTGCGCCCGCAGCTGCGCGAGTATCCGCAGTGCGGGCGCCCTTTTGTGCCAGGCCTGTCGATTCTCGACGTGCTGATGTTCAACTCCCGGGACACCGTGCGGGAGATGCTGAAAGAGTGTGATGTCCTCTCCGCGGTTTAGCGAGCCCATCTACGTGACTCGGCCGCTGCTGCCGCCGCTCGACGCCGTGCAGGCGCGGCTGGCGGAGGTGTGGACGGCGCGCTGGCTGACCAACGACGGTGCGCAGACGGTCGCGCTGACCGAGGCCATCGCCGGCCATCTCGGCGCGCCCCACGTGTCGCTCTTCAACAACGGCACGATCGCGCTGCTGGCCGCCGTGCGTGCGCTGGGGCTCACCGGCGAGGTCATCACGACGCCCTTCACGTTTCCGGCCACGCCGCACGCCGTGTCGTGGAGCGGCGCGACGCCGGTCTTCGCGGACATCGATCCGGTCACGATGACGCTCGATCCGGTGGCCGTCGAAGCGCTGGTGACCCCACGGACGACCGGCATCCTCGCCGTCCACGTCTACGGCATTCCCTGCGACGTGCGCGGCCTGCAGACGGTCGCGGATCGCCACGGCCTGAAGGTGATCTACGACGCGGCCCACGCATTCGGGACGACGATCGATGGCGTGGGAATCGGGACCTTCGGGGATGCGTCGATGTTCAGCTTTCACGCGACGAAGCTGTTCCACACCGCGGAAGGCGGCGCGCTCGCCTGCCGCGACCCGGAGACCAGGGCGCTCGTCGACCAGCTCAAGAACTTCGGCATCCTCAACCAGGAGGAGGTCGGGCCGGTCGGCATCAACGGCAAGATGAACGAGCTGCAGGCCGCGCTCGGGCTGGCCGTACTCGACTGCGTGCCCGAGGAG
Source organism: Vicinamibacterales bacterium (assembly GCA_030680175.1). Classification (GTDB taxonomy): domain Bacteria; phylum Acidobacteriota; class Vicinamibacteria; order Vicinamibacterales; family UBA2999; genus JAUXWO01. The sequence continues at coordinate 112,142 of JAUXWO010000111.1, forward strand.
TTGCGCAAGCGCCAGGCGATCATCGCCCGGTACCGCGAGCGGCTGGCCGGCGTGTCAGGCGTCACGCTGATGCCCGAGCCGTCCGGCGTGCGGAGCAGCGGCCAGTACTTCGTGATTCGCATCGACGCGCAGGCGTTCGGCCGCTCGCGCGACGAGGTGCACGAGGCCTTCAAGCGCGAGAACGTGATGACGCGGAAGTACTTCTTTCCGCTGTGCACGGACTATGCCTGTTACCGCGATCTGCCCTCGGCCGCACCCGGGCGCCTGCCCGTGGCGGGCCGGGTCGTGCAGGAGGTGCTCTGCCTGCCGCTCTACGGCACCCTGGCGCTGGACGATGTCGACGCCATCTGCGATCTGCTGACTGGTTTCCGGCGGTAGCCATGCCCACACTGTCCTTCGTCATTCCCGTCTACCGGAACGAGCGTGCGGTCACGCTGACCTACCAGAAACTCTGCGCGATGCAGGCGGCGGACCTCCCCGGCTACGACCGCGAGTTCGTCTTCGTGGACGACGGGTCGGACGATGGGTCGCTGCAGGAACTGCTCGGGCTTCGGGCCGGCGACCCGACGGTGCGGGTCGTCTCCTTCACCCGGAACTTCGGCCAGATGGCGGCGATCCTGGCCGGGCTGAAGCACGCCACCGGCGACCTGGTGCTGCACCTGTCAGCCGATCTGCAGGATCCGGTCGAGCTGATCCCCCAGATGGTGCGCGCGCACGAGGCTGGGCATGAACTGGTCGTGGCGTATCGTCAGAGCCGCGAGGACAGCTGGACGGCGCGGATCACGTCGCGCCTGTTCTACGGCCTGGTCCGGCTGTCGTTTCCGCAGATGCCGCCCGGCGGGTTCGACTACGTCTTGATGGACCGGCGTGTCGTCGACGCGTTCAACCAAGTGGAGGTCCGGAACCGCTTCTTCCAGGGCGACCTGCTGTGGCTTGGCTACCGCACGACGTTTCTGCCCTACACACGGGCGAGACGCGAGATCGGGCGGTCGCAGTACAACTTCTGGAAGCGGCTGAAGAACTCGCTGGATGCGGTCCTGGACGCGTCGTTCCTGCCGATTCGCGCCATCAGCCTGGCGGGCGTGTTCACGGCGCTCGTCGGGTTCGCGTACGCGTTGAACATCATCTACTACCGGCTGGTGCATGGCGCGCCGTTCCAGGGGTGGGCGCCCATCATGGTGGTCACCCTGGTCATCGGCGGCGTCATCATGATGATGCTGGGCATCATCGGCGAGTACGTCTGGCGCATCTTCGACGAAGTGCGCCGCAAGCCGAACTACGTCATCCGCGACATCTACTGAGTGCGTACCTTCGTCCGCCGCGAAGCCGTGTGGGTGGCGCTCCTCGTGGTCTGTGCCGCCGCCTGGGGCGCGAGCTACGTGCAGCGCTGGCGAGACGCCGGACGGGCGCAGAGTTTCTACCAGGAGTACTTCGAGCCGGCGGTCATGATTGGGTGCGGCCGCGGGTTTGTCGCCGCGGAGGTCACGCCCGCGGAGGTCAAGGCGTTCCTCGAGCAGCGGGCCGATGCGGTGGACTGTGCCGCGCTTCCAGACGGCATGCCCGTCGTATCGACCGGCCTGTACCAATACGCATGGTTCTACCTGATGTGGATGGTCGGCGCGTTCTGGATGATGGCGGGAGTGTCGTGGAGCGGGCTCGTGCCCCTGTTCGGCGCCCTCTTCGCGGTCGTGATCGGCCTCGCGTACGCGATTGTCCGGCTGGTGGTTCCGCCATCGGTGGCGTGGGTGGCGGCGGCGGGGCTCATGGCCTCGTCGCTGCATCTCGAGAACCTGCCTCACCTGCGCGACTACGCGAAGGCCCCCTTCGTGCTTGGCCTCCTGCTCATTCTCTTCGCCATCGTCCGGCGGCCCACTCCGTTCAGAGTGATCGCGTTGTCGGGCCTGTACGGCCTGGTACTCGGTATTGGCTACGGCGTTCGGACCGACTTCCTCGCGCACATCCCGCTGCTGCCAATGGCGGTGCTGGTGTTCGTGCCGGGATTCGACGCGCGGGCGTTGGCCGCAAAGGCGGCCGCGCTCGTCGCGGCGGCCGTGATGTTCGTCGTCGCGTCGTGGCCAGTCGTGTCCTATGTCGTGAATCAGGGCGGCTGCCAGTGGCACGTGGCGCTCGTGGGGCTCGACCACCAGTTCACCAGGGATCTCGGCGTCGCGCCGTCGTACTACCAGTGGATCTCGCGCTCGTCGGACGAGTACGTGCACGCCGCCGTGAACGGCTTCGCCTACCGGACCGAGGGCGCGGCGCCCGTTCCGTACTGCTCGGCGGAATACGACCGCGCGTCGGGCCGGTACCTCGCGTCCATCGCGACCGCGTTCCCGGCGGACGTGCTCACCCGCGCCTACGCCTCGACGCTCCGAATCATCGACCTGCCGCTCTTCCAGTGGACGGCGGGGCCTGGCGCCGAGCGCAGCACGGTGGGCCATGCCATGACGTACTTCGTCGGAACGGCGCGGCTCGCGACGATGGCGGCGGTGCTGGCGCTCGGCGCCTGGAGCTGGAGGGTGGGGTTGTTCGCGCTCGCCATCGTGCTCTACTGCGGCGCCTACCCGTCACTGCAGTTCGGATCGCGGCACTTCTTTCACCTCGAGTTCATCGGCTGGGGCGCCATCGCTTTCGTCGTGTGGCTCGGCGTCTCGGCGGCGCGGGCATGGCGGGGACGGGAGACGCCGCCCTGGCGCGGCCACGAGGCGGCGCTCACGCGGCGCGCGGTCCAGTTCGCAACGGTCGCCATTCTCGGCCTGCTGACGCCGCTGTTCATGGCTCGGGTGTACCAGGACGCGAGGTTCCTGCAGCTTCGGACCGCGTTGCTGGAATCACCACGAGTGCCTGTGGCCATGGCGCCTGACGCTGATGGCGCGTTCCTCCGCGTGTCCGACCAGGCGGCGCTCGACACAGGGCCGGACGAGACAGGCACCGTCTATCTCGACATCCAGCTCGATCTCGACGCGTGCCCGGAGGGCGTGCCACTCGCCACGCGTTACGAGGTCGAGAACCCGGTCTTCGACTTCTCGTGGCCGATCCAGCCACAGCCGGCGACGGCCGTGCCCGCGCGTGTGCTCCTGCCGGCATACGAGGGCTTCGCGGGCCTGGCGCTGAACGGCGCGCCGGCGCGCTGCGTGACGTCGGTGCACCGTGTCCCGTCGGCCGAGCGGCTGCCGCTGCTGCCGATCCTGACGCTGCCGGCCGAGTGGGAACGACGCCCCGCGCACCAGCGTGTCGGGGGGATGGCACTTCGTCTGGGGTGGTATGGCCTCTGACCTGCCGGAGGTCGCGGAGCGCCGTGGACATCGGCGACGCGCCACGCTCGGAGAGGCGGCGGCCGTGCTCACGCTGGTCGTGGTCGCAATCTGGTATGGCCGCTTCGCGTTCCTCCACCAGGTGACGCCTCCCGATTACCACTACTTCGGCCCGGCGGTCATGCTCGCGACCGGCCAGGGATTCATGGCGCCATTTCCAGAGGCAGGAACCCCCTTCGGCGCCTTCCTGTCCGGCGAGGCGTCCGCGCTGAACGCGTCGGAGGCCGTCGCGGAGACCGTGGGGGCACCCGATCAGTTTCACCACTCCATCCGCTATCTGCTGTATGTGACCGCCTACTGGTGGCGCCACACGGGCATTTCGTGGGCGGCCCTTGCGGATATCGCCGGAGCGCTGCACGCGCTTGCCGCGCTCGGCGTCTACTTCACGGCCCGCCTCTTCGTGCCCATGCCGATGGCCCTCGGCGCGGCGCTCTGGATTGCCGTCTCACCCTGGCAGCTGAGCATGGTGGCGCACGTCCGTGACTACTCGAAGGGCGCCTTCATCGTTGCGGCGCTGCCGTTGATTCTGCTCATGGCGCTGCGGGTGCCCGCGCGCGCCAGGTTTCTCGTCGCGGCGGCTGCCGCCGGCGTCGTGCTCGGCGTCGGGTTCGGGTTCCGGCGGGACATCCTCGTGATGATCCCCATCACCGTGGCCTGCCTGGTCCTGTGCCGCGGGCGGTGGCCATGGAGCGACGCGCTGAGCAAGCTGCAGGGCGTCGCGACCTTCCTCGCCGCCTTTCTCCTCGTCTCGGCTCCCGTGCTCGTGCCCCTCGTGCAAGGGGGATCGCACACCATGCACGTGATCCTCCTCGGTCATGCCCCCGGCTTCGACCGCGCGCTGGGGATCGACGCCCCGGGGTATCGCGCCCTGCCGTTCTACGACGACGGCTACGCCGGGATGGTGGTGGACGCGCACAACGCGGCCGTGGGGGGAGCGCCGATCCTGACCAATCCGTCGGTGGAGTACGACGCGGCGGGTCAACGGCTGATGCTGGCGCTGCTCCGGCACTTCCCGGCGGACATCTTCGTGCGCGCGCTGGGGGCGGGGAACACCATCCTCAACATGCCCTTCGCGAGCCCGGATCCCGTGTTCCTGACGCGTCCGCTCCCGCTGGCGGACGCGACGGCGCGCCTCCATGCCGGGCTGTATGCGCTGAACGGCCTCGGGGGGTGGCTCGGCGCGGCCTTCGTCGTCCTCGCCACGCTCGCGGGCCTGCGCGAGGGACTGCTCGCCGGTCTGCTGGTCCTGGTCCTGACGGGATACTCCTCCCTGCAGTTCGACTTGCGACACTACTTCCACTTGCAGGTCGTGCCTGTCATCGTGCTGGTCGTCCTCGCGTGGGCCGTCATGCGTGGTGTCGTGGCCCTGGTTGACCGTCGCGGTGCGGTGGCACCAACCGGGCTCCGTGTGGTCAACCGGCGCCGCCTCGCGGGCCATGCGACCGCAGGTGTCGTGGTCGTGCTGCTGCTCACGGCGGTGCCCCTGTCCGCGCTCCGCCTGTATCAGGGGCGGCACGTGACAGGCCTTGTGGAGGCGTACCTTCGGGGGCCGCGGATACCCGTCGTGACCGAACCGGTGGCGCTCGGGCAGGGGGCGACGCTGCTCGAGTGGCGTGACGCGCCTCCGGAGATGCACGCCGGATCCGGCCAGCGCTCGGCACACTACCTGGCGGAGTTTCGCGGAGGGCAGGCCCCCGTGACGGTCGCCGTCCGCTATCGCCCGAACGCCGCCGGCGTCGACTTCTCGCGCGTGATCGCCGTCGCCCCTGGCGAGGGGACGACGCGGGTGGGCTTTCAGGCGTTCGACCTGCCCGGGATCGCCGAGTTCATCGGGGTGGAAGTGGGCCCCGAGGCGCGCGACAGGCTCATGGGCCTCTACCGGGTCTCGGACGGCGGACCGGCGCAGCTGCCGCTCGACATATCGTTGCCTCCCGACTGGACGGAGCGGAGGCTCTATCAGCGTCTTCGTGCCGAGCCGGCCGATCCTCGGGCGTTCGTGCCCCAGCAGGTGGTGTGTGCCGCCGACCACGGCTGTCACGGCCGTCTCGGCGCGATCGAGGCGTCGACGACGCTCGGGCGCCCGCCCCGTCAGGAGGACGTGCGAACCATCCACGCTCCGTCGGTCCAGTTGACGGCGAGCGGTCTCGCCGTGGACGGCCGCGCCGAGTCGGAATCGGCGTATCTCGTCGAGTGGCATCCGGTGTCCTTCGTCCAGGGAGGCACGCTCGTGTGGCGCGGACGGCTCGACGAGGGCGGGTTGCTGGTCGGACTGCTGCACGACGGTCGCTGGCATTCCCAGGCGACGGTGCGGACGCCGGGGGTGTTCACGATCGTGGTCCCGGTCCCGGCCGGCGGCGAGTACGTGCCGTTGATGACCAACGCGCTGCCGCCGGGACAGCGTCACATCAGGTTCGCGATCACATCAATGGTGTCGCTGCCGCAGGCGCCCGTCGAGGAGGGACGCTAGCATGTGCGGCATTGCCGGGGCCCTTGTCTTCGACGCCGGGACATTCACCGTGACGGAGCCCTACCTGTGCGCCATGCGCGACGTGATGGCGCACCGCGGGCCGGACGGTACCGGTTTCTGGATCGCACCGAGGGGACAGGTGGGCCTTGCACACCGCCGGCTGTCGATCATCGACCTCAGCGAAACGGCCGCGCAGCCGATGGGCAACGAGGACGGCACGCTGCAGGTCGTCTTCAACGGCGAGATCTACAACCACGCGGAGATCCGGCGCGACCTCGAGGCCCTCGGCGGGCATCGGTGGCGCACGGACCACTCAGACACCGAGGTCATCCTCCACGCCTTCGAGACCTGGGGCATCGACTGCCTCCACCGCTTCCGTGGCATGTTCGCGTTCGCGTTGTGGGACGCGCGCGAGAATGAGCTGTGGCTGGTGCGCGATCGGGTCGGTATCAAGCCGCTCTACTGGTCCGCGCATCATGGGCGCCTCACGTTCGCCTCCGAGATCAAGGCGCTGCTCGAGGATCCCGACCAGCCCCGCGCTGTCGATGACGAGGCGCTCTACCACTACCTGTCGTTCCTGACGACGCCGGCGCCGCAGACCCTGTTCGCGGGGATCCGCAAGCTCCCGGCCGGCACGTGGATGCGCGTGCGGGCGAACGGTGACATCGAGACCAGGAAGTACTGGGACGTGTGGGACCACGTCTCGCCGCTCACGGGCGAATCGGAGTCCGCGATCGCCGAGCGCATTCTCGAGACGCTCCGCACCGCCGTCCAGTACCGCAAGGTGAGCGACGTGCCGGTCGGCGTGTTCCTGTCCGGCGGCATCGACTCGAGCACCAACGCCGCGCTCTTCTCGGAAGGGGAGTCGTCGCGGGTCAAGACCTTCTCGGTGGCCTACCGCGACCAGTTCGCCAGCTATCCAAGCGAGCTGCCCTACGCCCGGCAGATGGCGGCGCTGGTGGGCGCCGAGCATCACGAGTACCTGATCAGCACCGAGGATCTCCGGTCGTTCCTGCCGCGCATGGTGCACCTGCAGGACGAGCCGATCGCCGATCCGGTTTGCGTGCCCGTCTACTACGTGTCAAAGCTGGCGCGGGAGCACGGCGTCACGGTGTGCCAGGTCGGCGAGGGCGCCGACGAGCTGTTCATCGGTTACCCGAACTGGAAGGCCATTCTCGACCGGCAGGCGTGGGCCGACCTCCCGGGCGCCGGACTGGCGGCCGCGGCGGCCACGCCGCTGCTTCGAGCGGCGGGGTACGGGCACACCTACCAGTTCGAGGCGATCCGCAGGGCGTCGCAGAGCCAGCCGCTCTTCTGGGGTGGCGCCGAGGCATTCACCGAAGGCGAGAAGGCGGCCCTGCTTGGCGGCGCCGTGCGCGAGCGGCTCCGCGGAGTGAGCTCCTGGGACGTGATCCGGCCGGTCCGCCAGCGATTCGAGCAGGCCGCGTGGGACCAGGCGCACGTCAACTGGATGAGCTACGCCGACCTGAACCTTCGCTTGCCGGAGCTCCTGCTGATGCGCGTCGACAAGATGAGCATGGGGGTGAGCCTCGAGGGGCGCGTGCCGTTCCTCGACCACGAATTCGTGTCGCTCGCCCTCAGCATCCCCTCATCGATGAAGCTCGGCGGCGGCGAGCTGAAGCACATGCTCAAGCGCGCCGTCCGCGGTCTGATTCCAGACGCGCTGATCGACCGCAGGAAGCAGGGGTTCGGCGTGCCGGTAAACGAGATGCTGCCGGGGCCGCTCCTGGCGATGGCGCGGGCCGAGGTCGCGCGCTTCACACGCGACACCGGCCTCCTCGACCCGAAGGCCGCCGATCGCGTCATGACCACGGCCGACGGCTCGAAGGTGTGGTACCTGATGAACCTCGCGATGTGGTGGCGCCACTTCATCGCGCGCGAGCCGCTGGCGCTCGAGGAAGGCGCGGCATAGGATCACGCCATGAACCCTGAGTACGCCGGCGCCCGCGCACGCGAATACGACCACGGGATGGACGTGCTGTTCCAGACCTTCGGTGTGGACGAGGCCGCGCTGCGGGAGGAGATGGTCGCGCTGCTCCGCCTCCCGCAAGGCGCGCGCATTCTGGAGACAGGATGCGGGACCGGCAGGGATACGGTCCATCTGGCCACCAGGGCCGGTGTCGTGTATGCGACCGACCTGTCGCCGGACATGATCCAGGTGGGCCGCGCACGCCTGGCGGAGGCGGGCGCCACCGCCGCGTCTGTCCGGCACCTCGTCGCGGACGCGACCGCGTTGCCGTTCTCGGATGGCAGCTTCGATGCCGCGTACCACTTCGGCGGGCTCAACCTCTTTCCCGACGTCCGGCGGGGCCTTGCCGAGATGGCGCGGGTGGTGAAGGTCGGGGGCCGCGTCGTGTGCGGCGACGAGGGCGTGGCGCCGTGGCTCACCGAGAGCGAATTCGGGAAGATCCTCGTCAACTCCAATCCGTTCTACCGCCATCAGGCCCCGCTCCACCTGCTCCCCGTGGCCGCGCGGGACGTGGCCTGCCGCTGGATCCTGGGCGGGGCCTTCTACCTCCTGGACTTCACCGTCGGCCAGGGCGAACCTCCGCTCGATCTCGACGTGGAGTTTCCCGGGGCCAGGGGGGGGTCCCACCGCACGCGCTACTACGGACGGCTGGACGGCGTGTCGCCGGACCTCAGGCAGCAGGTCATGACACGGGCGGCCGCCGACGGCCTGTCGCTCACCGCGTGGCTCGAGAAGGCGCTCGCGGAGAAACTCGCGGGCCGCTGAGACGATGAGCGTGCCGATGACACCGATGACCTGGGAGAAGCACGGGCTGATCTTCCGTCCCGACCCCTCGCGGCCGTGGATGCGGAGCCACGCCGCCGTGCCCACACCGCTGCAACTGGACGGCAGTCTGTACCGCGTCTACTTCTCGAGCCGCGACGAGCGGAACCGATCGCACGTGGGCTTCTTCGAGATCGACCTTGCCTCGCCGGAGCGGATCCTGGCAGTGTCGCCGGAGCCCGTTCTTGCGCCGGGTCCGACCGGATGCTTCGACGCCGACGGCATCTATGCCGAGTCCGTCGTGCGGGTGGGCGACGAGGTGCGGCTCTACACGATCGGCGTGACCACGGGGCACACACCGCCGCTCTTCTACGCGGCCATCGGCCTGGCGACGAGCCGGGATGGCGGCGCGACGTTCGCCAGGCACAGCGCCGCGCCGATCATGGGGCGCTCTGCGCACGATCCCTGCCTCGTGACCGCGCCCTTCGTCCTCCGGGACGGGGACCGCTGGCGCATGTGGTACGTCTCCGGGACCTCATGGACGGAGGAGACGCACGGATGGCAGTCGCACTACCACGTGAAGTACGCCGAGTCGGCGGACGGCGTGACGTGGCTGCGCGACGGGCACAACTGCATCGCGCCGCAGGACCCGCGCGAGAACAACATCGCGCGGCTGTGGGTGGTCCCCGACGGGGAAGGCTACCGGGGGTGGTACTCGGTCAACGCCGGCGAGGGCTACCGGCTGGGGTACGCGGAGTCGCGCGACGGATACGACTGGAGGCGTCTGGATCATCTGACGGGGATCGCGTTGTCCCCCGACGGCTGGGACGCGCAGGCGCAGGCATATCCGGCGGTGGTCCGTCACGGCGACCGTTGGTTCATGTTCTACAACGGCAACGGGTTCGGCCGCGACGGGGTCGGCCTGGCGATCGCGCCCGCGTGAACACCCTCCTCACGATCGTGCGTCACGGCGCCCCGGCGCCGGCGCCCCGGTCCGGCGAGACCGTGATCACGACGGACGAGTTGAAGGCGTGGATCCGGTCGGGCCGTGTGGTCTCCGGCGTGCGCGGCTACGACGCCGTCAGGCTGTTCACCGACAGGGTGGGCGCGCTCGGTCGTCCGCTGCCTGCGGCCCTGGCCGCACGATGGCTCTCGCGGGGGCCGTGCTACGCCGAGGACGCCGACGGCGGCACGCGTGACCTGTCGTTCGATTTGCTGGCGCGGTGGACCGTGCGGCTCCTGGCCGAGCCGATGATGCGCCGCGCCTTCATCAGGCAGATCGAGGCGGAGGTGATCCGGCTCGAGCGGGACGCCGAGGGGCCTGGGGCGGCGGCCTTCGACCGCGCGCGGGCGCCGCTCTACCTGCGCGCCGATCTCAGCTTCGGCTTGAAGGCCGGGGGATCCGTCGGCCACACCGCCGGGGTCATCAACCATCTGGGTGATGTCGCGGGCCCGCCGATCGTCATCACGTCGGACCGCGTGCCGACGATCCGTCGGGACGTGGAGGCGCACACCATCGATCCGGACGAGGCGTTCTGGAACTTCCAGGAGCTGCCGTCGTTCGTGATGAACCGGACGCTCGCTCGAGAAGCCGACGACATCGTCAACGAACGGCCGCTGGCCTTCATCTACCAGCGCTACACGGTGAACGGCTACGCCGCCGTGCAGCTCGCGCGCCGCTGGAAGGTGCCGCTCGTCACCGAGTACAACGGGTCGGAGGTGTGGGTGGCCCGTCACTGGGGGCGGCCGCTTCGCTACGAGGCGCTGTCGGCGCGGATCGAACGCCTGAACCTGCACGCCGCACATCTCGTCTCGGTGGTCAGCGAGCCTCTGGCCGACGAAGTGAGGGCGCTCGGCGTGGACCCCCGCCGTGTGCTCGTGAACCCGAACGGCGTGGACCCCGATCGATACACCCCGGATCTCGACGGTGGTCCGGTGCGCGCGCGCCTCGGTCTGGGCGACCGCACGGTAATCGGGTTCATCGGCACCTTCGGTCCCTGGCACGGCGCCGAGGTGCTCGCGGAGGCCTTCGTCTCGCTGCTCCGTTCGCGCCCTGATCTGCGTGACCGCGTGCGCCTGCTCTGGATCGGCGACGGCGTGACGCTGCCGCGCGTGCGCGCCATCGTCGAGCAGGGGGGCGTGGCGGAGGCATGCGTCTTCACCGGGCTCGTGCCCCAGGAGGAGGGGCCGTCACACCTGGCCGCGTGCGACATCTTCGCGTCCCCCCACGTCCCGAATGCGGACGGCTCCCCGTTCTTCGGATCGCCGACAAAGCTGTTCGAGTACATGGCGATGGGACGGGGCATCGTGGCCTCGTCGCTCGATCAGATTGCGGATGTACTCGAGGACGGCCGCACGGCGCTGCTGACGACGCCCGGGGATGCCGACGCGCTTGCGGCCGGACTCACCCGTCTCGTGGACGCCCCGGGACTGCGCAACGCCTTGGGCGCGGCGGCGCGGGAAACGGCGCTGGCACGCTACACCTGGCGGGCGCACGTGCAGCGCACGGCGGAGGCCCTCGCGGCTCTCGTTCCGACGCGCGTCCCGGCGGGCGCGCCGTGAGGCCCGAGACGGCCGGGCGCCTCCTCGCCATCTCCTGGGAGATGCCGCCGCTCTCGGGCCCGCGCGCGGTCCAGGTCACGCGGACGCTCGTCGAACTCGGCCTCCGCGGCTGGCGCTCGCGCGTCGTCTGCTTCGGGCCGCGGTCGACGCGCTACCAGCAGGACTTCACGCTCGATGTCGAGGCCGTGTCCGAGGGCGTCGTGCGGCTCGTGCGCGTGGCCTCCCCCGAGGAGGCGTTCTTTTTCCGGGCGCTGTGGCGTCTGGTCCCGCCGGTCAAGCATCTGCCCGACGAGAAGCGCGTGTGGGTGCCGCGCGCGCTGGCCGCGGCGAGACGGCTCCTCGCCGAGGAACCCACGGACGTGATCGTCAGCTTCGCGCGGCCCTGGTCGGACCATCTCGTGGGGCTGCAGCTGCACCGCGAGACCGGGCTGCCCTGGGTGGCGCACTTCTCGGACCCGTGGGTGGACAACCCCTACGAGCGCGGCCCGGCCTGGCAGCGCCGCCGGTGTGCGGCGATGGAGCGAGCGGTCATCGAGGCGGCGACGCAGGTGGCGTTCGTCAACCGTCAGACGGCTGACCGCGTCATGGCGAAGTACCCGGACGCCTGGCGGTCGAGGGTCCACGTCGTGCCGCAGGGCTTCGAGCCCAGGCCGGCCGCGGTCTCGCGGGTCACAGGGCGTTCCGTGACCGAGGCCGCAGGGCTTGCCCTGAGCGAGCCCGAAGGGCGAGTCGAAGGGCTGCGCATCGTCTACACGGGGCGCTTCTACGATGGCATCCGCACGCCGGAGGCGTTCCTGCAGGCGCTGGCGGCGCTTCACCGCGAGGCCTCGCTCGACGGGAGGCTGACCGTCGAGTTCGTGGGCGCGGGCATGGACGGCTACGAGCGCCGCGCGCGCGAACTTGGAGTGGATGGGCTGGTGCGCTTCGCAGGCCGCATGCCGCCCGAGGCGGCGCAGCAAGCGGCCGCCGGCGCGGACGTGCTCCTCGTCATCGATGCCCCCAGTGACGGCCCCAGCCTCTTCCTGCCGAGCAAGCTCGTCGACTACCTGCCGCTGCGCGTCCCCATCCTCGGCATCACGCCGCCCGAGGGGCCGACGGCCGATCTGCTCGCGGCGCTTGGCTATCCCGTGGTGGCGCCGGACGATGTCGCGGGCATCGGGCGGGCACTCGCCCAGCTGCTCGACGCGCAGGCGGCAGGCACGCTCCGCGCGTCGGCGCAGCATGACGAGGTGTCTGCCGCCTACGACATCCGGGAGACGACCCGTGCGTTCGCGGAGGTCCTCGACACCGCGCGAGGCGCCCGGTGACCACGCCGGCGGGCCGCGGCGGCGTGCTGATGGTGACGGGGGCGTACCTGCCTGAGCTGAGCGGCGGCGGCCTCCAGTGCCGGACGATGATCCATGCGCTCCGCGAGACGATGCGCTTCGAGGTGCTGACGACGTGCACGGACCCGGCGCTGCCCGGTCACGAGATCGTCGAGGGCATTCCGGTGACCCGCGTGTTCGTCGACGTCCGGCGCTGGCGCACCAAGGTCGCGGCGCTCGTCCGTGTCACGCGCTTCTTCATCCGCCATCACGCGCGGTTCGCCGTCGTGCACCTGCACGGCTACTCGCAGAAATCCGCCGCGATCATCCTGCTGGCCCGCCTCTTCGGGAAGAAAACCGTCCTGACGATTCACACGGCCGGGCATGATGAGGCGTCCGGTGCGCGCGCCATGGGGCGCGTGGCCTCCTGGGGCTACGGCCAGGTGGACCGCTACGTGGCCATCAGCACGCGGCTCGCGCGGAACTACCTGGAGGCGGGCCTGCCGCCCGAGCGCCTGCACGTGGCGCCCAACGGCCTCGACATCACGCGCTTTCGTCCGCCGGAGGCCGGCGAGTGTGAGGAAGCACTCCACGCCCTCGGTCTACGAGACGACGTGCGATGGATCCTGTTCGTGGGGTTCTTCTCACGCGAGAAGGCGCCGGACGTGTTGTTTGAGGCGTGGCTGCGTCTGCGGGAGACGGAGTCGACGCCCACGGGCCTCCTGCTCGTCGGCGCCACGGAGGGCGTGTACCACGAGGTGGATGCGACACTGGCGCGCGACATTCAGGCACGGGCCGCGGCGCTGGGCCTGACGGATCTCGTGCGCATCACCGGCCCGCGGGCGGACATCGAGCGCGCCTACCACGCGGCGGACGTCCTCGCGATGCCCTCGACGCGCGAGGCCTTCGGGATGGTGCTGGTCGAGGCGATGGCCTCCGGCCTGCCCGTGGTTGCCACCCGGCTCGAGGGGGTCACCGACGAGATCGTGGAGGACGGCGTCACAGGGTGGCTGGTGCCGCCCCGCGATCCCGAGGCGTTGTCCGAGGTGCTGGCGCGTGTGTGCGCGGACTCGGCCGCGGCCCAGGCAATGGGCGCCCGCGGCCGAGAGGCCGTCGTCGCGAGGTACGGCCTCGAGGCCGCGCGCACCCGCTGGCTCTCCCTCTACCGGGGTCTGGCACCGTGACATCGAAAACGGCGCAGGATCTGCCACATCACGGGGGCTGTGGGCTCGTGCCTGTGCATGGACGTGGCGGGTGCCGACCCTGGGATATCCACCCCCCCGCCCCCCCTGTGGCAGAATCTGCGCCTTTTTCGATGTCACGGTGCCAGACCCCATAGAATGACCGTAGTGCGCCGCCCCGACATCGTCTGTATCTCGTCCATCGACTGGGACTTCATCTGGCAGGGCCACCAGGAGATCATGTCCCGGCTCGCGGCCGAGGGGCATCGGGTCCTCTTCGTCGAGAACACGGGCGTCCGCCCGCCGCGCCTGAGCGACCTGCCGCGCCTGCGGCATCGCCTGACCAACTGGCGGCGCGGCACCAAGGGCTTCCGCGAGGAGCGGCCCAACCTGTTCGTCCAGTCCCCGCTCGTGCTGCCGCTGCCGTACTCGCGCGTGGCCCGTTGGGTGAACCGGATGGTGATGGTCCGCGGGCTGAACCGCTGGATGCGCGCCATCGGCTTCTCCCGCCCGATCGTCTGGACGTTCCTGCCGACGCCGCTGGCGCGCGAGGTGATCGCGGCGCTCGACCCCGCGCTCACCGTCTACTACTGCATCGACGACCTGGCTTCGAGTTCGCCGGAGGCGCGCCGCATCGCCGCCAGCGAGCGACAGCTCTTCCGCGATGCCGACCTGGTGTTCGTGACGTCCGAGAAGCTGCGCGCGCGCGCGGCCGAGGACAGCGAGCGTGTGCACCTCTTCCCGTTCGGCGTGAACCTGGCGGCGTTCGAGCAGGTCCGCACCGAGGACGCCCCGATCCCGGAGGATCTGGCGGCGCTCCCGAGACCGGTGGCGGGGTATGTCGGCGGGCTCCACCAGTGGGTGGATCAGGATCTGCTCGCGGCTGTCGCCGAGCGCCTGCCGGACGTAAGCTTCGCCCTCGTCGGCCCGGCGCAGGTGGACGTGTCCCGCCTCGCACGCCTGCCGAACGTGCACCTGCTCGGCCAGCGTGCGCACGCGGAGGTGCCGCGTTATGTGAAGGGCTTCGATGTCGGCCTCGTGCCGTACCGCATCACCGAGTACACCGCCAACGTCTACCCGACGAAGCTGAACGAGTACCTGGTGATGGGCACGCCCGTGGTCGCGACCGATCTCGCGGAGATCCGGCGCTTCAACGCCGAGCACGGCGATGTTGTCTCGATCGGCACGACCCCCGACGAGTACGCCGCGGCCATTCGCCGCGCGATCGCCGGTGCACCGGCCGCGGAGGTCGCGCGCCGGATCGAGGTCGCCGAATCGAACAGCTGGGAGCGCCGCCTCGACGCGATGCGGACGCTGATCGACGAGGCGCTGACCGTGCGCGAGGCCAGCCGGCCGGACTGGGAGGGACGGCTGCGCCGGCTCTACTCCGGGGCACGGCGGCGCACGGTCGAGGGTCTGGCCGCACTGCTGGTGGCGTACCTGCTCGTGTTCCACACGCCGCTCGTCTGGTGGCTCGCGTCGCCGCTCACCGTGACCGCCCCGCCTCAGCCCGCCGACGCGATCGTCGTCTTCGCCGGGGGCGTGGGGGAGTCGGGGCGCGCCGGCGGAGGATTCCAGGAGCGCGTGACGCAGGCCGTCGAGCTCTACAAGGCGGGCTACGCCCCGCGCGTGGTCTTCTCGTCGGGCTTCGTCTTCACGATGCGCGAGGCCGAGGTGATGCGCGCGGTCGCCGAGGCCAACGGCGTCCCGCGTGACGCGATCGTGCTCGAGGAGCGCGCCGCCAACACGTACGAGAACGTCGCGTTCACCCAGGACATCCTCGAGGCGCGTGGCTGGCGCCGCATCCTGCTCGTGAGCTCCCCGTACCATATGCGCCGCGCGCTCCTCACGTGGCGTCACGTCGCGCCCGGGACCGAGGTGGTGCCGGCGCCGGTGCCCGAGAGCCAGTTCTACGCACGCGACGGCTGGGGCATCTCCCTCGAGCAGATCCGCGGCCTGATCCACGAGTACGCCGCGATCCCGTACTACTGGTGGCGCGGCTGGCTGTAAGCGCGGCGATCCGGAAGGCGGTCCTCATCGGCCTGCCGGCGCTGCTGGCCGCCCTGATCATCTCCATGGCGCTCGTGGAAGCCTGGGTGCGCCTGCAGTGGGACGATCAGCGTGGACGTCCCGGCTTCTACCTGAGCGATCCGGTGCTCGGCCAGCGTCTCTCGCCCGGCTACGACGGATGGTTCGCCGGGGTCCCGGTGCGCGTCAACCGCCTGGGGTTCCGCGACGACCGGGACTACGCCGTGGAGAAGGCCCCAGGGGTGTTCCGCATCCTCGTCCTCGGCGACTCGGTGACCTTCGGGCACGGCACGAGCGGCGACACGACGTATCCCCACCTCCTCGAACAACGCCTGCGCGCGTGGCAGCCGGATGTCGCGTGGGAGGTGTGGAACCTCGGCGTGCCCGGCTACGCGACGAGCCAGGAGCTCGCCTATCTGCGACAGGTCGCCGATGAATGGCGCCCCGACCTCGTCGTCGTCGGGTTCTTCCAGAATGACCTGACCGGCAACGAGCCCGAGGGAGCGCCATCGGTGTCGCGCCGCGCCCGGAGCGCCGTGCAGCGCGTGATGCAACGCCACCTCTACTCGTACGAGTTCTACAAGCGGGCGTACCTCACGTTGCGGTGGCGCCTGCTGACCGACGAGACGGGCCGGGAGCGGCTCGAGCATCTCGTCAACGAGGAGGCGCAACTCGGGCGGCAGGACTTCGCCGGCGAGCGTGGATCCACGGCGCTGACGCCGGTCGAGATCGTCGACGAGGACGAGGTCGCGCGCTTCCGGTGCGAGAGCCAGCTGATGCCCGACCTGCGGCGGGCCGAGACCCTGCGCGCAAGGCTGGCGCAGCCGGATGTGGGCATCCGCGCGTGGACGGATGCGGTGCGCGGCTTCCACGATCTGGCGCGCGAGTCCACGTACCCGATCGTGTTCTTCATCAACATGGCGCCCGAAGCCTGCCCCGAGGCCGACCGTTTCTTCGATGGCGGCACGCTGGCGTTCGACGACCTGCTGCAGGAGATCCTCGGCGCGGGCGCACCGGTGGTCAGCAGCGCCCGTGCGTTCCTGCGGTACCGCCCGTCGGAGATGCCAGGGGCGTCCGGCCACGCCGTCGGCAACGCGAACCAGGTCAAGGCCGGCGTCCTGTTCGACTACCTGGTGGCGCACGTCCTGGAGCGCGGCGAGATCCCGGACGGTCGCGCTGGCGACGAGCGGCGTCCATGACTCTCGTACGGACGAGCGGCGACTAAAGACGATGTGTGGCATCTGCGGAGAACTGAGCCTCGAGTCAGGCCGGCCGGTGGCCGGGACGGCCATGCGCGCGATGGCGGACACGCTCGCGCATCGGGGACCGGACCACGCTGCGACGTTCCTGTCCGCGGATGGCGCCGCCGGCCTGGGCTTCCGCCGGCTGAGCATCATCGACCTGAGCGCGTCCGCGCACCAGCCGATGGGCAACGAGGACGATGCGATCCAGCTCGTCTTCAACGGCGAGATCTACAACTTCCGCGAACTGCGTCAGCGGCTCGTGGCGCAGGGACACATCTTCCGATCGCAGGCCGACTCCGAGGTCGTCGTGCACCTCTACGAGGAGCTGGGGGATCGCGCCATCGACGAGCTCGACGGCATGTTCGCGCTCGCGATCTGGGATGCCCGGCAGGGCCGCCTGCTCCTCGCGCGCGACAGGCTGGGTAAGAAGCCCCTCTACCTGTGGCACGACCAGCGCCGCGTCGCCTTCGCGTCCGAGATGAAGGCACTCGTGGCGCACCCCGATCTGCGGGTTGAGGTCGACGAGGGCGCCGTGCCGTATTACTTCCTCTACGGCTACGTCCCGCATCCGGCCACGTGCTATCGCGGGGTGACGCAGATCGAGCCCGGAACGGTAGCGGTGTTCGAACGTGACGGCCGCCGCGTGGACCGCAAGTACTGGCAGCTCACATTCCCGGACGGCCGCGACCGTGACCGCGTCGTGGACGATCGGCCAACCGCCACGCGCCGCGTGCGCGAGCTGGTGACCGAGGCCGTCGAACGCCGCCTCGTGAGCGACGTGCCCCTCGGCGCGTTTCTGAGCGGCGGTCTCGACTCGACCATCGTGGTCGGGGTGATGCGGCAGTTGATGCAGGCACCGGTGCGCACGTTCAGCATCGGCTTCGAGGGTGATGCGGCGTTCGACGAGACGGCGATCGCCCGCGAGACCGCCCGGCAGTTCGGAGCCGATCACACGGAGTTCCGTGTGACGCCCTCGGCCATCGACCTCCTCGATACGCTCGTCCGTCACCACGACGGTCCGTTCGCAGACTCGTCGGCCATTCCGACGTACCTGGTCTCGACGCTCACGCGCGAGCACGTGACCGTCGCGCTGACCGGCGACGGCGGCGACGAGGTCTTCGCCGGTTACCTCCGTTTCGGCGCGGCGGTCGCAGCCGAGCGCGTGCCGCGCTGGACGGCCGCCGCGGCGGGGGCGCTGCTCGGCCTTCTGCCCGCCCCGCGCAACGAGCGGCAGTGGCTCGCGCGCGGCCGCCGCTTCGCGCGGTTCGCCCAGCTGCCCCTCGAAGACCGGCTGACGGCGTGGGCGGGCGCGTTTTACGATGATGTGGAGCGCCTGCTGTCCCCGGTGCTGATCGCGGCGCTGCCCCCGATCGACCGTCGCCGCCATCTCGCAGCGCTCGCGGGCGTCGATGGCGCTTCGCCGCTCGGCCGCGCGCTCGCAGTGAACGCGCACAGCTACCTGCACGACGACCTGCTCGTGAAGGCCGACCGGATGTCGATGGCCGCCTCGCTCGAGGTGCGGTCGCCTTTCCTGGACCGCGCCCTCGTCGAGTACGTGGCCGGCCTGCCAGACGACTTCAAGCTGCAGGGCCGGACGACGAAGGCGATCCTGCGCGAGGCGTTCGTCGACCTCGTGCCGGACGCGGTGCAGCGCGGCGCCAAGAAGGGGTTCGGCGTGCCGCTCGATGCGTGGTTCAGGGGTGACCTCGCGGACTACGTGCGCGACACGCTCCTCGCGCCATCAGCCCACCTCCGCGCCTACGTGTCCCAGGACTACGTGCGACGGCTGGTGGACGAGCATGCCGCGCGCCGCGCGAACCACGGGCACCGGCTGTGGACGCTCCTCACCTTCGAGCGGTGGCTCCACCTCCTCCCCACATGGCGGTCGCGCACCGCATGACAACCGCCATGCGCGCGCTGCGCTTCATCTGCGCCGCCTGGATCCTGCCGGCGGGCTTCTCCCTGGTCGCGTTCTTCGGCTTCTTCACCAACTACACGACGGATGTGTTCTCGGTGCCGGGTCTGCTGGCCCGGTACGAGGGCAGCGTGTTCCGCTATCGCGTGCTTGGGCGCGAGCTGGTCGTGACCGTCGCCGGCTGGCTCGAGGCGTGGAACGTGGCCTGGCCGGTCCCGCGTGCGCTCACCCTGTTCGACCCGTCGGCCAGCGCCGCCACGTACTGGGCCTACGTGCTCGTCCACCTCGTGTGCGTCGCGGCCGGCTGCAGCCTCCTGCTCTTGACGCTCCGCCGTGGGCGGTCGCGGGCAGACGATGGCGCGAGTGAACTGGTGGTGGCGGGCGTGGGCCTGCTCCTCGCGCTCTCGGCGTTCGTCGTCACCCCGTACGACGCGCTCTTCTTCGCCCTGCAGGCCGCGGCCATCGGCCTCACGCTCCGTCCGGCGTCGACCCTGACGACCGCCGCCCTGGCATCGGTCACCGTCCTCGCCACGCTCACGCGCGAGACCGCGGCCTTCCTGCCGGCGCTCTATCTCGCGGTGCACCACCGCGAGATCCTGGCCCGGGTGCCGGCTCGCCTGGCCGGTCTCTGGGCGACGGCCGGGGCCTTCGTCGCCACCTACGCGGCGCTCCGGTCGATCTACGGATGGCGGGGTGGCAGCGTCTACTACGACATCCGCGGCACGGACAACCTGGCGTGGACGGCGCTCGCCGGGTCGGCGCTCCTGCTCGCGTCGATGGTGCTCTTGCTCGCCCCCGGTCCACGGCAGCGGGTCCGGATCTGGTATGCGGTCCTGTCGCTGCCGTACGTCGCGTTCGTGCACCTCTTCGCGGCGCCGTGGGAATGGCGCCTGTGGGTACCGATCGTGGTGCCGCTGATCGTGCTGCGTGCGATGCAGGCCAGGGCGGTCGCCGAGGAATCTGCGGCGCCGGTCGTTGGCGCACGGGCACAGCAGGGATAACATGGTGCCGCCTTCCCTTGAAACCATGGCGCTCGTGCTGATCCCGTTCCTGCTCGCGCTCGCCATCGCGGTGGCGCTCGTGCCGCTGTGCCGCATGCTCGCGCACCGCAGCGGCGTCGTGGCGCACCCGCGCGACGACCGGTGGCACCGGCAGACGGTGCCGCTCTTCGGGGGGATCGCCATTGCCGTCGCGACCCTGACGGGCGCCGCCCTGCTCGGCGTCGCCGTCCCGATGGCCGTGCCGCTCGTCGCCGCCAGCCTCATCTTCCTCGTGGGCCTGACCGACGATGTGCTGACGTTGAAGCCGGCGACCAAGCTGATCGCGCAGATCGCGCTGGCCGCGGCGCTCGTGTACTTCGGGTTCCGCCTGAACTGGCTCGAGTCGCGGCTCCTCGACAGCCTGTTGACGATCGTCTGGGTCGTCGGCCTGACCAACGCCTTCAACCTGCTCGACAACATGGATGGCCTCTGCGCGGGCATCGCCGTCATCGTCGCGGGGATGATGATGGTCGGCCTGCTCACGGGCGCGGCGAGCCAGGAGGCGGGAGACGAAGTGCGGCTCCTGGCACTGCTGGCAGGTGCGACGGCCGGGTTCCTGATCTACAACTTCCCGCCGGCCTCGATCTTCATGGGCGACAGCGGGAGCCTGTTCCTCGGCTTTACCCTCGCCGCCCTGACGCTGAGCCCGGACGGGGTGCGCGGCAGCCGGTCCGACGTCCTGTCGATCATCGCCGGTCCGGTGTTCGTGCTGCTGATTCCGATCTTCGATACGACCCTCGTCACCGTGTCGCGCCTGCTCTCGGGACGATCGCCTGCCACGGGCGGGCGGGACCACTCGTCGCACCGCCTCGTGGCCATCGGCCTGTCGGAGCGCACGGCGGTGTTCGTGCTCTGGTTCCTCGCGGCGGTCGGCGGCGTCATCGGCCTCACGCTGCGGAGCACGGGGTGGTCGATGGTGGCCGGCGGGCTCTTCCTGGTCGCCATGAGCCTGCTGGCGGTGTACCTCGCGCGCGTTCGCGTCTACGACGAGGAGGCCGTGCCCGACGCAATCAGCGGCGCGATCACACCCCTCGTGGGCGACTTCATGTACAAGCGCCGCGCGGCGGAGGTCGTGCTCGACTTCTGCCTGATCGGCATTGCGTACTACGGCGCGTACCGCCTGCGGTTCGAGGGCGACGAATATCTATACAACGCCGAGAACTTCTACGAGTCCCTGCCCATGGTGCTCGCGGTCCAGCTCATCGCCTTCTTCATCGTCGGGGTGTACCGCGGGATGTGGCGGCACTTCGGGTTGATGGACGGCGTGACGATCGCGAAGGGCGTCCTGCTGGGCACGGCCGCCACGCAGCTCGCGCTGGTCTTCCTGTACCAGTATGCGACCTACTCGCGGAGCGTCTTCCTCATCTACGCGGTTCTGGTCGGCGTGCTCGTGACGCTCTCACGCGCGTCGTTCCGGTTGATGAGCGAGTTCGTGCAGCGGCAGCGCGCCACCACGCGGCGTGCGGTGATCTACGGCGCCTCGGAGAATGCGGCCGTGGCGCTCAAGGAACTGCACGACCGGCGCGGTGAGTCACTCCGGATCGTCGGCTTCCTGGACGATGACCCACGGATGGCGCGGGCGACGGTGCAGGGCTACGCCGTGCTCGGCACGCTCGACGCGCTCGAGTACCTGATCACGGCCGAGGCCGTGGACACGGTCGTCCTGAACCGCCAGCTCCTCGACCCTGCCCGTTTCGCCACCATCGAAGCGCTCTGCCAGCAGCACGACGTCTCGCTGCTGCGCCTCAACGTCGCCATCGAAGAGCTCGTCTAGGGGACGGATGCACCCCTGACCGCACCCACAGGGGCGGAGCTGCGCCTCGGTGCGCGATCAGCAACGCGCGGGAGGCGCGCCTCCCGCATCCTCCGCTGCCCCCTCGTCCGGCGCTTCGAGACGCAGGGCGGCAACGACCGCGACGGCCATGAACAGGAACATCAGCGGCTGCACCGTGACCGTGTAGCGCTGATTGGTCAGCACGAAGCAGATCGTCGCCGGGATGTAGACGATGGGCAAAAGCAGGAAGAGGAGGGCGGAGCGGCGCCGCCAGGCGAAGACGACGCCCGACACGAAGAGCAGGAGGTACGCCGTGGACGCGAGCATGCCGACGGCGTAGACCGCGCGGCTCCACGCGAACTGATAGACCGCCGCCGGGTCGTCGGTGCTGCGGATGACGAACAGCCGCACGGCCCGGTACGCAGCGGCGGCCGCAAAGGCGCCGGGCTCCTGCGTGATGTTGTCGAGCGCCAGCGCGAGGTACCGCTGCATCTGGTGCACCTCCCGCCGGTAGTAGATCTGGTTCACCCCCACCTGCGCGGCCGTCAGACACGAGCCGTCATCCGCTGGGGCCGTGTCCGAGAGGCCGGCGAACGACACACGTGCGTCCAGCAGGCGCGCCGCCAGCCCCGCGTCCAGCGCGACGTCCGACAGGCGGCCGGAGAAGGTGAAGGGGACGGAGAGCTCCGAGCCGTCCACGAAGGTCAGGGTGGCGGCCGCCGGCGTGACGTCGAGGCCCTGGAGCGCGAGCGCGTGGCTGAGCATGCGCGTGACGATCGCGTCGAGGTCGGCCGTGTCGACGACGCCGTCGCCGGTCAGGTCGAGCCGATCCGCATGCGGGAGCTCCTCGCCCCAGGCCAGGTGGCGCAGGACGCGCACGACGTCGAAGATGTCGAGCATGTCACCGTGGCGGTCAAGGTCGCCGAGGTGGTCGTCGGAGACGAAGAACACCCGCGGCGCCGCCGTCGTAGCCTGTGCACTGGATGCCACCCGGTAGTAGAGCGTCGTCGGGAGGGGCTGTCCTGGAAGCTCGAAGTCGAGCGTGTCGGCACGACGGGCTGTGGCACGGACCGTCGTGGGCCGTGGATCGCGGTCCGTCCAGTAGGTGAGCGCCGGCTGCGCATCGACGGGGCAGCCGTCCAGAGACGCGGAGACCAGGATCGTCGTGTCACCGAGGCTCGTGTAGTCGAACGCCGGGGCTTCGAAGACCGATCGCGGGTTGCGCGCGCGGCTCTCGAGGTACGGACCCACCTGCAGCGACCCGTACCAGAGCTGCACCGCGCCGTGCGTGCTCGTCGGCAGGAAGCGCCCCGTGAGCCGGTAGTTCCGCGCGACCCACGGCGTGAGCGCGAGGCTGACGACGGCGAGGAACACCGCCATGTGGGCGGCCTTCCGCCACGACCGCGCGGGCCATGCGACGTAGCCGGCCGCGACGAGCCACGGCAGCAGCACGAGGTTCGGACGGAACTGCGGCACGAGGCCGGCCAGCAGGCCGGCCAGCGCGAACATGGCGGCACCCGGCACGAGGCTGCCGCGCACGAACGCCCACGTCGCCGCCACGAAGAGCACCGTGCAGATCGCGTCGGACGCCTGCGTGGATGCGTAGATGGTGTTGAACGAGAGCACGCCGGTCAGGCCGGCCGCGAGCGCGGCCACACGCCGGCCCGCCAGCGGCAGCGCGAGCCGGTACAGCATCAGCGGGATCGCGGCGTTGGCGACGACCTGTGCGAGGATGGGCAGCCACTCGTGCTCGCCGAACAGGCGATAGAACGCCGCCACGAAGTACGCGTAGCCCCACGGCACGTCGGTCGTCCCGAACGGCTCCCCGCGCGCCAGGTCGCGGGCGAGGTTGTGGTACTGGTCGATGCCGCGCCAGTCCCACGGGTGCGGCGCCCAGACGAAGGTGAAGAACAGGCCGAGGGCGAGCGACGCGGCAGCCGCCGTGTACGGCACGACGGCGGAGTCGAGCAGCCGTCCGGCGCGTTGGGAGAAGGAAGGGAAGGCGGGCACGACCAGAGGGGAAACCGGTCGCATTGTACTATACGCACGCGGCGCATCGCCGCGGGGAGGCGCGCGTACGGCGAAGCCGATTGGCGTGAGGCGATGGGGGCGGGTGGCGCTGGTGCTGGTGATCCTGACGACCGGGATCGCGGGCGCGACGTGGCTCGCCCGGGTGCCGATCCTCCGCGCGATCGGCCACCAGCTCGTGCATGCCGATCCCGTGGCGCCGAGCGATGCGATTCTGGTGCTGTCGGGCGGGCGCTTCGACCGCGAGCTCGAGGCGGCCGATCTCTACAGCCGCGGACTCGCACCCATCGTGGTCATGACCCGCGAGCCCGAGGCAGGGGTCCTGGAGGTGCTGCGCGCCAGGGGGGTGCGCGTGGAGTCCAGCTTAGAGCTCCGGCAGCGTGTCCTCGAGGAGCTGGGGGTGCCGGCGGCCAGCATCGACGTGCTCGACGGGCTGGTGCGCTCGACGCAGGACGAGGCCGAGGCCGCGCGGCGCTGGGCGGCCAGCCGCGGTGCGTCGAGCCTGCTGGTCGTCAGCTCTTCGTTCCACACCGCGCGTGCCCGCCGGGTCTTCCTGAAGGTCTTCCGGGACACCGGCGTGGCTGTGCGCTTCGTGCCGGCGGCGTCCAGCGACTTCGACCCCGAGACCTGGTGGACCGACCGCGTCACGCTCCGCGATGGACTCTTCGAGTGGCAGAAGGTGCTCTTCTACAGGGTGTGGCACTGACCCGGCCCCCTCGAGCCCCGCGTGGCGCCAGCGCCCGCGATCCCCTACAATGACGCCTGGCTCCGGCCGGTCCCATCGATGAAGCTCTCGATCATCATCCCCGTCTACAACGAAGCGCAGACGATCAACGAGGTTGTCGAGCGCGTCTGGGCCGTCGATCTCGGCGACATCGAGAAGGAAGTCATCCTGGCTGACGATGGGTCGAGCGATGGCACGCGGCAGATCATCGAATCGAGCCGGTGGATCGCGGACCCGCGCGTCCGCAGCTACACGAGCCCCATCAATCTGGGCAAGGGGGCGGCCGTGCGGCTCGGCCTCAAGATGGCCACGGGGGACATCGTTCTGGTGCAGGACGCCGACCTCGAGTTGGATCCGCAGGAGTACGGCGCCCTGATCGCCCCGATTCTCGAGGGCCGCACCCGCGTCGTCTACGGCTCGCGCTTCCTGCGCACACGCTCGACGATCCCCTTCAGGACGCGCTTCGTCAATCGATCGCTCACCCTCTTCACCAACATCCTGTTCGGCGGCCGGCTGACGGACATGGAGACCGCCTACAAGGTGTTCCGCCGCGAGGTCATCCAGGCGGTCCGCCTGCGCTGCGTCGGCTTCGACTTCGAGCCCGAGATCACCGCCAAGCTCCTCCTCGCCCGCGAGCCGATCGTCGAGGTGCCGATCGCGTATCATCCGCGGCGGGCGGACGAGGGCAAGAAGATCCGCTGGACCGACGGCGTGGATGCCGTCTACGTGCTGTGCAAATGCCGGTTGACCGGCGGCCGCTACTGAGTCTCGGCGCCCCCCTCCTGTGGACGGCCTACGTCGCCGCCCCGATCGACGGATGGGGTCTGCTCGACGGGCTGCCGATCCGGCCGCTCGAGGCCGCGGTGCTGGCAGCGGTCTGGTGGGTGTGGGGCAGTGGTGGACGCCTCCCCGGCCGCGCGTGGGCGCCGCTCTTCCTGATCCTCCTCAAGCTGGCCGGTGCGCCGTGGCTCGTCCCGCAGGGGTTCGACGCGCGCTACTTCGCCAACGCCTCGTGGGCGCCGCCCCACGAGCGCAGCCTGGAACAGCCCCCGGGTCCGCTCACGCGGAGGGATGCTCGCCTCGCCTTCGGCTGGGACGCGGGCGGCGAACTGCCGCTGCACTTCTTCCACGACAACAGCCGGTTCAACGTCGGGACGACGGCCGAGCGGCAGGGGCTGCCGTTCTCGATCGAGTGGACGGGGCAGTGGCGCGTCTACGAACCGGGCCCGGTTCCGTTCTTCGCTGCGGGCGAGTCGCTGGCGGCCACCGTGCTGGTGGACGGCGTCGTCGTACTGGAGAAGCCGGCCGACGCGCCTGACGCGACCGTCACGGCGCCCGTGGCCGCGGGATGGCGTGCGCTGACGGTCCGGGTGACGGCCCCGCGCGGACGGGCGCGCGCCTTCGAGGCCGGTATCGTCGACACGAGCGGCACGCGGCGACCATTCGGTGCGGGCGATGTGTTTCCAGCGGCCATTGATCTTGCCGCGCGTGCGCGGGATGCTCAGGTGCGGCTCGCGAGCAGGGGTATCGATCTGATGGCGATCGTCGCCCTCGCCGCCGGGGTGCTGGTGACGTTCATCACCCGCATCCGGGCCGTCGCCGTGCCGCTCTGGCGGGTGCCGCGGTCGCGCCCGGCTGGCGCGGATGTGCTGGCGCTCGTGAGCCTCGTCGCCCTTGTGGACGCCTGGTGGTTCGGCTGGCAGATCCACGGGCGCGTCGTGCTCCTGCTCGGCGGCGACGACATGCTGACCTACGCCACCCTGGCGCGGGACATCGTGCTCAACGGCTGGTTGATGAACGGCGGACAGGCGCCGGGCACCGGCGAGCCGTTCTACTACCAGCCCCTCTATCCCTACGTTCTTGCGGTCACGCACGCCGTCTTCGGCGAGGACATGTTCGGGATCTATCTCCTCCAGCGCCTGTGTCTGTGGATCACGCTGCTGGCCACCTGGCAGGTCGGGGCGCGGCTGTTCGGCGCGCGCGCAGGCGCCGCGACCCTCGGCGTGGCGGCGCTCTTCATCGCGGTGGCGCTCCGGCCGTGGGCGGGCGTCCTGCTCGGCGAGGTCGTGTTCATCGCGTTCGCGTGCCTGGCGGTGTGGGCGCTGGTCGTGCTCGCGCGCGGCGGCGAAGGCCGCGCGGCGCTGGCCGCCGGCCTCGCCGGTGGATTCGCGACGCTCAGCCGATCGACGCTGCTGCCCGGGTGGACGCTTGCGCTGCCGCTGGTGGCCCTCGCACGGCATCGCCGAGCGCTGTCGGTGGCGCCGGTCGCGGCCGTCCTCGTGCTGCTCGTGTCAATCGTCGGACTCGCGACCGCGAGGAACTGGGTAGTGTCCGGCCGGTTCGTGCCCATCGCGTCGAGCTTCGCCGTGAACTTCGAGCTTGGAAACCCGCCGCCGCCCGCCCTCGCGGCGCACGACCCGCGCACGCATGCCCTGAT
Source organism: Vicinamibacterales bacterium (assembly GCA_030680175.1). Lineage (GTDB taxonomy): Bacteria > Acidobacteriota > Vicinamibacteria > Vicinamibacterales > UBA2999 > JAUXWO01. The sequence continues at coordinate 138,912 of JAUXWO010000111.1, forward strand.
GTCCTGGGCGCCCCTCGACGAACGGACGATGCGGGTGCTTGATGGCGGGTGGCACGCGCCTGGCGCGTTCGTGTCGCAGCTTGGTCGCAAGGCGCTGTACACGCTCGGGGTGTTCGAGCCGTTTCTTCCCGGCCGCGGCTGGTCGCCCCTCCTCGTCACCACGTGGCTCCTGGCGTGCGGTGGCCTCCTCGTGGCCGGCCGCGCGCGTCCGCCGGTGGAATGGCTCCTCCCCGCCACGTTGGCGCTCACCCACTTCGCCGCCGTCACGCTGATTTTTCCGCACGCGCACGGCGACCGGCTGATCCTCCCGTTCTACGTCCTGCTCCTGCCGTACGTGGGCGTCGCCGTTGCGGCGCTCAGGTTCCCACGATACGATTGAACGGTTTTGGGTGTGCCGAATGAACCTGGCGGGGCCGTGGTGGGCGCGACCGGACCGGTGGTCGTCGTCGGGGCGGCCGGGCAGTTGGGCCAGGCGGTCGTCCGGACGCTCGGCCGGCGGTGGCCGGTGACCCCGCTGACGCGCGCCGACCTGGATGTGACGCGTGCCGCGGACGTGCGTGCGACGATTGCGGCGATCGCCCCCCGCGCCGTCATCAACTGCGCCGGCTTCAACCACGTGGATCGGGCCGAGGACGAAGCCTCGCTGGCCTTCGAGGTGAACGGGATCGCCGTCCGCACGCTGGCGCGGGCCGCGGCGGACGCGGGCGCCGCGCTGGTGCACTACAGCAGCGATTTCGTCTTCGACGGCGAGACGGACCGGCCGTATCGTGAGACCGACCGGCCGCAGCCGCAGAGCGTGTACGCGGCCTCGAAGCTGGTGGGCGAGTGGTTCGCGATGGACGCACCCGTGCACTACGTGCTGCGCGTCGAGAGCCTGTTTGGCGGGGTCGACAAGCAGTCGAGCAGCTTCGACAAGATCGTCGGCGCCGTGGCGGCGGGCGGTCCGGTGAGGGTGTTCGTGGACCGGGTCGTGTCGCCGAGCTACGTGTGGGACGTGGCCGAGGCGACGGCGCGCCTGCTCGAGACGGGCGCGGCCCCGGGGATCTACCACTGCGTGAACTCGGGTCACGCGACGTGGCAGGGCGTGGCGGAGGAAGTCGTGCGGCAGCTCGGCGTGGCGGCCGTGCTCGAGCCGATCCGGCTCGAGGACGTGAAGCTGCCCGCCGCTCGCCCGCGCTATTGTGCGCTCGCGAACGACAAACTGAAGGCCGCCGGCATCGACATGCCGGCGTGGCAGGACGCGCTCGGCCGGTACCTGGCGTCACGTGACGGCGGCGCCGGCGCGGGCGCGCGAGACTGAGAGATCATCCGACATGGCGAAGAAGGCACTGATTACGGGCATCACGGGGCAGGACGGGTCCTACCTGGCGGAGCTGCTGCTCGACAAGGGCTACGAGGTCTACGGCGTCGTGCGCCGTCTGAGCGCGCCGAACGTGTGGCGCATCCAGCACCTCCTCGAGCGCGTGACGCTGCTGCAGGCGGACCTCCTCGATCAGCTCTCGCTGATCAAGGCGGTGGAGCAGGCCGAGCCGGACGAGGCCTACAACCTTGGCGCCATGTCGTTCGTTCCCGCCTCGTGGGACCAGCCGATGCTGACCGGCGAGTTCAACTCGCAGGGCGTGACGCGCATGCTCGAGGCCATCCGCCGGGTGAACCCGAAGATCCGGTTCTACCAGGCCTCGTCGAGCGAGATGTTCGGCCGCGTGCGCGAAGTGCCTCAGACGGAGCTGACGCCGTTCTACCCGCGCAGCCCCTACGGCGTGTCCAAGGCCTTCGGCCACTACATCACGGTGAACTACCGCGAGAGTTACGACCTGTTCGCCGTGTCAGGCATCCTCTTCAACCACGAATCGCCGCGCCGCGGCATCGAGTTCGTCACGCGGAAGGTCTCGGACGGCGTGGCGCGCATCGCGCTCGGCATGACGAACCAGCTCGCCCTCGGCAACCTCGACGCGTGCCGCGACTGGGGCTTCGCAGGCGACTATGTGCGCGCGATGTGGCTGATGCTGCAGCAGGACCAGCCCGACGACTACGTCATCGCCACGGGCACGGCGCACTCCGTGCGCGATCTCGTGGAGACCGCCTTCGCGCACGTCGGGCTCGACTGGCAGAAGCACGTCGTGACCGACCCGAAGTTCCTGCGGCCCGCCGAGGTGGACCATCTGATCGGCACGCCCGCCAAGGCCCGCGCCGAACTCGGCTGGGAGCCGAGCGTCGACTTCAAGGGGCTGGTGACGATGATGGTGGACGCGGATCTGGCGAGGCTGAAGAGCGGGCAGACGATCGCGTAGGCACCTGGCTGTGAGTTCTTAGTCGTGAGTTCTTAGTCGTGAGTTCGAGGTTGCCCTGAGCTTGCCGAAGGGAGAGCCGTTACTACCCACGGAAGCGTTTCCGCGAGGTCGAGGCAACAACAACTTCTCGTTGAATCGATCACATCAAGTTAACCTATAGCACCTATAGTCAGGCTGGGTCCGTTCCTATGAGCCAATCAGAAGGCGCCTACTACGAAAGCTTTTTCACCAAAGACGAGATTGAGCTGTGCGAACGGTTCAGCCGCGATGGCTATGTCATCGCCCCCGCGACCGACCGTGCGTCTCTCGACCGGCTGCGCGACGCCATGGTCGAGGCCGCCTGTGAGTTCCTGAAAATCTCCGCGCCCTCTAACGCCCAGGAGTTTCTCGACACGGTGCACGAGCGAGTCACCCCGGCGCAGCTGAACGAGTTCCGGCTTCATGTGATCCAACGCCTCAACAGCCATCCGTGGACGCGCGCCGCGTACTTCGGCACGGCGCGACGCTCGTTGGAGATAATCATCGGCAACGAGCTCGCGATGCAGAAACGCATCAATCTCTCGATCCAGATGCCGAACGACGATAGCTCCCTGCTGCCGCTTCACTCCGATTGCTGGTCGGGAGATTCGCCGTTCGAGGCGGTGCTCTGGATTCCGTTCGTCGATTGCTTCAAGACGAAGAGCATGTTCCTTCTCAATCCGACGGCGGACGCAGACTTCGTCGCGAACTTCGGCGAGTACGCCAAGAAGAGCGCTGAGGATCTCTTCAAGGCCGTGGAGCCGCACCTTCAGTGGCTCGAGATTCCGTACGGCAACGTACTCATTTTCACGCATACGCTCATGCACGGGAACCGCATCAACGTCGAGAAGCACACGCGGTGGTCCACCAACTGCCGGTTCAAGGGACTCTTCGCTCCTTACTGGGACAAGCGTCTCGGCGAGTTCTTCGAGCCGATTACGCTGAGGCCGATCTCACGGTACGGTATGAACTACCGGCTCCCGGGAGGCTTCAATGAGTAACAAAGTTGGTTACCGGGGATACATCGCGAGCCGCGCCGTTCGTGGTGAGACCACACCGCAGCATGTCCAGAACCTGGTCATCCGTGACTACGCGAATCGCAACAAGCTGCAATTCAAGCTGAGCGCCACCGAGTACGGCATGCCGATGTGCTACATGATGCTGGAGAGCATCATCGAAGAGCTGCCCACGCTCGAGGGCATCATCGTCTTCTCGATGTTCATGCTGCCTCAACGCGCCGAACGTAGGCGGGCGATCTATCGAAGAGTTCTCGACTCCGGGTGTACGCTTCACGCCGCCCTGGAGGCCCTGGTGCTGAAAAGCGAGCGCGATATTCAGCTCTTCGAAGACGTCTTTCAGGTGCAGCAGCTCACGGGCGAGTCACAAATGGATCTCGCAGCCCAAGACGCGGCAGAGGGATCGGGGAAGATGCTGCAATTCGGCCGGTAGCGTTCGCCGTGACGGTTGAATTCTCAGAACGGCTCCGATCGGCTCTGGGGCCGAGAACGGTCCGTTGCAGCCGAGGCGGCGAACTGCCGTCGCGTGGTGTAGGGGTTCAGGTCAGGGACCTGGGCCCTGTGGACCACGGCCCCCCTCACGACCCACTACCGCTCCCCCAGATCCTCCCCACCCGCTCCCCGATCGCCAGGCATGACGTCAGCCCCGGCGAGTCGATGCCGGCGGCCTGGATGAGGCGCGGGTTCTTCGCGTCGCGCTCGATCAGGAAGTCGGCGAACGTGGCCTCGGGGCCGTGCAGCTTCGCACGGATGCCGGTGCCCCCCGGCTGCAGGTCCGCAAGCGTCACCTCGGGCAGCAGCTCCCGCGTGGACTCGACGAACGCCTCGAGCGGCAGGCGGTCGCCCTCGTAGTCCTCGCGCCCCTCCTGGTAGCGGATCGTCGGCCCCACGAGCACACTGCCCCACGTCGTCTTCGTCAGATGCACGCCCAGGCCCGCGCCCGACGGATGGGGGAGGGGATAGACGAGCCCGTTCACCCAGCCGCGCCGCGAGGGCGCGAGCTCCGCGTACTCGCCCCGGCACGGATGAATCGTGAATGCCTGCCCGCCAAGCTGTGCCGACACCTCGTCCGCGTACAGTCCGGCGGCGTTGACGACGGTGGCGGCGTGGAAGCGCTCGTGAGGGGTCGCAAGTTCGATGGCGTCCTGGTGGACGTCCGCCCCGATGAGCGGGCTGCCGGCGAGCAGCGCGACGTCCGCGTCGCGGCACCGCGCCGCGAGCGTGCGCACGAGGCCCTCGGCCTCGACGATGCCCGTGTCGGGTGACCACAGGGCGGCCACGGCGCGGACGTGCGGCTCACGCGCGCGGACGAACGCCCCGTCGACGGGCGTCACCGACGTGGCCCCGTTCGCGTGCGCCCGGGCGAGCAGCGCGTCGAGCGCCGGCGCCTCATCGTCGCCGGTCGCCACGATGAGCTTGCCGCAGCGCTGATGCGCGACGGCGTGGGCCTCGCAGAAGGCGTAGAGCCGGTCGCGTCCCTCGACGCAGAGCGCCGCCTTGAGCGAGCCGGCCGGGTAGTAGATCCCGGCATGGATGACGCCGCTGTTGCGCGTGCTCGTGCCGTGTCCGAACCGCGGCCCGCGCTCCAGCACACAGACGGACGCGCCACGCTCGGCCAGCGCCAGCGCCACCGACAGCCCGACCACGCCGCCACCCACCACCGCCACATCGATTTCGATCACGGAAGAAGATTACTACTGGTGCCCGGGGTGCCCGGGGTGCCCAGGGTGCCCAAGGGTGCCCAGGGTGCCCAGGGTGCCCAGGGTGCACAGGTGCCCAGGGGGCACGTTGGGCACCTTGGGCACCTGGGCACCTTGGGCACCTGGGCACCTTGGGCACCTGGGCACCCTGGGCACCTTGGGCACCTTGTGCACCTTGGGCACCTTGGGCACCTTGTGCACCTTGTGCACCTTGGGCACCTTGGGCACCTTGGGCACCTTGGGCACCTTGGGCACCTTGGGCACCTTGGGCACCTTGGGCACCTTCGATTTTGTGGTACGATCCGCAGGTTGTGAACGTCCCGCTGCTTGATCTCAAGGCGCAGTATGCGCCCCTCCGTTCAGACCTGCTCGACGCCGTCACCCGCGTTGCCGACAGCCAGCAGTTCATCATGGGCCCCGAAGTCGAGGCCTTCGAGCGCGAGATCGCGCTCGTCACCGATACGACCTACGCGCTCGGGGTCTCGTCGGGCACCGATGCCCTGCTCCTGGCCCTCATGGCGCTCGACATCGGTCCGGGCGACGAGGTCGTCACCAGCACGTTCTCGTTCTTTGCCACCGCCGGCTGCATCGCGCGCGTGGGCGCCAAGCCCGTGCTCGTCGACATCGACCCCGAGACGTTCAACATCGACCCGGTGGCCGCCGCCCGCGCCTGCACCCGCCGGACCAAGGCGCTGCTGCCCGTGCATCTGTTCGGCCAGAGCGCCGACATGAGCGCCATCCTCGCGCTGGCCGACGAGTTCAAGCTCAAGGTGATCGAGGACGCCGCGCAGGCCATCGGGACCCGCGAGCACGGCGGCGTGGTCGGGGGCATCGGCCACATCGGCTGCTTCTCGTTCTTCCCGAGCAAGAACCTCGGCGGCTTCGGCGACGGCGGGCTCGTCTCGACGAACAACCACGAGCTGGCCCGGCGCATGCGCCTCCTCCGCAATCACGGGCAGGAGCCGAAGTACTACCATCACCTGATCGGCGGCAACTTCCGGCTCGACGCCCTGCAGGCGGCCGTGCTGCGCGTGAAGCTCCCGCATCTGGCCGGATGGACCGAGGCGCGGCGCGCCAACGCCGCGCGCTACCGGAAGCTCTTCGCCGAGGCGGACGTCCCCGAGATCACGCTGCCGGTGGACCGCGGTGGCGACGGGTACCACATCTACAATCAGTTCGTGATCCGCGCCCCGCGGCGCGAGGAGCTGCGCGCGCACCTCACGGCGGCCGGCATCGGCACGGAGGTCTACTACCCCGTGCCCTTCCACCTGCAGCAGTGCTTCGCGCACCTCAACTACAAGGCGGGCGACTTCCCGCACGCCGAAAAGGCCGCGGCCGAGGTGCTGGCGCTGCCGATCTACCCCGAGCTCACCGACGGGCAGCAGGCCTATGTCGTGGACCGGATTCGTGCCTTCTACCGCGAGTGATCATGGAACTTCTGAAGAAGATTGAATCGAAGCAGGCGCGGCTCGGCGTCATCGGCCTCGGCTACGTCGGCCTGCCGCTCGCGGTCGAGTTCGCCAGCGCCGGCTTCCACGTCGTCGGCTTCGACGTGGATGCGGCGCGCGTCGCCGAGCTGAACGCCGGGCGCAGCTACATCCCGGACGTGTCCGCGGACCACCTGAAAGAGGTCGTCGCCGCGGGCCGGTTCATCGCCACGACGGACCCGATGGCGCTCGCCGACTGCGACATCATCGACATCTGCGTGCCCACGCCCCTCCGCAAGACCAAGGACCCCGACCTCTCCTACGTCGTCAAGGCGGTGGAGACGACGGCGGCGGTCCTCAGGAAGGGCCAGCTGATCATCCTCGAGTCGACCACGTATCCGGGAACGACGGACGAGGTGGTGCGGACGGCGCTCGAAGAAGGCGGCCTCAAGGCGGGCGAGGACTTCTACCTGGCCTTCTCGCCGGAGCGCGTCGACCCCGGCAACGCGAAGTACCAGACGAAGAACATCCCGAAGGTCGTGGGCGGCCACAACGAGTCGAGCTCGAAGGCGGCCGTCGCGTTCTACAGCCAGGTGATGGAGACGGTGGTGCCGGTCAGCTCGCCGCGCGTCGCCGAGATGGTGAAGCTGCTCGAGAACACGTTCCGTGCGGTGAACATCGGGCTCGTGAACGAGCTGGCGCTGATGTGCCACCGGATGAACATCGACGTCTGGGAAGTGATCGACGCGGCCAAGACCAAGCCGTTCGGCTTCATGCCGTTCTATCCGGGCCCTGGCCTCGGCGGCCACTGCATCCCGATCGACCCCTTCTACCTGTCGTGGAAGGCGAAGGAGCACAACTTCGAGGCGCGGTTCATCGAACTGGCCGGGCAGATCAACAGCAGCATGCCCGAGCACGTGGTCAACCGCGTCATGGAGGCGCTCAACACGCAGCGCAAGTCCGTGAACGGCGCGAAGGTGCACGTGTTCGGCGTGGCCTACAAGAAGGACGTGAACGACCTCCGCGAGTCGCCCGCGCTCGATATCATCGAGCTGCTGCGGCGGCGCGGCGCCGAGGTGTCGTACACCGACCCGTATTTTCCATCGTTCGAGCATGCCGGTCACGGGATGACGCACGAAGACGAGGCGGGCGCGCACACGGGCAAAGACTGCGCGCTGATCGTCACCGATCACACGGTGTTCAACTACGCCGCCATCGCCGATCGCTTCCCGCTCGTCGTCGACACGCGCAACGCGCTCAAGGGGACGCGCGGGCGGCACATCTTCGGGCTGTAGCGCGGCCGGCGGCGGGCGCTCGGCTGTCGGCTCCCGGCGTTCGGCGCACCCCGTGCACTGTGGGCACCCCGTGCACCCTGGGCACTGTGAGCACCCTGCGTGACTATTACACTGAACGGTGACCCCCACGAGTTGCCCGGGCCGATGACCGTGTCGGCCCTGCTCGCGCATCTCGAGATCGACCATCGGCGTGTGGCGGTCGAGCACAACCTCGCCGTCCTGAAGCGCGCCGCCTACGAGTCCACGACCGTGCGCGAGGGGGATACGGTCGAGGTCGTCAACTTCGTCGGCGGCGGGTGAGGGCCAGGCGCGGACGCGCCCGTGAACCCTTCGCTGCAGGACGGCCATCTAAGCCAGGGAGGGATGATGCCGACGACAGCCGAGGTGGTGGACCGCGACGCGCTCATCGCGTGGTACCTCCGCACACGCGCCCGCTCCCGCGCCATCTTCGATCTCGTGAGCGAGGACGCCTACTACGCGCGTCCCATCCTGCTGCGCCACCCCCTCGTGTTCTACGAGGGCCACCTGCCTGCCTTCAGCGTCAACACGCTCCTCAAGAAGGGGCTCGGGCATCCCGGCATCGACCCGGCCCTCGAGACGCTCTTCGCGCGCGGCATCGATCCGGATGACGAAGCCGCCGCACAAGGCGCGGGCGTGTCGGCGTGGCCCACGAGGGCCACGGTACGGCACTACGCAGACGAGGCCGACGCCGCGATCCTGGCGGCGCTGGCACGCGCGCCCATCGTGGATGACCGGGTCCCGGTGCTGCGTGGCGCGGAGGCCGCCTTCGCCATCATCGAGCACGAGGCGATGCACCAGGAGACGCTGCTCTACATGTGGCACCGCCTCCCGCTCGACAGCAAGCGCGCACCCGCCGGATACGCCCCGGTCGTGGACGGCAAGGCGCCGGACGCGGCGCGGGTGGCCATTCCCGCCGGGACCGCCACGCTCGGCACCGGCCCCGAGGCCGCCTTCAGCTGGGACAACGAACGCCGTGTGCACCGCGTGCCGGTGGAGGCGTTCGAGGTGGACGCCTTCAACGTCACCAACGCCGACTTCATGCGCTTCGTGGAGGCCGGGGGCTATTGCGATCCGAAGTGGTGGCGCGCGGAGGACTGGGCGTGGGTCATGAGCACCGGCGTCACGCACCCGCTGTTCTGGGAGCGTCACGACGGGACATGGCACTGGCGCGGCATGTTCCAGCTCGTGCCGCTGCCGGGCGCGTGGCCCGCGTACGTCACGTATGCCGAGGCGACGGCCTATGCGAAATGGCAGGGCGCGCGGTTGATGACCGAGGCGGAGTACCACCGGGCGGCGTTCGGCGCGCCCGACGGTGGCGAGCGCGCGTTCCCGTGGGGGGACGCACCGCCGGCCTCGTCGCACGGGGTGTTCGACTTCGAGACGTGGGATCCGCAGCCCGTGGGCAGCCGCCCCGCCGGCGCGAGCGCCTGGGGCGTACACGACCTGATGGGGAACGGCTGGGAGTGGACGTCGACGGTGTTCGGTCCGTTCGACGGGTTCGAGCCGCTGCCGTCCTATCCCGAGTACTCGGCGGACTTCTTCGATGGCCAGCACTACGTGATGAAGGGCGCCTCGCCCGTCACGTCACGCGACCTGCTGCGTCGCGGCTTCCGCAACTGGTTCCGCCCGCAGTATCCGTACATGTACGCCAGCTTCCGCTGCGCGCGCTAGTGTCCTGGAACCGTGATTCGTTGCATAAGTCCCGGAGCGCGGCGCCCGGCTGGCAAGGCGCGACGACCGAGCATACTGGGCGTATTTGAGGGAGGAGCAACGCCGCCAGCCGGGATGCCCCGCCCGGGAATTGTGTAACGAATCACGGTTTCAGGACGCTAGCTTGCGGAGGGACCATGCCCGGCACGCACAACACGACCACCACCGCTACCGGTGATCCGCTCGCGCGCTTCGCGGAGGATGTCGCGCAGTCCCTGCAGCAGACGCCGCGGCGGATCGCGCCGATGTACCTCTACGATGCGCTCGGCTCCGCGCTCTTCGAGGCCATCTGCCAGCTGCCGTGGTACCGCATCACGCGCGCCGAGCATGCGCTGCTGGCGCGCCACGCGGCCGGGATCCTCGCCGCCGCCGGCGGCGTGCCGCAGATCGTGGAGCTCGGCCCCGGCAGCGGCGAGAAGCTCGCGCACCTGACAACGGCGGCGCGGGAGGGCGCGGTGATCGACGTGCACCTGGTGGACATCTCCGATGCGGCGCTCGACCTCGCTCGTCGCACGCTGCAGCGCACCGGCGCGCGGATCACCCTGCATCACGGCACCTACGAAGAGGGCCTGCGCCAGGCGCTCGCCGCCCGGCGCGCGAGCGCGCCCGTGCTCGTGGCGTTTCTCGGATCCAACATCGGGAACTTCGACCCACCCGAGGCGGCGTCGCTGCTCGCCGCGATCCGCGCGGCGCTGGCACCGGGGGACTCGCTGCTCCTCGGCGTGGACCTGGTCAAGCCCGAGCGCACCCTGCAGCTCGCCTACGACGATCCGATCGGCGTCACCGCGTCGTTCAACCTGAACGTCCTCCGCCGGATGAACGAGGAACTGGGGGCCGACTTCGACCTGGCGCGGTACCGTCACCGGGCGGTCTGGAACGCGCAGGAGTCGCGCGTGGAGATGCACCTCGTGAGCACGCGCCGGCAGGACGTGGAGATCCCGGCCGCGGGGCTGCGCTTCACGATGGAAGAGGGCGAGTCCATCTGGACGGAGAGCTCCTACAAGTTCACGCCGGAGCGCGTCGACGCCCTCGGCCGCACCGCCGGCTTCACCCCCGGCCGGCCGTGGGTGGACGCGGAGGCGGGTTTCGCGCTGACGCTGTTCACGGTGGACGCGACGCGGCCGTAGTCAGACGGTCAACGAACCTGCAGTCGGAGCGCTCACGGGTGACCCTGCTGGTTCCGCTCATTCCGGGTCTTGACTCGCGACTGAACGGCATACACACTATGTGTATGAAACGCACAAATCTTGTGCTTGACGAGCGCCTGCTCGAAGAGGCCGTGAAGGTGAGCGGCGAGCGCACCTACTCGCGGGCGGTCGAGCGCGCGCTCGAGGACTTCGTACGCCGGGCCCGGGCCCGGCAGATTCTGACGCTGGCGGGCAGCGGCCTGTGGGAGGGAGATCTGTCGGTGGTGCGCGAAGATCGAGCCCCGTACGGCGAGCCGTCCAAGCGGAAGCGATGACGCTCGTCGATACCTCGGTCTGGGTGGAGGTCTTCCGGCGCGGGTCCACCTTCCGCCTCGAGTCGGTCCTCGACATCGAGGAAGCGGTGACGTGCCTGCCGGTGATTCAGGAAGTGCTGCAGGGGTTCGACGACGAGGCGGCCTTTCAGACAGCGCGGATCGCCATGAAGGCGCTGCCCATCGTCGAGATGCCCATGCACGAGTCGGTGTTCGACCAGGCCATCGACCTGTACCGGCGGGCGCGGCGCGCGGGCGTGACCGTGCGTTCGGGCGTGGACTGCGTGATCGCGGCGTGCGCCCTGCGTCACGCCCTGCCCGTGCTGCACTGCGACCGCGACTTCGATGCCCTGGCGCGCGTCTCGTCGCTCGAGTCCCTCAACATCCGGTCCGTGCGCTCTCGTTAGTGACGCACCCCGGGGCACCTCCGGCACCCGGGCACTTTGGGCACCTTGGGCACCCCGGGCACCCCGGGCACCCCGGGCACCCCGGGCACTCCGGGCACCGTGGGCACCCCGGGCACCGTGGGCACCTTGGGCACCGTGGGCACCCCGGGCACCGTGGGCACCCCGGGCACCGTGGGCACCCCGGGCACCCCGGGCACCGTGGGCACCGTGGGCACCCCGAGCACTTATCTCCTCCCCTCATCTATTGCATTCCCCCCATCAGATTGCATAATTTGAACGGTCGTTTGACTGGACCCGATGGTCCTGTTACCTTGGGGCTGGCCCGTGTCGACACGGGCCCCGCCGCCGTCCTCATCGAGTGAATCAGGTGTCCATGACAGGTGTCCCCTCCGCGCAGCAGGCGCTCGGCGTTCCAGGCTTCACGTTTGCCGACTTGCACGAGCCTGCCCGGCTGAAGACGTTGCACGACCTCTTCATCGAGGAGGTGCGCGGCACCGAACCGGAGCTGTGGGCGGCCTGGGAGGCCTACCGGCAGGATGCGAAGGCGCCGGGTGGCCCGGTCGCCGAGTCGAATCTGATCGTGCAGATGGCGCCGCACGTCAGCCGCTTCGTCACCCGCCTGTTCCAGGTGGGCGACGAGGCCGAGGCGATGGCGGCCGCCACGCGCGCGTACGACGACCTGTTCCGCTTCAAGATCGACTTCGTCCGGCGCCGCGCGCTGCCGCTGCTCAAGGGCGGCGGGCATGTCGAGGCGAGCGTCGACGACCACGCGTACGTCGACCGCTGCACGGCCGGGGCGCCCGACGATGAGACGCGGGAGCTGATGCTAGCGCGCGCGGGCTGCGCGTTGCTCGACCGGGAGGCCGCGCTCCGCGAGGGCGGGAGCGACGCCGACAAGGCCGCCGTCGCGGACGAGATCGAATCGCTGAAGCGCTGGGCGGCCGCCCATGCTCACGCCCCCGCCTATCGCGGCTGGGTCGTCTTCCGCTTCCCCGAGACGCTCGACTACCAGCAGCTCGTGCCGGTCCTGCGGCCGCAGCCGTCCCTGCCGGAAGCGATGGTCGGGCCCGAGGAGAAGCTGCGCCGGCGCGAGGGCTTCAAGCTCACGGACACGCGCGCGGCGACGCGCGAGGTGCTGAGCGAGATCCACTACTGCGTGCTCTGCCACGAGCGCGACAAGGACACCTGCTCGAAGGGCATCGTCGACAAGGCCGGCGCGGTCACGACCAACGCGCTCGGCATCCCGCTGGCCGGCTGCCCGCTCGACGAGAAGATCTCGGAGATGCACACGCTGCGGAAGCGCGGCGATGCCATCGGGGCGCTCGCCATCGTCACCGTGGACAACCCGATGTGCCCGGGCACGGGGCACCGCATCTGCAACGACTGCATGAAGGGCTGCATCTACCAGAAGCAGCAGCCCGTGGACATTCCGCAGGTCGAGACGGGCGTGCTGACCGACGTGCTGCGCATGCCGTGGGGCGTCGAGATCTACGGGCTGCTCACCCGGTGGAATCCGCTGAACCGGGTGCGCCCGTACGCGCTGCCGTACAACGGCCGCAACGTGCTCGTCGTGGGCCTCGGCCCCGCGGGCTACACGCTCTCCCACTACCTTCTCAACGAGGGCTTCGGCGTCGTCGCCATCGATGGCCTGAAGATCGAGCCACTGGCCGACGAGCTCACCGGCGCCGGCGGGCAGCCGCCGCGGCCCGTGCGCGACTGGAGCGAGATTTACCGTCCGCTCGACGAGCGCGTGCTCGAGGGCTTTGGCGGCGTCTCCGAGTACGGCATCACCGTGCGCTGGGACAAGAACTTCCTGACGCTGATTCACCTCACGCTCGCGCGCCGCGGCCGGCTGAAGATCTACGGCGGCGTCCGCTTTGGCGGCGCGCTCCCGCTCGACGAGGCGTGGGGCTACGGCATCGACCATGTGGCGATCGCCTCGGGCGCGGGCCGGCCCACGATCATCGGCATCAAGAACAACCTGATCCGCGGCATCCGCAAGGCCAGCGACTTCCTGATGGCCCTGCAGCTGACGGGCGCCTTCAAGAAGGACGCGCTGTCGAACCTGCAGACGCGCCTCCCCGCGGTCGTCATCGGCGGCGGCCTGACGGGCGTGGACACGGCCACGGAGCTGCTCGCGTACTACCCGCTGCAGGTCGAGAAGACGCTCGAGCGCTACGAAACGCTGACGCGTGATCTCGGCGAGGCGGCGGTGCGCGGCATGATGGACCCCGAGGAGACGGGGATCCTGGACGAGTTCCTGGCGCACGGCCAGGCGGTGCGGGCCGAGCGCGCGCGCGCGGCCGAGGCGGGGGAGCTCCCCAACTTCATTGCGCTGGTACGGGAGTGGGGCGGCGTGACGCTGGCCTACCGCAAGCGCATGCAGGACTCGCCGGCGTACCGCCTCAACCACGAGGAGGTCGTCAAGGCGCTCGAAGAGGGCATCGTCTTCGCCGAGAACCTCGACCCGGTCGAGGCGGTCCCCGATCAGTTCGGCCACGTCCAGGCGATGGCGTTCACCCGCCACACGGCGGAGGGCGGGATCGAGCGCATCGAGCTGCCGGCGCGGACCGTCCTCATCGCGGCCGGGACCGCGCCGAACGTGACCTACGAGCGCGAGCACCCCGGCTCGTTCAGCCTCGATGGCCGCAAGCGGTTCTTCCAGGGCTTCTCGGCCGTGAAGAACGCCGATGGCACCTTCCGCCTCGAGCCCGACGCGAACGGCTTCTTCACCTCGCACGATGCGGGCGGGAAGTTCGTCACCTACTACGGCGACAACCACCCGCGCTACAACGGCAACGTCGTGAAGGCGATGGCGTCGGCCAAGCACGGCTACCCGCACGTGGCGCAGCTGTTCGCCGACGAGATCGCGGCGCTCGATCCGGCGGCACAGCCCGCGCGTGAGGCCGCGTGGCAGGCGCTCGTCGGCCGTCTCGACGCGCAGCTGCTCGCCACGGTCGAGCGTGTCGAGCGGCTCACCCCGACGATCATCGAAGTGGTCGTGAAGGCGCCCGCCGCGGCGCGGCACTTCCATCCGGGCCAGTTCTTCCGGCTGCAGAACTTCGAGCGTCTCAGCCCCCACGTGACGACCGACGGCTACGTGGCGTCGCTCACGATGGAGGGCATCGCGCTCACGGGCGCGTGGGTGGACAAGACGCGCGGCCTGCTGTCGCTCATCACGCTCGAGATGGGCGTGTCGAGCCGGCTGTGCGCCTACCTCAAGCCGGGTGAGCCGGTCGTCGTGATGGGACCGACCGGCACGCCGACCGAGATTCCCGAAGGCGAGACGGTGCTGCTCGCGGGCGGCGGGCTCGGCAACGCCGTGCTCTTCTCGATCGCGCGCGCGCTCAAGGACGCCGGCAACCGCGTCATCTACTTCGCCGGGTACAAGGACGGGGCCGACCTGTTCAAGCGCGAGGAGATCGAAGGCGCGACCGATCAGGTCATCTGGTCCACCGATGTCGGCGTACCCGTCGTGCCCGCGCGCCCCCAGGACGCGCACATCCGCGCCAACATCGTCCAGGCGATGGTGGCGTACGCCAAGGGCGAGCTGGGCGAGCAGCGCGTGCCGCTATCGGACGTGGACCGCATCATCGCCATCGGCTCCGACCGTATGATGAACGCCGTGCACCTCGCGCGGCGCGGCGTGCTGAAGTCGTACCTGAAGCCGACGCACTGCGCCATCGGCAGCATCAACTCCCCGATGCAGTGCATGATGAAGGAGGTCTGCGCGCAGTGCCTCCAGCGCCATGTCGATCCCGCGACCGGCAAGGAGGAGTTCATCTTCTCCTGCTACAACCAGGATCAGGACCTCGACCGCGTGGACTTCGCCAACCTGCACGCCCGCCTGCGGCAGAACACGGTGCAGGAGAAGCTGTCGAACCTCTGGCTCGCGCACCTGCTCGACGAGTCGAGGCTCGCGAAGGTGTAACATCGGTCGCGCATGCTCGCGCCCGGTGCCCAGATTGACGGCCGCTACGAGATCCTCGGGCCCCTCGGATCAGGGGGCATGGGGCAGGTCTACCGGGCCCGCCGCGTGAGGCTCGGCGACGAGGTGGCCATCAAGGTGATGCACCCGTCGCCCGGTGACGACCCGGAGCTCGGTGAGCGGTTCCTCCGCGAGAGCCGCGCGTGCGCCCAGCTGCGGCACCCCTCGATCGTCTCGATCCTCGACTTCAGCGTCGACCAGAGCGGGCATCCGTACCTGGTCATGGAGCTGCTGAGCGGCCCGAGCCTCCGCGAGGAACTCGAGCTCGGCGGCGCCATGCCGCCGGCCACCGCGGCCCGGGTGCTGGGGGACATCGCCGCCGCCCTCCAGCTCGCGCACGACCGCGGCATCACCCACCGCGACCTCAAGCCCGCCAACATCGTCGGCCACGAGTACGGCCCCGGGCAGCGCACGTACAAGATCATCGACTTCGGCCTGGCCTCGGCGAAGGCGCCCGCGGATCACACCCGGCTGACCCTGCCGCACGTGTTCCTCGGCACCATCGCGTATGCCGCGCCCGAGCAGCTGCGCGGGGAGCCCGGCGCGCCGGCGGCCGATCAGTACGCGCTGGGCGTCACGGCGTACGAGATGCTGACGGGCCGGCGGCCGTTCGAGGCCGACAATCAGGCGACGCTCATCCAGCAGGCACTCGTCGATGTGCCCGTGGCGCCGCGCGAACGGCGTCAGGGCCTGCCCGACGCGGTCGATGCCGTCGTGATGCGTGCCCTCGAGAAGGCTCCTGCCGACCGGTGGCCCTCGGTGGCCGCGTTCGCCGCGGCGTTTACGGCGGCGGCTGGCGGTGTGACAACGGGAGGCACGGCCGCCGGTGCGCACGCCGGCTTGCTCGCCCGCTACGAGCTCGGGCCGATGCTCGGCAGGGGCCGGCTCGGGAGCCTCGTCTATCGTGGCCGGCATCGCGCGCTCGGCCTGCCGGTGGCCATCCGCGTGTTGAAGCGCGAGGAGCAGGCGCACTGGGAGGCCGTGCGCGAGCGCTTCCTCGTCGAGGCGCGGACGACGCAGGTCGCGCATCCGCACATCCTCCAGGTGCGCGACGTGTGGGACGACGAGCAGGCGGTCTACCTCGTCTCGGACCTGCACGAGGGGCCCAGCCTGCGCGAGGCGATGGCCAGCCAGGGCCCGATGCCGTGGGCGCGCGTGCAGCCGCTCGTCGCGCAGATCCTCGAGGCCACCGCGGCCCTTCATCGCGGCGGCGGCTTCATCGCCGGCGTCAACCCCGACATGATCCGGCTCACGACCGATCACGAGGGCGACCGCCTGCTGATGTCGACGGCCGGGATCCGCTCCGTGCAGGATGTGCTGGCGACGATGCGCGAGCAGGAGCTGCGAGGGCAGGAGGCGAGCGAGCGCGAGCTGCCGTATGTGGCGCCCGAGGTGCTGATGGGCCGCGCGCCGGATGCGCGCGCCGACGTCTTCACGGCGGGCGTGCTGGCCTACCAGATGCTCACGGGCCTGCTGCCGTTCCGCGCGCGGAGCCTGCCGGAGCTGCTCGGCCAGATGCTCACCGTCGTGCCGGCGCCGGTCGCCGCCCTCGCGTCTGACGTGCCCGCGCCCGTCTCCGCCGCCCTCACCCGCGCCCTCGCCCCCCAGCCCGACGCGCGTTTCGCGTCAGCGACGGAGATGGCGGGGGAAGTGGGCGAGTGAGGGCGGGGGGCGACACGTGCACGCCGCACCGCCAGAGCAGGGACGTTCTTCACGTACAAAACACGAAGGACACGAAGGCCACGAAGGTTCAGGTTAGTACGGGGTCGCTGTAAAGGGAACCTTAAGGAGTCTTCTTCGTGGCCTTCGTGTGCTTCGTGTTTGTACGTCCGTCTCGTCCGTCTCGCTACCGCAGCTGTCCAAACACGAACGTGAAGATGTCGGCCTCTTCGTCGATCTGCTTGGAGACGGGCTTGCCGGCGCCGTGGCCGGCGCGGATGTCGACGCGGATCAGGATCGGGCCGGCGTTCGAAGCGACGGCGGCCTGCAGGCGTGCGGCGAACTTCTTCGCCATGCCGGGATCGACGCGGTCATCGGTGTCCGCGGTGGTGATGAGCGTGGGCGGATATGCGACGCCGTCGCGGACGTTGTGGAGCGGGGAGTACGCGTAGAGGAAGGGGAACTGCGCTGGATCCTCGGCGGAGCCGTACTCCGGAATCCAGAAACGGCCGACCGTGAAGCGGTGGTAGCGCAGCATGTCCGCCACGGGGACGCGGCAGACGACCGCGCCGAAGAGGTCGGGGCGCTGCACCATCACGGCGCCGACGAGCAGGCCGCCGTTGCTGCCGCCTTCAATCGCCACCCGGCTGGGGCGCGTGTAGCCCTCGGCGATGAGCCACTCGGCGGCCGCGATGAAGTCGTCGAAGACGTGCTGCTTGCGGTCGAGCACGCCGGCCTGGTGCCACGCCTCGCCGTACTCGCCCCCACCGCGCAGGTTCGGGACGGCGATCACACCGTTCCCGTCGAGCCAGAGAAACTGCGACGGGTCGAACTTCGGCGTGAGGCTGATGTTGAAGCCGCCGTAGCCGGTCAGCAGCGTCGGCCGCAGGCCATCGCGCACGAGGCCCTTCTTGTGGACGAGGAACATCGAGACGCGGGTCCCGTCCGTGGACGGGTACCACGCCTGCGTCACCTCGTACGCCGACGGGTCGATGAGCGCGGAGCCCGCGCGGCCGAACGGCGTGAGCGCCTGCCCGGCGAAGTCGAAGCGGTACACCGTCGGGGGCTCGGTGAACGACGAGAACCGCAGGAACATCGCCTCGTCGTCGACCCGGCCGGTCAGTCCGGAGAGCGATCCGAGCGAGGGCAGCGGGACCTCGCCGGCCGGGGCGCCGTCGAGCGTGAAGAGCCGGACGTGGTCGCTGGCCTGGCGCAGGTACACGGCGACGAGCTGCCGGCGCACGATGGCGAGCGAAGACAGCGTGTCCACTTGCGCTGGCACGATGGCACGCATCGGCACCCTGCCTGATGGCCCCATCGCGGGGATGCCCCGCGAGACGTCGACGGCGATCACGCGCCCGAGCGGCGCCTCGTGATCGGTGCGGAAGTACAGGCGGCCGTCCACGGCGTCGGCAAAGGCAAACGCCGAGTCGAACCCCGTGACGAGCGGCTGCGGGCGGGCACCGGCGACGGAGAGATCGACGACCGAGACCTCGCTCTTGTCGCTCGCGCCCTTGAGTGAGGTGAGCACGAGCCAGCGGCCGTCCGTGGAGGTGGCCGTGACGGTGATCACGTCGCGGTCGCCCGGGCGTTCCGCGATCAGGCGGTCGTCCGACTGCGGCGTCCCCAACTGGTGAAAGCACACGCGCGCGAGGTAGTGCTCGTCTCCGGCGGGCACGGTGCCAGGCTCGGGGAAGCGCGTGTAGAAGAACCCATCGCTGTCGCGCGTCCAGGACAGGTTGGTGAACTTGGCCCACTGCAGCCGGTCGTCACGGTCACGGCCGGTGGCGACCTCGCGCACGTGGAGGTCCTGCCAGTCGCTGCCGCCGTGCGAGAGCGCGTACGCCACGAGCACGCCATCGGGGCTGACGGCGTAGGCCGTGAGGGCGATGGTCCCATCCTCGCTGAGCGTGTTGGGGTCGAGCAGCACGCGGGGCTCGCCGTCGAGGCCGTCCTGCACCATCAGCACCGGCTGGTCCACCGTGCCGTCGTGGAACGTGTAGACGTACCGCTCACCGCGGCGTTCGGGGGCGGTGGTACGGGGGAAGTCGTACAGCGCCGTGAGGCGCGCCTTGACCTCGGCCCGCCGCGGGACGTCCACCACGCGGCGCACCAGCGTGTTCTGCGCGTCGACCCATGCCAGGGTGTCGGCGGCCCCGGCGTCTTCGAGCCACCGGTACGGGTCGGCCACACGCGTGCCGTGGTAGTCGTCCACGACGTCCGCCCGACGGGCGGCCGGGTAGAGTCCGCCCGCAGCCGGCATCTCGGCGTCCTTCGAGCTCACCTGCCTCCCCATGCTGGTCGGGTGACCAGCGATCAGCGGTCGGCTGTCAGCGACCAGCTTTCCGCTCTCGGCGATCAGCGGTCGGCTCCCAGCGACCAGCTTTCGGCTCTCGGCTGTGGGGCAGCTATGACCGCGCCGATAGCCGATAGCCGATAGCCGATCGCCGATCGCTTGCCGCTGATAGCCGATCGCCGATCGCGATCGCTGATCGCCGATCGCCGATCGCTGATCGCCGTTCGCCGACCCCTGGTCGGCGAACGTTCTCAGATCATTTCGTTCGCGTAAACGGCCGCGCCGAGCAGCGCCGCCTGCGGGTTGAGGATGACCTGGATCGGCATCGACTGCAGCAGGGCGGACATCGGCCCCTTGTCGCTGAACGCCGCCACGAATCCGCCCTTGTCGAGCACTGGCAGAATCTTCGGCGCGATGCCGCCTCCGATGTACACGCCCGCCGTGGCCAGCGAACGGAGGGCCAGATTGCCGGCGGCCGCCCCGTACGCGGCCGCGTACATCTCGAGGGCCTCGACGCAGCGCGGGCACCAGCCCTCCATGGCGGAACGCGAGATGGTCGCCGGCGCCTGGTCGAGCTCGGCATGCGCGCCGACGGCGCTGCAGGCGCCCGCCTCGTGGGTGAACCGGTACAACGCGACGATGCCGGGGCCCGAGACTACCTGCTCGAGATCCACGCGGGAGGACTCCCGCAGCAGCATCTGGACGAGCCCGATTTCGCGCTCGTTGCGCGCCGCGAAGTCCGTGTGACCGCCCTCGGTGGCCATCGGGCGGAACTTGCCGCTGATGTTGTGCAGGACCGACTCCCCGAGTCCCGTGCCCGACGCGATCAGCGCGGCATTGCCGCCAGGACGCCGCTGCCCGCGCTGCAGCGTGTGCAGCTCATCCCGCTCGAGCACCGGCACGGCGTGCGCCATCGCCTCCAGGTCGTTCAGCAGCCGGACGCGCGGCATGTTGAACTTCCGCATCAGCTCGTCCGCGCTGGACTTCCACGGGATGTTGGTGAGCTGGGCGACCTGCTCGACGACCGGGCCCGCCACGCCGAAGCACGCGGCGTCGATCCGCGGCGCGCTGCCGCGCCCCTTCAGAAAGGCCGAGACGATCGCCGGGAGGCTGTCGAACTGGGCCGTCGTGAAGCTCTTGACGTCGACGGCGACGGGCCGCTTGGGCGCGAAGTTGTAGAGTCCCAGGAGGGTCTTGGTGCCCCCCACATCACCCGCGAGAATCATGGCGAGGCTATTCTACTTCGCCCTCAGTCGGAGAACTCCCGCGCCAGCTCCACCCACTCGCCCTCGGGGGCCAGGCGCTGGTAGGCGTGCCAGTAGGGCCGCGCGTCCGCGGACCGCCCCGTCTTCTCCAGCGTCACGGCCATGTAGAAGTGCGCGTCGGGGTACTCCGGGTTGAGGGCGAGCGCCCGCCGGTAGCAGTCCTCCGCGTCGCGGTAGCGGCCGTGGTCGTGATGGATATTGCCGAGGTTGAAGTAGGCCTCGAAGAACGTCGCGTCGAGCGTGATGGCGCGCTCGTAGAGGGCCTGCGCTTCCGCGAGCTCGTCACGGGCGTACCGGATGTTGGCCAGGTTGATCAGGGCGGCGGGCAGATCCGGGTCGGCGTCGAGCGCCCGCCGGTAGGCCCGCGCCGCCTCCTCCTGCCGCTCCGCCGTGCCATCGTCGAGCAGCGAGCCCATCAGGAAGTACTGCTCGGCGTCGGTGAGCGGCGGCGAGGGCGGCAGCAGGCCGGCCGGACGGGCCGGGGGCGCGACGGGCGCGGCGGCGTCGCGCGGGGCCAGGGTGAGGATGCGCGCCTGCGGCGCCTCGAGCCGGAAGTCGAACGCCAGCTGGCCGCTGCGCGAGGCCTGCAGATCCCGCAGCACGGCCCGGAAGGGCGCGCCACGCTGCAGCTCCGCATGCACCTGGCGCAGCACCGCCAGGTCGGCGAAGCCGAACCACGTGTCCGCGGTGTTGCGATGCGTCGCGTGGATGAACCCCCACTTCTGGAGGTAGCGCAGGTGGTCCTCGCGCAGCGCGGGGTACATCGTCAGGATGTCGCGCTGGGCGTAGTGCTGCTCGCGCAGCGCGGCCACCGGCGGCAGGCCCACCAGCCGGCAGTACGCGTCCTCGCTGATCACGCGGATGCGGCCCGGCGTCTCGCGGTTGATCTGCGCGGCGCGCCGCAGCTTCTGGCTGTGGGTGCTCGTGTCCGCGGCCAGCGCGTCGTCGTCAGGCACCCCCTGCGGGTAGGTGCCGGCGCCGACGACCAGCATCGACGTGCGCGCGGTGATCTCGTCTTCGGCCGTGCCGCCGAGTTCCGCGACGAGCGCGCGCGCTTCGCGGCGGCCGAGCGACCACAGCTTGCCCGTGAAGACGACGATCTGCTGCGCGAGGGGATGCCCCTCGGCGAGTTCGAACGGCAGCACGGCGTTCATCCGGTCCCACATTGGAGCAGAACGCAGTGGATGTCAATGCAGCGGGGCGGCCGGCGGACCGGCGCCGCTACCGCCGCCAGTAGTCGTCGATGGGGGAGGGGCGGGTCTCTTCGCGCTTGCGGGGCGCGCGCTTCGCCTTGTAGAGCGCGCAGTCGGTGCACCACGCTTCGGCCTGGAAGCCGGTGGTGCCGGCCATCGGCAGCACGTCGCGATGGCCGCAGCAGTCGACCCCGCCGGGCTCCGCGGGACGCCGCCACCGGCACGACAGGAAGCGTTCCTGCGCCGCTGAAACGGGCGCGGCCTCCGCGGCTGGCGCGTCGGCCTTCGGTGTCGTGTCTCGGTTCGGCGTCGTGTCGTCCGTCCGGTCGTCGCCGGACGGATCGTCACCGAAGCTCGAAGCCAACCGTCTTCTCCACGATGCGCCAGTTCCGCATCTCGTCGGGGGACACGAGCGTGACGGCGTGCCCGGTCGCGCCCGCGCGCCCGGTGCGCCCGACGCGGTGCACGTAGGTGTCCGGTGTGTCCGGCACCTCGAAGTTCACGACGTAGGCGATGGCCTCGATGTCGAGGCCGCGCGCCGCGATGTCGGTCGCCACGAGCACGGGGTGCTTGCCCGATCGGAAGCCTTCCACCGCCCGCTGCCGGTCGATCTGCGAGCGGTCCGCGTGGAGCGCCGCCGCGCGGATGCCCTTGGCCTGCAGGTTGCGCGACACACGATCGGCGCCGATCTTGGTGCGCACGAACACGAGCACGGGGCCGTCGGTGTGCTCGCGCAGGAACTTCGCGAGCCAGTCCACCTTCTCGCGCGCCCCCACTTCATGCATCGTGTGCGTGATGGTGCGGGCCGCGCCCTGCCGCTGGCCGATCTGGATGAAGCGCGGCTCGCGCAGCATCTCGCGCGCCAGCGTCAGCACCTCGTTCGGCATCGTCGCCGAGAAGAGCAGCGTCTGCCGATCGCGCGGCAGGGCCGAGACGATCCGCTGGACGTCGGGCCAGAAGCCCATGTCGCACATCCGGTCCGCCTCGTCGAGGACGAGCGCCTGCACCCGCACGAAATCCGTGCTGTTGTGGCGCATGTGATCCATCAGCCGCCCCGGCGTGGCCACGACGATGTCGACGCCGGCCTTGAGGGCGCGCTCCTGCATGCCCATCTCGACGCCGCCGTAGACGGCGATGCTCGAGCAGGGCGTGTGGTAGATGAGCCCGGTGATGGTGTCTTCGATCTGGACGGCCAGCTCGCGCGTGGGCGCGAGGATGAGCGCCCGCGTGAACGCCTCGCGCTCCGCGGTGCCGTACGGCGGCTGCTCGGTCAGCAGCGCCTGCAGAATCGGGACGACGAATGCCAGCGTCTTGCCCGTGCCCGTCTCGGCGCAGGCGACGACGTCGCGGCCGGCCAGCGCGAGGGGGATCACCGCCGACTGCACCGGGCGCGTGGCCTCGAAGCCCATGTCGCGACACCCGGCCATCAGCCGGTCGTCGAGGCCCATCGAGGCGTAGGCCAGCGGCGCCGGATCGGCGTCAGCGTGTTCCCACGGGATGTCGGGCGTGGCGATGGCGGAGGAGGCGCCGCCCGCGTGGGGGGCCGGTGGCCGGCCGCCGCTGCGGGACGAGCTCCCCCGGCGGCGAGGCGGTCGGGATGAGGCAGTCTTTGACGTCAACGTTCAGGTTTTCTAGCGCGCGCGGAAGGTGATGATGCCGCGCACCGGGTCGTACGGGGACACACCCACCGTGACGCGGTCACCAGGCACCACCTTGATGCGGAATCGCCGCATCCGGCCGCTCAGCTGGGCCAGCACTTCGTGGCCGGATTCGGTCTGCACACGGTAGAGGCCGCCGCTGTGGACCGCCGTCACCGTACCCTGCATGTCGATGAGATCGTCTTTGCTCAAAAGGGTCGTTTCTCCAAGCAACCAGTGTGCCACATCTAGGAGGGGCGTGGCAAACCATCGAGGCTGCGGACCGCCTCCTCGACCTGCCGGGCCAGCGCCGCGAACTCCGGACCCCGGAGCTGGAGCGGCGGCCCGAAGGCCACCGTCACAGGACCAGGCCGCGGGCGCGTCTGCCCGGTCGCCAGCACCCGGTGCGCGCCATCGATCCGAATCGGGACGACGGGCAGGTCCAGTCGCGAGGCCATCATGCCGACGCCTCCGAGGAATGTCCCGATCTCGCCGTCCCTGGTCCGGACCCCTTCCGGAAAGATGAGGATCGAGTACCCATCCTCGGCGACCTCGGCCGTGTAGCGCAGGGTCTGCCGCGCGCCGGCCTCTCGCTGGGGCAGGGGGAAGGCATTGAAGAAGAAGGCCGCCAGGTAGTAATTGAGCCGGTTCGTCAGCACCTGCCGCCACGAGTGGGCCTGCGGGAAGAAGTGCGCGGCGAAGAACTCCTTCGACATCGCCGGCGACACGCGGGCCCGCCATCGCCCCGGCAGCGCGAGCAGGATCGCCGGCACGTCGAGGTGGCTCTGATGATTGGCTGCGAAGATCACCGGACCCGCCAGCCCGTCCAGATGCTCGAGTCCCTGCACGCGCAGATGGAGCACGCCGCGGAGGGGCGGCAGGATCCACGTCGCCTGGCTGACCCGCCGGATCGCCCCGACGATCGGATGCCGGTTCCACGCGGGGAACGTCAGGGGCTCAGGCACCTCCGCCAGCGTCGGCGCTTCCTCGACGAGGCGGCGGACATCGTCGATCGTCCGCGCGCCGGCGAAGCGCGCTTCGTCGAGCCGGGTGCTGAACGCGTCCTCGATGGCCGCCATCATCTCGAGGCGCTCGAGCGAACTGAGGCCCAGGGCGTCGAGTGGCGTGGCGCCCTCGACCGCATGCCCCGTCATCCGGGCGAGTACGCGCGCGAGGGCATCGCCGTCCGCGTCCGGGGCCGCGGCTGGCGCACCGGTGCGAACCCACTCGCGAATGGCCCCCCGTTTCAGCTTGCGGGTGCCCTCGGTGCGCGGCAGGGCGCCGTCCGTCCACACCGAGTGGGACCGGATGCGCTGATGCTCCTGCAGCGCCAGATTCGTGTCGCGCACGGCCGCGACCGCATCGGCGCCGGGCTCGAGGACGATCACGGCATGCACCCGCTCGCCGTCTCCGGCCTCGTGCCCCACCACCGCCGACTCGGCGACCCCGGCCTGCGCGTTCAGGACGGCCTCCACATCATCGGGGAACACGTTGAGGCCCTCGGGGGTGACGATGACCTCTTTGATGCGGCCCTTGATGTAGAGCCGCCCCTCGGCGTCGAGCGTCCCGATGTCGCCCGTATGGAACCATCCCTCCTCGTCGACGACCGCCTGCTCGTGCCCGGCGTAGTACCCGCTCGTCACGTTCTCCCCGCGGACCAGGATCTCGCCATCGGCGGCGATGCGCAGCTCCACGCCCTCGATCGGCGCGCCGACCGATCCCGCGCGCGCACGCAGCGGATGATTCAGGGTGACGATGGGGGCGGTTTCGGTGAGTCCGTAGCCCTGGATCACGAGGAACCCGAGCCGTTGCCAGAACGCCTCGAGCGCGATGGGCAGTGGCGCCCCGCCGACGACGAACGCCCAGCACTTGGGGCCGAACAGCCGGTGGGTGCGCCGGTACCGCCACCAGCGCGCCGGGATCGCCAGGCGCCGTGCGGGCGCGGGCGCCGCCGCCGCCGGGTCCACGCGCCGGACGTGGTCCTGCAGCATGTCGAGCATCTTCGGCACGCACACGACGACCGACACGCGGTGCCGCCGCACGAGCCGCGCGATGTCGTGCGGGTTCACGTGCCGCATGAAGACGACGGTGCCGTCCACGAGCGGCGGGATGTGAGCCGCGAGGGACTGGCCGAACAGGTGGCTGAGCGGCAGCAGGTTCAGGAAGCGGAGCGGCAGGACGGGCCGCAGGTACTTCCGGTACTTCGCGATCTCGCGATCGACGGCGCCGAGATTGGCGAGGCTGTTCCGGTGCCGGATGAGCACGCCTTTTGGATCGCCCGTTGCGCCGGAGGTGAAGATGATCTGGGTCAGGTCGTCCCGTGTGATCGCGACCTCGGGCGCCGGCGCGTCCGACGCCCAGTCGACGCCGGCCAGGGGCCACACGTCGCCGTCCACGCCGCCGGGCGCGAGTCCGTGCACATCGTCGCCGGCCAGGATCAGGCGCGCGCCGGTGATCCCCTGGACCCGGCGCAGGAAGTCGAGCGAGGCGCGGAAGTCGATCGGCACGAGCACCACGCCGATCAGCAGGCAGCCCCAGTAGGCGACGAGCCACTCCGGCCGGTTCTCGCTCCACACGATGACGCGGTCGCCCTTGACCAGGCCATGGGCCGAGAGCCTGGCGGCGAAGGCGCGCGCCGCGCCCGTCAGGGCGGCGTAACTGTGCCGCCGTGTCCGCACGCCATCGTCGTAGATGATGGCGCAGCCGCGCTGCCCGTCGAGGGCGCGGAAGCGATCGACGAGCGTCGTCGGCGTGCCGGGGCCCATGGTTCGATTATGATCGAAGGCACCATCGTGCCGATGCCCAACCTGCCGCCGTCGCTGGCCGTCGGGGCCCTCTACGACGGGCTGCTGCAGACGGCGCTCCGCCAGTTCTTCGAGCGGGCGACGTTCGAGACGGAAGCCGTGCCGTCGCCCTCGTCCGACGGCCGGCTGGCGATTGAACCCACCGAGGACCCGGGCGCGCTGGCGGTCCGGTGGTTCGGCAAGCGCTACGTGCTCCGCGTCCCGGGGCAGCGGCCGTTCACCGCGCACGAAGTCCGGTTTGCACGCGCCATCGGCGCGGTGCTGTCGGCGCGCTATCGCGCCATCCTGGACCCGAAGCTCGTGGCGGAACGCGGGGACCTGTTTCGCGGCGCGATGGAGGACCGCTACGTCGGCGCCTTCTTCGACCAGGCCCCGTATCTGCTGCGACAGTCGGCGGTCACGACCGACCGCATCGCGCTCGCCATCGAGATGATGCGCGTGGCGGCGCTCTCGACCTACGAGAACCAGCCCATCTCGACCGGCGTCCTGCTGCTCGGCTCGAGCGAAGACCCGCTCGGCGCGTACCCCGCGGCCGAGCGCGACCGCCCGCACTACACGGGCGCGCTCACCTCCATCAAGAGCTTCTACCGGCTCGCCGATGGCCTGCGCACCGTGTTCCTCGTCAGCCGCGACGGACGGCTCCTCGACATCGTCGATGTGGAGCGGTGGGCGGGGCAGGCGGCGGAGGGCCGGGTGCTTGGGGTGCCGTGCGCGGAGACGTATCAGCCGCACGCCCGCGCGACGCTCGGCGGGCCGCACGTGTGCGTCGTGCTCAGCCCGCGGCAGGAGATCAAGGTGTTTGCCGAGGGCGCGCAGGCCTTCACCTTCCGCAACGCCGACTGGCACCTGCTCGATCTGCAGGAGAAGTACGCCCTGTGGGAATCCGCCGTGGGCACCCCGGATGTGGCGGCGCGGCTGTTCCAGACCGCGCTCGACCTGTCGGACGCGCGGCAGGGCGCGCTCTTCGTCGTGCTGCGCCGGCCGCTCGATTCCCTGCCCCATCTGGTGGCCGCGGCGGACCGCCTGGACATGGAGCCGGTCGGCCAGCCCTCGGATCCCGACACGCCGTCACGACGGCACCTGCTGCACGTGCTCGCCGGACGCTCCGTCACGGAACTCGATCCGAGCGTGCTGGCGGCGCTGGCGACGCTCGATGGCGCGGCAGTCACCGATCGCGACGGGGCGCTGCTGGCGGTCGGCGCGATCCTCCGGCATCCGCCGAGCAGCGAGCCGGCGACCCTGGACGGCATGGTCGAAGGGGCCCGCACCACCGCGGCGCTGGCCGCGAGCCGCTTCGGTCCGGTGCTGAAGGTGAGCGAGGACGGGATGATCTCGTTCTACGACGCCGGCCGGGTGTGGGATATCTAGATCTCAGATGGCAGATTGCAGAATTCAGATTGGCAACGGAAATCGATTGGCGGACTTGTTGTGCCGATAGCCGATAGCCGAAAGCCGAAAGCCGAGAGCCGAGAGCCGAGAGCTGATAGCCGAGAGCCGATAGCTGATAGCCGACCGCCGAGAGTCGCCGTGCTCCCGGTCGGCTACAATAGCGGCTCATCCTTCTGACGACTGGGTTGGCACGGACATCATGCGGATTTTTCTGACTGGCGCGACGGGGTATATCGGGTCGGCCGTGCTCGACGCGCTGCTGCGCGCCGGACACCAGGTGACGGCCATTGCGCGCGATCCCGAGAAGGCGGAGCGCCTGACGGCGAAGAGCGTCACGGCGATCGTCGGCGAGCTCGGCACACCGAAGTCGTACTTGGCGGCGCTCGAAGCGTCCGATGCCGTGGTGAGCACGGCGTTCGAGTACTCGGCGCGCGGCGTCTCGCTGGATCGGCAGGTCCTCGAGGCCGTGCTGCCGGTGATGGCCGAGGCGGCGAAGAAGCAGCCGCGCACCTTCATCTACACGTCGGGAATCTGGGTGCTCGGCAAGACGTCGACGCCGGCCGACGAAGAGGCTCCGCTCGCGCCGGCCGAGCTCGTGGCGTGGCGGCCGGACCATGAGCAGCTCGTGCTCGGGTGGGGCGGCAGCGGCCTGCGCACGATCGTCGTGCGCCCCGGCATCGTCTACGGCGGCGGCCGCGGCATCGTCTCGGACCTCATCAAGGACGCGCTGAACGGGCTGGTGCGGGTGATCGGCCCCGGCCGGAATCACTGGCCGTGCATCTACGATCGCGACCTGGCGGATCTCTATGCGCGCCTGGTGGCCAACCCCGAGGCGCGCGGGATCTTCCACGCCAACGACGAGGGCGACGAGCGCGTCAACGACATCGTCGAGGCCATCGCGGCGCAGGTATCGCAGACGCCGGACATCCGGCACATGCCGATGGCCGAGGCGCGGAAGAAGCTCGGGCCGTATGCCGATGCGCTGGCGCTGGACCAGAAGGTGCGCAGCCCCCGGGCGCGCGCGCTCGGCTGGGCGCCCACGCTCCGCAGCGTGGCCGGCAACGTGGCCCGCCTCCTCGAAGAGTACCGCGGCGCCCAGCGGAGGTAATGGGGTCAGATCTTGATTATTGCGGCGCCGCTGATGGGGTCAGATCTTGATTCTTGCATCAGCTGCGAGACGGAATCGGCCGACGCAAGAATCAAGATCTGACCCCATGTTCCCCCATGTTCCCCCCCGGCCTACAATGGGCGCATGACCCTACGCCTCCTGGCCCCGATCGCGCTCTCCCTGTGCCTGGCCGCCTGCGGCGGGACGCCGCCGCCCATCGAGGCCCCCGTGCCGTCCGGCCCCGCCGAGGAGGAGATTCAGGTGGGCCCGCTGACGGCGCACGTCCGGATGCTGTCGCACGACCTGTTTGAAGGGCGGGCGCCCGCGACGCGCGGCGGCGACCTCGCCGCCGAGTACCTCGCCACGCAGCTCGCGGTCCTGGGCGTCGAGCCGGCGGGTGACGAGGGCACGTACTTCCAGCAGGTGCCGATCATCGAGTCGCTGGTGGACCGCTCGTTCACGATGAGCGTGCCCGGCGCGAGCTACCGCTACTCCACCGATGTGGTCGCCTTCTCCGGCGTGGAGGATGCGCGCGTGCACGTGCAGGGCGAGGTCGTGTTCGTGGGCCACGGGGTGGTGGCGCCCGAGGAGAACTGGAACGACTACGCGGGTGTGGACGTGAAGGGCAAGTGGGTGCTCATCATGGTGAACGACCCGCCCGCCACCGCCGAGGAGCCGGACTTGTTCGGCGGCAAGGCGCTCACCTACTACGGCCGCTGGACCTACAAGTACGAGGAGGCCGCACGCCAGGGCGCGGCGGGCGCGATCCTGATCCATACCGACGAGTCGGCGACCTACCCCTGGCAGGTGGTGCAGTCCTCGTGGTCGGGCGCGCAGTTCTCCGTGCCGCCCGCCCCGGGCGCGCCGGCCTTGCGCATCAAGGCCTGGATGAGCGACGCCGCCGCGATCGATCTCGTGAAGCGCGCCGGCCGCGACCTGAACGCCCTGCGTGCCGCCGCCGTGCAGCGCGGCTTCACGCCCGTGAGGCTCGGCATGCCCGTCGCCGCCACCCTGACGCAGCGCACTTCGCGCAAGACCTCGCCCAACGTCATCGGCAGGGTCCGCGGCGTGAACGAGGCGCAGGCCGTGGTCTTCACCTCGCACTACGACCACTTCGGCATGCGCCCCGCCGCACCGGGCGCTCCGGCCGGTACCGACACCATCTACAACGGCGCCTACGACAACGCGTCCGGGGTGGCGGGATTGCTGCAGATCGCGAGCGCCATGGTGCGCGCGACCGAGCGCCCCGCGCGGTCGATGTACTTCGTCTTCACGACCGCCGAGGAAGCGGGCCTGCTCGGGGCGGAGTACTGGGCCGCGCACCCGTCGCTGCCGATGGACCAGGTGGTGGCCAACATCAACGTGGATGGCCTGAACTACCTGGGCCCGACGCGCGACCTGACGTTGCTCGGCGCCGGCCGCTCGTCGCTCGGCCCGATGGCCGAGGCGCTCGCCGCGGAGCGGGAGCGCGTGATCGGCGCCGATCAGCATCCCGAGCGCGGCTACTTCTTCCGGTCCGATCACTTCCCGCTGGCCAAGGCCGGGGTGCCGGCGCTGTCGATCAGCGAGCCGCGTGAGTTCCTCGGCCCGAACGCCGAGGCGCTCCGCGAGCGGCAGCAGGCCTACAACACGACCCACTACCACCAGCCGAGCGACGAATACGATCCGTCCTGGGACTTCTCGGGCGGCGTGAACGACCTGCGCTTCCTCGCACAGCTCGCGTGGCGCATCGCGGCGCTCCCGGACGTGCCCACCTACAACGACGGCGACCAGTTCGCGCAGGTCCGCCGCCAGCCGTAGGGCGTTCACGTACATAGACGAAGGTCACGTCCGCCTCCGCGGCCGGAGGCCGCTACGGCGTGACCTCGCCGAAGCTCGCTCGAGCCTGAGGCGAGCGGAGGCGGGAAGGCCACGAAGACGCACGAAGCAACGACATTCAGGATCCTGATGTACCGTCTTCGTGACCTTCTTTTCCCTTCGTGACCTTCGTGATTACCGGCCGGTCTGACAGAGCCACCATGCCTGAACTTGTTTCCCTCGACGACATCAAGGCCGCCTCGGCGCGGATCCGTCCGGCGGCGCGCGTCACGCCGCTCATCGACGTGCCGTGGCCGGGGCCCGATCCGGGCGAACGGCGCCTCTGGCTCAAGTGCGAGAACCTGCAGCCGATGGGCGCCTTCAAGATCCGCGGCGCCACCAACATGCTCCGGCAGCTCGCGCCCGACGCGCTGGCGCGCGGCGTCATCACCTACTCCTCCGGCAATCACGGGCAGGCGGTGGCGCTGGCCGCGCGCGAGGCCGGGGTGCCCGCGGTGATCGTGATGCCCACGACCGCACCGGCCGTGAAGGTCGAGGGCGCGAAGGGGTACGGCGCGGAGGTGATCTTCGAAGGCCGCACGTCCGCCGACCGCAAGGCGCGCGCCGAGGCCATCGCCGCCGAGCGCGGCCTGACGATGGTGCCGCCGTTTGATGATCCGTGGATCATCGCAGGGCAGGGCACCGTTGGCCTCGAGATCCTCGAACAGCGCCCGTCCGTCGGGACGGTGTACGTGGAGGTGGGCGGCGGCGGCCTCATCGCGGGTGTGGCCGCGGCGATCAAGCTGTCGCGGCCGGACGTGCGCATCGTCGGCGTCGAGCCCGAGGGCGCCGCGAAGATGTCCACGTCGATCGCCGCCGGTCACCCCGTCACCCTCGACACGGTCGGGACGATCGCCGATGGCCTGATGGCCGTGCGCCCGGGCGACCTGAACTTCGCGCACGTGCAGGCGTACGTCGACGAGGTGGTGACGGTGGGCGATGGCGCCATCGAGTGCATGGTGCCGTGGCTCTTCCGCCATGCGCGGCTGGTCGTGGAGCCGAGCGGCGCGGTCGCCGCGACCGCCATCGCACTCGGCCTCGGCCACCCCGCCGGCGACGTCGTCGCCATCGTCAGCGGCGGCAACGTGGAGCCCGCCCTCTTCGCGCGGCTGATCTCCGCCTGAGCGTTTCCTGGCCGCGGGCTGGGCGAGGACGGCTCAGCCTGAGCCGGACGGCGTCGCGTCGCCACGGGCGTCGATGATCTCCCGCGCGGCGGTGATCGCCTCCTCGGTGGTCATCACCGCCGAGTCGAGTTGCAGTTCGTAGACGGCCCTCAGAATCTCTCCCATGCGCGGGCCGGGCGGGACGCCCAGTTCCAGCAGGTGGCGTCCCATCAGGATCGGCGCCGGCGGACGATGCTCCACGCCGAGCGTACGTGCGCGGTCGATGAACCAGTCCATGGCGCTGCAGTCGAACGTGCCGCCGCGTCCGTGGCAGTCCGCGCGGGCGAAGCGCGCGAGGAGTTCGAGGTCCACCTTCTGGGCCAGCCGCCGGAACGCGCCGTCGGTGAGCGTCGCCTGCGCCTTGTGAAACGCGCTCGGCCGGAGATGCTCGGCGACGATGCCGAGCACCTGCGCGCGGACGTCGAATCCGTCGAGCGTGTGGACGTTCAGGCGGTCGAGCAGGTGCGTGGCGTACGGGACGCCCGCGGCTTCGTGGCCGGGCGACTTCACGCGGCCCTCCACGTGGATCGTCGTCTCGGGCTTGCCGAGGTCGTGGCACACGGCGCCGAGCATGATGGCCGCGAGCCGCGGGCGGTCGAGGTCGGCATTGCGGCGCCGCGCCTCGTCGATCACCATCAGCGTGTGCGTCCACACGTCGCCCTCGGGATGCCACTCCGCATCCTGCGGGCAGGTGTAGAGCGGCACCATCTCCAGGAGGATCTGCTCGACGACGCCGAGGTCGCGCGCGAGGGCGAAGCCGATCGACGGACGCGGGGCCTGGAGCAGGAGCTTCTCCATCTCGCCCCAGATGCGTTCCGCCGGCAGGTCGTCGAGCGGGATGGCACGGCAGATCGCCTTCGTCTCGTCCGCCATCGACAGGTCGAACCGCGCCGCAAACTGCAGCGCGCGCAGCACGCGCAGCGAGTCGTCCGCGAACGTGGCCGGGTCCACGACGCGGAGGAGGCGCCGGTCGAGGTCCTCCCGCCCGCCGAACGGGTCGAGGTGGTCGCCGGTGAGCGGGTCCCAGCCGATAGCGTTGATGGTGAAGTCGCGCCGCCGCGCGGCCTCGTCGAACGGCATCGACGGATCGCCCCGGACCTCGAAGCCCTTGTGGCCGCGGCCCGTCTTCGATTCGCGGCGGGGAAGCGCGACGTCGATCGCGCCGAGCTTGTAGACGGGGAAGGCCTGGCCCACCGGCTCCACGCGGCCGAGCGTGGCGAGCAGCGCCCGCAGGTCGTCCTCGGGGATGCCGAACACCTCGAGGTCGAGGTCCTTCGACGCGAGCCCGAGCAGGCGGTCCCTCACGAACCCGCCCACCACCACCGCGCGGCCTCCCTGCGCCGCCACCGCGCGGGCCACGCGCCGGGCGTCGTCTACAAGATCGGGGACGGTGGGCGACTGGAGATCGGACACGGTCCCACAAGCTTAGCGAAAGACGGTGGGTGGGTGGGCGCCCACTCCCCGCGTCCTTCCGCGCTAGAATCCCCCCATGTGTCGCAGTATCAAGACGCTCGCCAACTTCGCGCCGCCTGCGACCGATGACGAAATCCGCGCGTCGGCGCTGCAGTTCGTCCGCAAGCTGAGCGGTGCGACGAAGCCGTCGAAGGCGAACGAAGCCGTCTTCAATCAGGCCGTGGAGGAGGTGACGGAAGCGGCCCAGCGCCTCGTGCGGTCCCTGGTGACCACGGCGCCGCCGCGCACGCGCGAAGAGGAAGCGCGCAAGGCCAGGGAGCGCGCACGAGCGCGCTATGGCGGCACGGCCGTGCTGCTGCTGTGCGTGTGTCTGGCCGGCTGCGCGTCGATCCGGAACGGCCGCACTCAGAGCGTCGAGGTCAGCTCCCTGCCAGCAGGCGCACGAGTCGTGGTCGACGGAGTCCCGGGTGCGGTGACGCCGACCGTGCTCGAGCTTCCGCGTAAGGCCAAGGCTGTCGAGGTACGCCTCGAGATGGCTGGCTACGACGCCGAGCGCCTCGTCCTGTCACGGCGGGCCAGCCGATGGGTCATGGGCAACGCCGGGCTGTTTGCGCCGTTACTTCTGAACCAGGGTTTCAGCTCGTACGGTCCGGTCCTCCTCGGCTATCTCGTCGCCGTCGCCGCGAGCATGGGGATCGACTTCATGAACGGAAGCGCCTACGAACACGTGCCCGAGCGCGTGCACATCGCGCTGACGCGGTCTCCGTCGACGCCGGATTGAGTGAGTTGCTGCCATGCTCCCGCCGGTCGTCCACCCGTGTGGTCCCGCCGGGGCCGCGTGGTGACGGCGTGGTGTGAAGCAGACCTGGCTGGAGGGGCCTGATGGATCTTGGACTGACAGGGAAGCGGTGCGTCGTGACCGGCGCGAGCAGGGGCATCGGGCTGGCCATTGCCCGTGGGCTCGCGGCGGAAGGCGCGCACGTCGCGATCTGCGCCAGGGGCGAAGGGCCGCTGCGCGAGGCGGAGCGGGAGCTGCGCGCACTGGGCGTGCAGGTCTTTGCCGAGGCGTGCGACGTCGGCGACGGGACGGCCGTCGGCCGCTTCCTCGACGCGGCACGTGAGGCGCTCGGCGGTGTGGACGTCTGCATCCACAACGCGTCGGCGCTCGCGCGCGGGCCGGAC
Organism: Vicinamibacterales bacterium; assembly: GCA_030680175.1. Taxonomy (GTDB): domain Bacteria; phylum Acidobacteriota; class Vicinamibacteria; order Vicinamibacterales; family UBA2999; genus JAUXWO01. The sequence goes on from JAUXWO010000111.1 coordinate 173,210, forward strand.
CCGGGGTCGTGGGCGCGGAGCCTCGAGGTCGACCTGATGGGCGCGGTCCATGCCTTCGAGCACGTCATCCCCTGGATGGCCGCGTCCGGTGGCGGGAGCCTGCTGGTGGTGTCGTCGATCTCGGGCATCGAAGCCAGCCCGGCACCCGACTTCGCCTACAGCGCCGCGAAGGCGGCGCAGCTCGCCTACGTGAAGAAGCTGGCCACGCTGCACGCGCCGAATCGCATCCGCGCCAATGCCGTCGCGCCCGGCTCGATCGACTTCCCCGGCGGCCTCTGGGATGGCGTCCGCCGGGAGAACCCCCAGATGTACGAGATGGTGCGCGGCTCCATTCCCTGGGGTCGCATGGGGACGCCAGAGGAAGTGGCGGACCTCGCCGTCTACCTCGTCTCCCCGCGCGCAGGCTGGGTGACGGGCGAGTGCGTGGCCGTGGATGGGGGACAGCATCGGGGGATGAGATAGGTGCACGGGGTGCACGGGGTGCACGGGGTGCACGGGGTGCACGGGGTGCACGGGGTGCACGGGGTGCACGGGGTGCCCAAGGTGCCCGGGGTGCCCAAGGTGCCCAGGGTGCACGGGGTGCCCAAGGTGCCCAGGGTGCACGGGGTGCCCAAGGTGCCCAGGGTGCACGGGGTGCCCAAGGTGCCCAGGGTGCACGGGGTGCCCAAGGTGCTCAGGGTGCCCAAGGTGCACAGGGTGCACAGGGTGCACAGGGTGCATGAAGGCGGGCGCCATGCCTGAGGTGCCGTTCCGCGCGGCGCTGGCCGTGTGGTGGCGCATCGGTCTGCTCAGCTTCGGCGGCCCGGCCGGGCAGATCGCGCTGATGCACCGGATCCTCGTCAGCGAGAAGCGCTGGGTCGACGAAGCGCGCTTCCTGCACGCGCTCAACTACTGCATGCTCCTGCCGGGGCCCGAAGCGCAGCAGCTGGCCACCTATATCGGCTGGCTGCTGCACGGCGTGCGCGGCGGACTTGTGGCGGGGCTGCTCTTCATCCTGCCTGGCGCCGCGGCGATCCTCGCGCTGTCGTGGCTCTACGTGCTGCTCGGCGATCTCTCGATCGTGGCGGGGCTGTTCTTCGGCCTGAAGGCCGCCGTGCTCGCGATCGTCATGCAGGCGCTCGTGCGGATCGCGCGGCGCGCGCTGACCGGCCTGCTTGCGCCGGCGCTCGCCGTCACCGCGTTCCTGCTCCTGTTCGTGTTCGACGTGCCCTTCCCGTTCGTCGTGCTTGGCGCGGGCCTGATCGGCTACGCGGGCGCGCGATGGTTCGCGGACGCGGCCCCCGCGGCGGCGCCGCCCGAGGATGTCGTCGTGCGGCCCGGCACCACGCGCGCGGCCGTGACCTGCCTCGTGCTGTGGGCGGGCACGATTGCCGGAGTCTATGCCGTCTTCGGCGCAGGCCACGTCTACACCGACCTGGCGTCGTTCTTCTCGAAGATGGCCGTGGTCACGTTCGGCGGCGCCTACGCGGTGCTCGCCTACGTGGCGCAGCAGGGCGTGGAGCACTACGGGTGGCTGCGGCCGGGCGAGATGATCGATGGCCTCGGACTGGCCGAGACCACGCCGGGGCCGCTGATTCTCGTGACGCAGTACGTGGGCTTTCTCGGCGCGCTGCGCCAGGCGCCATTCGAACCGGCGCTCCTCGCGGCCTCGCTCGGCGCCGCGCTGACGACGTGGGTGACGTTCCTGCCGTGCTTCCTGTGGATCTTCGCGGGCGCGCCCTACGTCGAGCGGCTGCGTGGTCATCGTGCGCTGTCCGCCGCGCTGGCCGCCATCACGGCCGCCGTCGTGGGCGTCATCGCCAATCTGGCGCTGTGGTTCGCGTTGAACGTGCTCTTCGCGCAGCAGACGCGCGTCACCGCCTACGGCGTCGATCTGCTGGCCCCCGTCCCGGCCAGCGTCAGCGTGCCGATGCTCGTCCTGTCGGCGATCGCCATCGCGCTGGTCTTTCTGGCGCGCCTCGGCATCCCCGGGGTGCTGGCCCTCTGCGCGGCGCTCGGCATGGCGTGGAGTCTGTCGCAGTAGCGCCGGTCGTGCTCCCCCGGCGCCCGGACGGAGGCCGCATGGTATCGTCGTCTTCAGGATGCCCTGGCCGCCGTTTGACATCGGCACGCGACTTTCGTGGCTGGGCGTTCTCCTGCTGTCCGCGCTCGTGACCCTGCTGGTGGGGTTCCTCGACTACCAGACGGGCATCGAGTACCGCGTGTTCCCCTTCTATTTCCTGCCCATCAGCTTCGCCGCGTGGTACGCGGGGCGGAGCGGTGCCCTCACGACGGCAGTCGTGGGCGCGGCCAGCTGGCTGGTGTTCAACTACCTGGGGGGATTGCGCTACTCGCATGTGTCGGTGTGGGCGGTCAATCTCGTCACGCAGGGAACGGCACTGGCCCTGGTCGGGTGGCTCATCGCCACGGTTCGGGCCGCCCTCGCCCGGGAGACGCTGCTCAGCCGCACCGACCCGATGACGGGCCTGCTGAACAGCCGGGCGTTTGGCGAGGCGGTGCGGCGTGAACTCGCATTCGCGCGCCGGCAGGGGCAACCGCTCACCCTGGCCTTCACGGACATCGATGGCTTCAAGGCCGTGAACGACAGGTGGGGGCACCGGGTCGGCGATGACGTGCTGTGCCGGGTGGCCGCGGCGGTGCGTGAGACGCTGCGCGCGACCGACATCGCGGCGCGCCTTGGTGGCGACGAGTTCGCGGTGCTGCTGCCGGCCACATCATCCGAAGGCGCGGGTGTGCTCCTCGAGCGGCTGCGGAGCCAGGTGGCGGCTGGCGTCAGCACAGAGGCCGGGAGCGTGACCCTCAGCATTGGCGCCATCACCTGCGTCGATGGCGCAGCCGACCTCGACTCCCTGTTGCAGCAGGCGGACCGGGCGATGTACGCGGCCAAGGCGTCCGGCAAGGACCGGGTGCGCCTCGACATGTTCACCGCCGAGGCCTGATCTCCGTCTGGGGCCAGTGCCCCGGCCGCTCGAGATGCGACGCGCCCAGTTCGTCGACGGACTGGCAGCCGAGCAGTTTGAGCGTGCGGACGAAGTCGGTGCGCAGGATGTCGATCGCCCTGGCGACCCCTGGGCCGCCCGCCGCGCCGAGGCCGTACGCATACGCGCGCCCCGCGAGCACCGCCTTCGCGCCGAGCGCGAGGGCCTTGGCGATATCGCTGCCGCGGCGGATGCCGCCGTCGAGCAGCACCTCCGTACGATCGCCGGCCGCCGCCACCACCTCCGGCAGCATCCGCAGCGTCGCGTGGACGCCGTCGAGCTGCCGCCCCCCATGATTGGAGACGACGATCGCCTCGGCGCCGTGGTCGACGGCGATGTGCGCGTCCTCGGCGGTGTGGATGCCCTTGACCACGATCGGGCCCTCCCAGGCCTGGCGGATCCACGTGAGGTCGTCCCACGTCACCGTCGACTGCTCGAGCGCCGTGCCGACATCCGCGTAGAGCATCGGCCCTTCATCCGGCAGCACGACGTTCGGGAACTTCATCAGCCCGCCGTCGCGAAGGAAGCCGAGCAGCCAGCGCGGCCGCGCCGCGAACTGCCAGACGTACGGGAAGGCCGTGACGGGATGCTTCGTCAAGAGTTCCTTGATGCCGTTGCGCGCGTCCCGCTCGCGGAAGCCGGAGACCGCCGTGTCGATGGTGACGACGAGCGCGCGGAAGCCGGCGGCCCTGGCGCGGGCGATGGTGCCCTCGGCGACGGTGCGACCGCCGAGCAGGTAGAGCTGGTACCAGGCGGTGCCGCGCGTGGCCTGCTTCACATCCTCGAGCCGGCACCCCGAGAGCGTGGAGAGGATGTAGATGAGCCCGGCCTCGCCGGCTTCGCGGGCCGCGACTTCCTCGCCGCGGGGGAAGAACAGCCGCGAGCTGCCCACGGGCGCCAGCAGCAGCGGCATGGCGACCTCGGTCCCGAGCACCGTCGTCTTCGGGGTGCACCCCGACACCGGGACGGCGCAGCGCGGCCGGAAGGCCACCTCGTCGAACGCGTCGCAGTTGTCGCGCAGCGTGATCTCGCGGTCGGCCCCGCCATCGATGTAGTCGAACACCGCGCGCGGCAGCCGCCGCCTGGCGAGGCGGCGCAGGTCGGCGATGTTGATCACGTGGGGGGAAGCGACGGCGGCGCGCGACATGGCGGGATTGTCGCATACGGCCGGGGCGGACTCCGGTCAAAGTTCAATGAGCCGCGTTCGCAGTTAAGATAGGCGCGCGCGAGGGAGGCCGATGAGTCGTAGTCTGATGCTGGTTCTTGCCGCCACGATGAGCGTGGCCGGTCTTGCCGCGCAGCCGGGGGCGCCGCGCGTCGACCTGATCCTCCGCGGCGGGACCATTCTCGACGGGACCGGCGCGCCGCGGTTCGCCGGCGACGTGGCGGTGGCCGGCGGCGTGATCGTCGGTGTCGGCGACCTCGGGGGCATGGCGGCGGCCGAGGTGATCGATGTGCGCGGCCTGTATGTCACGCCCGGGTTCATCAACCTCCACAGCCATCCCACGCCCGGCGGACTGCAGCGCGCAGAGAACATGCTCACCCAGGGTGTGACGACCGAGATCCTGAATCCGGACGGCGGCGGGCCGCTGGACGTGGCCGAGCAGCTGGCGGCGCTCGGTGAGGCGGGCCTCGCCGTGAACGTCGGGGCCAACATCGGCTTCAACAGCCTCTGGACCGCGGTCGTGGGCCAGGACGACCGGCGGGCGACGCCCGGCGAGATCGAGCGCATGCGTGCGCTGCTCGTGGCCGGACTCGAGGCGGGCGCCTGGGGTGTCTCGGCGGGCCTCGACTACAAGCCCGCCTACTACGCCACCACCGAAGAGGCGATTGCCGTGGTGGGCGCGGCCGCGCCGTGGCGCACGAACTTCACCAACCACGACCGGCTGACGCCCGAGTCCAACTACAGCTCGCGCGCGGGTGTGGCCGAGACGCTGGCCATCGGCCGTCGCGCGGGCGTCGTGCCGATCGTCACGCACATGAAGGCGCAGGGACACGAGCAGGGCACGGGCCAGGCCCTGATCGATCTGATCCAGGACTCGGCGGCTCCGGGCAGCGTGGCGGCGGCGGACGTGTATCCCTACCTGGCCGGGCAGAGCGGTCTCGGCGCGCTCATCATCCCGGGCTGGGCGCAGGACGGCGGGCGCGATCGCATGCTCGAGCGCTTCACGGACCCGGCCCTGCGCGCGAAGATCGTGGCCGAGTCCGAGGAAGCCATGCGCCTGCGCTTCGGCGGGCCGTCGGGCGTCTTCGTCACGGGCCTCGACACGGAACTGACCACGCTCATCGACGAGATGGGCGGCGTCTCGCCCGGCGAAGCCGTCGTGCGCGCGCTCGAGGAGGCCAACCGCGGTGCCATCCTCCGCTTTGGCAGCGAAGCCGACCTCGTCGCGATCCTCCGGGGCCCGACGACGTCGGTGGCGTGTGATTGCGGGGCGACGGACCGGCCGGCGTCGCATCCGAGGTACTGGGGGTCGTTCCCGCGCGTGTTGGGGCGCTACGTGCGCGAGCAGGGGCACCTGACATGGGAGGACGCGGTCCGGAAGATGACGGGCCTGCCCGCGGCGACGATCGGCCTGGTGGACCGCGGGCTCGTCGCCGCCGGCCACGCCGCCGACCTCACCGTGATCGATCCCGCGGCCGTGATGGACCACGCCACGTTCGAGCGCCCGAACGAACCGTCGGTGGGCATCCGCCATGTGCTCGTGAACGGCCGCCTCGCGCTGCTCGATGGAACCGTCACCGGGACGCAGGCCGGCCGCGTCCTGCGCCGCACGGTGCACATGCCCAGCCGTCCGATGAACGGCGCCGAGGCACGGGGGATCACCGTGAGCGGACGCGTCGGCGACGGCGTGTCGGTGGAGGTCGACGTCACGCAGCCGGCCGGCGCGCGCGCGGGCCGCGGCCGCCTGCGCATCACCGACGGACCGCGCACGGTGGACGGCGTCGCGATCGGCGCGGTTCAGACCGCCGGCCCGTGGTCGGCCGTGACGGCGGTGGCCGCCATCGACGGCGCCTGGCACCCGGTGCTCGTGATCGTGGACCGCGAGGTGCCCGGCCGCACCGGTACACATGTCTCGGTGCGGGTGGCAGGGCAGGTGATCGCCGCCGACGGACCGCTCGCGCGGTGAGGCGATCGGCGAGCGGCGGTCGGCGATCAGCCTTCGGCTGTCGGCTTCCAGCTAGCGGCTGTCGGCGATCAGCGTCCGGCCATCGGCTCTCGGCTCACGGCTGTCAGCGGAAAGCCAGCGACCCGGCCTGCTGGAGGGAGCTGGGAGCCGAAAGCCGAAAGCTGATCGCCGACCGCCGACCGCCATCGCCGACAGGCGTTCGCCTGTCGCCGATTCCTGATAGCCTCTTGCGCATGGATGTCACACTCGACCTGCTCAAGCGCCTCATCGCCATCGACTCGGTGAACCCCTCGCTCGTGCCCGGGGCGGCGGGCGAGGCCGCCATCGCGCGGATGCTCGTTGAGTACCTGCGCGATCGCGGCTTCGCGGTCGAGGTGCAGGACGCCGCGCCCGGCCGTCCGAACGTCGTGGCCACGCTCGAGGGGCGCGCCCCCGGCCGGTCGCTGATGTTCTGCGGCCACATCGACACAGTCGGGGTGATCGGGATGGACGCGCCGTTCATCCCGGAGGAGCGCGACGGGCGCATCTACGGACGCGGGTCGCAGGACATGAAGGGCGGCGTCGCGGCGATGATCGGCGCCGCGGAGGTCATCGCGCAGTCGGGCGGGCTCGACGCGGGCCGCATCCTCATCGCGTGCGTGGCCGACGAGGAACATGCCAGCATCGGCGCCGACGCGCTCGTCACGAAGTGGCGCGCGGATGGCGCCGTGGTGACCGAGCCGACGGACCTCACCATTGGCGTGGCCCACAAGGGCTTCGAGTGGGTCGAGATCGAGACGCGCGGTGTCGCGGCGCACGGCAGCCGGCCGCGCGACGGGCGCGACGCGATCATGCGGATGGGCCGGGTCCTCGGCGAACTCGAGGCGCTGGACCGCGACCTGCAGAGCCGCGCGCCGCATGCCCTGCTCGGCACGGCGTCCCTGCATGCCTCGCTCATCTCCGGCGGGCGTGAGCTGAGCAGCTATCCGGACCGGTGCACGCTGCAACTGGAGCGGCGCACCCTGCCGGGCGAGCGGATCGGCGTGGCCGCCCAGGAGGTGCAGGACATCCTGGCCCGCCTGATGACGCGCGACGACGAGTTCGAAGCGGCGAGCACGGCGCTCTTCGCCCGTGCCCCCTTCGAGGTGCCGCAGGCCGACGCGCTCCCCGCGACGCTCGTGGCCGCCGCGAAGGGCCTTGGCCTGTCCGCACCGGTCACCGGCATGAGCTACTGGGCGGACACCGCGGTGCTGCAGGGCGCCGGCATCCCGTCGGTGCTCTTCGGCCCGGCCGGGGCCGGACTCCACGGGGTGGACGAGTACGTGGACACCCGGAGCGTCCTGCAGTGCCGCGACGCCCTGGTGGCGCTGGCCCGCGCCTGGGGCAAGGGTGATGGAATCTGATGATGTCGTGATGTGCTGATCTGGTGATCGGATGTTCGATGTCAAGATCTGGGGATGTAGCTCTTGATCTTGCTGCCCCCAGGAGGTGGCTTGATCTTGATCGGCGGCAGCGGCCACCAGTGACGCCATGTGCGGAGAAGCGACGACGACCCGCCAGTGCTCGCTGGTGACTGTCACATCAGCCATCAGCACGTCAGGGCATGCGCGCGGAGATCACCAGATCAAAAGATAGATCTGCAGATCTCACATGGAACATCAGATCACCACATCACCACATCACGAGATCACAAGATTCTGCTAGCTCCTCATGCCCTTGAGCACGAACCACACGTTGGCCGGCCGCTCGCCGAGCCGGCGCATGAAATACGGAAACCACTGCTGCCCGTACGGGACGTACACGCGCACGCGGTATCCGTCGGCCAGGAGCGCCGCCTGCAGGTCGCGCCGGATGCCGTAGAGCATCTGGAACTCGAAGCGATCCTTCGCGTAGCCGCGCTCGGCGGCGTAGCGCTTCGTCGCCTCGAGCATCGCCTCGTCGTGCGTGGCGATCGCCGGATACGTCCCCTCGTCGAGCAGCAGGCGCATCAGATCCACGTACGACGCATCGACGTCCGCTTTGCGCTGGTGCGCGACGGTCTTCGGCTCCTTGTAGGCGCCCTTCACGAGACGCACGCGGGCGCCGAGCGCGTTCAGGCGCCGGACGTCGGCCTCCGTCCGCATCAGGCATGACTGCACGACCGTCCCCACGCGCCGGTGCCCCTGCTGCCACAGCGTCTCGAGGATCTGCAGCGTCACCTCGGTGTAAGGCGAGTTCTCCATGTCGATGCGGACGAAGAACTCGTGGCGGTCCGCCGGCTCGAGGATGCGCCGCAGGTTGTCGACGCACGTGGCGCGGTCCACATCCAGCCCGAGCTGCGTGAGCTTCAGCGAGATGTTCCGCTCGATCCCCGATCCCACGATCGTCTCGAGGATGCGGAGGTACTCGTCGGTCGCCGCCGCGGCCTCCTCCGTCGTCGCCACGCTTTCGCCGAGGTAGTCGAGCGTCAGGAGATATCCCTGGGGCGGCAGGTCCGCGACGCCGGCGATCGCCTCCTCGACGGATTCTCCGGCGACGAAGCGGCGCGCGAAGCCGCGGCCGGGGGCCATGCCGTAGCGCGAGGCCTGGCGTTGCAGCCAGCGGGACTGGGCGAGCGTGTGGAACAGGGCTTTCGAAGTGGCGTCGATCATGCGTGGGGACTTGTCTCGCTAGTGCGTGGGCCCGGCGGGCGTCAGCAGGTGCTGGATGGTGCTGGCGTAGTAGCGCAGCACGTGGCGCTCGCGCACGCGGAAGCGTCCACGCTCGGACACGATCACGCCGCGGAGTTCGAGCGGGTCGGCGGCGGTGGCCACGGCCTCGCGGCCGGAATCGACGGCCAGGTTCGCCCCGGCCGCGCGCAGGGTGTCGAGCAGGGCATCGATGCGCGACTCGAGCTCCTTCCGCGTGATCGACGGCCGCATGCAGGCCGCCACGACCGCCGTGGGCAGCACCTTGTAGAGGCGGCCGATCTCGTCGCGCACCCGGTGCGCCAGCGCCGAAACCGATCGGCGCGACTCGGGGTCGTAGCCGTCGAGCGCGAGCGGCGGGCCGAACGTGACAAACGCGCGGCTGCGGTAGCCAACGGCGTAGCGCACCATCTCGGCCAGCTCCCGGCTGAAGGGACGCTGCCGCCGCTTCACCTTCTGGTGCGCGAGGACGTGATCCTCGAGCACGAGGTCGTAGGCGACCGCCGTCGGGATCAGCACGAGCCCCGGCTGCCGCGCGTGCAGGCACGCGCTCAGGAGGCCCGTCTTCGCGCTCTTCAGCTCGCCGCTGTAGCTGCGCCCGCCCTCCGGGTAGAAGAACAGGTCGTGGGCGCGGAGCAGTTCGATGACGTACGCCTTGAGCGTGATGTGGTACGCCGGGTCCTTGGTGGCGCGCCGGATCGGCATCGCGCCGGTGACGTGGCGGTGGAGCAGGCCGAGCGGCCCGCCGAACAGGTTGATGCCGGCCGCGATGATCGGCGGCCGGATGCCCGCATCGTCCAGCACGAGCGGCTCGACGAGGTAGTCGGTGTGGCTCTTGTGGTTCGACGCGTACACGATCCGCCCGGCGCGGGCCGCGTCCCGCGGGATGGAGACATTCTCGGCCACGCGGTCGATCTTGCGCAGAATCGGGTAGAGCGGGTACTCGAGCGCGCGGTACAGCCCGTAGCGCTGCGTCGTGCGCAGCTCCTCGAGGTACCCCAGCACCCGGCGGCGCGCCTCGGCGCCGCTGACGCCGTGGCTGCCGGCGAGAAAGCCGGCGACCTCCTCGTGGATCAGCACGGCGTCCGTGATGGCGTCAGGCGCAGGCACGGCCGTCTGCGTGAACCACGGGCGCTTAGGCCCGGCCGAGGGCGGCACAGATGGCATCCGCGAACTCCGTCGTCGTGGACGAGCCTCCGAGGTCGGCCGTGCGCACCCGGCCCTCCGCCAGCACCGCATCGACCGCGTGCATCACCGCGTCGGCGCGCGCGTCCTCGTCGATGTGCCGGAGCATGAGGACCCCCGACAGCAGCAGCGCCAGCGGGTTCGCGACGTCGAGCCCCGCGATGTCCGGCGCCGACCCGTGCACGGCCTCGAACACGCCGATGCCGCCCTCGCCGAGGTTGGCCGCGGGCACGACGCCGAGGCCGCCGACCAGCCCCGCACACAGATCCGACACGATGTCGCCGTACAGGTTGGGCAGCACCAGCACGTCGAACTGCTCGGGCTTCATCACCAGGTGCATGCACAGCGCATCCACGATGCGGTCGTCGCACTCGATGTCGGGGTAGTTCCTGGCGACGGCGCGCACCGAGTCGAGGAACATGCCGTCGCCGAGCTTCATGATGTTGGCCTTGTGGATGGCCGTCACCCGCTTGCGCCCGTGCCGCCGCGCGTACTCGAACGCGAAGCGCGCGATGCGCGTCGAGGCGTGCGACGTGATGATCTTCAGGCTCTCGATCACCCCCGGCACCACGACGTGCTCGAGGCCCGAGTAGAGGTCCTCGGTGTTCTCGCGCACGATCACCAGGTCCACGCCCTCGTAGCGCGACTTGATGGACGGCAGGTTCCAGACCGGGCGCAGGTTCGCGAACAGGTCCAGCGCCTTGCGCAGGCCCACGTTCACGCTCGTGAACCCCTCGCCGACCGGCGTGCCGATGGGCCCCTTGAGCGCCACCTTCGTCCGGCGCACCGAATCGAGCAGCGCCGTCGGCAGCGTCGTGCCGTGCTCGGCCACCGCCGCCGCGCCCGCCGTGTACGACTCCCACTGCACGTCGAGGCCGGTGGCCTCGATCACCTTGACGACCGCGCGCGTGACTTCCGGGCCGATGCCGTCGCCGGGGATGAGCGTGATGGTATGGGTCATGATCTCTCGTCTACGCGGGGAAACGTCCAGCCAGCGCCGCCGCAATGGCCTCGAGCAAAGTACGGTCGGCCTCGCCGAACGCCGCCGGCTGGTCGCTGTCGATATCGATCTCGCCGTAGACGATGCCGTCGCGCATGATCGGGACGACGATCTCGGATCGGGTTTCGATCGAGCACGCGAGGTACCGGGGGTCCGCGTGCACGTCGTCCACGGTGATGGTCTGCTGCTCGCTGGCCGCGGCGCCGCAGATGCCGCGGTGCAGCGGGATGCGCGTGTGCGGCGAGGGCTTGCCTCGGTAGGGGCCGAGCACGAGCGTGTCGCCCTCGAGCAGGTAGACGCCGGCCCACGTGTACGTGGGCAGGTGCGCCTTGAGTGACGCCACCGTCTGGTCCAGGGCCGCCTCGAGGCTGGGCGCGGCGTCCACCGCCGCCCGCACCGCCGACAACACCTCCGCGCGCACCGCATCCATCGTCAGACTCCGTCCCTTATTCCCGTGCGTCCCAGAAGATCAGCGCCAGCCCGCCGACGGCGGCGAGGCTGAGCAGCACCGTCGAGAGCTGATGCAACCCGTCGAACTCGACCCGCCGCGGGTCGTCCGCGGCGAGGCTCGCCACGGGGCCGCCGATCTCCCGCTGCAGCGTCTCGATCCGCGGGGCCAGAATCATGCCCGAGTAGCCGAAGAGCCCCAGCATCACCACGATGAGCCCCGCCCGGATGCCGTACGACACCGGGCGCGGGCCGAGCAGCCGCTGGAGCGTCAGCGACACCAGCATCACGCCGCCCGCCACGTAGGCCAACAGGTGAAATCGCTGCAGGAAGGTGCCGAAGACCAGCCCGGCGGCCACGCGGCCGGACTCCGGGTCGTGGGCCGTGAGCACCCCGAACACCGTCGGGGCGACCAGCAGGCCCGCTACCAGCATCCCGCCCAGCCAGATGACCAGGGCCAGGATGTACAAGTAGCGCAGCGGAAGCATCCGATCATTATACGAGGAACCGCCGGACGGCCCCCAGTGCGGTCGTTTGCCCCCGTTGCTCGGTGCTTGCTACACTTCGATGTTTCAAGTCACCCCGCAGGAGCCTTTGTGCCATCAGCGACCCCCGCCCCGTTGCCGGTTCTCCAGAACATCGCCACCCGCCTGCGGATCGAATCGATCCGGGCCACCACCGAAGCGGGCAACGGCCACCCGACCACGTGCTGCTCGGCCGCTGACATCATGGCGGCCCTGTTCTTCGGCGAGATGCGCTACGACGCGGCGAACCCGCAGCACACCCACGCCGATCGCCTCGTGATGTCGAAGGGCCACGCGGCGCCGCTGCTCTACGCGGCGTGGGCCGAAGCCGGCTACCTGAAGCGGGAGGACCTGCTCACGCTGCGGCTCTTCACGTCCGACCTCGAGGGGCACCCCACGCCGCGGCTGCCGTTCGTGGACGTGGCGACCGGGTCGCTCGGCCAGGGCCTGGCCGCCGGCGTCGGCATCGCCCTGAACGCGCGCCGCATCGGCTCCGACTACCGGACCTACGTCCTGCAGGGGGACGGCGAAACCGCCGAGGGCTCGGTGTGGGAGGCGGCGTCCCTCGCCCAGTTCTACGCGCTCGACAACCTCGTCGGCATCACCGACGTCAACGCGCTCGGCCAGAGCCGCGGCACGCAGTTCGAGCACGACCTCGACACGATGGCGGGGCGCTGGCGCGCGTTCGGCTGGCACACCATCCTGATCGATGGCCACGACATCGCGGCCATCCAGGCGGCGCTCGCCGAAGCCCGCGCCACCACCGGCCGTCCGACGATGATCCTGGCGCGGACGCTGAAGGGCAAGGGCGTGAGCTTCGCCGAGGGCCTGCCGAACTGGCACGGCAAGCCGTTCAAGAAGGGCGACGAGGCGGACCGCGCGATCGCGGAGCTCGAGGCGCAGCTCGTGCCCGGCGCCGCCGGCGTGCCCGCGATTCCCGCGCCGTCGCGGCCGGCGGATCCGGCCGTCGTCCCCGGCGCCATGGCGCCGCCCGCCTACACGAAGGGCGAGGAGGTGGCGACGCGCGAAGCGTACGGCACGGCGCTCGCCAAGCTCGGCGCCGCCGACCCGCGCGTGGTCGCGCTCGACGCCGACGTGAAGAACTCGACGTTCAGCGACCGCTTCGAGGCGAAGTTCCCGGAGCGCTTCTATCAGAACTTCATCGCCGAGCAGGCGATGGTGGGCGCGGCGATGGGGCTCGCCAGCCGCGGCGCGATTCCGTTCCCGTCCACGTTTGCCGCGTTCCTCTCGCGCGCGGCCGACTTCATCCGGATGGCCGCGATCAGCGGCCTCAACATCAAGCTGGCGGGCTCGCACGCGGGCGTGTCGATCGGCGAGGACGGCCCCTCGCAGATGGCCCTCGAGGATCTGGCCATGATGAGCGCGGAGCCGAACCTCACCGTGCTCTATCCCTGCGACGCCGTGAGCACGGAGCGCCTGATCGCGGCGGCCGCGGCCGAGCCCGGGCCGGTGTACATCCGCACGTCGCGGCCGAAGACGCCGGTGATCTACGACAACGCCGAGGCGTTCCCCGTGGGCGGCTGCAAGGTGCTCCACGAGACCGCCGCCGACACGGTGACGCTCATCGGCGCGGGCGTGACGGTCTTCGAGGCGCTGAAGGCGCGCGACCTGCTGAAGGCGCAGGGCGTCTCGGCCCGCGTCGTCGATCTCTACTCGGTCCAGCCGGTGGATGCGGCCACGCTCACGCGCTGCGGGCGCGAGACGGGGCGGCTCATCACGGTCGAGGATCACTACGCGGTGGGCGGCCTCGGTGACGCCGTCGCGCGCGCCGTGGCCCCGGCCGGGATCACCGTCACGCGCCTCGCCGTCCGCGAGATCCCGCGCAGCGGCCGGCCCGAGGAGCTGCTCGAGAAGTACGGCATCTCGGCGGAGCACATCGTCCGCGCCGCGCTCGACCGCTAGGGGCAGGTCCCGCGCATCCCCGCGGGGAGGATGTGCGGGCCCCGTCATCTTCAGCGCACGTGCGCGTCTCCCCCGCCCGCGCGGGGCGTGCGCGTCGTCCTGCCGCAGCAGGTCCGTGCCGCCCTCGCGCGCCGCCGTGCGAAGATAACGTGCTGACCTTAGGAGCAGGCATCATGAGCTTGATCGACCCCGGCACGAAGGCCCCCGCGTTCACCCTCAACGACCAGGAGGGCACTGCCCACTCGCTGTCCGACTACGCCGGCCGCCCCGTCGTCCTCTATTTCTATCCGAAGGACGACACGCCCGGCTGCACGAAGGAATCGTGCGCGTTCCAGGACAACCTGCCGAAGTTCGAGAAGCTGAAGGCGGCCGTGTTCGGCGTCAGCATCCTCGACGAGAAGAGCAAGGCGAAGTTCGCGCACAAGTACGACCTCACGTTTCCATTGCTCGCCGACGTGGACCACGCCGTAGCCGAGAAGTACGGCGTCTGGCAGGAGCGGTCGATGTACGGGCGCAAGTTCATGGGCGTCGCCCGCACCACGTACCTGATCGGCGCCGACGGCAAGGTCGTGCAGCGCTGGGACACGGTCAAGGTGGACGGACACGCCGAGGCAGTGCTTGCCGCGGTGAACGCGCTCTGAGCGGCCGCGCCGCCGATCCCGCATGACCCACGCCGCCTCCGATCCGCCTTCCGGCACGACCCACCTGCACGTCACCGTCCACGGCATGGACTGCGCCGAGGAGGCGGCGCTCGTACGCCGCGCCCTCGCGGATGATCCGGGCGTCCGCGATCTCGACTTCGACCTCGTCGGCGGCCGCGTGCGCGTGGTCTACGACGAGGCCGCGACGACGCCGGCGGCGATCGTGGCGGCGATCGGCCGCACGGGCCTCGGGGCGGCGCTCGAGGGCGAGGTGGAGCACGGCCACGGCCACGATCACGACCATCATCACCACGATCACGATCACGCGCATGGCGCGCCCAGGCTGCTGCTCATCAGCGGCGCGCTGTTCCTCCTCGGCTGGGGGATCGACGCCTGGCATGCCGACGGCTGGATCGACGCGATCCTGGGCCACGCCCACGTGCCGGGCGACGATGGCGATCACGGACGGGTGCCGGCGAGCATGGCCGCCTACGGCTTCGCCCTGGTGGTGGGCCTGTGGCCGACGTGGCCGCGCGCGCTGGCGTCCCTCCGCTACCGGCGCCTCGACATGCACGTCCTCGTCTGCATCTCGGCGGTCGGGGCGGCGGCGATCGGCCAGTGGTCGGAGGCGGCGGCCGTCGCGTTCCTCTTCGCCCTGGCGCACTGGATCGAGGCGTGGAGCATCAGCCGCGCGCGGGCGGCGGTGGCCGAACTCGTGGGCCGCGGGCATGATGTCGCCGGGAGCGCGGCGCGGCCGGGCGCCGGCGTCGAACGCTGGATCGAGCGGTTCGCCCTCGTGTATACGCCGGTCGTCGCCGCCGCCGCAGTCGTCGTCGCCATCGTCCCGCCGCTCGTCGACGGCCTGTGGGCCGTGTGGTTCTACCGCGCGCTCGTGTTCCTCGTGCTCGCGTGTCCCTGCGCGCTGGTCATCTCCACGCCCGTGACGGTGGTCGCGGCGCTCACCTCGGCCGCGCGGCGCGGCGTTCTGATCAAAGGCGGGGGGGCGCTCGAACGGGCCGCCGCGGCCGGGTCCGGCACGCGGGCGGCGCTGGCGGGACGCGGCGTGATCATCGAAAGCCGTGACGCGCCGGCCGCCGACCTGGCGGCCGCCGACATCGTGTTCGTGGACGAGACCCCGGACACGCTGCCGTGGTTCCAGCGGCACGCACGGCGTGCGATGCGCGTGATCCACCAGAACGTGTCGATCGCGCTGCTGACGAAGCTGGCCTTCCTCGTCTCCGCGCTCTTCGGCGTCGCCCCCCTCTGGCTGGCGGTGCTCGCCGACACCGGCGCGACGGTGGCCGTGACGCTCAACGGCCTGAGGCTGCTGCGGGCACGATAGGCGGGGGAACAGCGTCCGCCTTCGCGGCCGAAAGCCGCTTCGGCGGGACTGGCGAATTGCGAACAGCGAATAGCGAATAGCGTCCGCCTTCGCGGCCGAAAGCCGCTTCGGCGGGACTAGCGAACAGCGAATAGCGAATAGCGAACTGCGTCCGCCTTCGCGGGCGAAAGCCGCTTCGGCGGGACTGGCGAACAGCGAATAGCGAATTGCGAATTGCGAATGTCAGCGAATTGCGAACAGCGATGTTTCGTCTGACGGCGGTGGTGGCGATCACGGTCGGGGCACTTGGCGTGTCCTCGTGTACGTCAGCGCCCGCGGATCCGCTCGCCCGCGTCCGCCGCGCGGCCGACGTGATGGGGGCCACCGCGCTGGCCTCCCTCCGGTACGAGGCGACGGGATCCCACTTCGCGCTCGGGCAGAGCCCGCGCCCCGATGCCCCGTGGCCCCGCTTTGACGTCCCCTCGCTGACCGTCGAGATCGACTACGCCTCGTCGGCGATGTCGCTCGACCTGACGCGCACGGGTGTGGAACCGCCACGCGGGGGCGGCGGCCAGCCCCTGGCCGGCCCCGAACGACGCGTCGAGTTCGTCTCGGGGGCATTCGCCTGGGCCCTGCACGGCGATCACCCCGTCCCCGAGCCCGCCGTCGCCGCCGAACGCGCCGTCCAGATATGGATGTCGCCTCACGGCTTTCTGAAGGGCGCGCTGGCGCACGACACGACGGTCGAGGAGCACGACGATGGGCGGGCGACGGTGCGGTATACGGTGCTCGGGACGCATGTGCTGACGGGGACCATCGACGCGGCGGATCACGTCGAGCGCGTCGACACGACGATCGCCAGCCCCGTCCTCGGCGACATGCCGGTGGTCTCCGTGTATGACGGGTACGAGACGTTTGCCGGCGTCCGCATGCCGACGCGCATCCGGCAGGCGATGGGCGGGTTTCCCGTGTGGGACCTGGCCGTGACGGGCGTGACCCCGCAGGCGGCCGTCTCGATCGTGGCCCCGCCCGACGTTGCGTCGGCGGCGCCGCCGGTTCCCCTTGTCGAACTCGACGAGGTCGAGGAGGGCGTCCACTACGTCACCGGCGGGTCGCACCACAGCGTCGTCATCGAATTCGGCGACCACATGGCGATCGTCGAGGCGCCGCTCGACGAGGCACGCGCGGAAGCCGTCATCGCGGCGGTGCGGGCGGCGATCCCCGGCAAGGCGATCCGCTACGTGATCAACACCCACCCGCACTTCGATCACGCGGGCGGCCTCCGGACCTTCGTGGCCGAGGGCGCCATCGTCGTCACCCACGAGATCAACCGGCCCTTCTACGAGCGCGCATGGGCCGCGCCGCGAACGCTCGCGCCCGATCGCCTCAGCGAGACGCCGCGGGCGCCGGAGTTCATCACGGTGGACGACTGGCATGAGTTCACGGACCGCCGCCGGCTCATCGAGGTGCATCACCTCGCCGGCAACGCGCACCACGATGGACTGCTGATGGTCTGGATGCCGCGCGAGCGGATTCTGATTCAAGCCGACGCGTACACGCCGGGGCCGGCGGCACTGGCGCCACCGGCCCGAGCGAATCCCTTCAGCGTGAATCTCTTCGAGCACATCCACCGGCTGGCATGGCCGGTGGATGTCATCCTGCCGCTCCACGGTCACGCGGCGACGTACGACGACCTCGTGAGGGCGGTGGGGCGGTAGGCTACCGCCCCTGGCGGCGCTCCTTCCGCTGATCGGCGCGCTCCTGCTGGCGCTTATCGGCGTCGGCCCGCAGGTCTCGCGCCTTCTGCTGCTGCTCGGGTGTCAGCACCCCGAACACGTCCCGGTGGACCTGAGCGCGGAGGACCGCGGCGTCGGCCTCGATGGCGGCGAGGTCCGCCGCCCGCTGCCGGACGAGCGCTTCGTTGAACGCGTCGCCGTTCACGGCCTCGTCGAGCGCGCGCCGGGCCGCGCCCATGCGTTCGCCCACGGCGCGGAACGCGGCTTCATGGGTCCCCATGATGCCGCGCACTTCCTCGCGCTGGGCGTCGTTCAGGCCGAGCCGCGCAAGGGGGAGTCCGGGACCGCGTCGCCCGGGTCCGCCGGGTCCGCGCATCCCCGGCCCGCCGGGCCCGCCCGGCTGCGTCATCCGCTGGCCCTGGCCCTGGCCTTGCCCGCGGCCGGGTCCGCCGCCCTGGGCGGCCACCGAGGCTCCAGTCACTCCCGCGGCCAGCGCCAGGGCAAGCCCGGCCGAGAGCATCGTGCGTGTGGTGAGTCTCATCATGATTCTGTCCTTCCGCGTCGTGGTCCGTGTCGTGAGGGAGCTTGGCCCTCATTCCTTCTGACCGGTTTGACTGTCAACAAGTGACACGGCTGCGGCGGGGCTGTGACAAAACCGTGGCGACGGACGCGGGGGCGGTGGGGCACCGGAAGCGCCGTAAGATCGGAGGGCCATGTCGCGCGTGCTGATCGTCGAGGACGACCGCCACATCCGGGAGCTGATTGTGCTGCACCTCGGACTCGAGGGGCTGGCTTGCACGGCGGTCGGTGATGGGCACGAGGCGCTGGCGCTGGCGGGCGAGACGGCCTTCGACCTCGTGGTGCTCGATCTGATGCTGCCCGGCGTGGACGGCCTCACGATCTGCAAGGCCCTCCGTCACGGAGGACCGAACGAAGATGTCCCGATCCTGATGCTCACCGCGCGTCGTGAGGAGTCCGACAAGGTGCTGGGGCTCGAAAGCGGCGCCGACGACTATTTGGCCAAGCCCTTCGGCGTGCGCGAGCTCGTGGCGCGCGCGCGGGCGCTGCTCCGGCGCCCCCGCGCCTCGGTGCTGCGCGCCGAGGCGGCCGCGCACTCGGCCGGTGCGGCCGGCCTCGACGAGCGGCCGCTGGCGATCCACGGCATGGAGATCGACCCGGCGCGCCGTCGCGTGCGGATCGCCGGGCAGGACGTGGAGCTGACCGCGCAGGAGTTCCGGCTGCTCCACGTGCTGGCGTCGCATCCCGGGATCGTCTTCAGCCGCGAGGCCCTCCTGTCGCGCGTCTGGAGCGACCAGACGTTCGTGACGCCACGGAGTGTCGACACCCTGGTGAAGCGCCTGCGCCGCCGCATCGAGGCCGACCCGGCCACCCCGGCGCGCATCCTCACCGTGTGGGGCGCCGGCTACAAGTGCGCGGATGTGTAGCTCGCCGTTCGCCGTTCGCCGTTCGCCGTTCGCCGAGAGCCGTTCGCCGTTCGCCGAGAGCCGATCGCTGATAGCCGAAAGCCGAAAGCCGATAGCCGCATGATCCGCCTCTCCTCCCTCTACCTCCGCATCGGCCTCGGCTTCATCCTGCTGCTGGCGTTGATGCTGGCCGCGCAGGCGGGGCTCTTCCTGTGGCTGGCCGTGCGGTCGGAGGGGGCGCTGCCGCCGCGCATGCTGGCCGACTTCGCGGATCTGGTGGCCGACGAGATCGAGGCGGAGGCCGCGCGCACGCCGGGGCTTGATCTGGAGCAGTACGCGCGCACCCGCTTCCCCGAGCTGCACCGGCCGGTGGTCCTCGTCCTCTCGGACGGACGGCTGATCGCGGAGCAAGGGGCGGCGCTGCCGCCGCCCGTGGCCGAATGGGCGGTGGCGCGTGTCCGTCAAGCGGCTGCGGAGGCGCCCCCCGCGGGATCCCCGCGCGGACCGGGCCGCCGCGGGGCGCGTCGTGGCCGCCGCATCGATGGGCCCGGGCGCCTTCCCGTGGCGTTCGCGCCGGTCGTCGTCGACCGCCGGGTGGTGGCGGCCGTGGTGGTGACGCCCCTCCGTCCGTTCGGCCGCGTGATGGAGCAGTTCGCGCCGCTCATCGGTCTCGGCGCTCTCCTGCTGCTCGTGGGCGGCACGGCGCTGGCCGCCCTGATCGTGTTTCGTCCGGCGCACGCGCGGCTGCGCGCGCTGCAGGAGGCGGCCGACCGCCTGGGCGCGGGTGATGCCTCGGCGCGCGCGCCCGACGAGGGCGGGGACGAGATTGCGTCGGTGGCGCGCTCGTTCAACCGCATGGCCGGCGAACTGGCCGCACGGCAGGCCGCGCTCGTCGACGCCGACCGCGCGCGCCGCCAGCTGCTCGCCGACGTGTCGCACGAGTTGATGACGCCGCTGACGGCGATCCGCGGCTACGCCGAGACGCTCAGCCTCCCGCAGTTTGCACCGCCGGGCGATGCCGGCCGCTACGTCGGCATCGTGATCGAGGAAGTGGACCGGATCGAGCGGCTGGTGGGCGACCTGCTCGACCTGGCGCGCTACGAGGCCGGCGGCGCGGCGCTCGCCAGCGAGCCGCTGGCCGTGGCCGATCTGTTCGCGCGCGTCCGCGCGCGGCACCAGCCGGTGATGCGCGAGCGCGGTATCGACCTGCACGATCACATCGCCGCGGACGCGGCCGTGGTCGTCGGGGATGCGCGGCGACTCGAGCAGGCCCTGCAGAACCTGGCCGCCAACGCGCTGCGGCACTCGGGGCCGGGTGGGCGGGTGTCGTTGTCGGCGACACGGCGCGGCGCCTCCGTGGTGCTCGCCGTCGCCGACACCGGCACCGGCATTGCGCCCGAGCACCTGCCGCATGTCTTCGACAGGTTCTACAAGGCCGATCCCTCACGAGCAGACGGCGGGACCGGCCTCGGCCTCTCGATCGTCCGCGCCATCGTCGAGCAGCACGGCGGCACCGTCACCGCCCGCAGCACACCGGGCGTGGAGACGGTCTTCGAGGTCGTGTTGCCGGGGGGCGCGTAGCGGGTGGTGGGTCGTGGGTGGTGGGTAGTGGGTGGTGGGTGGTGGGTCGTCGGTGGTGGGTAGTGGGTAGTGGGTTGTGGGTGGTGGGGTGGGGGGGGGGGGGGGG
>JAUXWO010000124.1 GCA_030680175.1 Vicinamibacterales bacterium
GTACAACGAGGAACGCCCGAAGAAGGGGCTCGGCGGGCTGACGCCCGCCGCCTACGCTCAGCAGTTGACGGCGAAGTCGAAGACGGCGAAAGTAACTGCCGGACTCTAAACAGATCCGCTACTGAAAGCGGGGGGACGTCAGTCCTCCGCCTTGTCAGCGGGACGCGCCCATGACCTTGGTAACCCTCATGTTCATGAACTTCAGGACGAAGTTGAAGAGGCCGTTAACGGTCATCGCTGCGACCTCGGTCAATTCCGTCTTCGAATCTTCAGTTGCTCGCTCTACGGCTGCTTGCACGGCTTCGCCCGCTGCCGCATCGGCAAAGTAGAACCTCAACCCCGCGAATGTGTCCCCCGCTGAAACGTACGCCCATCGGTTGAAGGCGGTCTTCTCCTGGTCAATGAAAACGCGCTGGTACCCTAAGGCGAGAGGTTTCGCATCGGCGTAGTGGTACGACACATTATTTCTCACGCGAACCAGAAACTGCCTCCGGGGTTCCTTGCCAGGTTCAAGGGCCAGCGCCATCAAAGCGTTCCACGCCACGACGTTCTTGTCGGTCATGGTTGCCAAGGTCTCGTGGACCTCGTCGTGTGAACTCAGAAGGGTTTCGTGCGCCTTCAGGGTCTCCAGTGCCTCATGGGTGATCGAGGCGATCAGCCGTGTTGCCCAGCCCCGTCGCCCGGCTCGAGCGCCTTCGTATGGCGTCGGGCCGGCAGAGGCAGAGGCGCCGCCGTTCATCCGTTCGAGGATTGAGAATGCGTCGTTCATGTCGTTGCAGATCAACGCGAGCGCCAAGACAACGCGGTCAATGTCCGCATTCGGATTCAGTGCCTCTGGTGGGAAACCAATCGCGTCACCCAGATTCGTGAACTCGGCGCACACTGCGCCCATAGGAACGTCTGCTGGAGACGGCATGACGTGAGGGATAACGTGAGGGCGCCGGGAGCGCCTCTTAAGTGAGCGGAAAGTGCTGGGCATAGCGGCTCCCATGGCCTCTGGTCAGAGCGAACCGTGACATGGACGCGCCACGGCGCCCGAGTGTCGGACGAAACTACTACGCGTTGAAACTCGATGCTCAAATCGAAGGGCCCCCGATTCGCTCCGGGGCTCCTTCCCAATTTCTAGGTTGCTCTCCGCTGGACGCCGAGCACTTGCCGCCCCGGGAGCCGAAGCTAGGGGTCGTCGTCGTCAACCGACTCGTTGGGGAGCGGCGGCCCAACCGGTGCTTCAACCGCGATCTCGACGTGGAGAGAACCCGGCTTCGGCTTGCGAATGTTCGCTGCGAACAAGATGACGTCAATCGTGAATGACACGACAGCAGCCTCAGACTCGAATTGGAAGTAGACGACTGGCAGTTCGCAGGGCACATGATGCTTCGCGCGCTTGACCGTGTACCGCACTTGCTGGACGCCTCCGCCCTCCGAGATGTGTGGCCCGTCCTCATTCGCCCCGGGATGAATCATGTCCAAGTGATCCAAGTGAGGGCGGTACGGCATCGGCAGATACAGATCCGTGTCGAACCGACTCCGCGGTCTTGGGACCTTCGGCACATTCGGCAATTTCGCCAGCTCTCGGAGCCACTCGCCGGCAGCCTTAGTAGAGAGTTGGATTTCCACATCGTCCGCCGGGGCAGCGCCTGTGTTTTCTAGCGTGAGAGCGAATTGCAGATTGCGACGCCGGCTGTTGATGGCAGCTGGCCACAGCCTGAGGAACATCTCGTACTGACCGCGGTAGCCGTCGATTGTGGCGTTGTACTTCGCGGCATCCGCCGCCGACACGAACCCAGGCAAGCCCGCAAGACCCTCTAATGAAACCACCTGCCCGAGCGACCCCTGGATCGCCTGTGGCATCGGCGTGATGTGTTGGTGTCTTGAACGCCACGTATCTAGGAGGCGCTGCAGCGTCGCTTCGTCAAAATCTTTGACTGGTCGGATACGGAATCGCTCGTGGGTGCTTCCGCCACCAAACGTGATCGTCAGGTCCGGTGCGGCGGTTTTTAGTTCATTCAGTTCACGCCGCACCCTGTCCAACTCCCGTTCGACGTCGTCCGGCTCTGGCGGCAGTTCAAGCGTGTCGGCCGGTGCAACGATTTCACAACGTCTAGAGCGCGCCTTTACGCTGAGACCGATGTCCGGGGACAGGATCAAGACACGATCCGCGCTATGGACGCTACGAAACTCGACGAAGGACGCCAGCAGCCGATCGTCGCTGGTGCGCGGATCGAGCCGGTGTTGAGCGAAGAGCGAGTCCACAGGTTCGGCATCGAGCGCGATCGCGTGGACGCCCGCTCTCACCTTGACGGGCGACGTGGAAAGCGCAAGGCCGTTAACCTTCTTCAGGACTGACTTCGCGCGCGCTCGCTCTCGTCGTGAGCCGGACCAACCGTGTCGGTCGAGCTCTGAGAAGACAACGGGCGCGAACACGAGCGTCACTTCCGTGACGCCAAGTTGCGCAGGCCAGTCGGGTTCATCGAAGAATTGGTAGTGCAAGAGGACATTAGTGTCGATAAAGACAAATGTGTGCACGCTGGTGTCCTCCGAAACTCTCCGCCTTCTAGTTGAAGGCCCTGGCCTGCTTCTTCACTCAGACAGTTGTGCCCACCAGAACAAGTAACGGTCGAACGCCGCTTCTCAGGCCGTGCGCCACTAGTCGTTGGCGAAGGCGCTGCAGCCCCGCGCCCAGGACCAGCGCCCGATAACCATCGGACATTGCCCGGGGAACGAAGTACCCGCGCAAGAGCTCCCTGCTCACGCTGATGCCGGCAAACGGAGGTTTCGCGACCAACACCCTCACCTGAGCCTTGGGCTGTACCGGAGGGACACGTTCAGCCTGGCCGCCGGTACGCGAAACTCGCGGTAGTACCAGTCGCTCTCCTGGGCCCACTCGTACGACAGGATGAAGTCCTCCGCAAGCTCGACTCTGAGGGCTCGCTCGTAGCCCGTCACGCGTCGAGGCCGGCAGGTCAGCTCGACGCCTGGCGTCGTCTTCTCGGAGCCGTAGTCGTGAAGCCCAGGTTCTCGGAAGCCATCCCGCTCGATGCTATCCCAGTCGTAGCCGTAGTAGTAGAGCGTCAGTGTCCTCCCGGCCCGGGCTCGGAGATGGCGTAGAGGATCGGACGCTTCGACGTAGTCTCTCGCCCAGTCGAGCCACTCGGATAGCTCGCTGCCAGGCTCTACGTCGCCGGCTTTTGTTCTCAAGGCGCCGACGAGTTCCCGGACCTGCCGGTGGCGATTCCAGAGGGACGCCAGCCGTTCGAGCCGGTCCATGCGAGCCTGTTCCTCCCGCCACCGAAGCTCAACCTCCGCGAGCCTTCGGGCTTCGTCCTGCCGCAGGCGCTCCTGCTCCTGGCGCCCACGCGCACTCCGTTCGGCGTCTGCGCGCTGGCGCTTCACACCGAGGGCTGCCCGGATGACGGCCACGAGAAATCGGTTCAGGAGATGTTCGAGTGGCCGCGACGGCGTCTCGGTCCAGCGTTGGCGGACGTGCCGCACGTTGAGGATTGTCAGTGAGAGGGTGCCCGAGGGGACGTAGTCGTGCTTGGGCACCTGCCAGCCCTGACCGCGGTCGATGAGCTTCTGCTCGCTGAAGGTCACGGGGTGTTCAACCATCTTGATGCCCTCCAGGATACCGAAGGCAATCGGCTCTTCGAGGACGGTGACTTGAGAGCCCTCCTCGCCAGGTGACAGCGCCAGCCCTCGCGCCTGCAACGCTGTCAAGAGCGCCTGCATTACGCGAAGGGCCCGCTCGTGCTGCGCCCGGGAGGTGTGAACGTGCAGGCCCCCGGGCGGTACGCTGCACAGCCCCTTCGCGTCACATTTGGCCCTCGAGAGCAGGCGTTGGGTCTTCACGACGAGAGGGTCATTCAACGGGAGATCGTCAGGGACGACGATCGCGTTCTCCGGCGTTTGCTCGGCCTCAATCAGCGGGTGAACCTTGGGCTCGCCATCAGGCTCTTCCGACGTGTCGCTCAGTAGTCCGGCAAACTCGATCTTCACGGACTTGGGGCCTTGGTCCGGCGGCAGGGGTGGAATGGGAACCGATTGGCCGGCGGCCTTGCGAGCCCAGTAGCCACGAGGCGGGACGGGGATCTCGTGGCGGGCGCAAAGCTTGCCAAGACCGCGTCCCGACAGGCCGAGTTCACGCGCGAGGGTCTCGATGGGCGTCGCCCATGCGCGCTCGTAGAGCTGCTGCCGTGTGAGTTGGATTCGAGCCATGCGGGAGGCTATACCACCCGTCACGCGCACCGGTCTAGGTCCAGACGGTTGCTATGTCGCGGGGGTGCCTTCGGTGCGGGCTCAATCTCCTAGCAGGTCCGGTGGCCGCGGCACGAGAAGGTTGACCTGATACTGCCGGGCATCGACCGTCGCGGCTCCACTCGATGGTCCCGCTCTACCGGCGTCCAGCTACCGGCGTCCAGGGCCCGGGCCCTCAGCAGGAACTCGGCCGATCGAGTCGAACCTTTGATCGCCCGGGCGGTGTGGCGGGCGATCACCAGTTCCCAGACGACGTCGCTCTCGGACTTCAGCTCCTGCTCGAGCCACGCGGCCGAAACAGATGTCCCGCCGCCACTCCCAGAGTGTAGTTCTGGACATCCTGAGCCGTGGACAGATCGCCCGGTCGCTCACAGGCCGCCCCTCGTCCAGCGCCTCACGGAGGGCGTCCAAGTACCGCACCTGGGCTACGGTCGGAACAAAGTGCTCGGTGCGGGCCGTCGTCGTGCGACCCTTCGGTATGTCGTCAGAGTATGGGACAGGTGGTTTCGGATGGTTTCGCCTCCGCGGCCTGCCGTTGGCCACAGAGCCCTCCCCAGCCGCCTTTGAGCGCCCGAAACCGTCAAGGGGGCCTCTGGCCATCACGTGATATGTTGCGGCCGTGGCGGTCGCCCCGGAACCGGCGCAACCCGTCGCTCTCTCGTTATGCCGACTCACAATGCTCTTCGGATGCGAGGACTGTATGCACCGTACTAGACCGCTTTTCGCGCTACTCCTTCTGCTCGCATCTGCCGCGCCGGCACGAGCGCAGGGATTCATGGATCATGTCGCGCTTGACGTCGCCGCTGGCGGCGGTTTCGTGGGCCTTGCCCGCAACCACCCGCAAACACAGCCGCACTTTGACTGCCCCCCCCAATCTTCAGGCGACGGCCCCCCAGTCTGCACTCCGGTTCCGACGAAGGTAGTCGTACACTCAGGTTTCTCGCGTGGGTGGCAACCAGCTCTGGCGACCGGCTTGGTGTTTAGGTACGTATTCTCGCCCAAGCAAGACGAGAGCGATAACTCCAAGGTCGATGGAATCGGGGTAGGCGTGGGCGGGCACTTTGTCTTCGTGCCGCATGAGGGGTCAACGACAGCAGCACCCGCAGTCACGATTCATGTCGGCAACCGTAACCAGCAGATATTCTTTGGTTGGGCGTTTGTCGGAGTGCCTACCGTAGACATCCCAGGCGGCGGTCCGAGCGCCATCGTTCCGTCAGACTTTCCGCTTGATTCCTTGAGGCGCGGCAATGGTTCGCGAGCGCCGACGTTTTTCGCAGGCATAGTCATTGGGGGCGCTTCGGTGACCCAGCCGAAGACACCTCGATCGGAGGGCGCCACCAAACCGTAAGCGTCCTCGTTACGCGGCTCGCCCCCGTGGTGATCCTCACGACGTCGCGCGAAGAGCGCGACCGGTTGCAGGGCTACGCGAACGACACGAATTCGTACGTGCAGAAGCCCGTCGACTTCGGGCAGTTCATGGAGGCTGTCCGGCAGGTGGGGCTGTACTGGCTCGTACTGAACGGGCCGGCGCCGGACGCGCACGTGTACTAGATCCTGTGGGTCGTCGTGTTGGCGGCTGCCTTGCCGCAGCGGTGCTCTCCGTGCGGACTCACTCACCCGCCAGGTTCGGTGGCCGCGGCACGAGTAGATTGACCTGATACTGGCGGGCATCGACCGTCGCTGTTTCACTCGACGGCCCCGCTCTGCCAGCAGCCAGGGCGCGAGCTCTCAGGAGGAACTCCGCCGATCGCGTAGAACCCTTGATCGCCAATGCGGTGTGGCGCGCGATCACCAGATCCCGTGCGAAGTCGCTCTCGGCCTTCAACTCCTGTCCGAGCCACAATGCGAAGCGGGGGTCCTGCCGCCAGTCCCAGAGCGTGGCTCTCGACATCCTGAGCCGCGGACAGATCGCCCGGTCGCTCACGCGCCGCCCCTCCTCCAGCGCATCGCGGAGGGCCTGCAGGTACCGGACCTGGGCCACGGTCGGGACGAACGGGGCCGTGCCGGCTGTCGCCACGGTGCATCCCCCCAGCATGTCGTCAGAATCAGGCACGGGTGGTTTCGGATGGTTTCGCCGCCGCGGCCTCTTGGTGCCCACAGAGCCCTCTCCAGCCGCCCTGGAGCGTCGCGAACCGCCAAGGGGCCTCTTGGCCATCACGTGGTATTCTTCGGCCTCAGAGGGTCGCCTCGGGAGCGTGACGGCTTGGTGCGAACCCCTCGAATCGGAGCGTCCAACACTCGTCGAATCCCGTCGGGGACGCCATCCCTTTCCTGCCCGTATTCACGGGCGATGCTCTGAGACTTCCTCAGCAGAACCGCAATTCACGAGCCCCAGACCTCTCTGATCCTCGCGTGCACACCAATCCCCAGGCCCGTTGACCCGGAACTCCCGTTTTCGGCTACCATCCACGGTACCTCTCCCGGGGTTCACCTCCGTTACCAGAAGGAGCAGCGCACATGCACACGCTCGCGCGACTTGCCCTGGTGGTCGCCGTGCTCGTGGGCGCGTCCGTCGCGTTCACCTCCGCACAGCAGCGCACGGCCACGTTCCCAGTCATCGTCGTCTTCGACGACTTCGCACCGTTTCAGGACTACGTCGGCCAGTTCGTCCCCGATGGACGCATGGCCGAGAACCCGGCCGCCTGGGCCTACCAGGATCGAGCGGTGGTGGGTGCCGTGCAGGCGCTCGAGCGCGCCCACGGCTTTCGTGCGACGCATGCCTACAGCGCGGCCCTGCGCGGCTTTGCCGCTCACCTGACCGCACGCCAGATCGCGGCGCTCGAAGGCGACCCGCTCGTCCGGTTCATCGAGCCCGACGGCGCGATGCACATCGTGCAGCGGCCGCCCGGCAAGGGCGGGGGCGGGGGCGGCAGCGAGTCGCAGACCGTGCCCTGGGGCATCACGCGCATCGGCGCAGCCGGGAAGCCATCGGTCACCACCGTCCACGCCTACATCATCGACACCGGCATTGATGCCGGCCACCGCGACCTGTCGGTCGTCCAGCACGTCAACTTCGCGGGTGGCCCCAACAAGGACTGCAACGGCCACGGGACCCACGTCGCGGGCACGGTGGCGGCCATCGACAACACCGTCGACGTGGTCGGCGTGGCGGCAGGCGCGCGGCTCGTCGGCGTCAAGGTGCTCGGCTGTGGTGGGAGCGGAACAACGTCCGGCGTGATCCAGGGCGTGGACTGGGTGACGGCCAATGCCGTGAAGCCAGCGGTGGCCAACTTGAGCCTCGGCGGCGGCGCCAGCAACGCGCTCGACACAGCCGTGAAGAACTCGGCCGACAGCGGCGTCTTCTACGCCGTCGCGGCGGGTAACAGCGGCGCCGACGCGTGCACGGCGTCCCCCGCGCGCGCGGGCACACACCACGGCGTCATGACGACCGCGGCCACCGATCAGCACGATCTGGAAGCGTCGTGGAGCAACTACGGATCGTGCGTGGACGTCTGGGCTCCCGGCGTTGCCATCCTCTCCACCGCGAGCGGCGGCGGCACCACCACGCTGAGCGGCACGTCGATGGCCTCGCCCCATGTCGCGGGCACAGGGGTCCGCTCCCTGGCGCTCGCCCCCGGCGCCAGCGCCGCACAGACCGAACACGATCTGAAGATCAGTGCCGAGATCACCGGCACGACGAGCAAGGACGGCCGGGCGATCGAGCTCATCAACGCACGACCGTTCTGACCCACGCCATGACCGGGTCCGACGGGTCCAACAGACCCGCCGGACCCGCCGGACCCGCCGGACCTGCCGGACCCGTCGGACCCGTCGAACCTGCCCCCCCAGACAACCAACAGCGGTCGACCGCCAGGCGGTCCTGCTATCGCCCCGAAGACCACCGCCGGCCGTTCGCGCGTCTGGCCCCAGTCGTGATTCAATCGGGGGACCCGCATGAGCCGCATGACCAGACTGCCCAAGCCGGATGCCGAGGAATCGGCGCCGGCCGCCAGGGTCAAGAACTACATCACGCCGGCCGGACTGCAGCGGCTGCACGACGAGCACCGGTTCCTGCTCACCAGGGAACGCCCGGCCGTGACGAAGGTGGTGGCCTGGGCCGCGAGCAACGGGGACCGCAGCGAGAACGCCGACTACCAGTACGGCAAACGGCGGCTCCGCCAGATCGATCGCAGGATTCGCTTCCTCACCAAACGCATCGATGCCGCGGAAGTGGTCGACCCGGCCGCGCCACGGCCCGGACGGGCGGGGACGCGCGTCTACTTCGGGGCCACCGTCCGCTACGAAACCGCCGCCGGCGACGAACGCGAGGTGTGCATCGTCGGCACCGATGAGGTCGACCTCGATCGCCACCACATCAGCTTCGTGTCGCCGCTGGCGCGGGCGTTGATGAAGGCCGGACCCGGAGATCGCGTGGAGCTGCGCGCGCCCGGCAGCACGGAGGAACTGCTCATCCTGGAGGTGCGCTACGTACCCGTGCCCGTGGAGCCGTTCCGCGTGCCCCCCGGCGCCGAGGCCCCGGCCGAGTAGCGGCCCTCACCGGGGCAGGTAGTAGACGATCGAGACGTTCGGGATCGGCAGGAGCGAGTCGAAGCGGAATCCTTCCTCGTCCTTCCGGTAGCGGACCGCGAGGGGCAGCTCCAGCGAGATGCCCATGGGGCCCGGGTTCCACTCGAGACCGATCCCGGGACCGACGCTGTACACCCACTCGCCCCGCCAGCCCTGCACCGGATTGCTGAAGTCGCACTGCCCCGGCGCCGGCCTCGCCGGCACGGGATCGCAGCCCGGGTAGATGTAGGTCTCGTTGCGGTTGTAGAACACGCTGCCGCCGAGCGTCCAGTACAGGCGGGAGGCGCCCCGCCGATGGATCATGCGCAGGTACTCCACCCCCAGATTCGCATGACGATGGGTCCTGTCGCCGAAGGCGATGCCCCCGATGTGCACGCCGTGCGACGGGGTGAGGAAACGCCGATACGCGAGGCCCGCGCCGCTCGTCAGGCCGGCCGTCAGCCCGATGCCGTGACCCGTGGCGCCGTCCTCGACGTCGGCGTCCTGCGTGGACCGGCTCGCGCCGGCCGCGGCCCTCTCCAACTCGAAGCCCACGCCGCGCTCCACGACGGAGGCGGCCGCCTCACGAAGGAGGTGCTCGCACTCGGCAAACGAGCCGTGCGCATCCGGGCAACTCGCGCCCGCCACGGGCGCCGCCACGCACATCACGGCCAGCAGCATCAGACATGTCCGCATACACCGCCAGTGTAGCGGCTTTGCAGACAGCCGGCGTGCGGTCCGTCCCTCCATTGGCCTCCTAGTGGAGTGTATCGACTGAAGTGGTACTACCGGCGCCTCTGCTCAACCGCGATTCCGCGGGCCGCCCAACGGGCGACCCGGTAGTAAATCGTCAACAACACTCCACTAGACTACGGCTCCCCTGCCCTCGCCACGGCCGCGATGAGCCGCGACAGCGTGTCGAGGTCACGGAGGTCGAGCACCTCGCCCGGCGAATGGCTGTAGCGGCCCGGCCACGACAGGCCCTGGTTCGGCGCGCCCCAGAAGGTGAACCGCGTGCCGTCGGTGCCGCCCTGCGTCAGCCCGATCTGCAGCGGCAGGCCCGCGGCGCCGGCGATGCGGTGGACGCGCGCGCGCTCGCCGTCGGGCGACACGCCCGAGTTCTCGATCGCGCGGAACACCGGGCCGAGGCCGAGCGGCGCATACGCGAAGTGCGGCGACTCGAGCGGCGTGTCCGATGACACGAACGTATCAATCGAGTAGATCCGCGTCGTCGTTCTGCCGTACCGGCGGGCCATCGCGGCCGCGCCGCGCAGGCCGCCCTCCTCGTGCACCGACCAGGTGAAGATGACCCTGCCCGGCAGCGTCGCGGGATCGATCGCGTGGAGCGCGCGGACGAGCGCGGTCGTGCCCGCGCGATCGTCGAGCGCGCGCGCCACGTAGCGCGTGCGCCCCAGCCGCAGGCCGTCCTTGTGGCTCGTCACCTGCAGGCCCGCCACCACGCCGCGCGCGGCGAGGCCCGCCGCGTCGAGGCCGAACCACGCCTGCATCACGCGCGGATGGCGCGTGTCCGCCTCGGCGCGGATGCGAAACACGCCGCGCAGCGGCGCCGGCGCCGTCGCCGTCAGCGACCCGGCCTTCCAGCGCGGGTTCGTGTCCG
The DNA here is from genome assembly GCA_030680175.1 of Vicinamibacterales bacterium. GTDB lineage: Bacteria > Acidobacteriota > Vicinamibacteria > Vicinamibacterales > UBA2999 > JAUXWO01. The sequence continues at coordinate 10,379 of JAUXWO010000124.1, forward strand.
CGCCCAGCCGCCCGGACGTCGTGCTCGGCGCCCCCGGCGGGTCGAAGTGCACGAGCGCCGTCTGTCCCTCCCACGCCGAAGCGACCGCCCCGCCCTGGGCCGTGAGCGTGGCCGTGCCGTCCGGGGCGATGGACTCGATGACGTAGCCGACTTCGTCCATGTGGGCCATGAAGACGGTCGCCGGGCCGTCGGGGCCAGCCTCGATCATGATGTTGCCGATGTCGTCGACCACCGCGCGATCGCGCGCCCATCCGGGGAGCGCTTCGAGCACGGCGCGCCGCACCGCCCACTCGTGTCCCGACACCGCGTGCCGCTCGACCATGCCGGTGAGGATCGCCGCCAGATCCCCGTGCGCCGGGTCCGTGTGCGCCGTGCGGAGCGGCACGGGCGGAGGCGCCGCGATCCAGCGCGCGGGGGACGGGAGCATGACGCCCGATGCGTCCGCCGCGGCCTCGAGCAGCCACGCCGCCTCAGCCGCGGCCACGACCTCCATATGGGAGCCCGTCTGCAGCGTCGCCGGCGCCAGCCAGCGCACGGTCTGCACGCCCACGGCCTCCAGCACCTCGCCGAAGCTGCCGAACGTGCCGGACGGACGCTCGCTCTCGACCCGCGCGTCCTCGCCCGGCGCCAGGATCGTGAGCCGGTCCACGCCGGCGTCACGCGCGATGAGCGACGACAGGCCGACCCAGCCCATGCCCTCCTGCGCGCTCAGCACGAACGTCGTGCGCCCCGCCGCCGCACGGCCCCGCGCCGCCGCCGCGAGGGCGACGACCGCCGCGCACCCCGTCCGTCGTCCGGCGTCCGGCCCCGCCACGCCGCCCGCGATGGGCCACGGCGGCAGATGCCGCGCAATCGGATCCAGCAGCGCGATGCCGAGCGCCTCCACATCGGCACGCGACGCCGCCCCGACGTCCAGCCACAGATCGTCGGCCGTGACGACCGCCGTCTCGGTGCGATGCTGCTGGGCGAAGTGGCCGTTGGCGCGGGCGATGACGCCGGCCACCGGCCCCGTGGCCGTCAGCACGCGCACGGGCTGCGCCTCGAACTGCTGATCCCACAACGGGTGGCGCGACCCGCGTCCGATCCGGTGCAGCCGCAGATATCCCTCGTCCGTGATCTGCGAGATGGCGTAGCTCGGGCGATCGAGCGCGCACGCGACGACGTGATGCGGCGCGCCGGATCCCACCGTGGCCACGACGTTGCCCCAGGTGTCCGCGCGCCACTCCCCTAGCGCGGCCGCCAGCGGCGGCGCGATGCGGCGTTCGTAGCCGGTCGCCGCATCGACAGCCACCCACGAGGCGATGGCATCGAGGTCGGCCGTCTGCGCCGTGAGCATCGACGGCGAGGCCGCATGCATGCCGATGGCAGCGATGCAGGCGGCGACGAGGCGCCGGGCGCGGGGGGTCATGCGCATGTGGTGTCTCCGTTAGGTGGCGGATCGTCGCGCGCTCAGGGCGCGAAGCTGGCGATGTCAGCGACGCGTGGTCCATCCAGCCGCGTCAGGACCTGGATCAGCAGCTCCACGGCGCCATCGAAGTCCGATCGCTGGATGATGCCGGTGTGCCCGTGCAGGTAGCGCGTGGGCACGGTCATGTTCACCGCCGGCCGCCCCGTGTCGTAGCGCTGGATCTCGGCGCCGTCCTCGCCGTAGCCCGTGAGCACGTTCGGCTGCAGCGGAATGCCCGACTGCGCGGCGACATCGAAGAAGAAGTCGCGCAGCTTGCGGTTGGGGATCATGGAGCTGTCGAGCAGGAAGAGGCCCGGGCCGCCGCCCAGCCGCTCCTGCGCCTGCGTGGGCCCGATCGCCGGATAGTCGGCCGACACGCCGGCCTCGATCGAGATGCCGAGGTCCGGCCGGGCCAGGTCCACCGCCGTCTGTGCGCCGCGCAGCCCGATCTCCTCCTGCGTCGTCGCCACCCAGATGACCTGCCCCGGCAGGCGCACGCCCTCCGCGCGGAGGCGCCGGGCTGCGACGATCATCACGGCGAGGCCGACGCGGTCGTCCCACGCCTTGCCCGCGTAGCGGCCATTCGGCATCACCAGAAAGTCGCTGAGCGGCGCGATGCCGTCGCCGGGCCTGATGCCCATCGCGACCACCTCGTCACGCGACGTCGCGCCCACATCCAGGAACGTGTCCTCGATCGGCCAGACGATGTCGCGTTGGGAAGCGGGCAGGACGTGCGTGGTGCGCAGCCCGCTGATGGCGGTGACCGGCCCCTTCCGTCCGAGGACCGTCCAGCGCTGGTCCGGCAGCGCCTGCCCGAGGATGCCCCCGAGCGCCTTCACGCGCAGGTAGCCGTCCGGCGTGATGTGCTGCACCATCAGGCCCACTTCGTCCATGTGGGCCGTCACCATGATCCGCGGTCCCGTGGTGTTGCCGGGCAGCGTGGCGTGGACCGAGCCCAGGCCGTCGTACTCGACGCCCGCGCCGAGCGCCCGGAACTCGGCCGCGACAATCGCGCGCACGTCCTCCTCGAACGCCGACGGCCCGGCCGCCTCGGACAGCGCCTTCAGCAGCTGCGCCGTGGCGTCCAGGCCCGGGTCCTGCCCCTGGGCCGGTGCGGCCGGAGGCGGCTGCCGCGCAAAGCCGGTCGTCGCGGATGTAGCGGTGCCGACGGTGGCGACGCCGAGTGCGGCGAGGAAGTCGCGACGCGTGTGCGGATGCTCGGGGGCCATGCGATGTCTCCAAGGGGGTGACGGTGACGATGCGACGGTGTTCGGAGCCGCCCGTATTCTCCCTCATGGACGCGCCGCGCGAACATCTTCTGCTGCCCCGTCAACGACCGGGCGTGCCGACACGGGTTGCACCCCCGGCGGCGAGTGTGAGATGACTGCTGGGTTGAACGCCGTACCCGAGCTCGACCCGCCGCGCGAGGGCACGGCCGTATCGGTACGGGGCCCCGTGATCGCCGCGGTCTTCCTTTCTGACTGGAGCATCTCATGACAATGCGCGCCGCGTGGTACGAGAGGAAAGGCCCCGCTCGGGACGTGCTCGTCGTCGGTGAACTGCCGAAGCCGTCGCCGGGGCCGGGAGAGGTCCTGGTCGCCGTCAAGGCGTCGGGCGTGAACCCGTCGGATACCAAGGGCCGGAGCGGGGCGCGGGGGAATACGGCGATGCCGTTCCCGCTGATCATCCCGCACCAGGACGGCGCAGGCATCATCGAGGCCGTCGGCGACGGGGTCCCCCGGGCACGCATCGGCGAAGGCGTCTGGATCTACGAGGCGCAGCTCGGCCGCGCGTTCGGGACCGCGGCCGGGTATGTCGCCGTCCCGGCGGCCAACGCGGTGCCGATGCCGGACGGGCTCGGCTTCGTGGAGGCGGCGTGCCTCGGCGTTCCGGCGCTGACCGCGCACCGCTGCGTGTTCGCCGACGGCCCCGTGGCCGGCCAGACCGTGTTGGTCACCGGCGGGGCGGGCGCGGTGGGATTCTACGCGGTCCAGTTCGCGAAGCACGGCGGCGCACGCGTGATCGCGACGGTTCGCGGCGACGCGCAGGCGGATACCGCGCGCCGGGCGGGCGCCGACCTCGTGATCGACCGCACGCGCGACGACGTCTTCGCGCGGGCGGGAAGGGTCGACCGCATCGTGGAAGTCGCGTTCGGCGCGAACCTCGAGACGAGCGTCCGGATGCTGAACCGCAACGGCGTCATCGCCACCTACTCGTCGGACGCCGAGCCGGCTCCGACGATCCCGTTCTGGCCGCTCGTCATGCTGGATGCGACGGTCCGTTTCGTGCTCGTCTATGCGATGACGGCCGCCGCGCACGCGGAGGCCATCGAGGCGACGAACCAGGCCGCGCGCGAAGGCTGGCTACAGCACCACGTCGGCGCCACGCTCCCACTCGATCGGATCGCCGATGCGCATGAACTGGTCGAATCGGGTCGCGCTGGCGGAAAAGTCGTCGTCGAACCACTCGTCCAGTAGCAGCCGCTGTACCGCTTCGGGTTGCATGCCGATGCCGAGTATGAGATGACTGCTGCATGAGCGCCGTGCCCGAGCTCGACCCGCTGCGCCAGGGCACGGCCGTGTCGGTCCGGGGCAGCGTGATCGACGGACGCTTCCCCGCCGGCATCCCCGGCCTCGGCACGCGCCTCGAAGCCGGGCCGGACGGGCGCATCGTCCTCGAGGTCGTCACGCACGTCGACCGCCAGACGATCCGCGCCATCGCGCTCACGCCCACCCGCGGGCTGTCGCGCGGCGACACGCTCCTGGACACGGGGCGCGCGCTCGACGTCCCCGTCGGGCGATCCCTGCTCGGCCGCATGCTGAACGTGTTCGGCGACGTGATCGACGGGGGCGCGCCGCTCATCAACGTCGAGCGCCGCGCGATCTACCAGCCCACCGTCCCGCTCACCGATCAGGCCACGACCTCTGAAACGCTCGCCACCGGCATCAAGGCCATCGACCTGCTGGCGCCGCTCGAGCGCGGCGGCAAGGCGGGGCTCTTCGGCGGCGCGGGCGTGGGGAAGACGGTGCTCATCACCGAGCTCATCCACAACATGGCCGGGCACTACCAGGGCGTGAGCCTGTTCTGCGGCATCGGCGAGCGCTGCCGCGAGGCGGAGGAGCTCTACCGCGAGATGCGGGACTCCGGCGTCCTCGACAGCACGGTGATGGTGTTCAGCCTGATGAACGAGCCGCCGGGATCCCGCTTCCGCGTCGGCCACGCGGCGCTGACGATCGCCGAGTACTTCCGCGACCGGGAGCGGCAGGACGTCCTGCTGCTCGTCGACAACATCTTCCGCTTCATCCAGGCCGGCTCGGAGGTCTCGGGGCTGCTCGGGCGCATCCCCTCGCGCGTCGGCTATCAGCCGACGCTCGCGAGCGAGCTCGCCGAGCTGCAGGAGCGCATCAGCAACACCGACAGCGGCGCGATCACCTCGGTGCAGGCCGTCTACGTGCCGGCGGATGACTTCACCGACCCGGCGGCGGTGCACACCTTCGCCCACCTGTCGGCGTCGCTCGTGCTGTCGCGCCGCCGCGCCAGCGAGGGGCTCTACCCGGCCGTGGACCCGCTCGCCTCGCGGTCGAAGATGCTGACGCCGACGGGCGTCGGCCGCCGCCACTACGCGATCGCGCAGGAGGTGCGGCGGACGCTCGCCACCTACGAGGACCTGAAGGACATCATCGCGATGCTCGGCCTCGAAGAGCTGTCGCGCGAGGACCGCCTGGTCGTGCAGCGGGCCCGCCGCATCGAGCGCTTCCTCACCCAGCCCTTCCACACCACGGAGCAGTTCACGAACCTGCCGGGCAAGACCGTCAGCCTCGACGACACGCTGGACGGGTGCGAGCGCATCCTGAACGACGAGTTCTCCGATCGGCCGGAGCGCGCGCTCTACATGATCGGCGCCATCTCCGAGGCGAAGCCGTCATGACGCTGCGCCTGCGCCTCCTCGTGCCCACCGCCGTGCTGCTCGATGTCCACGTGTCGAAGGCCACCGCGGATGGCGAGCACGGCAGCTTCACGCTGCTGCCGCACCATGTGGACTTCGTGGCCGCGCTGGTCCCGGGCCTGCTGGCGTATGAAGGGGCGGACGGCGCCGAAGCGTTTGCGGCGGTCGACGAGGGGCTGCTCGTCAAGTGCGGCCCCGAGGTCACCATCTCCACGCGCCGCGCCGTCTTCGGTGGCGCCCTCGGCCAGATGCGGCAGACCGTGGAAGAGGAGTTCCGAAGCCTCGACGAGGGGGAACGGGCCGCGCGCAGCGTCGTCGCGCGTCTCGAGGCCGACTTCGTCCGCCGCTTCCTGGAGCTCGGGGAGCGCGCCCGTGGGTAGGACGACGGACCCCGGTCGCGGGCTCGGCGGGCCGGTCGCCCGGAAGGAAGCCCGCAAGCTGCGCGCGCGCCGCCACCGGGGGCGCGGCACGTGGTTCGGCCTCGGCATGTACGGGCTGGTCGGCTGGTCGATCGTCATCCCGACGCTCGGCGGCGTGGCGCTTGGCCTGTGGATCGACGGCCGATGGCCCAGCCGGTTCTCGTGGACGCTGATGCTGCTGGCCGCCGGCTTGCTGCTCGGCTGCTGGAACGCGTGGTACTGGGTGTCGCTCGAGCAGGAAGCGATCCGCGACGAGATGCGCGAGACCGAGGAGGGGGAACGCCCGTGATGGAGGCCGCGATCACGTGGACGGCGGCGGCCCTCGGCGGCGGGCTGCTGGCCCTCGGCTCCCTCGCCGGACTCTGGTGGACGGTGCGGCGGCTGCCCGTGTCACGCCGCCCGGGCTGGCTCGCCGCCGGCAGCTTCCTGGCGCGCGCGGCCGGCGTCAGTGCGGCGCTCGTCGCCGGCTCTGGCGGCGACGCCGTCCGCCTGCTGATCGCCGTGGGCGCGTTTCTCGCCGTCCGGCACGGGGTCGTCTCGGCGACGCGGGCCGGCCTGCGCACGTCACGCGTGATGGAAGGATAGCCGTGGACATCACCCCGGATCAGATCGTCTACTGGCGCTGGGGCGCCGCCACGCTCAACGCCACCATCGTCTGGACGTGGGTGGTCATGGCCGTGCTCGCCGTGGGCTCGTGGGCCATCACGCGCGGCCTGACCGCGCACGAAGGCATGGGGCGGGGCCAGAACATCCTCGAGGGGATCGTGTCGCTCATCGAGCGCCAGATCCGCGACGTCAGCGACCAGGATCCGCAGCCCTACCTCGCGTTCGTCGGCACGCTCTTCCTGTTCATCAGCCTCTCGAACGTGCTCGGTATCGTGCCGGGCTACCACCCGCCGACCGGGTCGCTCTCGACCACGGCGGCGCTGGCGCTGTGCGTGTTCGTCGCCGTCCCGGTCTTCGGCATCCGCCGCCAGGGCCTGCGGCGCTACCTGGGCCAGTACCTCCAGCCCTCGATCGTCATGCTCCCGTTCACGATCATCGGGGAGCTCTCGCGCACGCTCGCGCTCGCGGTGCGGCTGTTCGGCAACGTGATGAGCGGCACGGTCATCGCCGCGCTCCTGCTCGGCGTGGCGCCCCTCATCTTCCCGGTCATCGCCCAGATGTTCGGCCTGCTGATTGGCGTCATCCAGGCGTACATCTTCGCGATCCTCGCCATGGTCTACATCGCGTCGGCGACCCGTGCCCACGCCGGGCCGGACGGCTCCGACGCTTCGACACAGAAGGACGGACACGCACATGGATAACCTCGCACTCATCGGCATGGCGTCGATTTTCGCGGCGGGTTTGACGATGGCGATTGGATCGATCGGGCCGGCGCTCGGACAGGGCCGGGCGGTGGCGCAGGCGCTGACGGCCATCGCGCAGCAGCCGGATGAAGCCAACAGCATCAGCCGGACGCTCTTCATCGGGCTGGCGATGGTGGAATCGACCGGCATCTACTGCTTCGTGATCGCCATCATCCTGCTGTTCGCCAACCCGTTCTGGACCGCGCTCCTGTCGCGCGCCGGCCAGTGACCGCATGCTGACCGATTGGTTCACCGTCGTCGTCCAGATCCTGAACTTCCTGATTCTGGTCTGGCTGCTGCGGCGCCTGCTCTACGGGCCGATCACGCGCGTCATGGCCGAGCGCGACGCGCGCATCCAGGCCGAGATGGCCGAGGCCCGGCGCCTGCGCGAGGAGGCGACCGCCGAGGGCGAGCGGCATCAGGCGCTCGTGGCCACGTTCGAGTCGGAGCGCGACGCGCGGCTCGCCGCGGCGCGCGACGAGCTCGAGGCCTGGCGCCACACGCACATGCAGGAGGTGCGCGCGGAGGTCGAAGGCCTGCGGCAGCGCTGGCAGGAGGCGCTCCAGCAGGAGAAGCACGCCTTCCTCGACGACCTGCGCCGCCGCGCCGGCCGCGAGATCCTGGCCGTGACGCGCAGCGCGCTTCGCGAGCTCGCCGACGTCGACGTCGAGGCGCGCATCGTCTCGCGCTTCCTCGCCGAACTCGGCGGGATTCCCCCTGCCGATCGCGACGCCCTCGCCGCGGCCGCCCTCGCCGACGGCGGGAAGGTGCACCTGCGGACGGCCTTTGCGCTGCCCGACACGGAGCAGGCCCGTGTGACCGAGGCGGTGACGGCCGCCCTTGGCCCCGGCCTCACGGTGACGGCCGAGACCGCCGCCGATCTGGTGGGCGGCGTCGAGCTCCGCGCCGGCGGACTCAAGGTGGCGTGGAGCATCGACGACTACCTCACCTCGCTCGAAGAGGCGCTCACCGAGGCGTTCGGCGCCGACCAGAAAGCAGGAGACGATGGCGAAGCCGCCCGGCCACCTGCAGACTGAGCTCGGCGGCACGCTCGACCGCATGGCGCGCGTCGTCGACGCGCATCGTCCCCACCTGACGGTGCGCGAAGTCGGTACGGTGCTGTCCGTCGGACCCGGCATCGCCCGGCTGTCGGGCCTGCCGGGCGTCAGTGCCGAAGAGCTCGTGGAGTTCCGAGGCGGCCTGCTCGGCCAGGCGTTCAACCTCGACGAGCACGAGGTGGGCGTGATCCTGCTCGGCGACAGCCGGTCGCTCGCCGCGGGCGACGAGGCGCGCCGGACCGGCCGCGTCACCGACGTGCCGGTGGGCCACGCCCTCATCGGACGCGTGATCGATCCGACGGGCCGGCCGCGCGATCGGAAGGGCCCGCTCCAGGCGCCGCTGCGCTGGCCGATCGAGCGCGAGGCGCGCGCCATCATGGATCGCGCCCCCGTGAGCGTGCCGCTCGAGACGGGCCTCAAGGTCGTCGACGCGCTCGTGCCCATCGGCCGCGGCCAGCGCGAGCTGATTCTGGGCGACCGCCAGACCGGCAAGTCGGCCATCGCGCTCGACACGATCCTGCACCAGCGCGGCAAGGACGTGATCTGCGTGTACTGCGCGATCGGGCAGCGCAGCGCCGCCGTCGCGCACTTCCTCAACGAACTCGAGCGGCACGACGCCCTCGCCTACTCCATCGTCGTCGTCGCCTCGGGCGATGAGTCGCCGGGGCTGCAGTTCATCGCGCCGTACGCGGCGACGAGCATCGCCGAGTTCTTCATGGAGGAGGGGCGCGACGTCCTCATCGTGTACGACGACCTGACGCGCCATGCGCAGGCGTATCGCGAGCTGTCGCTGTTGCTGCGCCGGCCGCCGGGCCGCGAGGCGTACCCGGGCGACATCTTCTACATCCACTCGCGCCTGCTGGAGCGCGCGACCCATCTCAAGCCGGAGTTCGGGGGCGGGTCGATGACGGCGCTGCCGATCATCGAGACCGAGGCGCAGAACCTGTCGGCCTACATCCCGACGAATCTGATCTCGATCACCGATGGCCAGATTTACCTCTCGCCGGATCTCTTCCAGAAGGGCGTGCTGCCGGCCGTGCACGTCGGGCTGTCGGTCTCGCGCGTCGGCGGCAAGACGCAGCTGCCCGCGTACCGGTCAGTGGCGGGCGAGCTCCGGCTGTCGTACAGCCAGTTCGAGGAGCTCGAAGCCTTCGCGCGGTTCGGCACGCGCCTCGACGAGGACACGCGCCGGACGCTCGCGCGCGGGCAGCGCGTGCGCGAGGTGCTCAAGCAGCCGCAGTACGCCACGTTGACGGCCGCCGAACAGGTGGTGACGCTGCTGGCCATGACGGGCGGGCTGTTCGACGGCGTTGCCCTCGATCGGATCGCCGAGGCCGAAGCCCTGGTCCGCGAGGCGGTCGGCGCCGAGCTGGCCGAGATCGGACGGGCGATCGAGCGTGGCGACCCCCTGACCGAGGCCCAGCTCGACGCGGTGCGCGAGGCCTGTCTGGCGCGGCTCGCGCCGGTGACCGGAGAGCCCGGCCATGCAGACGCCTGACGCCGTCAAGCGCCGGCTCGACACCTTCGAGGATCTGCGCTCCGTGGTGCGGACGATGAAGGCGCTGGCGGCCGTGAGCCTGCGGCAGTACGAGGAGGCGGTGGCCTCGCTTGGCGAGTACACGCGCATGGTCGACCTCGGCCTGCAGGTGCTGCTGCGGGAGCGGCCGGCGGCGATCGCCGGCCAGGGCGGACGGCCCACCCGGCGGCATGCGGCGATTGTGTTCGGGTCGGACCAGGGGCTCTGCGGATCCTTCAACGATCAGATCACCGCCTTCGTCGTCGAGGCGATCGGGGCGCCCGGCGCGCCGGACGGTCCGCGCCTCGCCGTAGGCGCGCGCGTGGCGGGACGGCTCGAGGAGGCAGGACGTCCGGCCGCAACGGTGCTGGCCATGCCGGCGTCCGCGCCGCTCATCACGCCCCTCGTGCAGGAACTGCTGGCGTGGGTGGACGCGCGCCGCGCCGCCGGTGAATGCGACGGCGTGGACCTGTACTTCAACCGCCCCCAGGGTGGCGCCGCGTTCCGGCCGCACCACGCCCCGCTCCTGCCGCTGGACCGTGCGCGCCTCCGCGCGCTCGCCGCGAGACCGTGGCCCTCGCGGTCGCGCCCGGCCTTCCGGACCGACTGGCACGTGCTCTTCGCCGCGTGCGTGCGCGAGCACCTGTTCGTGACGCTGCATCGGGCCGTCGCGGAATCCCTGGTCAGCGAGAACGCCAGCCGCCTGGCCGCCATGCACGCGGCCGAGCGCAACATCGACGAGCGGCTCGGCGCCCTGCGCACCGAGTTCCACCTCCAGCGGCAGACCGCCATCACCACGGAGCTGCTCGACATCGTGTCGGGCTTCGAGGTGCTGTCGTCCTAGCCGCCTGGCGCCGGTGGCGCCTCAGGGCGTCACGGCGATCTTCAGCACCCCGTCCCGCTGGTTCGCGAACAGGTCATACGCCTTTTCGATGTCCTCCAGCTTGAACCGGTGCGTCACGAGCGGCCGGAGGTCGGCGCGCTCCGAGGCCAGCACGTTCATCAGCCGCCGCATCCGCTCCTTGCCGCCCGGGCACAGGGTCGTGGCGATGGTGTGATCGCCGAGGCCCGCCGCGAACGCATCGAGCGGCAGCGTGAGCTTGCCCGAGTACACGCCCAGGCTCGAGAGCACGCCGCCGGGCCGCAGCACGCGGAGGCAGCTCTCGAAGGTCGGCTGCGTGCCGAGCGCCTCGATCGCGACGTCCACGCCGCGGCCGCCCGTGGCCTCGAGGATGGCGGCGACCGGGTCGGTCTCCTTGAAGTTCAGCGTCACGTCGGCGCCCAGCCGGCGCGACATCTCGAGCCGCTCGGGCAGCGCGTCCACCGTGAAGATCCGCGTCGCGCCGGCGAGCTTCGCGCCCACCGTGGCGCACAGGCCGATCGGGCCTTGCGCGAAGACGACGACCGTGTCGCCGATGCGGATGTGTCCGCTCTCGGCGCCACCGAAGCCCGTGCTCATGATGTCCGGGCACATCAGGACCTGCTCGTCGGTCAGGTGATCGGGGATGGGCGCGAGGTTCGCCTGCGCGTCGGGGATCAGCACGAACTCGGCCTGACAGCCATCGATCGTATTGCCGAGCCGCCACCCGCCCATCGCACGGCCGCCGCACTGCGAGTGCGTGCCGTCGAGACACGAATGGCACTGGCCGCAGGGCGTGATGGCGCCGGCGATGACGCGCTGGCCGATCTCGTACCCCGTCACCGCGGCGCCGAGCTCCTCGATCACGCCGACCGGTTCGTGCCCGACCGTGAGCCCCGGCGCAACGGGATACTCGCCCTTCAGGATGTGGATGTCGGTCCCGCAGATGGTCGTCGTCGTCACGCGCAGCAAAGCGTCGCGCGGCCCGACCGTGGGGATGGGCTTCTCCTGCAGGGCGATCCGTCCGGGCTTGACGAACACGGCCACCTTCATGGTCTGTCCCGCGTCCCGGCGCTCGCGCGCCGACGGGTGCTGCGGTGTTGATACCTTCTTCATGGCAAGTCTTCTCCGTGAGCGGCGCGGCCGCTCCGCCTGGTGCGCGCCGACGTTGATGCAAAGAGATTCCGTGCACCTCAGCCGTGGGGCGCGAATTTCAAACAGACCTGAGCGAGGAGCAAGAAGCCCGCCACGGCGGGGCGAGGGGGAACCGCTCGAAGATGGGGTGATCCGCGTCCTGCACCTGCAGGCGCTTCACGTGGCCGCCGGGAACCCGTCGCCTTGCAGGGAGCCAGGGGCGGACTCGATTCCCTGCCTCGAACCTCAGCTGCCGCGGACGGTCAGCCGAGACGGCCGGCCAGGCGCCGGCGCAGGTCCTCGTGCGCCGACACATCAAAGGACGGCGCGAGGCTCCAGTCGTGCAGCCACACCGGCTGCGTGCGGCGCTCGGGCGGCTCGGCTGCATATCGTGGAATCACGTGCGCGTGGAGCGCGGGCTCGACGTTGCCGAGGATCTCGTAGTTGATGCGCGCGGCGCCGGTCTCCGCCAGCACCGCATCCCCGAGGCGCGCCATGTCTGCCAGGAACTGCCGTCGCGCATCGCCCTCGAGCGCGTTCAAGTCGGAGACGACGGGATCGGGCAGCAGCAGGCAATAGCCGGGTGTGATCTGTGGATCCCCGAGCACGGCCCAGCCCGACGGCAGGCGCAGGATGACGCGCGCGAGCGCACCGAGGCGGGCGGCATCGACCTGGCGATGAATGGCGGTCATGGCGGTGGATTCTACCAGCCGCCGGCGGACGGACGAGGCGCGTGGTCATGCCCACGGGTGCCGCTTGCACCGGTGGGCAGCCACGTGCAGGGCAGCCGGGCCAGGTGTCCGACCCGCAATGCCACTCCGCGCGACCACCCGGCGCAAGAAGCGTAATCAGGCTGTGCCAGGAGAGGACACCGAAACAGGAGCGGTCGCGGGCGTTCACGATAATTGTCAGAGTACCTGGCAGTTCTGGTGTTCGGGCGTCTGGCCCACTTCGTGCGATATCGCACCCCGTCATGGGCACGAGCGCCGATCCACTCAGGTTCTTCTCCGCGCAGGCGGACTCGCTGACGTACGAGCCGTTCTTCGAGCTTCGCGAGAAGCCGTTCAGCCTCCTCAACACCGATCCCCGGTTTCTCTACCACAGCCCCTCCCACGCGGCGGCGTTCGAGGGCCTGCTCGGTGGCATCCGGCGCCGTGAAGGGCTGCTCGTCCTGACGGGCGAAATCGGCACCGGCAAGACCACACTCTGCCGCGCCGTCCTCCGCAGCCTGGGACGCACGACGTTCAGCTCGTTCGTCCCCGACCCGTTCGCCTCACGCGAAGACCTGCTCAAGATGCTCCTGATCGACTTCGGTGTGATCTCGATCCAGGACCTGACGACCGGCCCCTTGAAGCAGGCCTCGCGCGCCGAGCTCAGCTACCTGCTGTCCGGCTTCCTCGAGTCACTCGACCCGCTCGACGCCTTCGTCGTGGTGATCATCGATGAGGCCCAGAACCTGTCGCTGCCGCTCATCGAGGAGACCCGCATCCTGGCGGACACCTTCGGGGCGCAGGGGCGCCTGCAGATCGTCTTCGTCGGACAGCTCGAGCTGCTCCCGAAGCTGCAGTCCCCCGAGATGCGCCAGGTCGATCAGCGCGTCTGCGGCTACCACCGGCTCGCGCCCATGGGCCTCGACGCCGTCGGCGGGTACGTGCAGCACCGGCTGCGCGTCGCGGGTGGGCCCCATGCGCTGGGGCTGTTCGCGCCCGAGGTCCTCGACACGCTCCATCGCCGTTCGGGCGGGGTGCCGCGGCTCGTCAACCGCATCTGCGACCGCGCGCTGCATCTGGCGCACCAGCGCCACGCACCGATCGTGAACCTGGACATCCTCGAAGCGGCGCTGATTGACGTCGGCGCCACCACGCTCGCGCCGACCTGGGCGTCGGTCATGTTTCCCGAGCCGGCGCCGGCGGCGCGGCCCGCGGCCACGCCTGTCACCCCGTTGCAGGAGGCGCCGACGCCCGCACCCGTGGTCGCGGCGCCGGCCGCGCTCGCGACCGACGACGGCTTCTCGAAGCGCGTGGACGAATGGTTGACGCAGGAACTCCCGAGTTCGCGCACGCTCACGTCGCTCCCGGTTGCCAGGGCGGCGTCGCCGGATTCACCGGCGCGGGCGGCCGCCCCCACGACGATGGTCAGACGAGAGAGCCGGTCGAAGACCGCGCCCCCCGGGCGGAAGGCCAACGCGCGGTCGACGATCGCCCCGCCGCGCCTCGCACGGCTGTGGACGAGGCCCCTCTCGATCGCCGCGGTGGCCATCGCGGCACTCGGCGCGGCCGGGGTGGGGGCCACCTACGTGCGCGCGGAGGTCTCGAGCATGCTGACGACGCCCGCGTGGCTGCCGGCGCTACCGGCGCCGCCGGCGCTCGACATCGGACGCGTGGAGCCCCCTGCGCCACCGCCGGCCGAGCCGCTTCAGCAGGCCGTCTCGGGGGGCGAGTACCTGATCTCCGTGGGCCTCTTCGCCAGCCGGGCGCACGCCGACCGGCTCGTGGACGAGCTCACGCAGGCGGGCCTGCCCGCGAGCCAGCGACCATTTCAACTCCGCACCCGGCAGGTGCAGCAAGTGGTGCTCGGACCGTTCTCCAGCCATCCCGACGCCGTCGCCGACCTGCAGCGCCTCCGCGCGCTGGGCGGGTTCGACGACGCGAATGTGCTTGGCGCGCCGTTGGCAGCAACCGCACCGTAGCAGCCTATCCCTGAGAGACAGACGGTGCGTGGTGAGTAGTGAACCGTGCACTCTGCACGACCACTACCCACCACCCACCACCCACTACCCACTACCCACGGGGCGGCGCCGGTCTAGTGGAGTGTCGTTGACAAAGAACTACCGGGCCGCCCGTTGGGCGGCCCGCGGAATTGCGGTTGAGCAGAGGCGCTGGTAGTACCGCTTCAGTCGATACACTCCACTAGAACCGCACGCCGGCGGCCACGAGGAACGTGCGGCCACCCGTGAGGCCGCCACGCGGCCGCGGGTAGTGCGCGGTGGAGGTCGCCTGGCCGTAGCGCGGACCGGTCACGTAGCCGGTCGGCAGCCCGCTCGCATCGAGCGGGCTGGCCGCGTCTGGCGCGATCGTCGTGTCCCACGCGATCGCCTTCTGGTTGTTCAGCGCGTTCAGGACCTCCACCTTGACCCACGGACCGGCCGTGCGCCACACGGGCACCCGGTACGTCACGCCAAGGTCCACGAGACCGTAGCCGGGGAACGTCTCGCTCCCCCGCTCCCCGAAGAACAGCGCCTGCGTCGACGGCAGGCTCACGTAGCCGGGGTTCAGCGCGCGCTGCGCGGCGGTCACCGGCACCGCGTTCGCCACGAGGCTGTACGTGCGGCCCGAGTCGTAGCGCCAGAGCTGTGCCACGTCCACCTGGCCGACGCGCCCAAGGTCCATGCGATAGATGGTCCACAGCCGCACCTTGTGGCGCTGGAACTCGTCGAGCCGCCCCGACGGGTTGTTGCGCGCCGCGGTGAACACCTCCGGGTAGTCCCCAATCACCGACCCGATCCCGGGCTGGTTGGCCGCCTCGCCTTCGAACGTGCCGTGGTTGCGGAGCTGCACCGTCCACTGGCCTTCGACCTGCCACCGTG
This sequence comes from Vicinamibacterales bacterium, assembly GCA_030680175.1. Lineage (GTDB taxonomy): Bacteria > Acidobacteriota > Vicinamibacteria > Vicinamibacterales > UBA2999 > JAUXWO01. The sequence goes on from JAUXWO010000124.1 coordinate 25,693, forward strand.
ACGTCAGGCGCTGGCTGCCGGCCACGATCACCGCCTGGTAGTCGCGCGACGGCTCGTCCGAGTTCCGGTAGTAGATGTTGTCGAAGGTGCCGAACGTCACACCGTTCTGCACGACCGTCGTCCGGCCGTCGGCCGTCGGCCGGTCGATGAACGACTCGATGAGCCCGGTGGCCGTGCGCCACACGTAGGTGCCGCGCACCACGCCCTGGCCGATTTCGCGGCCGAGCGACAGCGTCACCTCGCGCGTCACCGGCGTCCGCAGGTCCTCGTCGAGGAACACGTTCGCCGTCGGGAACACGCCCCCGATCACGACGTAGTTGGCCAGGTTGGCCGCGGGCGCGAAGTCGCGGCCCTGACCGGCCGGCCCGACATACCCGTAGCCCACGCGCGCGGCGTTGCCCACGGGCGTGTTGCGCCCGAACTGGTACGACGAGTACCGCCCGGCGTAGTGCCCATACGACGCGTTCAGCACGGTGCGCCCGCGGCCGTCGAGGTCCACCGTCGCGCCGAGGCGTGGCACCCACGTGCTGGCCGAGATGCCGGGCGCATCGCCCGTCGCCGTGCTCGACGCGTGCTCGACGCGCAGCCCGAGGTCCAGCGTCAGCCGCGACATCGGCGTCCAGCGATCCTGGACGAAGAACGACAGCGTCGTGATGTCCATCTGGGCGCCGCGCGTGGCCACCGACTGCGTCAGGGTCGTGCCGCCCGGAATCCAGACCGGCACGAGCCGGCCGTCCGCGCCGACGACCGGCGCGCCGCCAGCGATCGCGTAGTCGGTGTTGACGATGAAGCCGGTGGCGCTCTGGGAGTTGCCGCCACGGAAGACCGACGTGAAGTGCTCGACGCCCGCCTTGACGTCGTGCGTGCCCCACGAGGGGCTCGACGCGAAGTACGCGACCGACCCGGTGAACTGGCGGTTGTCGCGGTCCTCGGGATCCGTGCGATCGAAGTACGGCGCGTTGAAGTGCTGCGATCGCGGCGCCACGCGGCCGATCGTCAGCATCGGCGAATCGGCGAATGCCGTGCTCGTGCCGCCGAACCGCGGGTGGTTCGTCTTCTGCGAGTACTGGGCCGTCGCGAAGAATTGGTTCGACACCACGCCCGACCAGCGGCCGACAAACAGCGTCCCCGGCTGCTCGGTGTCGTCACCGGCGTTCGGATCGATCGTGAACGGCAGCGACGGCTGCCGCGTGCTCTGCTGCCGGCCGGTGTACTGCGCCTGCAGGGTCTGATTGGGCCACGGCGAGCCGGTCAGCTTCACCTCGAGGCGCGTCGCGTCGGTCGTCGTCTCGAACGGCGCCCCCGTCGCGGGGAGCGCCGCGGTCGTGTCGGACGCCTGCATCCGCCCCGCCGTGAAGAACCAGAGGCGCTCGCGCAGGACCGGGCCGCCCAGCGTGGCCTCGTAATGACGGTCGATGTGGCTCGGCCGCTCGAGGCCGGCGGTCTTCTCGAACGGCGTCTCCGTGCTCCAGGCCGCGTTCGACAGGTTGGCGCGCAGGCTGCCGGCGAACAGATCGCCGCCGCGCCGTGTGACGACGTTGACCACGGCGCCGGAGAAGCGCCCGTACTCGGCGGACATCGCCGACGTCTGCACTTCGGTCTCCTCGACCGCGTCCTCGATGAACAGGTCGTCGGGACGCCCGAACAGGTTGTCATTGACGTCGACACCATCGACCAGGAACAGGCTGTCGTAGGCGAACGCGCCGCTGGCGGCAATCTGGTTGACGTTGGGCGTGTTGGCCGTCAGCCCCGGCGCCATCTCCGCGATGAGCGACGGCGTCCGGCCCATCGGCAGCCGGTCCACATCCGCGCCAGGCAGGTTGAGCCCCGCCGAGGGGCGATTGAGGACCGAGGGGCGCGACGCCACCACCGTCACGGCCTCGGAGGCCGTCACCGGACGCAGCACCGCGTCGAGGATGGCGACCGCCCCGAGCGGCACCGTCACCACCTGGTCGGGTGCCGAGAGCTCCGCGAGGGCGACGCGCACCGTGTACTCACCGGGCGGCAACGCCCGCACGATATACGCGCCAGCGACATCCGTTACCGTCGACCGCGCCCCCGGCAAGGCCGGGGAGGTCACCGTGACGGTCGCGCCGGGAATGCGGGTGCCGTCCGACGCCCGGACGACCCCGGTCAGGTCGCCGGTCTGGACGCCCTGGGCGGCGGCGCCGACGACGAAGAGGAGAAGGGCCGCTACCGTGGCCACCGTCCGTACAAAAGATTGCATTTCGAGCTCCTTCAAATGACAGTAAGGAACTCTAGAGCAATTACTGTGCCCGCTGAGAAGGGCAGCAGGAACGCATGGCACCGGTCAGTCCGTGAGTCGGTCCCGCCCCACGGTGTGGGCTTTTGCCCCACGAGGCTCAGGACGAGCGGCGTTCTGGCGGGACGAGCGACGGCTGGTGAGGGTGGCAGGTGGGGCGATCACCGCCGGGATTCCGCCGCCGGCCGGGCCTCGATTCGGGGTCCCGGCGGCGCGAGGTGCCTGGGATCCGGACTTCTGCATGACGGGATCCCGAAAAGTGAATCGCCAGGCCACTGGTCCCACCGCTCGTGGCATCCGCGTGGCCTGCCGTTACACTACGGGCGATGCGCGCGCCGGTCACGACGCGCGCGTTTCAGGAGGTCATGCGATGAGACGGACGCACCTGGCGGCCGCGTGGCTGCTCGGCCTGGCGCTCGCGCTTCCGGCCGCGGCGCAGGAGCACGCGCACACGCCACCCGCGGCGGATCCCGACCCCCTGCTGCGCGTGATGCTCGAGGGTCCGCACCTGGTCCTCGCCCACCATGGATTCATCCTGCTGACCGGCGCGCAACTCGATGCCCTGCGCGAGGCGCGCGGCCGCGTCTGCGCCGCGGAGGTGGACTACGTCCACGCGCGCACGCGTGCGCACGCCACGCTGGCGCACCTGCTGGAGGATGACGCGGACGAGACGCGCACGGCGGCGGCGGTGGAGGCGCTCGCGCGGGCCGAGGCGGCGTGGACCCGCGCGCTGATCCGCGCGCGTCAGGAGACGCGGGCGGCCCTCGGCCCGGCCGAGCGCGCGCAGGTCGCGTGGCTTGGAACGCACTGGGCGCAGGAAGCGCGCGCGATGATCGACGCCACGACCCACGCCGGCCACCGGGGCCACCCCGGCCTGCAGGTGCCGATTCGCGTGCCGGGGATGGTGGTGGCTGACACCGCCCTCGCCCCCGCCTGCGACGCCCTGCACGGCCCCGCCGTGCACCTCAGCGTGCCGCCGCCTGGCGAAAGGTGAGACGGACGTACAAACACGAAGGTCACGTCCGCCTCCACGGCCGGAGGCCGCTACGGCGTGACCTCGCCGAAGCTCGCCTGATGCTGGGGCGAGCGGAGGCGGGAAGGCCACGAAGACAGGAAATCTGTTCGCCGAGAGCCGAGAGCCGATCGCTGAAAGCCGGGAGCCGAAAGCCGATCGCTATTCGCCGCTCACCGCCCTCCGTCCACTGTCACCCGCACATATCCGTTCGTCCAGCAGCACTGGTGGCCGGGGGCGCTGTCGGTGATGCCGAAGTTGTCGACCCGCACGCGGAGCATGTAATCCCCGGGGGCGCTGAACGTCGCCATCGTCGTCGCCTCGCCGCCGCCGGGCGCCGTCCGCGCGGTGCGCGGCTCGAAGGCGACCTCGCCCGGTCCCTGATACTTGAACCACGTCATCGACGTCGGGATGGGCTTGCGCTCGCCACGGTCTTCCATCCAGATGCGGATCGCGAGCGGGCGGCCGACCATCGCGGTCTGCGGCTCGGATGTGACCCCTTCGCGCCCCTGCGACGGCGGGCCGTCGGGTGCGAAGCGGACGATGGGCATGAGGGAGCCGGCGGCCTGGGGCGTGTAGGAGAGCTCGTAGGCGGAGTCACGCGCGCGGCCAGGCACGGAGTAGGTGAACCCGTTGTGCGTGAGGGTCCAGACGACATCGCCGCGGAAGCCGGCCGGCACCCGCACCGCGAACGCGCCGCGCTCGCGGCGGCCGCCGAATCCGGTGTAGCTCACCGGCGGGAAGTGCGTGGGCTGGCGGCCATCGAACTCCTCGGGCTCGATCCGGTTGCGATCGCCGATCGGGATGTCCACGACCTCGCGGGTGTTGCGGTTCATGAACCCGAACGAGAGCGTGAAGGTGCCGTCGGGGTTCGCGTACCACCCGTCAAAATACGGCGCGACGCCGGCGCCGGAGGGCGCCCCCGGCGAGAGCGGCAGCCGTGACTGCTGCCGCGCGTCCGCTACGATCATCCCGAGCGCCATCACCACCGCGGCGGCCAGCAGGCCGGCGGCTCCCCCCCGCCTCGTCATCGACGCTCACGCTCCCGGTCGCGCTCCGTCGTCAGGCGCTCGTAGCCCTGCGCGTCGAGATGCGTGACGGCGATCCACGCGTGCGACATCTCATCGGTCGTGCGGTCGCCCACCCCCACCCACTGATCGGGATCCGGGTTGTAGCGGTTGCGTGCGGTGTTGTCGTACCACGCCGTGTTGATGATCACCGACCCGGCCGGCAGGATCGGCGCGGCCTCCGGTGCGTAGACGTGGCTGTGGTGCCAGCCGGGGTTCCAGTTCGAGACCATGCTCAGCGTCTCGCGCCGGCCATCGGGGTACAACACCTCGAGCCGCTTCGCCACGAGGCGCAGGTGCCCGTGCGGCTGCCAGCTGTCGATGCGCACGGGCGTCTCGAACCGGCGGTAGCCCTGCGTCATCAAGGTGCCGTGCGGCTCGATCTCGAAGTCGCCCGTGCCGCTCTGCAGGGCATAGAGGCCGAGCGTCTGGCGATAGCGCGTCTCGGGCGTCACGTCGCGATCGTGGAACCAGATGCCCACCTCGACCTGGTCGTCCACGATCTCGACGCCGTTCGGGTAGTAGTGGATGTCCCAGCGCACGTTCGAATTGGCGGGGGCGATGCGGCAGGCGTCCGACGGGATCACCTCGCCGATCTTCCCGAGCGCGTACTCGGACAGCCGGGTGCTGCCCGGGCCGCTGCCGCCCACGGCGTCCGGCTCGCGCGTCGAGCCGGCGGGCTCGAACGTGGAATTCGCATGGTGGGTCACGGCGCGGCCAGGCACCGACGGCTTCGTCTCGATCGCCTTGATGCAGCGGTCCTCGGTGAGGCCGCTCGGCACCGCGGGACGCCACCAGCGATCCTGGCCCTTGGCGGGCACGGTGTACGGCGCGGCCTTGATGACGAGGTCGGGCGGACCGAAGCGCTTCGCGAGGAGGTACTCGCCGGCCGGCGGCCACGTCACGGGCGGCGGCAGGTCGGCCGGATCCCCCATCGGCGCCCCGCCGTCGACCCAGCGCACCACGGTCTGGATGTCGTCGTCCGACATCCGCCAGTCGCCCTGCAGGTCCTGGATGCCGACGTGGGTGTCGTAGTGATACGGCGGCATCTCGCGCTGCACGACGCGCGCCTTGATGACCGGCGCCCACCGGCGAACGTCCTCGTACTCCATCAGGCGCATGGGGCCGATGCCGCCGGGCTGATGGCAGTTCTGACAGTTCTTCTGCAGGATGGGCGCGACGTGTGTCGCGTAGGTGACCGCCGTCGATGGCGCCTGCGAGACCTCGTCGGCGCCAGTCGGCCCGTCGTGCGCCGCGCGCAGGGCGCTGACACCCAGGAGAGCGATGGCCGACATTGTCAGCACACTGGCCCAGCCGACGCGCGAGGTCCTGCCACGGGAACGGGTGCGTGCCATCGTCTGCCTCCAGGACGTGCCGCCGACTCCTCGCGTCCCCGGTGCGAACACCGCCCGTCACCGGGATCAGCGCAGTGTCGCCTACCGCCACGCCCGCGTCAAGGCTCAGCTTTCGTCGCGGCCAGGCGGTAGGCGATGAGCTCGCCGGGCACGCCGGGGCCGCTCACCGACACGGTGATGTACTGGCGTCCGTCGAGCGCGTAGGTCATCGGCGACCCGGTCTGCGGTGCGGGCATGTAGACGGCGCCCACCTCGACGCCCGTGGCCTTCTCGTAGGCACGCAGCATGGCGCCCCGCCCCTGCGGCGTCTCGTTCATCCCGCCCTCGCCCGCAATCACGAGCGTCTTCGTCGTCAGCACGCCGATGCGGCCCTGCCGCCCCGTCCGTGGGATCGTCAGCCCCTTCAGCGCGGGGTGGTTCCTGACGGCATCCGGCGTCTCGCCGTGCGCGATCTGCCACGCCAGCGTGCCGGCATTCAGGTCGAGCGCGGTGATGCGCCCGTACGGCGGCTTCACGAGCGGCAGTCCTTGGACGTTCAGCTGTGGAAACGATGGCCGCCCGCTCGTGTCGGCGGGATCGCCGGCAAAGCCGCGCACGTGCCGCATGTCGGACTTGGTGCGCTCGCCGGGCACCAGCGCGACCGCGGAGATGTTGGTGTTCGAGAAGATGTAGAAGTAGTTGGTCTCGGGATCGAGCGATCCGCCCTGCCAGTTGGCGCCGCCGGTGATGTTCGGCAGCATGAGCGTCGCGCGCGGCCCCTCCCACTGGCTGACGACCGGCGGCGTGAACAGCGGCCCGAGCTTGAAGCGCTCGACCAGCGCGACGGCTTCCGCGCGCAGCGCCGGGGTGAAGTCGATCAGATCGTCGATCGAGACGCCCTGCCGGTCGAAGGCCGGCGGCTTCGTCACGAACGGCTGCGTCGGCGAGTACCACTCCCCGGGGACGTCGCCGCGCTCCACGGGCCGCTCCTCGATCGGCCACACGGGCTCGCCCGTCGCCCGGTCGAACACGTAGACCCAGCCCTGCTTGGTCGCCTGGGCTACGGCCTTCACCACGCGGCCATCGATGCGCAGGTCCGCCAGGATCGGCGCGCACGGGATGTCGTGATCCCAGATGCCGTGATGCACGAGCTGGTAGTGCCAGCGCCGCTCCCCCGTGTGGATGTCCACGGCGACGAGGCTCTCGCTGAACAGGTTGTTCCCGGGGCGATGGCCGCCGTAGTAGTCGCCCGTCGGCACCTCCACCGGCAGGTAGACGAGCCCGAGCTCCTCGTCCACGGTCATCTGCACCCAGACGCCCGTGTTGCCGGTGTACTCCCACGAGCCGTCCTCCCACGTCTCGTGGCCGAACTCCCCCGGGCCGGGCACGGTCTTGAAGATCCACAGCCGCCGGCCCGTGCGCACGTCGTAGCCCCGCACGTAGCCCTTGATGTTGGTCTTGCTCGGCGGCGTACCGCCCTCGGCATGCGCCGCGCCGATGATGATGGTGTTCCCGACGACGATCGGCGCCGAGTGCAGGCCGATGTCGCCGGTGATCGGATCGATGTCCTGATCCATCTCGCGCTTCAGGTCGACGATGCCGCCGGCGCCGAAGGTGGGGATGCGGTGGCCGGTCGCCGTGTCGAGGGCGACGAGCTGGTACCCCGGCGTCACGTAGAGGATGCGCGACTCGCCGCCGCCCGCCCAGTACGCCAGGCCGCGGCCCGACAGGCGGCGCGGCGCCGCCTGCCCGCGCGGCCCTTCGTCGAGCCGGTGCATCCACTTCATCTCGCCGGTTGCCGCGTCCAGCGCGACGGCCGCGCGGCGCGACCCCGCGGTGAGGTACAGCGTGCCGTCCACCATGAGCGGCGTCGCCTGGAACGCGAACTCGGGCGTCGGACCCAGATTCTCGGTCCGGAACCGCCAGGCGATCTCGAGCCGGTTGAAGTTGCTCGCGTCGACCTCGGCCAGCGGCGAGTACCGCCGGCTGGCGAGGTCGCCGCCGTAGGTGGGCCATTGCCCGTCGAGCGTGCCGCGGGCGATCGGATCTCCCGCCTGCCCGGCCAATGGGAGCGCCGCGGCCGTGACGAGCGCCGCCCGCAGGCCCCACCGGACCGCGGCGGCGCGCCACGTCCACGCGCGTCCGCCGGAAATGTCTCGCCGTGTCTCCATCGCACTCATCTGCATGTCGTGCCTACTCTAGACCAAATGCGCTCGACAACCGCACCGCGTGGCCGGAGGGGCGATGATCCGATCGCGTGCCGCGCCTCGCGCGGGATTCGGCATTCCACAATCGGAAATTCCTGAAGTAGACTCTGCGCACGGCACCGAGTTCCCGGGGCCAGCAGCCAACGAGGAGAGCCTGTGGGACTTGGCACCTTGGCGTTTCTGTCGGTGATGCCGATCGCGGTGGTGGCGCTCTTTCTCGTCATCCTCCGCTGGCCGGCCAGCAAGGCGATGCCCATCTCGTACGCGGTGGCCGTCGCGCTGGCGCTCGGCGTGTGGCAGATCACCGCGGCGCAGGTGGCGGCCGCCACCATCAACGGGCTGGTCACCGCCGCCTCGCTCGTCTACATCATCTTCGGCGCCATCCTGCTCCTGAACGTCCTGCAGGAGAGCGGCGGCCTCAAGGCCATCCGCCTCGGCTTCACCAACATCACGCCCGACCGCCGCGTGCAGGTCATCATCATCGCGTGGCTCTTCGGCAGCTTCATCGAAGGGTCCGCGGGCTTCGGCACGCCCGCCGCCGTGGCCGTGCCCCTGATGGTCGGCCTCGGCTTCCCCGGCATGGCGGCCGTCGTCGCCGGCATGGTCATCCAGAGCACGCCGGTCTCGTTCGGCGCCGTCGGCACCCCCATCCTCGTCGGCGTCGGCACGGGGCTGAACGACGATGCGGTGCGCGCCTACGCGGCGTCGATCGGCTATGCCGACTGGAACCAGTTCCTCGCGCTCATCGGCGCGAAGGTCGCCATCCTCCACGCGGTGGCCGGCACGCTGATCCCCCTGTTCGTCGTGGCCTTGATGACGCGCTTCTTCGGGCCGAGCCGCTCCTTCACCGACGGGCTGCGCGTGTGGCGGTTCGCGCTGTTCGCCGCCTTTGCGATGACGGTGCCGTACGTGCTGCTCGCCAACTTCCTCGGGCCGGAGTTCCCGTCGATGTTTGGCGGCCTGATCGGCCTCGCGATCGTCGTGCCCGCGGCCAAGCGCGGCTTCCTGATGCCGCCGGACGACGACCACTGGGATTTCGAGGCGCGGGAACGCTGGGAGCCGGAGTGGACCGGCACGATCCGTCCCCGCGACATCGACCACCGTGACGGGCCCATGTCGCTCGCGCTCGCGTGGTCGCCGTACGTGCTCGTCGGCGTGCTGCTCGTGCTGACCCGCCTCCGGACGATCCCGATCGGGTCCACGCTGCAGTCGTGGACGCTCAGCTGGGCCGACATCTTCGGCACCGGGATCACCGCCAGCGTGCAGCCCCTCTACCTCCCCGGCACGATCTTCATCGTCGTGGCGCTCGTGACGTTCTTCCTGCACCGCATGGACACGACGGCGTTCTCGCACGCCGTGGCCAGCTCCTCCAAGGTGATGCTCGGCGCCTCGGCGGCGCTCGTCTTCACCGTGCCGATGGTGCAGGTGTTCATCAACAGCGGGGGCGGCGCCGCCGGCTACGAGCGGATGCCCATCGTGCTGGCCGAGAGCATCGCCGCGGTGGCGGGATCGGCCTGGCCGTTCTTCGCGCCGCTCATCGGCGGCCTCGGGGCGTTCGTCGCCGGCAGCAACACCGTCAGCAACATGATGTTCGCGCTCTTCCAGTTCGGTGTCGCGCAGCGCATCGCGGTGGACCCGACCTGGATCGTCGCCCTGCAGGCCGTCGGCGGCGCGGCCGGCAACGTCATCTGCGTCCACAACGTCGTGGCCGCCTCCGCCGTTGTCGGCCTGACGGGGCGCGAAGGCATCGTCATCCGCAAGACGCTGCTGCCCTGGGCCTACTACACGGTGCTGGCCGGATCGCTCGGCTACGCCATCGTGTGGTTCGGGCAGACCGGGATCGTCAACGCCGGCTCGATCGGCGTGCTCCTGGTCGCCGCGACCGCCGTGTGGGTGGTGGCCTCGCACCTGAAACGCTGACTGCGACGTACAAAACACGAAGGACACGAAGGCCACGAAGAAAGCACCCAATGGTTTTCCCTCAGCCCTGATTGGTCTGCCATGGCGCTCTTTCCAGAGCGTCGTTCCTGTTGTCTTGTGTGTGTTATTTGTGCGTCTTCGTGGCCTTCGTGACCTTCGTGTTTGTATGTCTTGTCTGAATCGTAGAACCCATGCACACCCTTGAATTCCGTAGCCAGGTCGCACGTGACTATGCCGATGTGCTGAGCCCGGGGGTCCGCGCGGCCCTCGACCGGCTCGCGCCGTTCGAGATCGATCGCCAGGCGCTGATGACCGCGCGCATCGCCCGGCGCCGGGCCCGCGCGGCACGGCGCGAGGCCATCCGCTTCCTCGATCCCGCGTCGACGATCGGCCGGACCTCCCTCACCGTGGACCAGGCGCGACGCGGCGACTTCGACGGCAGCGACATCCCCGCCGATCTCACCCGCCAGTGGATCCAGGGCACCGGCCCCGCGGCCCGCCCGCGCGCCACGCTCGAGCAGAGCCTGCGGAACGTGGCCTACGCCCTGCTGTCGGGCGCTGACGGCTGGATGTTCGACGGCGAGGACGCCCTCGGTCAGACGTCCACGATGTCGCTCGACAATCAGCGCAACCTGCGGCTGGCCCTCGCGCGCGCGCCGGAGTTCCTGCGCGTCGCCGAGCAGGTCGCCGCCGAGATGAACCGGTGGGCCGAGGGCTTCTTCGGCCGCCCCATCATCGACGACTGGCGCGCGCAGCTCGACTTCACCACGCCCATCTTCCGCGCGCGCGGCCTCCACCTCGACGACCGGCACATCCGCCTCGCCAACGGGCACGGCTTCTCCGCCTCGATCGTCGACATGACCTGCTACGTCACCACCAACCACCAGGTCCTCCGCGACGCCGGCCGCACCGTGGTGCTCTACCTGCCGAAAATTCAGACAGCGGAAGAGGCCGCCCTCTGGCACGACATGCTGGCCGCGCTCGAGGCGCATCTCGGTCTCGCCGTGGGCACGGTCAAGACGTATGTGCTCGTCGAGCAGCTCGAGGCCTGCTTCCAGCTCATGGAGATCCGCGCCGCGCTCGGGCCGCGCTTCGTCGGCTACAACACGGGGCGCTGGGACTACATCAACAGCGTGTCGGACGCGATCGCCTGGGACCCGGCCTTCCAGAATCCGAACATCGACGCCATCACCATGACGTACGGCTACATGCGCCACTACGAGGACCGCGTGCGGCGCGCCGTCAACACGCCCGACCGGCAGGGCCGCTCGGCCCTCTGGCAGGGCGGCATGGAGCCGAACATCCCCGTGGGCTCCGAGGCCGGTGTCGAGGCCGGGATGCGCCGCGCCGTCGGCGGCGCCGAGCGCGAGCAGGCCGCCGGCGCCAGCGGCAAGTGGGTCGCCCACTGGAAGATGGTCCACATCGTCCGGCCCGTGTGGGAGCGGGCCGGACAGCCCAACCAGCTCGGGCGCGAGTTCCCCCCGCTCACCTACACGGACGTTGACGCCGCCGGCCTGCGCCTCCTCGAGCCCGCGCCACGCACCATGCGCGGCGCCCGCGACCTGCTGAGCGTCGCGCTGCAGTACGGCAACGCGTTCGGCCAGGGCATGCAGGCGGCCGCGCTCAAGCCCGCCGACTTCTTCGGCAATGACGATGTGCTCTATCTGATGGAGGACATGGCCACGGGGGAGATCCGCGTGAGCATCCTGTGGGAATGGCTCCACAAGCAGGCGCCCTTCACCGAGGCCGACGCGGCCACCGGCGTCGAGGCCGGTGACACGCTCACACCCGCGCTCTTCGCGCGCCTGCTCGACGAGGAGTACGCCAAGCTGCTGGCCGCCGGCAGCCGCGACGTGCACGATCACTCCAAGACGACGACGCTCCCCATCGCGCGCGCGATCGTCGACGCGGTGGTCACGCACCCCACCAAGGCGCCGTGGTTCATCGATCTGCTGAACCTGACGCTCGACAACGAGGACCTGGCCGAGGCGGAGCGGCGCATCGCCGACTACATGGCCCGCTTCGCCGCCGACGGCACCCGGCTGACGCACAACCTCGACTTCTGACGACGTACAAACACGAAGCACACGTCCGCCTCCGCGGCCGGAGGCCGCTACGGCGCGACCTCGCCGAAGCTCGCCCTGAGACTGAGGCGAGCGGAGGCGGGAAGGCCACGAAGGACGTACAAAGATCACCCCTGGGATCCGGTGGCGTAACGGGATCCCTGAATGACCTTCGTCCGTCTTCGTGACCTTCGTGTCCTTCGTGTTTTGTACGTGATCAGCGTAGACCCGGTTGCGTCGCGAACCGGACGTGTTCGTACGTGACAAGGGCCGGGGGGTAATGCCCCCCGGCCCTCGTTTGTACTGCGCTCGTGCGGTCCTAGCAGGACACGCAGTTGTGGTTGTTCTTCGAGCCGAGCTTCTCGAGCAGGGCGACGGTCGCCGGGTAGGGCGAGACGCGCTGCACGGGGCCGTTGGCCATGTCGGCGACCGACTGGCCGCGGCGGCTGACGGCGGTGACGTCGGCGCCCTTCGAGACGAGATAGAGGATCATCTCGTTGTCCCCGCGCGCGGCCGCGTGGTGGAGCGGCGTGTAGCCGTTGTGGTCCCGGGCGTTCACGTCGCCGCCCAGTTCCTCGAGCATGTACTTCACGGCGGCCATCCAGCCATCCGGCGCGTGCCGGTGGGCGTTGCCCGCGAAGCCTTCGCCGTAGCCGACGCCGGAGCCGGCGTGGAGCGGGAAGACGCCGGGGCCGCCGGCCGGGATGGGCGGCAGGCCCGACTGATCCTCGTTCGGATCGACGGCTTCGGTCGGGTTCGGCGCGGCGGCCATCGGCCGGAGCGCGGGACGGCCCGTGCCCGAGGGCGGCGTGACCGCGCCGTCCACGGCGCGCTGGTTGCTTGCGGCCGTGTTGGCGCGCACCGGTGCGGCGGGCGGAGCGGGTGCCGGCGCGGCGGCCGGCGGCGGGCCACCGCCGCCACGACGCCGCTGGGCGGGCGCCATGGTCGGGATGTTGGGATCGGCGCCGTACTTGGCCAGCAGCTTCATCGCGGGCAGGTCGACCGCGTAGGCGGCGCGCCAGAAGGCCGTGGACCCGCCGGTGTCGGCGAGGCCGCAGTTGGCGTTGCCGCAGCCGCTGTAGACCATGTACCACGGGTGCATGCCGATGCGCGCATCCGGGTCGGCGCCCTTCTTCAGCAGGGCCTCCATGACGTCGAGGTAGTTGGCCGACTGCAGCTCCATCTGCTGGGGCTGCGGGAAGCGGGTGCGCGGCTGCCACTGGGCGTTGACGGCCGCCCAGAGCGGCGCCACGCCGTTGACCTCCGCCTTGATGTTCGGGTCGGCGCCCCGCTCGAGGAGCTGGATGGCCAGGTCGAACTGGCCGTTGATCACGGCCATCAGCAGCGGGCTCGTGCCGTCGCCCGCGCTCACCAGGTTCACGTCGGCGCCGCCGTCGATGAGCGCCATCGCCGCGTCGACGTAGCCCTGGCGGGCGGCGTGGAGAAGCGCCGTGAGCCCGCCCTTGGCGCCGACCGACGAGGCGCCCTGCATGATGAACTGCTGGATCTGCGCGTCCTGGTTGTCCGATCCGCCCGCGGCATCGGCGGCCGGGGGCAGCGAGCCGGAGGCGTAGAGCGCGCGGGCCGCCTGCACGCCGGCCTGGACCTGCGCGGGCGACAGGTCGCGCGAGGCGCCCTGCTGCTTGCGGAAGCCGTCGTAGATCTGGCGCTGCAGCTGGTTCGCGGCGCGATCGATGACGGTGTGCTTCCCGAGGTCCACGGTGCTGGTCGTCACGTCCGGCTTCGCGCCGAGGGCGAGCAGCGCCTTGATGGCCTCGGTGCGGTTCTGGGCCGCCGCGAAGATGAGCGGCGTCTGGCCCCAGTTGGACTCCGGCGCGTTGACGTCGGCGCCCTTCTCCGCCAGCAGGCGCACGGACTCGGCGCTGCCGGCCGCGGCGGCCAGGTGCAGCGGCGTCACGCCGCTCGTCGTGGTGGTCGCGTCCACCTTGGCGCCGGCCTTGATGAGGGCGGCGACCGCGGGCGCCTGGCCGGCGCGGCCGGCCAGGTGCAGCGGGGTGTACTGGCCGATGCGGGTCTCGGCGTGCGGATTGGCGCCCGCATAGACCAGCATCTCGATGAGCGCGGCGTTGCCGCGCTCGGCGGCCCAGTGCAGGGCCGACATGCCGTCGCCGTGCGAGGCGTTGACGTCGGCGCCCTCCTGGAGGAGCGTCCGCACGGCGGCGAGGTCGCCCCGCATGGCCGCGTCGGCCACCGGGGCGTTGGACTGAGCGGCCCCGGCGAGCGAGGCCATCAGGACGGCGGCAATCAGGCTCGTGCCAAAACGGCGAAGCATGGCGTGTCTGACTCCTCGCTGGTTAGCTGCTGGCGCCGACGGGCTGCGTGACCGAGAAGCGGCCGTCGCTGTCGCCGAAGCTGTTGATGTCTTCCACGCCGAGCTCGTTGAGCAGGGTGAGGAACACGTTGGCCATCGGCGTGCCGTCGGCCGCCTTCAGGTGCAGGTTGCCCTTCAGGATGCCGTCGCCCTTGCCGAGGAGCATGAGCGGGCAGCGCCGGTGGTTGTGCACGTTGGCATCGGCCATCGGCGAACCCCACACGACCACCGTCTTGTCGAGCAGGCTCTGCTCACCGTCCATCGTCTCCTTCATCTTGTCGAGGAAGTACGGGAGCTGGCCGACGCGGAACTGGTTGATCTTGTTGAACTCGAGGATCCGGTCCTCGCGGTTCCCGTGGTGGGACGCGGGGTGGAACGGCTGGCTCGAGGGGCTCTCGGGGAACACGCGGTTCTGCGCGTCACGGCCTGTCTTGAAGGTCGTGATGCGGGTCATGTCCGTCTCGAACGCGAGGACCTGCAGGTCGAACATCAGCTGCATGTGCTCGGTGAACGAGTCGGGCACGCCGATGGGCGCCTCGGGCAGCTCGCGGTGCTCGCCGCTCGTGTTGTGCGCTTCGACCATCTGGATGCGGCGCTCGACCTCGCGGACGTTCTCGAGGTAGCGGTCGAGGCGGACGCGATCCGTCGGGCCGAGGTCCTTGCGCATGTCGGCGACCTCACCCTGGATCCAGTCCAGGATGCTGCGGCGCGACTTGCGGCGGGCGGCCCGGTCTTCCGGCGTCGTGCCGGCGCCGAACAGCATGTCGAAGGCGACGCGCGGGTCGCGGATCATCGGCATCGGCTCGGTCGGCGAGGCCCAGCTCACCGAGTCGGTGTACACGCACGAGTAGTTGTAGGTGCAGCCGCCGGCCTGATCGAGCGCCTCGATGCAGAACTGCATCGACGGCATCGGCGTGGCCTGGCCGAACTTCTGCGCGTAGAGCTGGTCGAGCGAGGTGCCGCAGTAGATGTCGGAGCCCTGCGTCTGCTTCGGCTTCGACTGCGTCAGGAAGACCGCGGTCGAGCGGAAGTGGTCGCCGCCGATTTCCGGGAGCGAGAAGGCCTCGGCCATCCGGACGTCGGTGTTGCTGATGACCGTCAGGTAGTCGCGGTACGGCAGGAGCGACGTCAGCGGGTTGTCGGGCACGAGCTCGAAGTCGGCGCCCACCGTCGACGGCGCGTAGAGGCCCTGCTGGTGGCCCCACTCGTTACAGCCCGCAAGGCCATGCACTTCCTCGATGCACACCAGGCGCGTGCGGCCGTCCGCGCGCGTCTTGGCAAACCCTGCCGGGACCATCGCGTCCAGGAAGGGCAGCGTGACCGTCACTCCCATGCCGCGCAGGAAGGTGCGGCGAGCCATGTGCTTTCCGGTGATGAAGGACATCGTCTTTGGTCTCCTCGATCTTCAAGTGGGGTGCTACCGACCAACCGCCCGATTCTCAGCCTCGGTGGACGTCTCGACGTCCGCTTGCGCCATACGGAACGCATCGCTTCTGACCACGCCCAGCAGGAACGACGACATCTTGTTGCCGTTCGCCTCGGCCTCCCGCGCAATGCGGCGGATGGTCGGCTGGTCGAAGTACTCCACCCGCCGGCCCAACGCGTAGGCCAGCAGGTTCCCGGTCATGGTGCGGATGAGCGGCACGGGCCGCTTCATCAGCGCCGCCGACAGCTCGCCCGGGGTGTTCACCGGCGTGCCGTCGTAGAAATCGCCGCGCGTGTCGAGCGGCACCGCGTTCTCGCGCAGGCGCCACTTCGCGGTCACGTCGAAGTTGTCGAGCGCGATGCCAATCGGATCCATCATCCGGTGGCACGAGCTGCAGGTCGGGTTCGTGCTGTGAATCTGCAGCCGCTCCCGCGTCGTCAGCATCTTGCCCTCGTGCGTGCCTTCGGTCTCCTCGAGCAGCGGCACGTTCGGCGGCGGCGGCGGCGGCGGCGACCCGAGCAGCACCTCCATCACCCACTTGCCGCGCAGCACGGGCGACGTGCGATTGGCCATCGAGGTCTGCACGAGCACGCTGCCGTGGCCGAGGACGCCGCGGCGGTTCGTGTCGGGATACGTCACGCGCTGGAAGTCGCGGCCGGCCACCCCGGGGATGCCGTAGTGCCGCGCCAGCCGCTCGTTCATGTAGCTGTAGTCGGCCGACAGCAGCTCGAGCGCGCTGCGGTCTTCCTTGACCAGGTTGTAGAAGAACAGCGACGTCTCGCGCTTCATGGCGGCGGCGAGGTTCTCGTCGAAGTTCGGATAGAAGTTCGGGTCCGGCTTGACCTTGTCGAGGTCCTGCAGCCGCAGCCACTGGCCCGCGAAGCGCGTGCCGAGGGCCTCGGCCCGCGGGTCCGCCAGCATCCGGCGCGCCTGACGCTCCAGTTCGCGGTCGTTCAGCTTGCCGGCGCTCGCGATCTCCAGCAGTTCCTGGTCGGGCGGCATGCCCCAGAGGAAGAACGAGAGCCGCGACGCCAGCGCCAGGTCGTTCACGCGGTAGGCCGAGGCCGCCCGCGCCGTCTGCGGCGTCCGCTCCATGCGGAACACGAAGCTCGGGCTCGACAGGATGGCCTCGAGGGCCGTGCGGATCCCGTGCTCGAAGTCGCCTTCCGCCCGGCCCTCTTCATAGAAGCGCATCAGGCTCTCGAAGCGCTCGGCGCTGAGCGGCGCGCGGTAGGCGCGGCTCGCCAGCCCGCGCACGATCTCGGCCGCGCACGGCGCCTCTTCCGCCGCCGACGTCGGCCGGCACGTGAAGACGATCCGGCGGCTCGGCGTCTCGGAGATGCCGGCGACCTTGTAGGGCCCCTTGATGACGATGTCGCGCAGGTGCGGGAGGGTCGTGATGCCCGCGCCGCCCGACCCGCCGCCCGCGTAGGACCAGTCGTGCGGGCGGATGAGGTCCTCGTACGGGCCCTCGGTGCGGCGGATGAAGGCCGCGGCCACCGTCTGCTGGCCGGCGCGGACGAAGATGGGCTCGGTGCGCATCACCTCGCCGCCGCGTCCGTCGGCGCCGCCGCTCTCGGCGATCTCGTAGGGCACGAACGCCACGCGGTCGCCGCCGACCGAGACGTCCACATCCTCGAAGCGCGAGTTGTCACCCGAGATGAACGTCATCTCGAACACGTACTCGCCGTCGGCCGGAAACACGTGATCGACCACGATGCCGCCGCGCGTGCCGTAGGGCGCGCCGGGCACGTGATCCCAGGGATGCTGCGAGACGTAGCTCGGGTTCGTGTAGGTGTGGTCCAGCACGCCCGTCGCGCGGTCGCCCACGGCCATGCGGCTGATGTCGGCGGCGGCGTTCAGATACGCCTCGAGCAGCAGCGGCGAGAGCGTCTGCTCGTCGGCCACGTTGTCGAAGCCCTCGCTCATCTGGTCGAGCGGCAGCCACTTGCCCGGGTCGATATCGAGCGACAGCAGGTCGCGAATGGCGCGCGTGTACTCGGTGCGGTTCAGGCGCTGGAACGTGCGGCGGCCCGGGTTCGGGTTCCGCGCGGCGGCGGCGTCCACCCGCGTCTCGAGCGCGGTGATGAGCGACGCGTAGGTCGCCTCGTCGGGCCGGCGCGCCGTCGACGGCGGCATCATGCCCGTCTGCAGCTTGACGATGATCTTCTCCGTGACGTCGGCGTGCGCGGCCGCCTCCGCCACGTCGTAGCCGGCCAGCGACAGCCCGCCGGCCTTCGCCCGGTCGCTGTGGCAGGTCGAGCAGTACTGCTTGATGGTGGCGTTGTGCTCCTCGACGGTGGCCGCCGTGGAGGCCGCGGTGCGCGTCGAGGCCGCGCGCGCGCTCATCATCGGCGGGGCGGCGGCCGGCGGCGCCGGCGCCGCCACGGTGGCGGACCGCGGCTCCTGCGCGTCCGTCCCACGCTGGGCGGTTTCCGTCACGACTGCAAGGCCCAGCGCGACTGCGCACACGCCCAGGACCGTCGGTATCGAACGCCTCATACGACCGGCTCCCCCTTCCGCCAGCCAGGCACACCCGGTGCCCTGGCCGAAGGATATCTGGATTATCGGGCTGACTATACACCCATCGATGCACTCCATATCCCCGCGAAAGTGCAACAAGTTGTCTCCGTATATGCCGGGCACGTAGACACTTAGCGCCTTCCGACCGGTCCGTGGCACCGGCGTCCGCTGGCGGCCTGTCGACGTAAACAGCTGGCAAACATGCGTTTAGCGCATGCTCGAGGCCCGCGGGCCCGCCCTGCACCCCCTTGATCAATAAAAACAGACCAAACGACCGGTCAGGACGAAGGCCTGCAGCGATCGGCGCGCGGCGATCGGCTTCCCGCGGCCCCCGTCCCACTGCAGAGGCCGCCGGTCCCGCGGCCGCCCGCGATCCGATGCGAATCGACTACTGTCTATGCCCATGCCCGTCTCCGATCGCATCGCGTGGCTCGGCCTGGTGTTCGGGCCCGTGCTCGGCCTCGTCTGCTACTGGGCGCTGCCCGACGCCGACGCCGGCGGCCTGGCCCACGCCGGCCGCGCGACGGCCGCCATCGGCGTCTGGATGGCCCTCTGGTGGATGACGGAGGCGATTCCGCTCGCCGCCACCGCGCTCCTCCCCGTCGTCGTCTTTCCCCTGGCGGGCGTGCTCCCGGCCGCCGAGGCCATGCGGCCGTATGCGTCGGACATCGTCTTCCTGTTCATGGGCGGCTTCATGATCGGGCTCGCGATGCAGCGCTGGTCGCTCCACACGCGGATCGCGCTCGGCATCGTGCGGCGCGTCGGCACCGCGCCCGCGCGGCTCGTCGCCGGGTTCATGCTCGCGACGGCGTCGCTCAGCCTCTGGATTTCGAACACGGCGGCCGCCGTCATGCTCCTGCCCGTCGGCACGAGCGTCATCCTGCTGCTGCAGCAGCGGCTGGACCGGCGTGATCCCGCGGTCGACGCGGCGCTGTCGAATCTCGCCACCTGCCTCATGCTCGGCATCGCGTATGGCGCCTCGATCGGCGGCCTCGGCACCCTCATCGGGTCGCCGCCCAACCTGGTGCTCGCGCAGTACGCGCGTGCGGAGCTCGGCATCGAGCTCACGATGCTCGAGTGGATGCGCATCGGGCTGCCGCTCGTGGCGCTCATGCTGCCGCTCACCTGGCTCTTCCTCACGCGCGTGGCGTTTCCCGTGCGGCTGTCGGTGCCGCCCGAGGTCGCCCGTGAGATCGATGACGAGCTGAACCGGCTGGGGGCGATGACGCGTGGCGAGCGCATCGTGCTGCTGGTGTTTGCGTGCACGGCCCTCGGCTGGATCTTCCGTCCGCAGATCGCGGCGGCGACGGGGCTGACCGGCCTCTCAGACGCCATCATCGGCATGACGGGCGCGCTGGCGCTCTTCGTGATTCCGGTGCATTGGCGCACGCGCGAATTCGCGCTCGACTGGACCACCGCCCAGACGCTGCCGTGGGGGATCCTGCTGCTCTTTGGCGGCGGGCTCAGCCTGGCGGCGGCCATCAGCGGCAATCAGGTGGATGCGTGGCTCGCGTCGGGCTTCAGCGGGCTGGCGGGCGTCAAGACGCTCTGGGTCCTGCTGGCGGCGACGACGCTCGTGATCTTCCTGACGGAGCTCACGAGCAACACGGCCGTGGCCAACACGTTCATTCCGATCCTGGCGGCCGCGGCCGTCGGCCTCGGCATCGACCCGATGCCCGTGCTCTTCGCCGCGGCGCTGGCGTGCACGTGCGCGTTCATGTTGCCGGTGGCCACGCCGCCGAATGCGATCGTGTTCTCGTCGGGCTGGGTGACGGTCGGGCAGATGATGCGCGCCGGGTTCGGCCTGAATCTGATGGCGATCGTGCTCATCGCCGTCGTGATCCGCGTGTTCGGCCGCTGGCTGCTGCCGGTGTTCTGACGCGATTCGCGATTCGCTTTTCGCTATTCGCTATTCGCTGTTCGCTGTTCGCTGTTCGCGATTCGCTTTTCGCTTTTCGCGATTCGGTCTTCGCTCTTCGCGGGCGGCGCGGCGCCGCTACTCGCCGGCGCGGTCGCGCCGCACGAGCACCTTCTTGCCGCGCAGCATCGTCTTCCGCATCGTCTCGACAATGTGATCGGCCGCCTCTTCCGGGACGTCCACCAGGGAGAAGCGATCGGTGATCTCGATGGCCCCGAGGTCGCGCGACGAGATCCCGGCTTCGTTGGCGATGGCACCCACGAGGTCGGCGGGACGAATGCCCGCCTCGCGGCCGGCGCCGAAGAAGAGGCGCGCCGTGGGGCCCGATGGCGCCGCGCGCCGCGGGGCGCGGCCCTCCGCCCGCTCACGGGGGGCCCGGCCCTCCGGCCGTTCGCGCGGACCGCGATCGAACCGGCCCTCGCGCGGCGGCGGGGCGGCCGGCAGTTCCTGTTCCTCGCCGTCACCGGTCAGGGCGCTGTGTGCCAGCTTGACGGCCGCGGCGGCGACGTCCAGAATCCCGAACTCCCCCGCCAGCTGCTCCACCACCACACGCACATCGTCCAGCTCGCCGGCGAGGATCTGCTCGCGGAGCGAGGCGCTCGTCAGCTCCAGGCGGCGCGCGCGGAGGTCCGCCACGGTCGGCAGCGTCGCGACCTCGATCTTCTGGCGCGTCGCGCGCTCGAGCGCCTGCAGCTGGCGATGCTCGCGCGGCTCGGCGAGCGTGATCGCCGTCCCCTCACGCCCCGCGCGGCCGGTGCGGCCGATGCGGTGGATGTAGGCTTCCGGCGCCGACGGCACGTCGTAGTTGATGACGTGCGACAGCTGCTCGATGTTGAGCCCGCGCGCCGCCACGTCGGTGGCCACGAGCAGGTCGGCGCTCGCCGCACGGAACCGGCGCATCACGGCTTCGCGCTGGCGCTGCTGCATGCCGCCATGGAGCGCCTCGGCCCGATAGCCGTGCGCGTTCAGGGTTTCGACGAGGGTGTCGACTTCGAGCCGGGTCCGGCAGAACACGATCGCGGACGTCGGGCTCTCGATGTCGAGCACGCGCTGCAGCGCCGCCGCCTTGTGCGCGCGCGGCACGATGTAGGCGACCTGGCGCACGCGCGGCAGCTTGCCGGCGGCCGGCGTCTCGCGCTGCACGGTGATGCGCTCGGGCTTGCGCAGATGGCGCTCGGCGATCGCCCGCAGGCGCGGCGGCATCGTCGCCGAGAAGAGCGCGGTCTGCCGGGCCTCGGGCGTGGCCTCGAGGATGGCGTCGATGTCCTCGGCGAAGCCCATGTCGAGCATCTCGTCCGCCTCGTCGAGCACCAGCATCGCGACGGCGCTCAGGTCGAGCGACTGCCGCCGCAGGTGGTCGAGCGCACGGCCCGGGGTGGCGACGACGATGTCGACGCCGCGCTCGAGGGCGCGGATCTGCTGCAGCATCGACGCACCGCCGTAGAGCGGCACCACCGAGACCCCGGTGCCGTGGGCGTACTTGTGGACCGCCTCGGCCACCTGCATCGCGAGTTCGCGCGTCGGAACGAGCACGAGCCCGCGCGTGGCGCGCCGCGAGGCCCGCCGCGCGCCGGCCGCCGGCGGGTCCGTCTCGGTGAGCCGCTGGATCATCGGGAGCGCGAACGCCGCGGTCTTTCCGGTGCCGGTCGCCGCCTGGCCGATCAGGTCGCGCCCCGAGAGCATCAGGGGCATCGTGGCGGTCTGGACCGGCGTGGGCTCCTCGTACCCGAGGGCCGCGACCGCCTTGACCAGAGCCTCGCCGAGGCCGAGTCCTTTGAAGCCGGGGGTGACAGGAGCGGTGCGCGGGGTAGCAGGCATCCCGCCATTGTACTTCGGGGCGCGCTCCGCTCAGCGGAGATCGGCGGGCAGATCGGGCTTCGTCTCGCGCAGAATCTCGCGCACGGCCTGCCGCACGGCCGGCGTGAGGTGGCGGTACTTCGGGGCCGCGTCGTCGCCCGCGAGCACCGCCCCCAGGCGTCGATACACCGCCTGCTTCACGACCGGCGGCAGCGCGTCGAACGCCGCCGTGTAGATCATGTAGCTGAGCGGATGGCGCATCAGGCGCCCCTCGAGCTGCAGGTCGCGGAGCGAGCGCCCCTTCGCATCGCGCGGCCCCTGGGCGCTGAACCACTCGGCGAACCCGGACCCGCCCTCGATCCGGCCCGCGATGGGCGCCTCGTCCACGAAGAGCATGTAGTCGGCGAGTTCGTCGACGGCCTGTTGCACCCGCGGCGGCAGCGTCGCGGTCGAGGCATTGGCCGCCAGCCAGCCGTCGTGGACGGCCACCCGCGCCTCCCACCCCGCCCGCGTGAGCAGGTTCGTCAGGTGCGCCTGGTGATCGAGCACCATCAGCGCCACGACGTCGCTCGTGCCGGCCAGGTAGCCCGCGCCCTCCGGCAGGCCCTCGACGACGGTCAGCGCGCGCGGCCGCGACGCGCGGCCCGTGAGCGCGGGCTGAATCAACGCCTGATTGCCGACGTGCGCCGGCGGCGTCCGCCGGCCCGTCACGAACCAGCCGCCCCACCGCTCATCGAGCGGCACGCGATGGTCGACGACGAAGCCGTTGGCGTACTCGCGGTCGTGGCGGCGCGGGAACGCCGTCTGCACGAGCGGTCCGGGCACGGCGCGCGTATCCCACGAGATGTGGCACGCCAGACACCGATCGTTCCGCGTGAACCGGGGCGCCGCCTCGGGCGTCTGGCGCAGCTCGTAGTAGATCGTGCCCTGGCGCGGGTCGAGCGCCGAGACTTCGAGCACCTCCCCGGGAGGCACCCACCCCACCGCGACCTCGTCGGTGAAGAAGAGCGCGCGCGGCTGCTCGAAGGTGATGAGCGGCGCCTGGAAGCTGGTTTGCGAATAGACGAGGACCTGCGACGACACCGGCACGCCGAGCGCCTCGAGCACGGATCCGAGATAGCCGTGCCGCGGGTCGAAGCGCAGCGTCACGTCCCCCGACGCCAGGCGCCGGTTGAGCCGCGCCACCGCATCGTCCGGCGCCGTCGCCGTGTAGGCGATCGCCGGATGATCGCGCGACTCGCCGAACGCATCGTCGCGCTGCGTCGCGGCGGTCGCGAGCGCCGCCGCCAGCCCGAGGCCGACGGCCGCGCCCACGGCGAGCGTCTTTCCGGTCATGGGTCCACTGTAGCAAAGTCGCGACGACAGGGGTGGGCGGTGGGGAGTGGGGAGTGGGG
>JAUXWO010000009.1 GCA_030680175.1 Vicinamibacterales bacterium
GCCCAAGGTGCCCAAGGTGCCCAAGGTGCTCACGGTGCCCAAGGTGCTCAAGGTGCCCACGGTGCTCAAGGTGCCCAAGGTGCCCAAGGTGCCCAAGGTGCCCAAGGTGCTCAAGGTGCCCACGGTGCCCACGGTGCTCAAGGTGCCCACGGTGCCCACGTGCCCACGGTGCCCACGGTGCCCAAAGTGCCCGAGGTGCCCGAGGTGCCCAGGATGCCCACGGTGCTCAACGTGCTCAGGTGGCCAAAGTTGCCCACGGGTGCAGCACTCTGGGCACCGTGGGCACCCTGGGCACCTTGGGCACCCTGGGCACCTTGGGCACCCTGGCACTACGGCAGATACGCCGCGGCCATCGGGCGCCAGTCGGGCCAGTCGTGCTTGGAGCCGCTGCCCCAGACGTGCAGCGCGTGCGGGATGCCCTTCGCGTGCAGGACGCCCGAGAACTCCTCGTTGGCGCCCCGGCAGATGTCGTGCTCGCCGGTGGCGAGCACGAACTTGTTGCGGCGGATGGGGTCCAGGTAACGCGGGTCGTCGAGCCGGGGCAGGGAGCGGAGCGGGCTGAGCAGGTAGCCATCGGTGTCGTCGTAGCCGTCGAGGAACGACGCGTTGTCGTAGCGCCCACCCATGGTGATGCAGGAGGTGAAGAGCTCCGGGTACCGGAGGGCGAGCGTCATCGCGTGGTACGCGCCGAAGCTGCAGCCCGTCACCCCGAGGCCCTCGTGGTGCGGGTTGAGATGGCGGGCGAGCGGCACGACGTCATTCAGAATGTAGTGCTCGTACTGCAGGTGCCGCTCGATGCGGTGTCGCGGATGCACGTGCGAGTTGTACCAGCTCTCGCTGTCCACCGAGCTCACGCACAGCAGCTGCAGCGCGCCGTGCTCCAGCTTGTCCCCGACGGCGGCCACCATGCCGCGGTCCTCGTACTCGAAGAACGCGCCCATCGAGCTCGGAAAGACGATCACGGGCGCGCCCCCGTGTCCGAAGACGAGTGTCTCCATGTCGCGGTGAAGGCTCTGCGAATACCAGCGGTGATACGTGCGCGTCATGCCGGAGGGGATTCTATACTAGGGATCCCCGTGCCCCACCTCGAACGCCACGCCCGCTTCAAGTCGGCCTTCCTTCCCGACGATCGTGACCTGGTCGTGTACCTGCCGCCGGGATACGCGGCGGAGGACGCGCGCCGGTATCCCGTGCTGTACATGCACGACGGGCAGAACCTGTTCGACCCCGAGACCGCCTATCAGCGCGGCCATCACTGGCAGGTGGGCGAGACCGCCGATCGGCTCATCGACGCGGGGCGCCTCGATCCCCTCATCATCGTCGGCATCAACAACACCGGAGGCCGGCGGATTCACGAGTACACGCCGACGCCGGACCGGAAGCTCGGGGGCGGCCAGGCCGGCGACTACGGGCGGCTGATCATCGAGGAGCTGAAGCCGTTCATCGACCGGACGTACCGCACGTGGCCGGACCGGGAGCACACAGGGATCGCGGGGTCCTCGCTTGGGGCGCTCGTCTCCCTCCACCTCGGGCTGACGCACCCGTCGGTGTTCAGCAAGGTCGCGGTGCTGTCGCCCTCGGTGTGGTGGGACCGGCGCGTCATCCTGCGGACGGTGCGCGACGCGCGGCCGAAGCCGGCCCTGCGGATCTGGCTCGACATGGGGACCGCCGAAGGCCGGCGGGGGCTGACGGACGCGCGCGCCCTGCGCACCGCGCTCGTGCGGATGGGCTGGCGCGAGGGCGACGACCTCCACTACTCCGAGCACGAGGGCGCCACCCACAGCGAGGGCGCCTGGGCCGCCCGCGTGGGGCCGATGTTGGGGTATCTCTTTGGGTAGTGGGTAGTGGGTAGTGGGTGGTGGGTGGTGGGGAGTGGGGAGTGGGTAGTGGGGAGTAGGGCGTGGGCGGCGACATCCTGTGACACCAAAGCGGGCGCCGTCGCCTGTAGAATGCGGCGATCCACGTCATGTCCGCGCACCGCTGCCTCCTGACGTTCGTCCTCGTCGGCGCCCTGACCGGGCCGGCCTGGGCGCAGTCTGCCGATGGCCCGTCGCCGGACGAGCCGGCGCCCATCGACGTCAACGCCATCAATCCCGAGACCTTCCGGGCGATGGCGATGCGCATCCCCGAGGGGCAGGCGGTACGCATCGACGGGCGGCTGGACGAGACGCTGTGGCAGCAGGCGCCGCTCAACGGCGGCTTCTACCAGCGCGAGCCGCGCTTCGCGATGCCGGTGTCCGAGCGCACCGAGTTCCGCGTCCTGTACGACGACCGCGCCATCTACTTCGGGTTCTGGCTGTACGACTCGAGCCCGGACGGCATCATCGCCAGCGAACTCAAGCGCGACGCCAACCTCGGCAAGGGCGACCAGATCAAGATCGCGATCGACACCTTCAACGACAAGCGCAACTCCTACGCGTTCTTCACCAACCCCCTCGGCGCCTACAAGGACGCCAACGCGTCCGAGAACGGGCGCGTGCTCAACTACGACTGGAACGGCGTCTGGGAAGTGGCAACGCTCGTGGACGATCGCGGGTGGTACGCCGAGTTCCGCATCCCGCTCAGCCAGCTCCGCTTCCGTACGGTCGAGGGGGAGTCGCGCTGGGGCCTCAACATCTCGCGCATCATCCGCCGCAAGAACGAGGACGCGTACTGGGTGCCGTTCCCGAGGGAGTGGGGCCTCACCGGCATGCTCCGCATGGGCAACGCCGGGCACATCGCTGGCCTGAAGGATCTGCGCTCCCGCCGCCGGCTCGAACTCGTGCCGTTTGTCACGCCGACGGTCTCGCGTGACGTCGCCGCGGGCACGCCGGCGTCCGGCGCCGCCGATGTCGGATTCGACCTCCGCGTCGGGCTCACCGGGGAGCTGACCGCGGATCTGACGTACAACACCGACTTCGCGCAGGTCGAAGCGGATCAGGAGGTGGTGAACACCACCCGCTTCTCGCTGTTCTTCCCCGAGAAGCGCCAGTTCTTCACCGAGAGCGGCGCCATCTTCGACTACGGCCGCGCGACGGCGACCGGCGGATCGAGCGCCTCGACCGGCCCCGGCCTGCTCTCGCTCTTCTACAGCCGGCGCATCGGGCTGGTCAACGGCCAGGAAGTGCCGCTCGTCGGCGGCGGCAAGGTCACGGGCCGTGCCGGCCCGTACGCCCTCGGGGTGATCAACATCACGACCGACGATGCGGCGGCGGGACCGGGGGCGAACTTCACGGCGATCCGGGTGAAGCGAAGCGTGCTGTCGCGGTCGTCGGTGGGCGCCATCCTCCTCAACAGCCAGGGCGGCACGAGCGACTACAACCGCAGCGCCGGCATCGACGGCGGCTTCCTGTTTGGGCGCCACCTCTCGGTCACCGGGCTGCTGGCCGCGACGACGCCCGCGCCCGTGCGCGGGTCCGCCCCGGACACCGGCAGCAGCCTGGCGGGCGTGGCCGATATCCTGTGGCAGAGCGACCGCTTCAAGTACGGCGCGACCTACACCGACATCGGCGAGCGCTTCAACGCGGAGATGGGGTTCGTGCCGAGGATCGATGTGCGGCACACGCGCGCGACGGCGGGCTGGACCCCGCGCCCCCGCTGGTCCGGCGTCCGGCAGGTGCAGCTGGAGGCGTCCGCGGAGTACTTCGAGAACCACGCCGGGCGCGTGGAGTCGCGGACCCACGGTCTGGACGCGGTGCTGCAGCGCCAGGACTCGTCGAACGTGCGCGCGAGCGTCGCGCGCGAGTACGACGCGCCCGCGACGGCGTTTCCGACGGCCGGCTCGGTCGTCGCGCCGGGCGAGTACGCCTGGGACACGGCGTCGCTCGGGTTCAGCACGAACCAGTCGCGGCGGGTCTACGGCGGCTCGACGCTCGAGGTCGGCGGCTACTACGGCGGGGAGCGGCAGACGCTCCGCTCCAACCTGAGCTTCCTGCTCGGCAAGACGCTGCTGTTCGAACCGAACTACACCCTGAACCGCGTCACGTTCCCGGGCCGCGCCACCCACACGGCCAACGTGCTGAACGTGCGCGTCAGCCACTCGTTCTCGCCGAACATCTACTGGAAGGCGTTCTTCCAGTACAACGACGAGCGCCGCACGTCGAACCTCAACCTGCTCTTCTGGTACGTGTACCGTCCCGGCAGCGATCTCTACATCGTCTACAACAACGGCTGGGACACGGAGCGCCCCGGGCGCGACGGGCTCCCGCGCGGCACGGGCCTGCGGGGCTTCGCCGTGCGCGATCAGCGGCTGACGGTGAAGTTCACCTATTGGCTGTCACGCTGACACGTACAAACACGAAGATCGCGTCCGCCTCCGCGGCCGGAGGCCGCTACGGCGTGACCTCGCCGAAGCTCGCCTGAGGCTGAGGCGAGCGGAGGCGGGAAGGCCACGAAGCACGGGCATTCAATGTGCCCGTGCCGCTCGATGGTCGACATCCTGCGGTATCCTTCCGCCATGTTCAATGTGCGCTCAGTCCCCGCCCTGGTCTTCGCCCTCGTCCTCGTCATGCTCCCCTCGGTCGCGGCGGCCCAGGCGCCTGCCGCGCCCCTGCCGAAGGTGCTGGTCATCGGCACGGGCGGGACCATCGCCGGCGTGCAGGACCGCCCAGGCACGCTCGATGGATATCGCGCCGGCGAGGTGCCGGTGAACCAGATCGTTGCGGGCGTGCCCGAGGTGGCCCGGTTCGCGGAGATCGAGAGCGAGCAGTTCCTCAACACGGCCAGCGGCAACATCCTGCCCGAACACTGGCTGAGCCTCTCGAAGCGCGTCAACCAGCTTCTCCGCGACCGCCGCGACCTCGCCGGCATCGTCGTCACGCACGGGACGGACCGGATGGAGGAGACGGCGTTCTTCCTCTACCTGACGGTGAAGTCGGATCGCCCGGTCGTCTTCGTCGGGGCCCAGCATCCGGCCACCGGCATCAGCCCCGACGGCCCCGCGAACCTCCTCGCCGCCGTGCGCGTGGCGGCCGCGCCGCAGTCACGCGGCAAGGGCGTCACGATCGTCATGGACCAGCGGATCCTGTCGGCGCGCGAGAGCCGCAAGCTGTACCTGCGGTTCGGCGGCTTCAGCACCGGAGAGATGGGCATGCTCGGGGTGGTGGCGCCCGATGGCCCCACCTACTTCTTCGCCCCGCTGCGCCGGCAGGGGCTGGCGACCGAGTTCGATGTCGACGCGATCGACACGCTGCCGAAGGTCGAACTCGTCTACTCCTACTCGGGGGGCGACGGACCGCTGGTCGCCGACGACACGCGGGGCGTCGTCGTCGCCACCACCGGCTATGCCCCGGGAGAGCGCGTGCCGTTCGACGCGATCCGCCGCGCGGGGACCGTGCTGGTGCAGACGTTCCCGACCGGTGAGCATGTGCCGGGCGTGGCCGTGCGTCCCGCCACACTGCAAACGGATGCCGCGCCGCCGATCGTGCAGGCGCAGCACCTGCTGCCGCAGAAGTGCCGCATCCTGCTGATGCTGGCACTGACGCGCACCAACGATCCGTGGGAGGTGCAGCGGATCTTTGCTGAATACTAGTGGGGTGTCGTTGACAAATTACTACCGGGCCGCCCGTTGGGCGGCCCGCGGAATCGCGGTTGAGCAGAGGCGCTGGTAGTCCCTCTTCAGTCGATACAGTCCACTAGAGGGGTGCCGGGGTGCCGGGGTACCGAAGTGCCGGGGTGCCTGGGTGCCTGGGTGCCTGAGCGTGGCTAACGCAGGGCGATGAGCAGGGCGGCGACTGAGGCCGCCTGCCCGACCCAGAAGACCAGCATCCACCGCACAAGCTGCGTGCTGCGATCGGCGATGTCGCCCCTCAGGTCGCCGCGCAACTGCGCCATCTCACTCCGCAGTTCGAATCCCTGCTGCGCCATCTCCGTGCGCAGCTGGCTCCCGAGCGCCGCGATCTCACCACGCAGCTCGAACCCCTGTTGGGCCATCTCCGTACGGAGCTGGCTCCCGAGATCGGCCATCTCAGCCCGCAGCTGGCTCCCGAGCGCCGCCATCTCGCTGCGCAACAGGCTCGTCTGCTCGGCGATCTCGGTACGCAGCTCGCTGCCCTGCCGGGCCATCTCGACCCGCAGCAGGCCGCACTCCTCGACGAGCCGCTTCTCGAAGCGATCGCTCATCGCGTCCATGACCCTGATCTTCTCCGCGTCGAGCGTCTCCTCGAGCGCGGCGTAGCCCTGCTCCCCCAGCCTGTCGAGCAGGGAGAAAATGCGCCTTCCAGACACAGTTCCCATCCTTCCGAACCATGCCGACAGTGCGCTGACCTTCGACGACGATGCCATCGTCGTCGCGGCGTCGTCAAGTGAAACCGCGGGGCTTTTCGGAGGGTGGTACGGGTGGGGGAATAGACGCCCGAGGGGCCTGGCCCCCCGGGCTGATGCGGATGCCGCCCCCTACGGCGCGGCGCGCCGCGCGCCGGCGTCCGCGGCGTCGAGCGTGACGGGCTGGCCCGCGACGAAGACGTGCGCGATGGTCGTCTTCTCCTCGAAGAGGTCACCGGTCGTCACGACGAGATTGGCGAGCTTGCCCGCGTCGATCGAGCCGAGGCGATCCGCGGCCCCCGCCATGGTGGCCGCCTGCAGCGTGAGCGCGCGCAGGGCGGCATCCGCCGGCAGGCCCTCGGCCACGGCCTTCGCCGCGTGCCGCAGGAAGTCCTTCGGATCGCCAAGGCCGTCGGACGCAAACGCGAACGGCACGCCTGCCGTCTGCAGCGCCGCGGGTGTCTTCGGCGCGTTGGCGCGCCGGCGCAGCGTCTCCAGCGGCTCGTCGGCGTCGGGCGCGAGCGACGGGAGCCGCGCGGGGAAGTTCAGGCTCACGATGACCCGCGCGTTGGCGGCGCGCAGGTCCGAGGCGACCGCGCCCGCCTCCAGGGCGTTGGTGATCATCGGCGTGAACGAGAACGCCCTGGCCATGGCGAGCGCGCGAAGGATCTCGCGCGCCGAGGCGGCCTCGAACGCGACGGGCAACGTGCCGTCGAGCGCCGGCTGCAGCGCGTCGAGCGCCGCGTCACCGGCGGGGGCCGCCGTCCGGGTCCGGCCGGCGTACGCGACGGCGGCGCCGTGATGTTGCGCGTCGAGAAAGGCCTGCCGTACGAAGGCAATCCCGCCCATCAGCGACACCGGGTAGCCGTTGGCGCCGCCCGGCCGGCCGGCGAACGAGACGTGCAGCGCCACCGGGCTCCGCACCACCATCGGCGCGCGCCGGTCGTCGGCCACCGCGCCGATCTGCGGCGCATCGGCGCCGATCGACGTCAGCAGCAGTGCGCTCTGGCCGCGCAGGGTGTCGCCGGGCGGCAGGGCCAGCACGCTCGTGATGCCGGCCGCGGCCGCGCGTTCGAGCGCGGCATCGGCGGCATTGACGTGGTCGGCCACGCGCACGTGCGGGCGCAGGATCGCCGCGCGCTTCGCGCGTTCCTGATCTTCCGTCGTGCGAACGGTGTCGCTTCGCGGCGCGGCCGGCACGGCCACGCCTGCCGTCGAGCCCATGTCGATCAGGCCGGGATAGACCGTCAGGCCCGCGCCGTCGATCCGGATCGCGCCGGCCGGTACCGAGGCGCCGACCCCCACGGCGGTGATGCGATCGCCGGTGAAGACGACCGTGCCGTCCGCAATCGCCGGTCCGGACACCGGCACGACACGCGCGCCGACGATGGCGTAGGTCATCGGCGCCGGTTCCTGGGCCGCCGGGGCGCCGCTGGTGACGGCGAGGGCGGCGAGGGCGGCACACGCCAGATGCAAGGTGCTCTTCATGGTGGCCTCCTAGCGCGCCGCCGGCACCGGCCGGCTCGCGAACTTCTCGTACAGCTGCAGGTGCTTGTTGGCGGGGCCGACGTCCTTGCCGGCGATGAACACCCGCGGCAGCGGCGTGCGCAGTTCCAGCGGGTCCCCGTTCCAGATGACGACGTTGGCGATCTTGCCGGGCTCGAGGCTCCCGACCTGGCCGGCCACGCCGAGGATCTCGGCGGCCCGAATCGTCAGCGCACGCAGGGCGTCGTCGCGGTCGAGGCCCCAGGCCACCGACATGGCCGCCTCATACGGCAGCAGGCGGACGTTCTGGTAGCTGCCCGTCGCGAACGCGAACCGGACGCCCGCCGCGGCGAGTTCGCCGGCGGCGCGGTAGGTGGCCGCATGATGCAGGTCCGGGCGCGTGGGCAGCGTCAGCGTGGAGCCGAGCACCACCGGGATGTCCTTCTCCTTCAGCAGCGGCGCGGCCATCGGCGCCTCGAGGCCGCCCGTGATGACGATCTTGACGCGGTTGCGATCGGCGAACGCCACGGCCTCGCGGATCTCACGCTCGGCGTTGGCCTGCACGAAGAGCGGGACGCTCCCGTCAGCCACCGGCCGCATCGCCGCGAGGTTCCAGTCGGTGGCCCGATCCGCCTCGGGCATCGCGGCGTAGGCGCGCGTCCGTGCGA
This sequence comes from Vicinamibacterales bacterium, assembly GCA_030680175.1. Lineage (GTDB taxonomy): Bacteria > Acidobacteriota > Vicinamibacteria > Vicinamibacterales > UBA2999 > JAUXWO01. Next base: position 8,394 of record JAUXWO010000009.1, read on the forward strand.
TCAGGTCCTCGACGAGCCGCACGCGCTGATCGCGCTCGCGCCGCAACTCGTCGTAGCGGCGGTTCGCATCGGGGTTGCCCCCGAAGCCGCCCGCGCGGCCGATCGTCGGGTACTGGAAGCTGAGGCCGGCCATCGCCGTGACGGCGGCCTCCTCGAAGCTCCAGCCGTCGAGGTTCATCACGGCGATCTGCCCGCCGATGAGCCCGCCCGACGGGACGATCGCGGCGGTGGTGACGCCGTTGACCCGCGCGACGGGGATGGCGTCGCTGTCCCAGTGGTAGGCCACCTGCGCGCGCATCGCCGCGTTGATGTCGAGCATCTCGTTCACGTCCTCGAAGCCGCGCGGCCCCGGCTCGTTCAGGCCGAGGACGGTGCGCGCGTCGATGAAGCCGGGATAGACGTCCGCGCCCTTCGCGTCGATCACCTCGGCGCCGCGCGGCGGCTGGACGTTCGCGCCGACCGCTTCGATGCGGCCGTTGCGCATGACGAGCGTGCCCTTCTCGATGACGGGCTGGGTCATGGGGTGGATGCGGGCGTTGGTGATGGCGACGACGGGGGGCGAGGCCGGTTGCACGGCGCCGGCGCCGGATGCAGGAGGCAGAATGCTGAATGCAGAAAACGGACCGGTGAGGCGGCTGCCGATGGACGCAGGGCCCTTGAGGTCCGTGAGGTCGTGGGCGTGGCGGCCTTCGTGCTGCGGGCCGCGGCGGGGATCGTCCTGTGGCGCCGTGGCGGGGGTCGTGCGGCCCTCCGAGGCGGCGAGGCGCGACTTCTCGGACGCGAGCTCCGTCAGGCGCTGCTCTTCGGCGAGCCGGTCGTAATAGAGCGTGCCGTCGATGTACACCCGGTCGGCGATCGCATAAGTGCTGAGGGGGTGGCGGTTCCAGATCACGACATCGGCGTCCTTGCCGACCTGCAGCGAGCCCACGCGGTCGTCGATGCGGAGCTGCGTCGCGGGGTTGATCGTGACGAGCGCCAGCGCTTCGTCCTCGCTCAGCCCGCCCCAGTGAATCGCCTTGGCGGCCTCGGTGTTCAGCCGGCGCGCATGCTCGGCGCTGTCGGAGTTCACCGAGACGTTCACGCCGCGCCGGACCATCAGGGCCGGGTTGTACGGGATGGCATCCTGCGCCTCGACCTTGTACGCCCACCAGTCGGAGAAGCTCGAGGCGCCGGCGCCGTGCGCGGCGATCTCGTCGGCGACCTTGTAGCCCTCGAGCACGTGCTGGAAGGTGGCGATCTTGAAGCCCATCTCGTCGGCGAGCCGGATGAGCATCAGGATCTCGTCGGCGCGGTAGCTGTGCGCGTGGACGAGCCGCGTGCCCTCGAGAATCTCGACGAGGGGCTCGAGCTGGAGGTCGCGCCGCGGCGCGAGCGCTTCCTCGCCGGCCGCGCGCCGCTGCTCGTACGCCTGCCAGTCGCGCTGGTACGCCTTCGCGCGCGTGAACGCGTCGCGGATGACGAACTCGACGCCCATGCGCGTGGCCGGGTAGCGGCGCGGCTGCACCGTGCTCGTCGGCCGCTTCGGGTTCTCGCCCAGGGCGAACTTGATGCCGGGCATCGCGCCCTCGAAGAGGATCTCCTCGGGCCGCGTCTTGCCCCACCGCAGCTTGATCACGCTGTTGGTGCCGCCGATGGGGTTGGCGCTGCCGTGCAGCACGTTGGCCACCGTCAGGCCACCCGCCAGGTCGCGGTAGATGTTGACGTCCGTCGGATCCAGCACGTCGCCGATCCCGGTCATCGAGCTGACGGTGGTGCCGCCCTCGTTGATCGAGTCGGTCGCGATGTGCGAGTGCGCGTCGATGATGCCCGGGGAGACGAACCGGCCCGAGGCGTCAATGATCTCGGCGCCCTGGGGAATCGGCGTGCTCCCGCCGCCGATGGCCGTGATGCGGCCATTCTGCAGCACGATCACGCCGTTCTGAATCGTGCCGTTCGTGACCGTGAGGAGCGTTGCGCCGCGGATGGCGACGGCCGGCGCTGCCGACTGCGCGCGCGGCGCTACCGACGCGGTCCCCACCGCGACGGCGATGGCGGCGGCCAGGGACAACAGGCGAGGCCAGGGAGTCGTCATGATCTGAGGTCCTTTCGTGCTCGGGTCGTTCGCGGGTGCCGGCGGCGGTCCGCGTCTACTGCGGCGTCGTTCCGCCGCCGGGCCAGAGGTGCTGCTTGAACCAGTCGAAGTTCTGCTGCATCGCCCCGCGGTTGGCCTTGGGGCGATCGAGTCCGTGGCCGAAGCCGCGGAAGAGGACGAGCTGCGCCGGGACACCCTGGTCCACCAGGCCCTGGTACAGCTCGAACGCGTTCGGCGCCGGGACCCGCTGATCGCGATCCCCGTGCTGGATGAGCGTCGGCGCCGACGCCTGCTTGATGTAGGTCATCGGCGAGGTGTCGGCGTAGATCTGCGGGTCGTCCCAGGGCGTGGCCTTCAGGTACTGGCGCGTGAACGGGTGGATGTCGGTGTTCACGTAGTAGGTCATCCAGTTCGAGATGCCGGCGCCGACGGACACGGCCTTGAACCGATCCGAGTGCCGCGTCGTGAGGAACGCCGAGATGTAGCCACCCTGGCTCCAGCCCATGGTGCCGACGCGGCTGCCATCGACGAGGCCGGCATCCACCAGGTGGTCGATGCCCGACAGCACGTCCCACGCGTCGCCGATGCCGAGGTTGCGCACATTGAGCGAGCGGAACGCCTCGCCGTAGCCGGCGCTGCCGCGGTAGTTCGGCTCGAGCACCAGCGCGCCCTCCGAGAGCCACAGATCGATCGGATAGACGCTCCCGCTGCCGTACGGCACCGGCCGCGAGATCCCCGTCGGCCCCCCGTGAATCACGATGAGGAGCGGGTAGCGGCGGCCGGCCTCGAAGCTGGCGGGCTTGTGCAGCACGCCCTCGATCTCCGCCCCGTCCTGGCTCTTCCACCGGACGACCTCCCGGGCGTGGGCCGGCCACGCGGCCACCTGCGCGCCAAGATCGCTCACGCGGGTGGGGGCGAGCGTGGGTGTGATGCGGGCGGTGTAGACGTCGGGGAAGCGCGCGGGGCCGCTCGCGAGGAACGCGGTGTGCGCGCCGTCGGGCGTCAGCGAGAAGCTCGTGCCGATCCACGCCTCCTCCGCCGCGTGCCGCGTGATCGCGCGGGTCGCGGGATCGACCTTGAACAGGTACGCCCACGTGCGCTGCGAGGCCGAGAAGAAGATGCCGGCCGGCGTCCACTCCAGCAGGCTGGGGTTTTCATCGAACGCCCCGGTCAGCACGCGGATCTCGCGTGTGTCGAGAGAGACGACGGCGAGCTCGCTGTTCTGGAAGTAGAAGAACGGCTTGCTCATCGCCGTCTGGAAGGCGAGCGCGCGGCCATCGGGCGACCAGCGCGGGTTGCTGTCGGGTCCCGCCTGCGAGACGACGAGGTCGCGGCGGCCGGAGGTGACGTCGAGCACGGTGATGTCGGCGGTGTGGCCGCTGGCCGGGTCGGTGTTGGTCCGGTGATCGAAGGCGAGGCGGGTGCCATCCGGCGACCACGCGAAGCTGCCGACCACGAATCCCCCCATGGTCAGCTGGCGGATCTCGCGGGTGGCGAGCGTCAGCAGGTGCAGATGGGCCATCCGATGGTCCTGATCCTCGATCGTGAGGTCGCCGTACTTCTGGGTGCGCTCCTTCTGCGCGGCCGAGACCGGCTCGGTCATCGTGAACGCCAGCGCGGCGCTGTCGGGCGCCCACGCGAACTGGTTCACGCCCTCTTCGCCGCTCGTCAGCCGTTCCGCTTCGCCGCCCGCGACGGCGATCCGATAGAGCTGCCGCGTGTCGGTGCGATCCGACAGGAACGCGATCCAGCGCCCGTCAGGCGACCAGGCGGGCTGCGTGCTCGACTTCGGGCCGCCCGTCAGGCGCCGCGGCTCGCCGCCGTCCGCATTCGCGATCCAGATCTGCGTGTCGTAGCGGTTCTCCTCCCAGTTCGCCTCGCGCACCGTGTACGCGACGCGGCGGCCATCAGGGGAGATCGCGGGCGCGCCGGCCCGCTTCAGGGAGACGAGCTCGTCGATCGTCTGTGCGCGCGCCGCACCGGCGCCGAACAGGGTGAGTGCCACGCCGAGGCCAACCAGGATGTGCTTCATGTCCGTTATCTCGAAGGGGGAACGTCAGATCGTGAGTACGACTTTGCCGATGTTCTGGCGCTGCTGCAGGAAGCGATGCGCCTCCGCGACGGCGGCGAGCGGAAACGTGCGCGCGACGACCGGGGCGAGGCGGCCCGAGCTCGCGTCCTCGAGGAGGGACTCCATCGCCGACGCGATCTCCCGGCGCTCGCTCCAGAGGTGCGCCAGGTTCAGCCCGAACACGCCCCGATTCCGGTTGATGAGCGACATCGGCGCGAACCTCGGCATCGTCCACAACGTGTGCAGCACGGCGAGCCAGCGCCGCGTTTCGCCGGGCGCGACCGACGAGGCGCCGAACATCACGAGGCGCCCGAGCGGCGCGAGCAGCCGGTAGCTGTCGCGGAAGCTGCGGCCGCCGTTCGGGTCGAGCGCCACATCGACGCCGCGGCCGCCGGTGATCCCGAGGACCGCGCTCCGCACATCGTCGCCCGGCGCCACGAGGTGCGTGACGCCCATGGCGCGCAGCGCCTCGTGCTTGCCGGCCGACGCCACGCCGATCACGATAGCGCGGCGCAGGCGCGCCAGCTGCACGGCCGCGGTGCCGACGCCACCCCCGGCCCCGTGCAGCAGCACGGTCTCCCCGGCCTGCACATTGGCCATCCGGTGCAGGGCGACGAGGGCGGTCAGGTAGTTGACCGGCAGGGCCGCCAGTTCGGTATCGGCCAGCGCCGCCGGCGCGTGAAACGCCAGGTCAGCGGGGACGGTCACCGTGTCGGCGTAGCCGCCGAAGCGGGTCAGGGCCACGACGCGGTCGCCGGCGGCCAGCCGGGTGACCCCGGCCCCCGTGGCGTCGATGGTCCCGGCGACCTCGTACCCGACGACCAGGGGCAGGCCCGGCGCATCGGGATAGACGCCGAGGCGCGCGAGCACGTCGGCGAAGTTCACGCCGGCCGCGCGGACACGAATCCTGACCTCGTCCGGCCCGGGCTTCGGGTCGGCGCGTTCGCGGAGCTCGAACACATCGGGCCCGCCGTACCGTGAAATGACGGCTTGCAGCATGGATCTGGCCGGGAAAGGCGGAGCGTAGCACAGTGCGGCCGTGCTTGACTTACCCCGGCACGGGGTCTACAAGTGGAGGGTGCCGGGCGGACCCCGGCGAACTGAAGGAGTCCCTGAAATGCGCAAGATGTTCTCGATTCTGGCTGGTGCGGCGTTCGTGGCGGCGATGACGGTAGCGGCGCCCGCGGCCGAGCCGGTCAGCGTGACGGGCGAACTCGTCGAGGTCGCCTGCAACAACAGCAAGGGCGAGGGCGGCCGCGGCGAGGCCCACGCCAACTGCGCGATGGCCTGCGCCAAGCGCGGCAACCAGATGGGCATCCTGACCGAGGACGCCATCTACCTGATCGCCGGTGACTACTCGGCCAACAACAACGCCAAGCTGCTCGACTTCGTCGCCAAGCGCGTCGAGGCGAGGGGCGAGGTGAGCGAGAAGGACGGCCAGACGTTCCTCAACGTGACGTCGATGATGGTCGCCACCCAGTAGGTCGCACCCTCCGTACAGCACAAAGGGCACGGCCCGGCGCGTTGGCGCCGTCCGTGCCCTTCGTGCGTACGGGGGGGCTGGGCTACTTCGCCGCGACGGCGGCGAGCGTTTCCCATGGCAGGCCGGGACGGCCGAAGTGGCCGTAGTTGGTCGTCTGCCGGTAGATCGGGCGCAGCAGGTCAAGCTGATCGATGATCGCGCGCGGGCGGAAGTCGAACGTCCTCACGAACGCGGCGGCCTTGTCCTCGTCGCCCGTGCCGAAGGTTTCCACCTTCACCGACACCGGCTGCGCCATCCCGATCGCGTAGCCGACCTGGATCTCCGCCATCTTCGCCAGCCCGGACGCCACGACCTGGCGCGCCACGTAGCGGCAGAAGTACGCGCTGCTGCGGTCGACCTTCGACGGGTCCTTGCCGCTGAACGCGCCGCCGCCGTGCCGGCCCCAGCCGCCATACGTGTCGACGATGATCTTCCGGCCCGTGACGCCGGCGTCGGCCGAGGGCCCGCCGTGGACGAAGCTGCCGGTCGGATTCACGAACAGCGTCGCGTCCTTCTTCCACCACTCGCCGAGGGCGCGCGGGCCAAGGTCCTCGCGCACGTACTCGGTGATGCGCTTCTGGTCGGCCGCGGGCGTGTGCTGGGTCGAGACGACGACGCACGACACGCCGACCGGCTTGTAGTCCTCGTACACCACCGAGACCTGCGACTTGCTGTCGGGGCGGAGGAAGTCCACCTTGCCCGACTTGCGGTCGTCGGCCATCACCTTCGTGAGCTTGTGCGCCAGGAGGATCGGCAGCGGCATCAGCTCCTTCGTCTCGTCGCTGGCGTAGCCGAACATGATGCCCTGGTCGCCGGCGCCCTGGTCGCCGCTCTGGCTGGTCTGCGCCGTCACGCCCTGCGAGATCTCGTTCGACTGCGACGTGAGGAACGAGGTGATCTTCACCGTCGTGTCGCAGAACGGCTCGCTCGTGTCCGTGTAGCCGATCTCCTTGATCGCCTGCCGGACGATGGCGTCGTAGTCGAACGTGGCGTTCGTGGTGATCTCGCCGGCGAGCACGACCTGGTTGCTCTTCACGAGCGTCTCGCACGCCACGCGGCTGTGCGGATCCTGGGCGAAGCAGGCGTCGAGAACGGAGTCGGAGATGAAATCACAAACCTTGTCGGGATGGCCTTCCGACACCGACTCGGATGAGAACGTGAACTGCGACATGGTGCTCCTTCGAGAGTTCAAAGTTCAGAGTTCAAAGTTGGGCAGGCACCGTGGTGCGAATCCGTCCTCTGCCCTCGGATCTCTGAGCTCAAATAACAAAAGCCCGCGGACTTGTGCAGTCGCGGGCTTCCCTGCGACTTAGATAGATGTCACACCCCGATCGCGGTGTCGGGGGATGAGTGCGGCCCATCAAGTCGTGGAAATCGCCGCACGAACGATGGACAAGTATGACGCCGGGGGGACGGGGGTGTCAATGGGGAGATAGATACTCAGATATCTGGTGATCTCGTGAGGTGGTGATGTGATGATCGGATGCGCGAAGTCCCGATCTCTCCAGATCTATCTAGTGACCTAGAGATCTAGAGATCTGGTGATGTAGTGATCTGGTGATGTGGTGGTCTGCGATGTGGTGATCTAGTGATCCCCCCTGTCTGCCGTCCACCCTCACCGTCCACCGTCTACCACCCACCACCCACTACCCACTACCCCCCACCCACTACCCCCCTCCCACCCTCCATCGCTCCGCAAATCCATCGTTGGTGCGTTCGAGGGCGACGGCGCCGTGTTGGGGGAAGTCGCTCCTGCCGGTGAGACGGTGCAGGAGGCGCGGCAGGTTCGGCATGTGGCCGGCGGCCAGCACGTCGCCCTCCTCGCCGGTCAGCGTGTCGAGGAACACCGCCGGGTCGTCCTCCGGCCGCAGCCCGCGCACGGCGACGAACGTGGCCAGCGGGTTGAGCGCCCGCCAGCACGCTTCGGCCGTCTGGCGGGCGCGCAGCTTGCCGCTGTGCCAGACCATCGAGGGCCTCGCGCCCCGCGCCTTGAGTTCCGCCGCCACCCGCTCGGCGTGCGCCATCCCCGCCGACGACAGCGGCCTCAGGTGATCGACATCGGGCGGCAGCGCATCGGCGTGGTGAACGAGAAAGAGATACACGGCGCGATCCTACCCGGGATCCCCGTTCCACGGTTCACCGTCCACTACCCACTACCCACTACCCACTACCCACTACCCACTACCCACTACCCACTACCCACTACCCACCACCCACTGCCTGCCGCCCGCCGTCCACTTCCTGTTTCAACAGCTCGAAGGCGCGGCGCAGGTGGGTTTCGGTGGTTTTGAGGTGGCCGACGGCGATGCGCAGGGCGAACTGTTCGTTCAGCTTCGTGTGCGAGAGGAAGATTTCGCCCCCGGCATTGATCCGGTCCATGGCCTGCTGGTTGAGGGCCGCCAGTTCCGCTTCCGTCCACGCCCGACCCAATCCGGACCCATCGGACCCATCGGACCCGTCGGACCTGTAAGGTTTCAATCTGAAACAGACGACGCTGAACGGCACTGGGGCGAGGCGTTCGAAGTCGGGGTCGGCGTCGACCCAGTCGGCGAACAGGCGCGCCAGGCGGATGTGTTCGGCGAGATGCTCGCGCAGGCCCTCGGCGCCGAAGTGGCGCAGCACCCACCACAGCTTCAGCGCGCGGAAGCGCCGGCCCAGCTGAATGCCGGTGTCCATCAGGTTCCTGACGTCCGGGGCGTCGCTCGTGCGCAGGTACTCGGGCACGAGCGAGAAGGCCTGCCGCAGCACGTCCATGTGGCGGCAGTAGAGGACGCTGCAGTCGAACGGCGTAAACAGCCACTTGTGCGGATTGACGACGAGCGAGTCGGCGCGCTCCGTGCCGTCGAGGACATGGCGGAATGCGGGGACGATCGCGGCGACGCCGGCGTAGGCGGCGTCGACGTGGAGCCACAGCCCCTCGCGCGCGCAGATCTCCGCGACCGCCGGCACCGGGTCCACGCTCGTTGACGAGGTCGTGCCCACTGTGGCGACGACGGCGAGCGGCAGCCAGCCGGCGGCGCGGTCTTCGGCGATGGCGGCCGCGAGGGCGTCGGGCCGCATGCGGAACTCCGCATCGGCGGGGATCTTGCGGAGTCCCTCGTGCCCGAGTCCGAGCAGGATCACGGCCTTGTCGATGGACGAGTGTGTGTGTTCGGAGCAGTAGACGCGCAGGCGCGGGAGGTCGCGCCCGGCGAGGCCGTGCGTGCGGACGCCGGGCACGGCGCGCTCGCGCGCGGCGGCCAGCGCGTGCAGGGTCGAGATCGAGGCGGTGTCGTAGATGACGCCCTCGAAGCCGGCGTCGAGGCCCATCAGGTCGCGCAGCCAGCGGAGCGTGACGGCTTCGAGTTCGGTGGCGGCCGGCGACGTGCGCCAGAGCATCGCCTGCTGGTTGAGCGCGGCCGAGAGGAACTCGGCCAGCACGCCGGGCGCGCTGGCCGTGATGGCGAAGTACGCGAAGAAGCCGGGATGGTTCCAGTGCGTGATCCCGGGGAGGATGACGCGCTCGAAGTCCGCGAAGAGCTGCGCGAACGGCTCGCCCTGCTCCGGCGCCGCCGCCGGCAGCGCCGCCGCGATGTCGCCCGGGCGCACCTGCGCGAGCACGGGATACCGGGACGGATCGTCGAGGTAGGCGGCGATCCAGTCGACGAGCTGGTAGCCGTTAGCCCTGAATTCAGCGGGATCCATGGATCACGGACGGACAAACACGAAGGTCACGAAGGCCACGAAGACGTACGAAGAACGACATCTTCAAGGAAGACGTCTCTCGAATGAACTCAATGGGTGACGGACGTTCGTTCCCCTTCGTGGCCTTCGTGTCCTTCGTGTTTTGTACGTGACAGCTAGGGAACAGCGTCAGCCCTTGTGGGCGGCGATGTAGTCGCGGGCGAACTGCTCGAGCGCGTCGCCGCGCATGCCGATCTGTCGCGCCTCCTCGACCGCCTTCTCCACGTCCCAGCCGTCGAGCAGCACGCGCTTGGCGATCATCATCGCGCCCACGCGGCTGGCCGACCCGCAGTGCAGGAACACCGGCTGGTTGGCGGGCTGCTTCACGGCCTCGAGGAACTGGTCGATGCTCTTCGGATCGAGGTTCGACCCGTCGACGGGGATGTGAATGTAGGTGAGCCCAAGGGCCTGGGCGCGCGCGCGGTTCTCGTCGATGTTGGCGCCGCGTTCCGAGGCCAGGCGCAGGTTGATGATCGACTTGAACCCGTCGGCCTTCAGGCCGTCGAGCGCGGAGGTTTCGGTGGCGCCGGCGCACGCGATCACCGCGTCCACCTGCGTGAAGTTGGTGACGCCGGCCCGCGTCTGGGTGCCCGGCCGGGTCTGCTGGGTGTAGACCACGACGGCGACGGCGACGACGGCGATCAGGGCGAGGGCGGGAACGGTACGACGGGCCATCATGGGACCTCCTTCTGACGGCCCATGATAGTCCCGGCGCTCGCTATTCGCTAGTCGCGATTCGCCGCTCGCCCGGCCGCGCTTACGGCTCGACGGTGATGCGGATGGGCTCCTGGATGCGGACGGTGACCGTCGAACCGGCCGAGAGGATGGCATGGCGCGGCTCGCCGGCCATCACGGCCGCGGTGCCGCCGGCCGCGCCGACCGACCCGCCGATGGCGGCCCCGCGCTTCCCGCCGAAGATCCCGCCGAGGATCGCGCCGGCCACGGCCCCGCCGCCGATCTTTGCCGCGCTGGCGCCCCCAGGCGCCTCGCCCTCTCGCACCAGCTGCTCCGTGCGCAGGGCGACCCGGGTGCCATCGGCGAACACGACCGTGTGGAAGCGGATGCCCAGCCGCGCGCGTTCCTTGACCTTGCCGCCCACCTCGACCTCGGTGACCGACCCGTGCACGAGCGCGCCGGCCGGGATGGCCACGCGGTCGCCGACCCGCACGTCGCGGCTCACCCGCGCCTCGACGCGCTCCTCAACCCGCGCCACCTCGCTCGAGATGGTGCGTTCGATCTGGAGGCCGAGCACGGCGTCGGCCGGCACGATGAGTTCGAGGAACTCCCGCGCGGGCGCCGCCGGCTCGATTGCCCCCCCGGGCCGGTCCGGTTCGATGGACGCGCGCGGCTCCCACATCGAGCCGCCTGCCGCGTCGGCTACCGCCTCCGGCGTGCCCACCGGCTCCGCAGGTGCCGGGGCAGGGATGGGCGCGGCCACCCGGCGTGGGGCGGCCGGGGGCACCGGGCGGACGGGCGCCGCGCGGCGCGG
>JAUXWO010000098.1 GCA_030680175.1 Vicinamibacterales bacterium
GGCGCGGTTCCGGGGTGGCGGCGCGCGGTTCGGGTGCGGCCGAGCGCGGCGCGGGCGCCGGTGTGGTCTCCGGGCTGATGACGCCTTCAGACGCCGTCACCGGGGGCGGCATGGCCCCCTCGGCCTCGGCGGCTGGCATGGCGACGGCCGGGGCGGCCGCGGCCTCGTCGGCGACATTGTGTCGCGTGGCCAGATAGGCCCCGCCCGCCGCCGTGGCAAGGCACCCGAGTGCAAGGCCTCCGAACACCAGCTTGTTGATCACCATGAAACGCCTTCCTTGCCCCGAGCGTGAGCAAAGGCCGTACCGCCCGTCAAGGGCGTAAAGCACACAATCTATTGGGGCATTCCTCACCCCAGGCCACAACGGTGTCCCAATCAAAGGCCACAAGAATGTGGTGATCTGGTGATGTGGTGATCTGGGGATCTCGGATGTGCGATGTGAGATCTGAAGATCTATCTCGTGACCTCGCCGTTGTCCATCAGGTCACCAGACTCCGCCCAGATCGCCAGATCCGCCAGATCGCCAGATCGCCAGATCGCGAGCCAGATCAGAAGATCAGGAGATCAGGAGATAGATCATCCCATCACACATCTGACATCTCAGATCGCCAGATCACCACATCACCAGATCATCAGATTCTTCCACTTCTTGCTTCATTGATCACCACCCCTGTGAGCACCAGTCCCGCTCCTGCATAGCCTTGCAGGCCGAGCGCTTCGCCGAAGATGGCGAAGCCCAGGAGGGCGGCGACGACCGGCTCGATGGTGGCCACGACGGCGGTGCGTGTCGCGTCGAGGCGCATGAGCCCATGCGCGTAGAGGAGGTACGCGAGGTAGGTCGGCACGAGGCCGAGGAAGACGACGGCGCCCCAGGCCGGCGCCGGCCTGGGCTGCGGGTCGATGAGCGCCAGGAGCGGCAGCATGCCGATCGGGATCGCCCACGCGAAGAGCACGACCGGGTCGTAGCGCAGGAAGTACCGTTTGCCGAACAGGTAGAACAGCGCGTAGCTGAAGCCGGAGACGAGGCCCCACAGGACCGCGACCGGCGTGATGGCTACCGTGCCGCCGCCGCTCGTGACGACCATCGCCACGCCGCCGAGCGTCAGGGCGAGCGCGACGAGCTTGCGCGCGGTCATGCGCTCGGCGAGCCACAACACCGAGAAGAGCGCGACCCATGCCGGTGCGGTGTAGAGGAGGACGGCGGCCAGCGTGGCGCCGCCGGTGCGCACGGCCTGGAAGTACGAGACGTAGAGCGCCGTGACGCCCAGGAAGGCAAACCCCAGCACGGCCGGCCAGTCGGCGCGCGCGATGCGGAGCGACCCGCGCCACCGCGCGTGCACGAGGAAGCACAGTGCGGCGACGCATCCCCGGTAGAAGCTGATCTCGAGCGCGGGCATGCCGTGGTCGAGCCCGACGCGCGCCGCGGGCCCGAGGCTCCCCCAGAGGATCCCGGCGGCGGCGACCAGCAGAATACCCATCTGGTTGGTGAGAATACCGTGAACCGATCGGACCTGCCGGACCTGCCGGACCCGTCGGACCCGTTTCAAGACGAGGCCTCCGAAGGCCAAAGGCAACGCCTCGGCTGTGCGAGCACTGCTCGAGGACCGCCGGGGGGGCCGGTGAGGTTCTGCGACGCCTCGGCGCTCGTGCCGCTCGTGATCACCGAGACGACAACAGAGGCGCTACAGACGCTGCCGCGGACGCACTCCAACTCGCGTCCGCCTTCGTCGCCGCGAAGGGCCGGCCATCATCACTCGAGATCGTCACGCTTGACGATCGGCTGTCGGTCGCTGCTCGTAAGGAGGGCTTTGGGGTGGTCGGGATTGAGGCTGTCCCAGAGCCGAAAGCCGAAAGCCGAAAGCCGATGGCCAAAAACTACGCGCCGAAGGCCAGATACAATCCACTGGTGCGGGCCGCCCTCGTCACCTCGCCTTCGGCCTCAGTACGACGCGACGCCGCGCGTGAGGCGCTGGCCGCCCTCGCGCCAGGCGCGGGCGCCCTCATCGTCGCGGCTACCCGCGCGGCGGCCGACGAGCTGGCCGCCGATGTCGCGCGCGCGCGCGGCGCCTCCTTCGGCATCGAGCGCACGAGCTTCTACGAACTCGCCATCCGCCTCGCGCTGCCGTCGCTCGCCCGTGACGGGCTCACGCCGAACGGCGCGCTTGGCGCCGAGGCCGTCGCGGCGCGCGCCACCTTCGAGGCGCGGTCCGATGGCACGCTCGACTACTTCGCCCCCGTCGCGCATCTCCCCGGCTTCCCTCGCGCCGTGACGCGCACCCTCGCCGAACTGCAGATGGCCGGTGTAGAGCCAGGCGACGTGGCGTTGCTCGATGGGCCGGGCCGGGACCTCGCCGCGCTGATCGACCTCGCGCGGCACGAGGCCAGGCGCGCCGGCACCGTGCCGCGGGCCACGGTGCTACGCATCGCCGCGGACGCGCTGTCGTCTCCGGGAGTGCTGTCAGCGACGATGCTCGTCCTGCTGGACGTGCCGGTGACCACCCCGGCCGACGAAGCGCTGCTTCGCGCGCTTCTCGACGCCGCGCCTGACGTCATGGCCACCGTCCCCGACGGCGACGATGCCACGCTCGAGGCGTTCCGGCGCGCCGGCATCACCGAACACCCGCTGGCCGGCGAGGCAGGCGGAACCCTGTCGCACCTGCAACGGCACCTCTTCGCCGCCGCCTCCCCGGCCGCGAGCGACGCCCGCGCGTGGGGCAACGAGGTGCAGTTGTTCTCGGCGCCGGGCGAAGGGCGCGAGGCCGTGGAGATCGCGCGGCGCGTCCTCGCGGAGGCCGCCCGCGGAGTGCCCTTCGACAAGATGGCCGTGCTGCTGCGCGCCCCGCATACCTACTTCGGCCTGGTGGAGCACGCCTTCGCGCGTGCGGACGTCCCGGCCTGGTTCGACCGCGGGACGCGGCGTCCCGATCCCGCCGGCCGTGCCTTCCTCGCGCTGCTCGCCTGCGCCGACGAACAGCTCTCGGCCCGGCGCTTCGCCGAGTATCTCTCCCTCGGACAGGTGCCCGACGGCGGCACGAACGGCGCCACGACCTGGGTGCCCCCGGGCGGCGACATGCCCGAAGCCGCCGTGGGCCGCGATGCCGCCGAGCCCGAGGACGAGAGCGCGGTGGACGAGATCGTGCGCGCCACGCGCGACGCGTCACCCGAGGATGCGGTGATTGCCGGCACGCTGCGCGCGCCGTGGCGGTGGGAGTCCCTGCTGGCCGAGGCGCTGGTGATTCACAAGCTGGAGCGGTGGCGTCACCGGCTCGGGGGACTCGAGGCCGAGTACGCGCGACGCATCCGCGCGCTGGCCGACGAGGAGCCGGAGTCGCCGCGCCTGCACGGCCTCGCCCGCGACCATGCGAGCGTGCGCCATCTCCGCGACTTCGCCCTCCCCATCGTCGACACGCTGGCGGGCTGGACGTCGACGCGGGTGTGGGGCGAGTGGCTGCGCGACCTCACCGCGCTCGCGCCGCGGGTGCTGCGACGTCCCACGCGCGTGCTTCGCGTGCTGGCCGAACTCGCCCCCCTCGAATCGGTCGGGCCGGTCTCGCTGCGCGAGGTGCGCGAGGTGCTGTCGCCGCGCCTGCTGACGCTCAACGAGGAGCCGCCACGCCGGCGGCACGGCCGCGTCTTCGTCGGCACCCCCGAGGCCGCACGCGGCCGTGTGTTCGATGTCGTCTTCGTGCCCGGCATGGCCGAGCGCCTCTTCCCACAGCGGCTGCGTGAAGACGCCTTGCTGCTCGATGGCCGGCGGCGGCGGTTGGAGCATCGCCTGCCGCTGCAGGACGATCGTGCTGTCGCCGAACGTCTGCACCTGCGGCTCGCGGTGGGTGCGGCGGCCCGGCGGCTCTACCTGTCGTATCCGCGCATCGAGGTGGGCGAGTCGCGCCCGCGCGTGCCGTCGTTCTACGTGCTCGACGTGGCGCGCGCGGTCGAGGGCCGCATCCCCAACTACCAGCAGCTCGCGCGCCAGGCGGCCGCCGACGGCGATGCCACGCTGGCGTGGCCCGCGCCCACCGAGCCGGCGCGCGCCATCGACGATCTCGAGCACGACCTGTCGATGCTGCACCCGCTGCTGCGCACGCGTGGGCAGGTCGAGTCGCGCGGCCGCGCGCGCTACCTGCTGGAGCTGAGCCCCACGCTCCGTCGATCGGCGACGGAGCGCTGGGCCCGGTGGCAGACACGCTGGCACACGGCGGACGGCCTCATCGACGTCAAGCCGGACCGCACGGCACCTGCGCTGGCGGCGCAGCGGCTCACCGCGCGGCCGTACTCGCTCTCGGCGCTCCAGCGCTTCGCGGCGTGCCCGTACCAGTTCGTCCTTGCGGCGATGTACCGGCTGTCGCCGCTCGAGCAGCCGGCCGCGCTCGAACGGCTTGATCCACTGACGCGCGGTAGCCTGTTCCACGAGATCCAGACGGCGTTCTTCCGTGCCCTGTCGCGTGCGGGCGATCTGCCGGTCACGGTGGCGAACCTCGACACGGCCCGCGACACGCTCGAACGTGTCCGCACCACCATCATCGAGCGCGAGCACGACCGGCTCGCACCGGCCATCGAGCGCGTGTGGGACGACGAGATGGATGTGATGGCGCGCGACCTGCGGACGTGGCTCGATCGTCTGGCGAGCGACGGCGCCACGTGGATACCGGAGCGGTTCGAGCTGGGCTTCGGGTTGCCGGACGATGAGGGCCGCGATCCGCACAGCACGAAGGCGCCGGTCATTGTCGGGCCGGGGTTTCACCTGCGTGGATCGATCGACCTGGTGGAGCGCAAGGCCGGCACGCGCGTGTTGCGTGTCACCGATCACAAGACGGGGAAGAACCGGACGAGCATGGCCACGGTGGTGGATGGCGGCCGGTTACTGCAGCCGGTGCTCTACTCGCTCGCGCTCGAGCAGATCACGGGGGACACGGTGGAGTCGGGCCGGCTGTCGTTCTGCACGTCGACGGGCGGGTTCAGCGAGCACGTGATCCCGCTGGACGAGGTGGCGAGGCGGCGCGGCCTCGAGGTGCTCGAGATCGTGGACCGCGCGATCGAGCTCGGTACGCTGGCGGCGCGCCCGGCCGACAAGGCGTGCGACTGGTGCGACTACCGCGCCGTGTGCGGCCCGCTCGAACCGCGGCGCACGCGGCGCAAGCCGGCCGCGCTGCACGAGGATCTGGATCAGCTGCGCCGGTACCCGTGAGCACGGCAGGTGCTCGAGGTCCGCAAGGTCCTTGTGCCGACCGGCGTCGCGCGCGGGTAGCCATGCAGGCCGACCGCGTACCCGCCTACGAGGAGATAGTCAACGCGGTTGGCGTTGAGCAATCTCAAGAATTCTTTGAAGTCGGCCGTCAGTTGCGGCGCGTCCATACACAGTCCGCCGCATGATCTCGATAGCGGCCAGTCGCTCGGCCACCGAACGCGTCCACCACCACGTGCGGTCGTCCGGTGTGTCGTGCAGCGACTGCGTGCACATCGCGGAGCGATCCACGCGCAGCCATGCGTCCAGTGACGGCTCGCTCATGCCCTGAAGGATAGCGCGCCACGCGCGGTCAGGCGTCCCTGGCCCGTGCTAGGGACGCCCTGAGCCCGTGTCGAAGGAGCCCGGTGCCTCAGCCGCCGAGTTCGCGCAGCGCCTCGATATCAGCCAGATCCTTGGGCCGGCCCGCCGCGTGCTTGTTGCGGAGAAACGCGTCGCGGCCGATGAAGGGGACGGCAAGAGGCCCGACCGGGCCGACCTCACGGCCCGCCCATACCTCGTCCCACGTCACGCCGGAGATCTCGCTCATGACGTGAATCTGCACGGGCGAGACGCCCATCTCGATGACCTTGGTCCCACCCACGATCTCCGCGGCGGTCAACGGCGCCGTCGGGAATCCGAACTCGGCAATCGCCGAGAGGGCGCGGCGCGCGTTGTCTTCGGTCGGCCGAATCAGGATGTCGAGATCGCCGGTGAAGCGCGGCGCACCGTGAAACGCCAGCGCGTGGGCGCCGACGATCACGAACTCAACCTCGCGGGCGGTCAACAACGCGCAGAACTCGTTGAAGTCGGGCGCCAGGTCCAATGAACTGCCTCCGGAGGAACTCCACCGCCGCCACGCGCTCTGCCGGCGGCCGGGTTCGCCAATAGGCCAGGGACCGGTTGGTCCGGGCGTCTTCGGCGAACGTCGTCACCGTCAAGGCTCGACGATCGAGTCGGAACTCCATGTCGACATTCTACCGCCGCAGCGTGGGCGCCGCACCGACGGCCGGCCCTTGGCCTTCGGAGCCCCCCAGAGGGATAATCATCATCCCCACGGCGCCGCGCTCACCGACCCGCAGAGTGACGAGGGGGCGGGCGGGCGAAGCGGACGCATGATGCACCCACCCACTCAGCTGGACGGGCTCCTCCACGGGGCCACGCCCTTCCTGGCGCTGGCGCCCATGCAGGACGTCACCGATGGGGCGTTCTGCACGCTCATCCACCAGTACGGCGGGGCCGACGTGTACTGGACCGAGTACTTCCGGGTCCAGGAGGACTCGGTTCCCGAGAAGCGGATCATCGAGCACCTCCGGCAGAACACGACCGGGCGGCCCGTGATCGCGCAGATGATCGGGAACGACATCCCGGCCCTGGTGCGCACGGCGAAGGTCCTGCAGCGGCTCCCGGTGGCCGCTATCGACCTGAACCTCGGCTGCCCGGCGCCCGTCGTGTACCGGAAGCGCGCCGGGGGCGGGCTGCTCCGTGAAGTGGAACAGGTCGATGCCATCCTCGGTGCCCTGCGTGACGCGATCGACATCAGGTTCACGGTGAAGACGCGCCTCGGGTTCGCGTCGGTCGAGGAGTTCGACCGCCTGCTGCCGATCTTCGCGACGCACGCGCTCGACGCACTCACGGTGCATGCGCGCACCGTGAAGCAGATGTACACGCTGCCCGTGCACTACGAGCGCATCCGGCAGGCCTCGGCAGCGCTGCGGTGTCCCGTCATCGCCAATGGCCACGTGTGTTCAGCGGCGCAGGCGCAGGACGTCCTGACCCGTACGAACGCGCGGGGCCTGATGATCGGCCGCGCGGCCATCCGTAGCCCGTGGATCTTCAACCAGATCCGGCAGCAACTGCGCGGCGCGCCGGTGACCCTGCCGACCGGGCGCGACCTCTGGCGCTACATCCGTGCGCTGTGGGACTCGCAGGCGGGCGCCAATCGGCCCGAGAAGGTGCAGTGCGCGCGCATGAAGAAGTTCATGAACTATCTGGGCGAGGGCCTACCCGCGCCGTTCCTGTACCGGATTCGCCGTGCCGAGACGGCCGCGGAGTTCAACCGGATCTGCGAGGACTTCCTGGACCACGACCAGCCCATGGCGCTCGAGCCGCTCGAAGAGGGCGCGTGGACCGGCCGCCCCGCAGGTGACGTGATGTCGCAAGGTCGAGCCGTGCGAGATTCATCGTCGGCCATCAGCGACTGGTAGAGCCACGGCGTGCGACGGCCGTGAACTGATCGCGCGCGCACTATAATCCGCCCGTAGCTGGTAGCTGGTAGCTGGTAGCTGGTAGCTGGTAGCTGGTAGCCGGTAGCCGACAGCCGATCGCCGACAGCCGGTCGCGCGTAGCCACCCCATGTCCGACACCCGCCACCTCGTCACCGACAACCTCGCCGACACCCTCGTCGTCGAGGCGGCTGCCGGGACCGGCAAGACCACCGCGCTGGTCAGGCGCATCGTCCGGCTCCTGGCGAGCGGCGCGGCCGGCAGCATCACCGAGGTCGTGGCCGTCACGTTCACGGAGAAGGCGGCGGGGGAGCTGAAGCTGCGACTGCGCGAGGAGATCGAGCGCGCGCGGGCCGCGGCGGACGTCTCGCCCGACGAGGCGGCCAGGCTCGAGGACGCCGTGCGACGGTTCGAGGAAGCGCACATCAGCACCATCCACGGCTTCTGCGCGGAGCTGCTGCGCGAGCGGCCTGTCGAGTCGCGCGTGGATCCCGCGTTCGCCGTGCTCACCGAATCGCAGGCGGACCGGCTGTACGGGGAGGCGTTCGACGACTGGCTGCAGCGCCAGCTCGCGGACCCGGACGAGGGCGTGCGGCGGTCGCTGCGCCGGCCGCAGCTCACGAACTTCGGCATGGACGAGGAGGAAGGCGGCCCCGTCGCGCGGCTGCGACGCGCCGGGCACGAGCTGCTCGGATGGCGTGACCACCGCGGCCCCTGGTCACGGCCGGACTTCGATCGCGACGCGGTCGTCGACGCGCTCCTGGAAGGCGTGCGCAGGTTTGCCGACCTCACGGCTTCGCCGATCAATGCGCGGGACACGCTGTACACCGATACCGCGCCCGCTCGGACCTTTGCTGATGAAGTGAAGCGCGCACAGGATCAGGGCATTGCCGATCACGACGGCTGGGAAGCGATGCTCACCGTGCTCGCCGGCAACCGCACCCTCGGGGGGAGCCGCAAGGGCAGTGGCGCGCAGTACTCGAGGACCGTGGCCCGCCAGCCACTGCTCGACGCACGGATGGCCCTCGTCGGCGCACTCGAGGACTTCAGGCAGAAGGCGGACGCCGACCTCGCGGCGCTGCTCCATCAGGAGTTCGAGGGCTGCCTGCAGGCTTACGAGGACGGCAAGACACGCATCGGCGCGCTCGACTTCCTCGATCTGCTGATCCGCGCACGCGATCTGGTCCGCGACGACCGCGAGGTGCGCCGCGAGTTCCAGCGCCGCTTCCGCTTCGTGCTGGTCGACGAGTTCCAGGACACCGACCCGTTGCAGGCGGAGCTGCTCCTGCTGCTCACCGCCGACGAACCCGACGGCTTCGCCGGCGATCCCGCGACCCTGCCCACCCGCCGCGGCGCGCTCTTCATCGTTGGCGATCCGAAGCAGTCCATCTACAGGTTCCGTCGGGCCGACGTCGGTGTGTATCGGCGCGTGTGCGCACGGCTGCTGAACGCCGGCGCAAAACCCGTCGAGCTCAGCACGTCGTTCCGCAGCGTCCCCGATATTCAGCATCTGGTGAACGCGGCGTTCAGGCCGCTGATGGGCGGCGATGACGTCTCGCTGCAAGCCGACTACGTCCCGCTCGGCCAACACAGAGAGGCCATCGCTGGGCAGCCGTCGGTGGTGGCGCTTCCGATTCCGGCGCCCTACGGCAAGTTCAAGGTCACGGGCACCGCGATCGCCGCGTCGCTCCCCTCTGCCGTCGCGGAGTTCGTCCGCTGGCTCGTCAACGACAGCGGCTGGCGGGTGGTGCCGGTCGAGGGGCCGCACGAGGCGCGACCCGTGCAGCCCGGCGACATCTGCCTGCTCTTCCGGCGATTCATCTCGTTCAGGGACGACGTGACGCGTCCCTATGTCGAGGCGCTGGAGGCACGGGGCATTCCGCACCTGCTCGTGGGCGGCAAGGCCTTTCACGAGCGCGAGGAGGTGGACGTCGTCCGCACGGCGCTGGCGGCCATCGAGTGGCCGGAAGACGAGCTGTCGGTGTTTGCCACGCTGCGCGGGCCGCTCTTCGCGGTGGGCGAGGAAGCCCTGCTCGAGTACCATCACCTGGCGCGGCGCTTCCACCCGTTCTCGGTCCCCGACGGCCTGCCAGCGCATCTGATGCCTGTCGCCGAGGCGCTCGGGCTGCTGCGCACGCTGCACGCGGCGCGCAATCACCGGCCGGTCGCTGACACGATCGGCCGCGTGCTCGAGGCCACGCGCGCGCATGCCGCGTTCGTGCTGTGGCGCGGCGGCGAGCAGGCGCTGGCCAACGTGCTGCACCTGGGGGATCTCGCGCGCAAGTACGAAGCCGAGGGCGGCCTGTCGTTCCGCGGCTTCGTCGAGATGCTGCAGGAGGCGGCCGGTCGCGCCGAGGCCCCGGAAGCGCCCATCCTCGAAGAGGGCAGCGAGGGCGTCCGGCTGATGACCGTGCACAAGGCCAAGGGCCTCGAGTTTCCCGTGGTCATCCTCGTCGACATCGACTGCAAGCTGAGCCGGCCTGACGCGTCACGTCATATCGACACGAGCCGCGACCTCGCGGCCATCAAGCTGGGTGGCTGGGCGCCTGTCGACCTGCTGGAACACAACGCCGAGGAAGCCGCGCGCGACGCCGCGGAAGGCGTCCGCCTCGCCTACGTGGCCGCGACGCGTGCGCGCGATCTGCTCGTCGTGCCCGCCGTCGGCGACGGTCCGCACGAGGGCGGATGGATCGCCCCGCTCAATGGGGGCATCTACCCGCCGGTTGATCAGCGTCAGGACCCTGCACCAGCGCCAGGCTGCCCGGTGTTCGCCGGCCGCGACACGGTGCTCGAGCGGCCGAATCACGAGGGCCCGGGGCGAACGACCGTGCGCCCCGGCGGCTACGCGCTCACCGATCCCGCTTCCGGCGATCCCTACCAGGTCGTTTGGTGGGACCCGACGCTGCTGCTCGGCAAGGGCGACGATGGATGGGGGTTGCGGCGTGACGACTTGATCTCGAGGGAGGTGGCCGACGAGGACGTGGCGGCCGACCGCGAGCGCTACGACACCTGGGCCGCCTGGCGACGCGACGCGATCGCCGCGGGCGCGCGGCCGTCGACCGAGATCCTCACGGCGACGGAGTGGTCACGAGCCGCCAGTGGCTCGGCAGACGGTGTGGAGGAGGCGGCTGTCGAGGTGGTGCACGCGGGCACCGACGAGGTCCGCCCATCAGGCCGCCGCTTCGGCGTGCTCGTGCATGCGCTGCTGGCGGCCGTGCCGCTCGACGCGTTGCCCGCTGACATCAGCGACCACGCCACGCTGCACGCGCGGCTGCTCGGCGCCACCGACGAGGAGCGCGCCGCCGCGGCCACCGTTGTCGACCGCGCACTGCGACACCCGGTGCTCGACGCGGCCCGCGCGGCCGCGGCCGCGGGGCGCACGGTCCGCCGGGAGTCCCCCGTGTCGATCGTCCTGCCCGGCAGTGACGCACCCCGGCACCCCGGCACCCCTGTTTCCAGCACCCTGATCGATGGCCAGGTCGACCTCGCGTTCGAGGACGCGGAGGGCGCGTGGGTGGTGGTGGACTTCAAGACCGACGCGGAGCTGGGCGAAGCCGAGGCGGGGTATCGCCGCCAGGTCGCGCTCTACGCGGCGGCGATCGCCCGCGCCACGGGCCGCCCCGCGCGCGGCATCCTCATGCGACTCTGACTACGGACAAACACGAAGGTCACGAAGAAACGAAGGACGCACGAAGAAGGCAATTCAGGGATCAGTTCAGTCGGGCGTCGGCCCCTGACTGGTCGGCACCAGCCGATCCACGTCGAACCCGCTGGCGCGGGCCGTGGCCAGCGCGGCGGCGTAGTCGGTGGCCTCGAGCGCCGGTGTCCGGGCCAGGATCCAGAGGTAGTCGCGATTCGGCGATCCGACGACGGCCCACGAGTAGTCCTGCGCGAGCCCGACAATCCAGTAGTCGCCCCAGACCCACGGCAGGAAGGACAGCCAGGCGGGGGCGAACCGCACCTTCAGCTTCGCGGACGTGCGGGGGTCGACGACGCGGGCGATGCCCGAGGCTTCAGTCACGCGGCCGTCGCCCGCCCGGCAGCGGTTGACGACGTCGATGCGGCCGTCCGCCCGCCGCGTGTAGCTGGCCGTCACGTCGCCGGCGCAGCCACGCTGGAACCGGTTCGGGAAGCGCGCAATCTCGAACCATCGTCCCACGTAGCGGTCGAGATCGACGGCATCGACCGTGCCCACGGGTTCCTGCGCCAGGACGCTCTCGGCCGGTGCGGTCAGCATCATTACCAGCAACAACAGGGTCACCCTCACGTCCCGATCATCACACACCAACGTTCCGGGCGCCTACGCCGCGCCGCTGCGCGGGGACCGTCCTCCCCGATGAAGCCGCGCGGGCTGTATGAGTCCCTGCCGCGTCGTGTGCGGCCCCTGCGAGATCCTGCGCACGCGATACCAACAGGCGGCGCTGCACACGGATCCGGATCAGTTGTGGCGGCGCCTCGGAGGTCAGTGCTCGGGTTCGTGGCAGCCGAGGCTGGCGGAGTCGGCTTCGCGTGGATGCGCATCGGCACGTCTGAGGGCGTAGGATCGAGGGTGGAGGTTCGACGTGCGCCGGTGCTGCCTGCTTGCGGTCGCGATGGCGCTCGCGCTCCCGGCGTGTCGCGACGCGCGAAGCCCGGCGGCCCCGACGCCGTTGCCCGTCGCGTCCGTCGTGCTCATCGAACAGACGGGGCCGGTCGAGATCGCGTTTGTCGACGCGGTGCCCCCGGCCGGCTCCACCCTCACGGGCTGTGGCAACCGCATCAGCGGGTGCGTCAACCGGGTAACCATGCGCTTCTCGCTGCGTGCGCAGGACGCCGGGCCGGTGCTCTGGGTCCGGGCGTTCCTCCACGCCACCAACCTCCAGGCCTGCCTGCTGACGACGACCGGGCCGTTCGAACTGGCGCGGGGCGAAACGCGTGAGCTGTCGATCGTGTTCGACGAGTCCGACAACTGCCCGGTCCCGCTGACGATCGCGACCATGGCCGTCGTGATCGAGGGCCCGGCGCAGACGGCGTCGCGGCGGGCGTGGACCGTGTCGTACACGTTCGTCCCGTGAGTCCGGTCAGGCCTCGCGGGGCGCCAAGGGCGGGCGATCCCGCCCACCGTCAGACGTCCCTGGGCTGGCCCGGGCGGGCGGGGGCTTACGCGGCTTCCGGCGCCGGCCGCGTCCCGCGCGCCACGACGAACTCGCCGGGGATCCGGTACCCCTCGCCCTGCCGATAGGCGGCGATCGAGGCCAGGTACTCGGCGTGCGCCGCGGCGCGGGTGGCCTCGTCGAAGCGGGAGTAGGCCATGGCCACCGGGCCGCCGGCAAACGCCGCGCCGAGGGCATCGTCGGCGGTCGCGTACTCGAGCACGGCGGAAAGCCGCTCGGCGGTGACGTCGGTGAAGTCCGCCGAGGCGAGCTCGTGCGCCAGGCGCTCGCCCGTGCCCAGCATGAAGAACAACGGGCACACCTCGCTGCGCACGCGGGCATCGACGATCGGGAAGATGTCCGCCCATCCGCATTTGCCGCGGGCGCCCCAGACCGCGACGACGGCACGGCCCCCCGGCGCGAGGACGCGCCGCATCTCGTGCAGCGCGGCGCTGGCGTCCGGGAGGTACATCAGTCCCAGCGCGCACAGGACCACGTCGAAAGCTCCGTCCGGCAGGTCCAGCGCCTCGGCGCCCATCCGCTCGAACACCGCGTGGGATAGGCCCTCCCGATGCGCCTCCTCGCGCGCACGCTCGACCATGCGCGCGGAGATGTCCGTGCCGACGAGCCGGCCCGAAGGGCCGACGGCGCGCGCGGCCGGGAGGCTGACGAGGCCCGTGCCACATGCCAGATCCAGCACGTGCTCGCCGGATTCGAGCGCCGCCATCTCGAGCAGACGGTCCTGCGCGGGCTGCAGCTGTGCGGACCAGAACCGCTCGTAGTCGTCGACGGCCTTGTCCCAGCCGTACCGTTGCACGCGCCGCTGAAGGGCGGGCTCCACGTCAGTCCTTCGCCGGCGCCTGGATTCGCACCTCGCGCCGTACGTCCACGGGGTTGCGAAGGTTGTCGAGCCACGACCCGTACCGGTCGGCGGTGTCGAGCACGCGCATCACGTCCTCGGCGGGTGCGGCGCTTTCGATGGACACGACGTAGCGCACCTGCGAGTAGCCGGGCCGCGTGTCGTCACTGACCCCGAGTTCGCCGCGCACGTCGTAGTCGGCCTGCACCTCGACATCGAGGGCGTCGAGCGCGACGCCCAGTCGGGCCGCCCACATCGCGTAACTCAGCGCGAGGCAGGCGCCGAATGCGGCGCGGCCGAGCACGCCGGGATTGGGGCCCGCGTTGATGCCGCCGTACTTCTCGGCCATGCCGGCCGTGAGCGACCACGTGCCGTCGGTGATGTCGCAGGCCAGGCCGTCACGCAGCCGCACCCGTGTCGTCGCGGTGCCCTGTCCTACAGCCGGGCGAAGCGTGACGGCCTTCACGTTGCGTTCGAGCGCGGTCGCGACGGCAGTGCTGGTAGTGGACGTCATGGAAGACCTCACTGGGGAGCCTGTGTCCCGGTCACCGACGCGATCCATCGATCGACGCGCTGCTCGAGAATCGTCAGCGGCATCGCGCCCCCGCCAAGAATCGTGTCGTGGAAGGCGCGGATGTCGAATCGGTCACCAAGGGCCGCTTCGGCCGTGCGCCGGAGTTCCTGGATCTTGAGCATCCCGATTTTGTAGCTGGTCGCCTGGCCTGGCAAGACCATGTACCGCCGGATCTCGGAGCGGGCCTGCGCCTCGGTCGTTGCGGAGTTGGCGAGGAAATACTGGACGGCCTGTTCCTCGGACCACCCCTTGGCGTGCAGGCCGGTGTCGACGACGAGCCGGATCGCGCGCCAGATCTCCGATCCCAGCCGGCCGAACCGGGAGTACGGATCCTGGTAGGTGCCGGGCATCTCGTTGGCGAGCCACTCCGAGTACAGCCCCCAGCCCTCGGCGTACGCCGTGATGACCCCCTGCCGTCGGAACGTGGGCACCGTCGTCAGCTCCTGAGCAATGGAGAGCTGCATGTGATGGCCGGGCAGGCCCTCGTGGTACGCGATGACTTCCAGTTCGCTCTTCGGCATCGCCGTCATGTCCGAGAGGTGTGCGTAGTAGACGCCGGGGCGAGACCCATCCGGTGTGCCGGGGAAGTAGTGCTGGGCTGCGCCCGGCTGCTCGCGGAACGGTTCGACGCGGCGCACGACCAGATCGGCCTTGGGGAGGAGGCCGAAGTACTTCGGCAGCACGGCCTTGATGCGATCGATCGCGGCCGTGGCATCGCGGATGTACGCCTCGCGCCCCTCGTCGGTATCCGGGTAGTAGTAGAGAGGGTTGTCCTTGTTGTCGCGCAGCTCGGCGAAGAGCTCCTGCAGCGTGCCCTTGAAGCCCACTTCCTTGCGGACCGCCTCCATCTCGCCGCGCAGGCGCGCGACTTCCCGGATGCCGATCTCGTGGATCTCGTCCGCCGTCAGCGTCGTGGTCGTCTGGTTGGCCAGCCGCTCGTTGTAGTACGCGGCGCCGTTCGGCAGCGCGCCGACACCTGCGGTTGTCTCGGGCGCATTGACGCGATCCTCCTGCTGCCACGCAATCAGCGCCTGGTAGGCCGTCCGGAACGGGCCGGTCAGCGCCGCACGCGCCTCGTCGAGCAGCGCCGTCGCCCTGGCCTCGTCGAGTCCATCCTTCGCCCGAAGCGTCTCGACCTTCGTCGTGACGTCGCTCCAGACCGCGCTGTCGGCGCCGCTGTCGTCGAAGGGGGCGCCGGTGATGATCTTGGTGGACTCTTCGATCACGAAATCAAACGCGAACCGCGGGGGGCGCACGCCCGCGGCGGCGTTCTGCTTCGAGATCGCGATGAGCTGCTGGAGGGCGCGGCCCGATTCGTGGATCCGGTTGATGTACGCCTCCATGTCGGCGACGTCCTCGACCTGATGGAACGCGATGAGCAACTGGGGGAAGAACCCGTGGAGGGCCGACATCTGGTCGAAGATGTACGCGTTGGCGCGGAACGGCCGCGCGGCTTCCGCCTGCTGCAGCTGATACACCCACAGATCGTAGGAGGTCTGCGCTTCCGGTGTCAGCGCGGCGTAGTCGAAGGTCTTCTTCAGGTCGGCGACCGTCGCACGCTGCCACTCCAGGAGCCGATCCTGCGCGGCGAGGGACATGTCGTCGATCGCGCCCGACTTGCGGCCGAGAAACGTCTGCTGGATCGGGCTGAAGGCCAGCTGCTCTTCGTAGCGGGCCTCGAACCACTCGTTCAGTCGCGCGGTCTCATCCTGGCCCGAAGGGCTCGGCGGGGCCTGCGCGGCCGGGGCGGTCCAGAGGCAGAGGGCGGCGAGGGCAGTAAGGACGAGTCGGTGGATCATGTCCAGATTGTACCGAGCCGACCGCGGGGTCTCAACGCGGGCGGACCGGCGTATGGTTTCGTCCCGCCAGCCGTCCCAGGCAACGGCATGGACCTGATAGCCACACCTCGCCGAAGGT
The DNA here is from genome assembly GCA_030680175.1 of Vicinamibacterales bacterium. Lineage (GTDB taxonomy): Bacteria > Acidobacteriota > Vicinamibacteria > Vicinamibacterales > UBA2999 > JAUXWO01. The sequence continues at coordinate 15,932 of JAUXWO010000098.1, forward strand.
GGGAAGATGCGCTCCCCCTGAGGTCGCCATGCGCCCACCGGCGCCCCCGCCATCAGCAACGCCACGTTCATCGTCGGCGATGACGACGTCATCGTCATCGACACCGGGCTGTCGCGCGCCGCAGGCGACGTGATCCTCGAGGGGCTGCGGAGAGTCAGCGACAAGCTGGTGTCGATGCCCGCGATTGAGAGCGCCGTCAAGGAACTGGAGTCAGCCGTGCGCATCCTCCACGCCTCGGCCGCCATCGGCGAGGCGGTCTACGAGCAGTCCGCCGGGCAGTGTGACGTCCGCTAGATCGCGTCGGAGACCGACGTGAACGTAAACCCGGAGAGCTTGAGCGCCGGCACCATCATCGGCGACCGGCGTTCCGGCACGCCGATGGCCTCGACGTTCCACGGCGCCAGCATTGCCAGCACGCTCTGGTTGAAGCGCAGGTTGCGCACGGGATACTGGATGCGGCCCTTGTCGACCCACCACAACCCGTCGCGGGTGAGCCCGGTCAGCATGATCGAGCGTCCATCAATCAGGCGCACGTACCAGAAGCGCGAGATCACCAGGCCGCGCGCCATGCCCGTGATCATGTCGTCGAGCGACGTCGGCGCCTGCGAGCTCTCGAGGATGTAGTTGACCGGCCCGGGCGTGGCCTCGCGCTTTCGCTGTTGCGCCCAGAACCGTGAGTACTCGAGGTTCTCGAGCACGCCGTTCTTGATCAGCGAGAGCCGCGACGCGGGAACACCCTCGGCGGTGCTCGGCGTCGCCGGCATGTCCGGATGCATCGGATCGCTGTAGAGGTTCAGCCGCTCGTTGAACAGTGCCTCACCGACGCGGGTCTGGCCGTCCTTGCCCGAAAAGGCGCTGCGGCCCTCGTCCGCGGTGCGAGCGTCGAGGCTGTTGGTCAGGAAGCGAACCAGGTCGGACACCGCCTGCGGCTCGAGGATCACGGGATAGGTGCCGGGCTCAATGGGCCTCGGCTCGCGCGAGCGAACCGCCTTGCCGACCGCCTGCTCCGCGATGTGCGCCGGATCGAGCCTCGCCAGATCAAAGTGATCACCGGCGTAGTACCCCGACCCCGTGCCGTCGGCGCTGCGGGCGGTGATGCTGAAGTTGCCTTCGCTGCCGCGGAAGTACCGGCGATTGCCGTTGGCGGTGGCCACGGCGGTCGCCGAGGCGGTGGCGCTGTGAAACCCGGCGCCCGTCACCTGGGCGCCGCGGCATGCCGTCAGGACGCCGGCGAGCGCCGCCGCGCGCGCGTCGAGGTCGGGTTCGGCGGTGGCCGCGGTGAACGCCCGGCTCTCCGCATACTCCAGCGGGCCCAGCGTCGGGACGTACTCGCGATGCACCGGCGACACCCGGGCAATCTGCACGGCCTCGTCCGCCAGCAACTTCAGCGCGTCGGCGCCGGCATCGTTGCCCATCGCCGCGCCACGCCGGCGGCCCACCCAGACCGTGACGGTGATGCCGATGTCGTCGGCACGCCCGCTGGTGGTGATGCGGTTGTCGGCGAACCGCGCATGCGACTCGACCGTGCTCTGCACCGAGACCTGCGCATCTTCGGCCCCGGCGGCCCTGGCGTGGGCCAGCACCGTGTCGGCCACCTTGAGGGCGTCCTCGCGGTTCATCATGACGCGGTCCCCGTGTTCAGCACCGTGATGTTGCGGAAGCGTGCCGGCGGACAGCCATGGCTGACCGCGTTGGTCTGGCCCGGTTCGCCCTTGCCGTCGGCCGACGTGCCCCACAGCCTGTAGGTGGCCGGACCGCCGACGCCGTCGCACGACGCCCAGAAATCGGGCGTCCGCGACTGATACGCCGCATCGCGTACCATCGCCCCCAGCTTGCCGTTGACGATCTCGCGAATCACGGCGCCACCGAACTGGAAGTTGTACCGCTGCTGATCGATCGACGACACGCCGCGGCCCTCGATGAACAAGCCGCGCTTGATCTCGCTGAACAGCTGGTCGTGCGACACTTCGGTGGCCGCCGGCTCGAGCGACACGTTCGGCATGCGCGGGAACGGCACGCTCGACCAGTGGTCGGCGTGCAGGCAGCCGTGCGATCGATCCTGCCCGACCAGCGGCGCCAGCTCGCGCGTCGTCTGCCAGTCCACGAACATGCCGTCACGGACGATGTGCCAGCGGTCGGCCTTGACCCCTTCATCGTCGTAGCCGGTGGTGGCAAGACCGCCCGGCTGCGTGCGGTCGCCCACCAGGTTGACGATCTTCGCGCCGAACCGCAGCGTGCCGGCGTCGCCCGGCTTCAGGAAGCTGGTGCCCGCCATGTTCGCCTCCCAGCCCAGCGCGCGGTCGAGTTCGGTGGAGTGGCCGACCGACTCGTGGATGCACAGGAACAACTGCGACGGATCGACGACGAGGTCGTAGCGGCCGGGGACGACCGGCTTGGCCTTCAGCTTCTCGACGACTTCATGCCCGGCCTGTTCGGCATCGGCGAACCACGGGTAGTCCTCGACATACTCGTAGCCGAGCAGCTTCGCGCGGTCGACGACCGGACGCGTCTGGAAGTCACCGGCCGCGCGATCCGCGGCGGTGACGGTGAACTGCGGATAGGTGCGCACCAGGCGTTGCGTGATGCGCGAGCCCTCGCTCGACGCGAAGTACTTCTGCTCGTCGACGAACAGGATCTGCGAGTTGACGAAGCTGACGCCGGGCACGGCCATGGCCGTCTCGTTCAGCTTCAACAGGAACGCGGTCTTGGTTTCGAGCGGTACCTCAAACGGGTCGCGCGTGATCGGGTTGGCCCAGGTGGCGATCACCCTGTCGGCGTTGGCCAACACCACCTTGCGTGTCACCAGCCTCGCGTTGGCCCGGGCGATGGCGACGGCCTGCCCGGCCACCGCGCGCGCGGACGCGGGATCGACGCGGTTGCTGGCGGCAAAGCCCCAGGCGCCGTCCACCAGCACCCGCAGGCCGAGGCCGTAGCTGGCCGAGCGGGAGACGTTCTGCACCTGCTGCTCGCGGGTGGCAATCGATTCCCGGCGATAGCGGTTGATCCGGATGTCGGCGTAGGTCGCGCCGAGCCTGGCGGCCTGCGCGAGCGCCGCCTCAGCCGCTTCGGCACGCCGGCTGTCGTCGGTGGCGCCGGGCTGAAAGGCCTCCGCCCACTCCGGCACGTAGGTCGCGGCGATCAGCGCGCTGCCGGTCGCGAGGAACTGGCGGCGAGAGACAGGAGGGATGGCCATCGCGCGCGATTATATCCGCGCCGCGCACCTGGCTCACCTCGAGGGAATCTCGGCGACCTTGATGCCGCGACTGCGGGCCAGCGCCAGCAGCTTGCGGTCAGCGCTGGCGAGCATGGCACCGTGACGTTCGGCGAGGGCGAGATACAGGCCGTCAGGCACCTTGTGGCCCAGGGTCAGCGCAAGATTGAGGGCCGACTGTACCAACGCCTCATCGTCAGCCAGGTCGACGACGCCATCAGCAACGGCATCGAGTATGGCGGCCAGGGCCTCTGCCGCTTCGGCCGTCGTCAGTCCCTCCTTCTCGCATTTCTGTCGCAGGGCTGAGGCCACCTCGACCACCAACAGTCGCGGCGCCAGCCACCGGAGGGGACCCTCGAACACGGCCAGGCTCTCCGGGGTGCCTGCCTCCGTCACGACCAGCTTGACCGCCACCGAGGCATCGAGCACGGCGACGGCCACCGGCTCATCCATGTCGGTCGCGTTCCTTGCGGATCAGTCGCGTGCTGTCGAGGGATGGCGCCGAGGATCTGTCGCCGATCGACTTCCGGATGGCGCGGGCGCGGCGGAGAAAGGCCTGGCGCTTGATCTCCACTGAGGCCGCCAGGGTGCCGCGCACCTCTTCTTCGAGTGAGATCCCCTTGCGGCCGGCCCGCGCCCGGAGGGCCGCGGCGACCTCGTCGCTCAGCTGTCGCACCTTGAGTTCGGCCATGGCCAAGGCTAACACTGACCCCACATGGGGTCAACGTGGGCCAACGGCGCCCGCCGTTGAGCGCACCCCGCCCGCGGCCGGCGACGGCACGGCGGACAGGAGGCGCCCGCCGCGGGTGCGCACGCTCCTGCGAGCCCTCATGGCCCGTGGGCGCTCCCGTCACGCCTCGCGCGGCGTGATCCACTTGATCACCGACGGCGGCTCGGCGACGAGGAGGCGGGCGAGCAGGCGCTCGGGGTCCGCATCGTCGAGCACCATCGCGCGGTGCGGGGGCTTGATGAAGCCGGCCGCGGTGGCGCGATCGAGGAAGTCGATGAGGGGGGCGTAGAACCCGTCGACGTTCAGCAGGCCGGCGGGCTTCGCGTGGAGGCCAAGCTGCGTCCACGTCACCACTTCGAAGAACTCCTCGAACGTGCCGAAGCCGCCCGGCATCGCGATGAAGGCATCGGCGAGCGATGCCATCATGGCCTTGCGGTCGTGCATCGAGCCCACCACCCGCAGGTCCGTGAGGCCGGTGTGGCCGATCTCGCGCGCCATCAGCGCTTCCGGGATCACGCCGGTGACCGTCCCTCCACCCGCGAGCGCCGCGTCGGCGATGACGCCCATCAGGCCGACGTTGCCGCCGCCGTAGACGAGCTCGAGCCCCTGAGCCGCGAGGGCCGCGCCCAGCACGCGCGCCGCGGCCGCGTAGGCCGGGTCGGCGCCCGTCGAAGACCCGCAGAAGACCGCAATCGACTTACCCGGCAAACTTGTACCCCAGTCCATGCACCGTGAGGATCACCTGCGGCACCTTGGCATTCGGCTCGAGCTTCTGCCGGAGCCACGCGACGTGCACGTCCACGGTGCGCGTGGACGGCGTGTTCTGGTAGCCCCACACCTCGTGCAGCAGCTCCTCGCGCGAGACCGTCGCGCCGCGGTGCTCGATGAAGTAGCGGAGCAGCTGGAACTCCTTCGCGGACAGATCCACGGGCACCCCGCCGCGCGTGACCTCGGCCTTGCGCGTGTCGACGGTCACGTCGCCGAACGCGAACCGCGTGACGCCCGGTCCGGTGGTCGCGGGCGCCCGGCGGCGCAGCGCCTCGAGGCGCGCCACGAGCTCCATCGCCTCGAACGGCTTCGTCAGATAGTCGTCGGCGCCCATCTTGAGGCCGACCACCTTGTCCACCACCTGCCCGCGCGCCGTCAACATCAGCACCGGCGTCTTGACGCCCTGCTGGCGGATGGCGCGCAGCACCTCGAAGCCGTCGCGCCCGGGCAGCATCACGTCGAGCACGATCACGTCGAACGTCTCGGCCGTCGCGCGTGCCACGGCGAGGTCGCCATCGCCCGCGATATCCACCTGATACCCCTCGGACGAGAGGCGATCGGTCAGTGAGAGCTGGAGTCCGGGCTCGTCTTCGACGAGCAGCAACCGCGGCTGGCTCATGGGATCACGGACAAACACGAAGGCCACGAAGGCCACGAAGGCACCAGGCGAGCGAAAGACGGCCCCGCGTTCGTGCCTCCTCAGCGATCGTCGTCCGGCGACGGCTCTGACCCACATTCATGAATCTTCGTGACCTTCGTGTTCTTCGTGTTTTGTACGTCGTCAGGATCCCTGCGTGACGGCGTGGCTCTCCGGGAGCACGGCCTCTGCCGTCTGAGGCGCCGGCGGCGCGGCGGGGAGGTGGAGCGTGAAGCGGCTGCCGCGACCCGGGTCGCTGTCGAGCGACACCCGGCCGCCGTGCGCCTTGGCGATGCGGGCCACGAGGCTCAAGCCGAGGCCGCTGCCCTGGATCTGCCGCGACACGGCCTCGCGGCCGCGATAGAAGGGCTCGAAGACATGCGCGCGATCCTCGGCGGCGATGCCGAGGCCGCGGTCTTCGACCGTGATGAGCACGGTGCCCGCCCCGCGCCGGGGCGCGCCGTCGCCGCGCCGCACCGACACGCGCACCCACGGCTCGGCGCCGCCGTACTTCACGGCGTTCCCCACCAGGTTCTGCACCGCCGAACGCAGCGCCGGCCCGTCGCCGGCAATCGCCGGCAGGCCGGGCGCGATGTCGCACTCGACCGTCGCGCCGTACCGCGCGATCTCCGACTGGCAGGCCTCCACGGCTTCATGCACGAGCGCCTCGGCCGGCACCACGCCGTTGGCTGCGCCCTGCCCGGCCTCGAGACCGGCCAGTTGCAGCACCCGCTCCACGGTCTCGCCGAGCCGCCGCGCCTCGGTCTGGATCGTCGCGCCGTACGTCTTCACCCGCGCGGGATCCCCCACGACGCCGTCGGCGAGGTTGCCGGCCGCCGAGTTGATCACGGCCACCGGCGTGCGGAGTTCGTGCGACACGGCGGCCACGAACTCCATCTGCTGCCGCGCCAGATCCTGCGCCCGCCGGGCGGATCCGACGATGAGCGCGATGGCGACGGTGAGGAGGAGCAGGATGCCGGAACTGAGGAAGAGGTTGCGCAGCCGGACGTTGGCGACCGCGGCGTCGAGCGACCCCGATTCGTGCGCGACGAGCAGCCGCCAGTAGCCGTCGCGCCCCGAGAAGAGGCGTGTCTGCACCGTGGTCGCACGCTCGCCCTCGCGCGTGGCCTCGAGCATGTTGACCACGACGCGATCGGTGGCGATGGTCAACGCCCCGTCTCGGGGCGCCGGGCCGCCAGGGGCCGGTGGCGACCCGCCGCGCGTGCGGCCGATCATCAGGCCGGTGGGGCGGGCGGTGAGGAAGTCGACGCTCGCGTCGTGCCGCGTCCGGACCGCGGCCGCCGCACCCTCCTCCGACTCGAAGATCACGCGCGCCTCATCGTCGCGATGTACGACGGCGATGCGGTACTCGGTGCTGCCGTCGGCGTCGTAGAGATGGCGGCGCACGACGGCAGGGACGACCTGATTGCGGATGACGTCGAGGTCGAGGGCGATGATCGTGAAGCCGAGGAGCGTCATCTCTGGCGCGCCCATGCGTCCGTTGGCGCCGGGGCCTGGGAAGGCGACGCGCATCACCGGAGACACGAGCACACGCTCGTCGCCGAGCGGGTGCGGCGGCATCAGGCGCTCGCGGCCCTGCGCCGACGGATCACGGCCGGCCGCATGCAGGACGTGCGCCTGCAAACGCGGGACGAGCGGCGCGAGGTCCGGCGTCCACTCGGCCGCGTCGAACGCAAGGGTGCCCGGGTTCCACGCCCGCAACGACAGGGCGGGGGCCGTGCCCGGCGCTGACGTCGTTTCCGGTGTCTCGACGGCCAGATAGACGCGCTCGACGATGTCGGGGGTGATCGCGGAGGCCGCCCAGGTGTCGTAGCGCTGGGCGACGACATCCCAGGCTTCGCGCTCGAGCGTGGCGGCATCCACCTGCAGCGCGGACAAGGCCTTGCTCAGTTCGCCGTCCACTTCCACGGCGAACTGCTGAGCGGCCGTCGAGAGCGTGCGCTGCATCCGTTCGTGCTCGCCTTCGCTCAGTTGGCCGAGCCATCGGTACTGCAGCACGGCCAGCAGCGGGACGAGCACCAGCACGGCCAGCGCGAGCCATCCCGTGACGCCGAACGCCGTGGATCTGCGCCTCACATCGCGGAGTGTAGCACGCGGAAATGGGCGGAAAAGTGGCGGTTCCCGCGCATTTAACATCCTTAACAACCTCTTTGCGGAGGCTTAACGTCGATCCGCCCCGCCGCGACGTAATAGTGGATGACAGCCAAGGTGCCCGGGGTGCCCAGGGTGCACAGAGTGCCCAAAGTGCTGGGTGCGGGACCGTGAAGGAGAGAGACATGCGAGCTGTGATGCTGGCGCTGGCGACGGTAGTCGCGGTGCCGATGTTCGGGATCGACAGGTTGATGCCCTCGCCGCTGCAGGCCGCGGAGCAGGTGGCGGAGATCGTCGCCAGGGCGCGGGAGGCGCTCGGGGGCGAGCAGCGGCTGGCGTCGCTGACGGCGCTGACCGCCCAGGGGCCGTTCCGCCGCACGATGGGGCCGCGCGAGATGGAAGGCACCATCACGCTGACGCTCGGCGTGCCCGGACACAAGATCCGGCATGAAGAGGACCTCGAGTTGCCCGGCGGCGCCGGGGTGACGCGGCTCGCCGGCATGAACGGCGATCACGCGTGGGAGGACAACGCCAACCGGGGCGGCATGGGCGGCGGCCAGATCATGATTCGCATGGCGGGTCCCGGTGGCGGCGATCGTGAACCCGATCCCGAGATGATCCGGCAGATGCAGCAGCGCCGGCTGACGGCGATGTACGAGCGCATGACGCTCGCGCTGCTCGCGTCGGCCGACGACCTGACGCACGCGGGCGTGGCCGAGGTCGGCGACGGCAAGGCCGACGTGCTCGAGAAGCAGGATGCGGCGGGCCGTCCCGTCCGGTTGTTCATCAGCCAGGCGACGCACCTGCCCATCGCGATCTCCTACATGGAGGTGCGCCCGCGCATGATGATCCAGGGCGGCCCCGGCGGCCCCGGCGGCCCCGGCGGACCCCGCGGACCCCGCGGACCTGGCGGACCTGGCGGACCACCTCCGGACGCGGAGGCGATGCGCGAGCGCATGCAGGCGGAAGGCCCGCCGCCCCCCTCCACGGTGATCATGCGGCTCGAGGATCACCGTGACGTCAATGGTCTCAAGCTCCCGCACCTGATCGTCCAGACGGTGGACGGCAAACCGACCGAGGAGTGGACCATCAGCAAGTACCAGGTCAACCCGCGGCTCAAGGCCGATCTGTTCGACAAGAAGTAGGCGGACCATGACCACGAAGACCGTCTCCGCGCTCCTGCTCATCCTGCTGGTCTTCGCAGCGGCGCCCCCCGGCGTCGCCGCGCAGGCGCCCGAGGGCGTCGTCCGCATCTCGGTGCAGGACCAGACGGGGGCCACCATCCCATTCGCGCAGGTGCGGCTCACCAACGAGGCCGGGGTGTCGCTCGCGGGCACGCCCAACGACCGCGGGGTCGTCACGATCACGGGCGTCGGGCCCGGCGCGTGGCGGCTCACGGTCGAGGCCGGCGGATTCCAGTCGCTCGAGCAGGCGATCACGGTCGGCCGCGCGCCGTTCGAGGCCGCCGTGCAGCTGCCGGTGTCGATGCAGGAGGAGATCTTCGTGGACGATTCGTCGGCGCCGGATCGGTCGGGCAACGCCTTCGCCCGCACGCTCAGCGCCGACGAGATCGACGCGCTGCCGGACGACCCGGATGAGATGGCGGACGCGCTGCGTCAGATGGCGGGTCCCGGCGCGCAGATCTTCGTCGACGGCTTCGGTGGTGGACGGCTGCCGCCGAAGAACCAGATTCAGCAGATCCGGTTCCGCACCAACTCGTTTTCCGCCGAGAACCACCAGGCGGGCATGGTGCGCATCGATGTCATCACGCGGCCGGGCATGACCGGCTTCGGCGGCATGGCCAACGTCGGGTTCCGCGACGAGGCCCTGAATGCGCGCAACGTGTTCGCGCCCGAGAAGGCGCCGGAGCAGCAGCGGCGCTTCATGGTGAACTTCGGCGGCCCGCTCGTGGCCAACCGGACGTCGTTCCGGCTGTCGGTCGACGGCGAGATGTCCTACGACTCGCGAACGATCCTCGCGGCGCTGCCCGGCGAAACGCTCAGCAGCCAGGTGCGGCGTCCGGTGGACACCGCCAACGTGCGGCTCCGCGTGGACCACGCGCTCGGACAGAACAACCAGTTGATGGCGCAGTACGAACGCCGCAACGGCACGCGCGAAAACCTGGGTGTGGGTGACTTCGACCTGCCGGACCGCGCGTTCACGACCGAGACGGTGAGCGACCAGATTCGCGTCACCAACAACCGCGTGCTGGGCGCCAAGGCGTTCAACGAGTTCCGCGTCTCGTTCACCGCGTCGTCGACGGCGCAGACCCCGTTCAGTGATGCCCCGACCGTGCGGGTGCTCGAGGCCTTCACGCTGGGCGGCGCCGGGCAGTCGGGCGTGCGCGAGTCACGCGAGTTCGAGGTGGCCAACAACGTCGACTTCACGGTGGGCCGTCATGCGATGCGCGCCGGCGTGCTGCTCGAGGGCGGATCGTGGGACAGCACGAGCGCCAGCAACACGAACGGGATGTTCACGTTCGGGAGCGTCGACGACTACCTGCGCGGCCGGCCGTCGCTGTTCGCGCAGCGCATCGGCGAGGCGCAGGTCTCGTACCGGCACCTGCAGGCGGGCTGGTTCCTCCAGGACGATTTCCGGATCGGGCGCAACCTGTCGCTCGGACTCGGGGTGCGGCAGGAGGTGCAGACGCACCTGGCGGACGCGTGGAACATCGCGCCGCGTGCCGCGTTCACCTGGACGCCCGGCGGCGGGCCGCTGAACATCCGCGGCGGCTGGGGGATCTTCTACGACTGGTACGAGACGAGCCTCTACGAGCAGACGCTCCGTCTCGACGGCACCCGCCAGGAGGAAGTGATCATCGTCAATCCCGGCTATCCGGAGGCGGGGCTGGGCGTGGGCCAGGCGTTGCCGTCGAGCGTGATTCGTGTGGGCGACGACCTCGTGATGCCCACCATCCAGCAGATGTCGATCGGGTTCGACCGGACGCTCACGTCGTGGCTCACCGTGCGTGCCGACTACCTCCGGCTCCGCGGGGCGAACACCCTGCGGTCGATCAACGTGAACGCCCCGGTGGACGGCGTCCGCCCGGACGCCGCCTTCGGTAACATCAGCCAGATCGTCGCCACGGGCGAGTCGCACACGGATCGTGTGTCTGTCGGCCTCAGCTTCGCCGTGCCGCAGCGCCGCATGTCGGCGAACGTGATGTATCAGTACGGCACGTCCAAGAACTTCGCCGACAGCGCGCTCAGCCTGCCGTCGGACAACCGGAACCCCGAGGCCGACTGGGGGCCCTCGGCGCAGGACGTGCGCCACCGCGTGTTCCTCATGGGCAGCGTGCCGCTGCCGCTCGGGGTGCGGGTGATGTACCAGGTGCAGGGCGCCTCGGCGCTGCCGTACACGATCACCACGGGCACCGACGACAACGGGGACACCGTGTTCAACGACCGGCCCGCGGGCGTCGGCCGCAACAGCGCGCGCGGCTCGGCGACGTGGAACGGGAACATCCGGATCGGCCGTGGCTTCAACCTGGGCGGGCGGGCATCGGGCCCCGGCGCGGGGCCGATGGGTCCCGGTGGCGGCGGCCCCGGCCCCGGCGTCTCCACCATGGGCGGAGGGGGCGGCGGCGGTCCGATGATGATGATCATGGAAGGCGGCGCTTCGCGCTATCGCCTCGACGTCTACCTGCAGGCGTTCAACGTGTTCAACCACACGAACTACAACCAGTTCGTGGGTAACCTGCGCTCGCCGTTCTACGGCACGGCCACCTCCGCCGCCCCGGCCCGCCGCATCGAGATCGGCGCGACGTTCGGGTTCTGAGGCAGAGGGACAAACGGACAAACACGAAGGACACGAAGGCCACGAAGACGCACGACTGGTTCAAGCCTCAACGGCGCCTTGTTCAAGGCGCACATCCAAGGCAGAATGCGGTGAGAGGCACCGTGTTCTGCCTTCTTCCGTTTGCGTTGCCTAACCCCTGGCATCCTTCGTGGCCTTCGTGGCCTTCGTGTTTGTACGTGATCTGTGACGCATTCCCCTGATGTGATCGTCATCGGCGCCGGCATCATCGGGTCGGCTGTGGCCTGGGAGCTGGCGGCGGCGGGCGCGCGGGTGCGCGTCCTCGACATGCGCGCGCCGGCCGGCGGCGCCACGCAGGCGTCCGCCGCGATGCTGGCGCCCTACATCGAAGGCCACGGATCCGAGGCGCTGAGCGCGGTCGGGCAGCGCAGCCTTCAGGCGTACGACGGCTTCATCGAGCGCCTGGCGAGCGAGGCCGGCCGGCGGCCGCTCTACGATCGTCGAGGCACCCTCGAGGTCGCGCGCGACGAGGCGCACGGGCGCCGGCTCCGCGCGTCGGCGGAGGCGTTGGCCACCGAGGGGGTGGAGACCACGTGGCTCGAGGGGCCGTCGCTTCATGCGGCGGAGCCCCTGCTGGGTCCAGGTGCCGTCGGGGCGCTGCTCGTGCCGTGCCACGGCTTCGTCGGCGGGACGGACCTGACCGAGGCGTTGCTGATCGCGGCCACCGCGCGCGGGGCCGTGATCGAGGACCACGTACGCGCCACCCGCGTGCGCGCGGGCAGCAACGGCCGGCTCGTCGTCGAGACGACCCGTGGTGCGATGACGGCCGATCGCGTGGTGCTGGCCGGGGGCAGCTGGTCGGGACAGGTCGCCGTGGACGGCGCGGATCCCGTGCCGGTGCATCCCGTGCGCGGGCAGCTGCTGCACCTGGCCTGGCCCGAGCAGCCGCTCGCGCGCATCGTGTGGGGCGCAGACTGCTACCTGGTGCCGTGGCCCGGCGGCGAGGTGCTGGTGGGCGCCACCGTGGAGGACGTGGGCTTCGACGAGCGCGCGACGGTCGCCGGCGTGACAGGGCTGATCGAGGCGGCGTGTGCGCTGGTGCCGCGGCTCGGCGACGCGGCGTTCACGTCGGTGCGGGTCGGGCTGCGCCCGGGCGGGATCGACGACCTGCCGATCGTCGGGCCGTCAGCGGCGCTGCCCGGCCTGATCTACGCGACGGCGCACTACCGCAACGGCGTGCTGCTGGCCCCGCTGACTGCCCAACTCGTGCGCGGCCTCGTCATGGACGAGCCGGCCGACCCGGCCCTGGCCCACCTCTCGCCCGCCCGCGCCGGCGCGCTGTAAGCGCGTGCCATTGCGGCTGACATCCGCAGATTACGCAGATTACGCTGATTGCGGTGATGCGGCTGTCCTGCTTTCATCATCCGCACGTCCCGCACGTCCCGCACGTCCCGCACGTCCCGCACGTCCCGCACGTCCCGCACGTCCCGCACGTCCCGCACGTCCCGCGCGGTCGGCCCTGGCCGACCGCACAGGAGGCCGGACGGCGGCGGCGTGAGTCGCCCAACCACAGACGCCACTCACGCCGCCGCCGTTCGGCCTCCTGCAGGGCTGCCGGTCGGAGACCGGCAGCCGCGGGACGTCGAAGCGTGTCGTCATCCGCGCCATCCGCGCCATCTGCGGATTTCGATCCGGACGGCCCCACGAAACGGCGCTGCGCCGTTATCATCTCGGTGGATGGCCACCTCCTCGGCGGAGCGGATTGCGGCGCTTGGCTACGAGGTCGTGCTCGTCGAGCGCGACGGCGGCTGGGTGGCCGAGGCGCGGTTCGGGTCGCCGGGCCACGCGGTGGGGCCCCGGGTGCAGGGGGCGACGGGGGAGGCGGCCACCGCGGGCCTTGCCGACTGGCTCGAATGGCATCGCGACCACGCCGCCACCCTCGAGGCGCTGCAGGCGGCCGAGGGCGCGTATGATCGACTCACGGCCGAGCGCACGTTCGGGCTCGTCGAGACCGACGAGGCGCGGCGGGCGCGCCGCGAGGCGCTCGCCCGTCTCGAGGCCCTCGGGCGCCACCTCGCGGAGGTGCGTCATCGCCAGCCCCGCGTGATGGCGGCCGGCACGGAGGAAGAGGACGCATGTCGAAGCTGACCCACGCCGACGTCGACGCCCGGCTCGCCGGCCTTCCCGGCTGGACGCGCGAGGGCGACGCCATCCACAAGCAGTACACCTTCGCCGGCTTTCCCGAGGCCGTGGCCTTTGTCTCGCGGCTCGTGCCCGGCGTCGAGGCCGCGGATCACCATCCCGATCTCACCATCAACTACCGCACGGTCCTCGTCGCGTACAGCACCCACTCGGCGGGCGGGCTGACGGAGAAGGATCTGGCGGGCGCGCGGTTCGTCGACGAGGTGCACGCGGGCACGGCGTGATGCGGCTCAAGAAGCTGTACGCATCGCGCGAGGTGGCGGCGCTCACGGGGCTCAGCGCGCGGCAGCTGCAGTGGTGGGACCGGCGGCGGCTGTTCTCGGCGTCGGTGCCGTCGCACCGCACCGAGGCGGGCGGTTTCACCGAGCGGCGCTACAGCCCCGTCGAGCTGCTCGAGCTGATGGTGCTGGCCGATCTCCGGCGCCGCGGCTTCTCGATTCCGCGCATCCGGCGGCTCCTCACGGTGCTTCGCACGCGCTTCAAGACGCGGCTCTACGACGCCATCGAGGGCGGTGGTCCCGTCACGCTCTTCATCGACGGCGAGCAGATCTACGCCCGCGCCGCGAACGGCGATCTCTACAACCTGCTGGAGAATGCGTCGCAGCCGCTGCTGATGCTCGGCCAGGACGTGCGCCTGCGCGAGCTGACGGTGCGCGAGGGGAAGAAGAAGGCTAAGCCTTCGGGACGATCGGAAACACCTTCTCGAGGTCGTCGCCCGGCCGGGGGATGACGTGGACGCCGACGAGTTCGCCGACGCGCCGCGCGGCGGCGGCGCCCGCATCCGTGGCCGCCTTCACCGATCCGACGTCGCCCCGGACGATGGCGGTGACGAGGCCGGCATCGACCTTCTGCCAGCCCACGAAGGTGACATTGGCGGTCTTGAGCATGGCGTCGGCGGCCTCGACCATGCCGACGAGCCCGCGCGTCTCGACCATGCCCAGCGCGTCGTAGTTGGTCTCGCCCACGGTCGATTCCTTTGCCTTGGCCATGTCCGCCCCCGGCCCATCACGTTAACACCAATCGCCGACAAACAGATCACGTGGAAAGCCGATCACGTTACAAACACGAAGGACACGAAGGCCACGAAGACAATCGAGTTTCAGCCCTTGCCCACATTCACCCGAAGTGCAGTTCGGTAACCCGGGTAACCGGAGGCGTGGTCTGAGGGCTCCTCTTTCCCCAACGATCTTCGTGGCCTTCGTGTCCTTCGTGTTTTGTACGTGGCGGACCGTCAGCACCTGAGGACTCGCCTCACGTCAGGCGGCCGCGCGCGGCGACTGGGAGGGGTTCGATGACGTCGGGTCCGTCGACGAGCCAGACGCGGTCCACCAGGTTCGAGACGACGCAGGAGTGGTTGGGCAGGACGCGCACGAGGTCGCCGGGCGCCAGCGGCGCGGCGCCTGCCTCCACCCGCACGGTCGCGTGCTCTTCGGACAGGCGTTCGATCGTCAATCCTGTATCCGGTTGCCGGCCCGGTGGCAGGCCGGCGCCGCGGAACACCGTGCCGTGTCCCGGCAGCGGCGAGAAGCCGCGCGCGAGGTCGTTGCTGAGCGTCTTGCTGCCGCAGTCGAGGATCGCCCGGTCGGCGGCCGGTGCGCTCACGACGCGCGCCAGCACCGTGAGGGCGCAGTCATCGAGCGTGGCTGCACCGAGCCCCACCTGTGTGCGGTCGAAGTACGCGTAGTTGCCGGGCCGCAGTTCGCTGAGGCCGTCCTGCTCGAGCGAGAAGCGCGCGGGCGGTGTGGCGCCGGCGCTGACTTCCTCGATGGCGATGCCCGCCTCGCGCGCGGCGGTGGCGAGCCGTGTCAGGATCGCGGCCTCTTCTTCCGCGATCGCCTTCAGGTGATCGGCCGATGTCGCGTGGTACGCCTGCCCCGCGTGGCTCAGCAGCCCGCGGAGACCGAGGCCCGGCAGCGATGCCACCAGGCGGATGAACTCGAGGGCGCCCGGCAGCGCGGGATCGATGCCGCACCGGTGGAACCCCACATCCACCTTCACGAGCACGTCCACCTCGCGCCCCGCCGCGGTCATGGCTTGCGACCACCCGCGCGCGACGTCCGGGTGATCGACGATGAACGAGAGGCGCGTCTGGTCCAGCAGCGCCACCACGCGGGCGGCATTCACGGGGTGCAGCGGGTACGGGAGGCGGATGTCGGCCACGCCGGCCCCGGCGAACACCTCCGCTTCGCCGAGCTTCGCGCAGCAGATCCCCACGGCGCCGCGTGCGATCTGCCAGTCGGCCACGGCGGGCGACTTGTGCGTCTTGGCGTGAGGCCGGAGCCGGACGCCGCGCCGATCGGCGGCCGCCTGCATGCGGTCGATGTTGGCGTGCAGGCGCGAGCGCTCCACGAGGACGGACGGGGTAGCCAGGCGATCAACGGTCATCCAGGGATTATCCGCGATACGGTGTTCCTGGATCAGGCGGGGAGGCGATCACGAGAGCAATCCGCAGATTTCGCGGATGACGCAGATGCGTTCCACCGACAGGCCACTGAGCCCGCGGGCTGCCGGTCGGAGACCGGCAGCGATGGCGTGGGGGAGGCGCCGGCCTGGTGTCCGGCAGCAAGC
>JAUXWO010000029.1 GCA_030680175.1 Vicinamibacterales bacterium
GCGGACCCGGCGCTCGAGGCGTTGACGGCCCAGGCGGCGCGCTTCGCGGCCGCCGACCTCGGCGCCGACCTGTCGGGGCTGCCGGCCGGCGAGCGCGAGGCGCTCGTCCATCTGATCCGCGCCGCGCAGGTCATGGACGGCCTCTTCCTGCGCCAGGTGTGGGCGGGCAGCGAGGGGCTGCTGTTCGACCTGCTGCGCGACGGGTCGCCGCTCGGCCAGGCGCGCCTCGGGTACTTCCTGCTGAACAAGGGGCCGTGGTCGCGGCTCGACGCGAACGCCCCGTTCCTGCCGGGCGTGCCCGCCAAGCCGGCAGCCGCCAACTTCTATCCGGCCGGCGCGACGCGCGAGGAGGTCGAGCAGTGGATTGCGTCGCTGCCGGCCGCCGAGCGCGCGCGCGCGACGGGCTTCTTCACTACCCTGCGGCGCGGCGCCGATGGCCGCCTGATGGCGGTGCCGTACAGCACCGAGTATCAGGGCGAGCTGGCGATCGCGGCGGGTCACCTTCGCGAGGCGGCGCGCCTCACGTCGGCGCCCACGCTGCGGGCGTTCCTCGAGGCGCGCGCGGACGCGTTCCTCTCGAATGACTACTACGAGAGCGACGTGAAGTGGATGGAGCTCGACGCGGCGCTCGAGCCCACCATCGGGCCGTACGAGGTCTACGAAGACGAGTGGTTCAACTACAAGGCGGCCTTCGAGGCCTTCATCACCGTGAAGGACGCGGGCGAGTCGGCCACGCTCGAGCGGTTCGCGGGCCTGCTCCAGGGCATCGAGGACGCGCTCCCGATTGACGCGCCGTACCGCAATCCGTCCCTCGGCGCGATGGCGCCCATTGCGGTCGTGAATCTGATCTTCGCCGCGGGCGACGCCAACAGCGGCGTGCAGACCGCGGCCTTCAACCTGCCGAACGACGAGCGCGTGATCCGGGAGAAGGGCAGCAAGCGCGTCATGCTGAAGAACACGCAGGAGGCCAAGTTCCAGCAGGTGCTCGTGCCGATCTCGCGTGTCGCGCTGGCCGGGGCGGACCAGGGCCGCGTGGCGTTCGACGCCTTCTTCACGCACATCCTGATGCACGAACTGATGCATGGGCTCGGCCCGCACGACATCACGGTGGGCGGGCGCGCCACGACGGTGCGCCAGGAACTGCGCGAGACCTACAGCCCGATCGAGGAGGCGAAGGCCGACATCTCCGGGCTCTTCGCCCTCCAGCTGCTGATCGATCGCGGCGAGCTCGACCGGTCCCTCGAGGAGACGATGTACACGACGTTCCTCGCGTCGGCCTTCCGGTCGATCCGGTTCGGCGTGACCGCGGCCCATGGGCGCGGCCAGGCCATCCAGCTGAACTATTTGCTCGATTACGGCGCGTTCCAGGTGGCGCCGGAGGGGACGTTCCGCGTGGTCCCCGACCGGATCAAGGACGGGGTGGCGGGGCTGACCCGCGACATCATGACGCTGCAGGCACAGGGCGACTACGCCCGGGCGAAGGCGCTCATCGAGACGCTCGGCGTCGTCCGGCCGGAAACCCAGGCCGTGCTCGACCGGCTGGTGGCGGTGCCGGTCGATATCGCCCCGCGGTTCGTGACGGCCGAGCGCCTGCTCGGCGGGCAATGACGCCGGCCGCAGAGGGGGCGTATACTGACAGGGTCCCTGCCCGCTGCAGGGAAAGGACGGCGGTGGGGGGCTGGGCAACACCCCGCCGGCTGACCGGGTGCCTGAGCTGTGGCGGCACGGCTGTCAGGGGGCGCCCCGCAGGGGCCACGATGGAAGGCAGCGAACCCATGGTTACCCGAGAGCGCGTGGCGGCGGTCGTCGAACGCATTCGTCCGTTCATCCTCAACGACGGCGGTGACATCGAGCTCGTCGATGTCGTCGACAACCGCGCGACGGTGCGCATGAGCGGCAACTGCGTCGGCTGCCCGAGCGCCTCGATGACGCTCTTCATGGGCCTCGAGCAGGCACTGAAGGACGAGATCCCCGAGTTCGAGGAACTGCTCGTCGTCTAGCGCCGCGGGCGCGTCGCAGGAAGCCGTGCAGTCCCATCCGTTCTCGATCGATGATGTCGTCGTGGGCCGCAGCTCGCGCATGCGGGCGGTCTTCGACTACGTGCGGGTGATCGCCGACAGCGACAGCAACGTCCTCGTCACCGGCGAGACCGGCACCGGCAAGGAGATGGTGGCGAACCTCATCCACCAGTCGTCAGGCCGGCGTGCGCGTCCGTTCGTGCCGGTGAGCTGCGCGATCCTCTCCGAGAACCTGATCGAATCCGAGCTCTTCGGCCACGAGCGTGGCGCGTTCACCGGCGCCATCAAGGACCGGCCGGGCCGCTACGAGATGGCCAACGGCGGCACCATCTTCCTCGACGACATCGACGACGTGCCGCTCGCGATGCAGGTGAAGCTGCTGCGCGTGCTGCAGAACCGCACCATCGAGCGCGTCGGCGGATCGCGGTCGATCGAGGTCAACGTCCGCACCGTGACCGGCAGCAAACGCGATCTGCGCACGATGGTGGCGGCGGGCACCTTCCGTGAGGATCTCTACTACCGGCTCAACGTCATCCCGATCAACCTGCCGCCCCTGCGTGACCGGCGCGAGGACATCTCGGTGCTGACCGAGCACTTCGTGAAGCGTTACTTCCGCATGCGCGGCGAAGACCCGCGGCCGGTGTCGCCGGGGGTGATGCAGGCGTTCCAGCGGTACCCGTGGCCCGGCAACGTCCGCGAGCTCGAGAACGCCTGTGAGCGGATCGCGCAGACGTGCAACTGCGAA
Organism: Vicinamibacterales bacterium; assembly: GCA_030680175.1. Taxonomy (GTDB): domain Bacteria; phylum Acidobacteriota; class Vicinamibacteria; order Vicinamibacterales; family UBA2999; genus JAUXWO01. The sequence goes on from JAUXWO010000029.1 coordinate 2,764, forward strand.
CAGGTCAAGATCGGCTGCGTCCCCGTCAGCGTGCTCTTTCACAAGCACGCCGAGGCCGCCGAACCCATCGTCGAGACGCACGGCCACCCCTCCTCCGTCTCCCTCGATGATCGCCTGAAGGATGTCGAGCTGAACCTGATCAGCTGGGCCCTGAAGGTCACGAGCGGCAACAAGTCAAAGGCCGCCGAACTCCTGCAGATCAAGCGGTCCACGCTGGGCGACCGGATCAAGAAGCTCGGCTTGCAGCACCTCGAAGCGGCCGAAGGCGTCGAGCTCGCCGACTGACGACCGGTCGGCGGCAACGCCGGATTCTCGCGAGGCGCCTCACCGATCTCCACCCCTCCTGTGCGGCTCCACGCCGGTTCGAGGGCCAGCCTCCACGATCGAGGCTGGCACCGGCATTGCTCAGTACCCCGGTGTGAACGCCCCTGCGGACCTCCCGGGATCCCCGGACCTGCGCCGCCTGCGTGTGCTGGCGCCCGACGCGCGGCGCCTGACGGAGGCCGATGTTCGCCACATGCTCGGCGGCGTGCGGCCCCACCATGCGCGTGGCGGCGGCCTGGAGCGCGGGCGTCAGATGGTGGCGCTGTGCGGCGATGACGTGGTGGGCGTGGCCGCGTTCGAACTCGAAGAGGCCGACTTGTTCGTGCACGTCCTGGCCGCGGCGCCACCGGCCGCCGATGTGATCGCGGCGCTCGTCGGCGCCCTTGAGTTGGCGTGCCTGGCGGCCGGCGGCCGCCGCGTGGCGCTCACCGCGCACGCGGATGTCGCCCCCGGCATCCTGGCCGGGTTGGGCTACGAGGCCGGCGAGGCACGCGCGGGGTGGCTCACGCGGCGGCTGACATAGAATGAGGGGGGCGCCCGGCCCCGACTCGACCCATGCCGTCCGCTGCCATCCCTGTTCGCGCCCTCATCTGCGCGCCCTCTGCGGTCGTGCTCGCCTCGATAACCGCTGTGCTCGAGCGGGGCGGATTCACGGTCTCGTCGCACCACGTGACCGGCGTGGCGCAGCTGTCCGAGGCGATCCGGGCGCAGCCGTGGGATCTCGTGATCGTCGGCCATGAGCCCCCGGAACTGGACGGCCTCGCCGTGCTCGACGCCGTGGCGGCTGAACTGCCCGTGATCGTCGTGTCGCACGTGTTCGACGGGACGCTGGTGGCGGCGGCCATGCGCGCGGGCGCGCGTGACTGTGTCACGACAGACCGGCTGGAGCGCCTGGCGGCCGTCGTCCGGCGGGAGCTCGACGTCGCGGCCTGTCGTCGAGCCGGCCAGCGGACGCACACGGCACTGGCGGCCAGCGAGGCACGCCATGCCCGCCTGGTCGCGCGCAGCCGTGACCTGATTGTCTCGCTCGACGCGTCCGGGCGCTGCGTCGCGGCCAACCCGGCGGCGGAGCGGCTCCTGGGCTACCCCACGGGGGAGCTGCTGCAATTGCGATTGCGGGATCTCGTGGCGGCCACCGACGAGGCCGCCGCCGCGCGTATCGAGTCCGGCGCGTACGAGGGCGATCTGGCGCTGACGTTCGTGGCGCGATCCGGCCGGGCCGTGCCCGTGGACGTCGCGGTGATACCGGTCGGGCAGGGCGGCGCCCGCGCGGGGACGCTGATTGTCGCCCGCGATCTCAGCGAGCGCCACGAACTGGAGGCGCAGCTGCGGCAGGCGCAGAAGATGGAGGCGATCGGACGCCTCGTCGGCGGCGTCGCGCACGACTTCAACAACCTCCTCACCGCGATCACCGGCCACACGGATCTGCTGCGCGAGCGCCTCGAGCCCGTGCACCCCTTGCGCCGCAACGCCGACGAGATCGGCCACGCGGCCGCGCGTGCCGCGCGGCTCGTCGGCCAGCTGCTTGCCTTCAGCCGCCAGCAGGTGCTGCGGCCCGCGGTGCACGACCTCGGCGAGATCGTGGCGGACCTGGCCACGCTGCTCGGCCAGGTCATTGGCGAGGAGGTGGAACTCGAGGTGGTCCGCCACGCCGGATCGTGCACGGCGCTGGTCGACCGCACGCAGATCGAACAGGTCCTGATGAACCTCGCGGTCAACGCCAAAGACGCGATGCCCGCGGGCGGACGTCTCACCCTGACGACGGGAACGGTGCTGGTGGACGGCCGTGTGAGCCGCCCGCGCGGACTGAGCGATGGCGCCTACGCGCGGATCATCGTGCGCGATACCGGCGCGGGGATGGACAGCGCGACCATGGCCAGGGCGTTCGAGCCCTTCTTCACGACCAAGGCCGCGGGGAAGGGCACGGGGCTCGGACTCTCCACGGTCCACGGCGTGATTACACAGAGCGGCGGCGGTGTGGATCTCGTGAGCGCGCCCGGGCAGGGCACCAGCTTCACGATCTGGCTGCCGTACGTCGCGCCCGAGGAGACGCACGTGGGCGCATCGGCGTCCCCGGCCGGTCCCGGCGCCACCCCGTTCCGCCAGGGGGCGGAGCGCGTGCTGCTCGTGGAGGACGAGGCCGGCGTACGCGAGCTCATGCGCGAGTGCCTCGTGCGGTGTGGCTACGAGGTGATCGAGGCCGCGCACGGCGCCGAGGCGCTGGCGATGGCGGAGCGCGACGCGGGGGCCGTCGATCTGCTCCTGACCGATCTGGTGATGCCGCAGCTTGGGGGGCGTGAGCTGGCCGAGCGCCTGCGCACCCGCTACCCGGGCTTGCGGGTGCTCTATGTCTCGGGCTACGCCGAGGGATCGCTGGTCGACACGAGCCCGCCCGGCACCAGGTTCCTGCAGAAGCCGTTCACGCCCCGCAGCCTCACCGACACGATCCGCGACATCCTCGATGCACCGCGATCCTGACGGGACGCCTTCCGGGCTTCCGGCAGCAGCGCCGCCGATTCGCCAGCGCTCCTCCGATGCCGTGCACGCGTTGTCGATTTTCGGGCAAATTCAAGGGGGCGGACTCTGGGCGATGCTGGCATCGCGATTGCTTTCTGTGAAGGCAATGGAGCTCGCCGCTCCGTGAGAAGCGCCGGTCGTGGGGACCGGTCGGCGTGACGAGCGGGCGGCGGGCTCCTTCTCGTGTCTGCGTCATGGTGACGTAGCGGAGTTCGATACCGTGACCATTCTTGGATACCACGCGCGGTCGGGAACCTGGCGACCGATGGCGGACCGCGAGAAGGTGCTTGCCGTCCTTCGCAAGCGCTTTCCCGGCGCCCCTCCCGAGGACATGGCGGCCGCCGCCAACGCGATCGTCGGGCTCGGCGCCGAGTGGCGCGAGATCGTGGCGTTCGAACAGGAACTGCTGCCGCACCTGCCCGACACCTGCGCCGACCCGGACTGCCTCGCCGCCCGCCTCCGCCGGGGCGGCCACTTCAAACTGCTCGAGCACGTCCCCGACGACGCCGCGTCCTGAGTGGGCGCGGTCTTCGTCGTTGACGGTGTTCGGACCTCTCGAACGGCGCGGCCGCGCCGCCGACGGATGCGCGGCAGGAGTCAGTATGCACATGTTCAGAATGGCCGTGATGGGGACCGCCCTCCTGGGGCTGCTGGCGACGCCGGCGGCGGCGCAGGATGCGAAGGTGGCGAAGGGCGAGGCGCTCTACGCCTCGCAGAAGTGCGCGCTGTGTCACGCGATCGACGGCAAGGGCAACAAGAAGTTCCCGCTGGACGGCGTGGGCAAGACGGCCACCGCCGATCTGGTCAAGCTGTGGCTGACCGATCCGAAGGCGGCCGAGGCCAAGACCGGCAAGGCGGGCAAGCCCGCGATGCGGTCGTTCGCGAAGCTGGCGGCCGACGAGGTCGACGCACTGGTGGCCTACATGCTCAGCTTGAAGTAGCCTGACCGCCGGGATTCCGGCAGCGCCCCGGTGACGCGGGGCGCGCGGGACCAGAGTGGGGGGATTCCCCAGCGTTTTCAGGGATGTTCTCCACGGCCCGGCGGTGGCATCCGCGTTGCTCTTAGGCGAACCGAGGTCGCATCACCATGAGTGGAGCATTGGCCGCCCGAGCCCTGGAAGCGCAGTTCGAATCGATACGCCGTTCGGAGTTCACCCGGCTACGCAGGAAGGTGGCCGCGTTCAGTCCCGAGTTCGTGGATGAGGTTGACGCCATCACGGCCGATATCGTACACGCTATAGCGCGATGCCCGGTGGCGGCCCTCGAGGCGGACGCCACGCCGGGCCTCGTGCAGGTCGCGCTCGAGCTCTTTCACCTGCCGTCGCCGCCGGCCGCCGACTGACCTTCGGGCAGAGGGAGCTTCGTCATGCGCGCACTCATGTCCCTGGTGGCGGGCCTCTGGCTTGCCGCCGCCGCCGCGCCGGTGGCCGCGCAAACCCCGCCGGACAACGACACCTGCCTGATGTGCCACTTGGACCCGGCCGCGACGCGCGCGAACGGGACGTCGGTGGCCGTGGCCCCCGACCACTTCGGGGAGTCGGTGCACGGCATCTTCTCGTGCGTGGACTGTCACGAAGACCTCGCGGCGACGGAAGAGTGGCCGCATGCCGAGTCGCTCGCGCGCGTGTCGTGCCAGACCTGCCACGACGAGTCCGTGTCGAACTTCGAGAAGAGCGTGCACTTCGCCCTGCGCGAACGGGCTACGGGGCGGGCAGGGGCGACGTGCGTCGACTGCCACGGCACGCACGACATCAAGCCGTCGAGCGACCCGTCGTCGCGCACCTACGTGCTCAACCTGCCGCAGACGTGCGGCACCTGCCACAGCCACCAGCAGATTCCCGGCCCCGGCGGCGAGGTCTTCGAGCACTTCCAGGACAGCGTGCACGGACGCGGTCTGAGCCGGAGCGGCCTGACCGTCTCGGCCAACTGCAGCTCGTGTCACGGCGCGCATGACGTGCGCGCGCCGGAGGACCCGGAGAGCCGCGTGCACCGGTCGCAGATCGCCGGCACCTGCGCCACCTGCCACCAGGGCATCGACCAGGTCTATGAGGAGAGCGTGCATGGCCGGACGGTCGCCGGCGGCAACCTTGGCGCCGCGGTGTGCTCGGACTGCCACACGTCGCACGAGATCCTGCGGTCCGAGACCGAGGCGTGGCGCCTCGACGCGGTGCGCGAGTGCGGGACGTGTCACGTGGACAAGATCGGCACCTACCGTGACACATACCACGGCAAGGTGACGGCCCTCGGCTTCACGCGCATCGCGACGTGCGCCGATTGCCACGGCAGCCACGACATCCTGCCCGCGTCGAATCCGCAGTCGATGATCTCGTCCACGCGCCTGGTGAGCACCTGCCAGTCCTGCCACCCGGGCGCGAACGAGAACTTCGTGAAGTACGACCCGCACGCCGACAAGCACGATCCCGAGCGCAGCCCGGCGCTCTACTGGTCCGCGCGGTTCATGCAGTTGCTGCTGGCCGGGGTCTTTCTCTTCTTCGGCGCGCACACGCTGCTGTGGTTCCCGCGCTCGCTTGCGGAGCGGCGGGCCCACCGGCGTGCCGGGGCGGCGTCCGGCGATCGCACACCGCCCGCGGAGGAGTGAGTTCATGACCGGCCGTCCCCGACATCTCGTCCGCTTCAAGCCGTACCAGCGCTTGATGCACCTCGTGCTGATGGTGTGCTTCCTGGGGCTGGCGGCCACCGGCCTGCCGCTGCTCTTCAGCGACAGCACGTGGGCCGCGTCGCTGGCGCGCGCCTTTGGCGGCTTCGAAGCCTCGGCCCTGCTGCACCGGTTCTTCGCCACGGGGATGCTGCTGTGCTTCGCCGTCCATGTGGGCGAACTGCTGTACCGGCTGGTGGCGAAGGGGGAGCGCAGCCTCCTCTGGGGGCCGAGTTCGATGGTGCCGCAGCCCGCCGACCTCGTCCAGATGTATGGCCACGTGCGCTGGTTCCTCGGCCTCGGCGTGCGTCCGCACTTCGATCGCTACACCTACTGGGAGAAATTCGACTACTGGGCCGTGTTCTGGGGCATGTTCATCATCGGCGGCTCCGGCCTGCTGCTGTGGTTTCCGCAGGCGTTCTCGACGTTCCTGCCCGGGTGGATCTTCAACGTCGCCCTGCTCATCCACGGCGAGGAAGCGCTGCTGGCCGTCGGCTTCATCTTCACGATTCACTTCTTCAACGGGCACATCCGCCCGGAGAAGTTCCCGATGGACATGGTGATGTTCACCGGACAGGTGTCCGAAGACGAACTGCGGCGCGAGCGCCCGGCGGAGTACGAGCGACTGGTGCGCGAGGGGCGGCTCGACACGCTGGCCGTGCCCCCCGAGCCCGACTGGGTCTCCACCGGCGGCCGCGTCGTCGGCACGACCGCCGTCGCCATCGGCCTGCTGCTGCTGGTGTTCATCCTGCGAGGATTCTTCGGCTGAGGGAGCCATGGACACACCACCACCCACCACCGGCGCGCCGCGCGCACAGTCGCTCTTCCGGAATCCGGTTGTCATCGCCGGGGCGCTCATTACCACGATCTCGGCGCTCCTGTTCTTCGTCGGCTTCTTTGTCGATCTCTTCGGGCTCCATACCAATCCCTACCTCGGCATCGTCTTCTTCATCGCCATCCCGTCGGCGTTCATTGTCGGGCTGCTGCTGATTCCGATCGGACTCTGGCTGGAGCGGCGCCGGCGCCACCAGGGGCTGCCGCCGTCCCTGCGGGAATGGCCGCGGCTCGACCTCAACCGCGACCGCGTGCGCACCATCGTGTTCGCCGTGCTCGTCCTGACGCCGGCCAACCTGATGATCGTGGGGATGGCCAGCTACAAGGGCGTCGAGTACATGGATTCGGTCGGTTTCTGCGGCCAGGTCTGCCACGAGGTGATGGAGCCGGAGTTCGTCGCCTACCAGTTCGGCCCCCATGCGCGGGTGAAGTGTGTGGATTGCCACATCGGCCCGGGGGCGGACTGGTTCGTGAAGTCGAAGCTGTCGGGCGCGCGCCAGGTGGTCGCCGTGTTGCTGGCGTCGCACCCGCGTCCCATCCCGACGCCGGTGCACGACCTGCGCCCCGCCCGCGAGACCTGCGAGCAGTGCCACTGGCCGGCGAAGTTCCACGGCGACAAGGTCGAGATGTTCCGCGAGTACGCCGACGACGAGGCGAACACCGAATCGGTGACGACGGTGCGCCTCCGGATCGGGGGGATCGACATGGCGGGGAATCCCCGCGGGATCCACTGGCACGTGGCCGAGGAGAACGCGATCGAGTACATCGCGCTCGACGCCGCGCGCCAGGAGATCGGCTACGTACGGCTCGTCGAGGCGGATGGCGAGGTGACCGAGTTCCGGGCGCCGGGCGTGACCGACGCCCAGCTGGCGGCGGGCGAGCGCCGGGGGATGGACTGCGTGGACTGCCATAACCGGCCCAGCCACACGTTTGCCCGGTCGGCGGAGCGGGCCATCAACGAGCTGCTCGGAGCGGGCGGCGTGCCGCTGACGCTGCCGTTCGTGCGGCGCGAAGGGCTCCAGGCCATTACGGGCGAGTACGGGAGCCAGGACGAGGCGTTCGCGGCCATCGGGGCCCGCCTGCGGGGCTTCTATCAGGCGGAGTACCCGGAGGTCTGGGCGGGGCAGCAGGCCGACGTCGAGCGTGCCGTGCTGTCGCTGAACGACCTGTACCGGCGGAACGTGTTCCCGTCGATGAAGGTGACGTGGGGGCTGCATCCGGATAACCGGGGGCACATGGAGTTCCCGGGGTGTTTCCGGTGCCACACGGACGAGCACGCGACGAAAGATGGGCGGGTCATTCGGCAGGATTGCGATCTCTGCCACGACATTGAGTAAGGAGGGCTGGGCATCGCCCTTGCAGTGGGACACCACGACGGCGTGGGATCTGCCGGATCTCCGGCGGGTTGGCGCCGTCCGCACTCATACTCGGGTCACTGTGAGGTGCCAGTGACAAGGAGCAAGCTCATGAAGCACACGTGGGTACGTGCCGTGGTCTCCGCCGGCGTCCTCCTGGCCTGGCTCGCGATGCCAGCGCCGGCAGGGGCCGACGCCCGACGGCAGCAGAGTCCCGATCCTCCGCAGGCCGGCTACATCGGTGCCGACGCCTGTCTGACCTGCCATGAAGGCTACGACACGGCGGTGAACAGCAGCAAGCATGCGTTCGCCAAGGACCCCCGCACCCCCGCGGCCGCGTACGGCTGCGAGTCCTGCCACGGGCCGGGCGAGGCCCACTCGCAGGATCCCGCCTCGGTGAAGGTGAAAATCTTCACGAAGCTGTCGGCCAGCGAGACCAACGAGACCTGTCTGACCTGCCACGATCGTGGACAGCACGCGATGTGGAACGGCAGCGCGCACGACTCGCGCAACATGTCGTGCGGGTCGTGCCACAGCGTGCACCAGCCGAAGTCGGCCCGTGCGCAGCTGGCCGCCGTCAACCAGACCCAGCAGTGCGCCACCTGCCACCGCGACAAGGTCAGCAAGCTCGACCGTTCGGGCCACATGCCCGTGCGTGAAGGCAAGATGGAGTGCTCGAGCTGCCACAACGTGCACGGCTCGACCAACGTCCGGCTGCTGAAGGCCGGCAACACCGTCAGCGAGAGCTGCACGAGCTGCCACGCTGAGAAGCGCGGCCCGTTCCTGTTCGAGCATGCCGCGCTCGCGGGCGACAGCTGCTCGACCTGCCACGACCCGCACGGCTCGTCCAATGAGCGCATGCTCGTCGCCAAGCAGCCGTTCCTGTGTCAGCGGTGCCACAACTTCACCCGGCACCCCTCGACGATCTACGACAGCGCCATCCTGGCCACCAACAACAAGGTGTTCGGGCGGAGCTGCGTCACCTGTCACTCGACGATCCACGGGTCGAACCACCCGGCCGGATCGCGGTTCGTTCGCTAGGAAAGGGGGCTTATCATGCGCAACAGACTCGTGCTGGCCTGCGCCATGGTCATCGTTCCCCTGACCCTGGCGTCGGCGCAATCGACCCTTCCGCTGCCCACCGATCCGCAGGCCCAGGCCGCGGCATCGCTCGGAGGCAAGGCCTTTGGCAGCGTGGACTTCGGCGGCCGGTGGTTCAGCGTGGACGGGGATGAAGCCCGCCACCAGCGCTACCGCGACCTGAGCCCCGGCGGGTATGTCAGCGACGCCTCGTTCACACGGCGCGGCGAGGAGTGGACGCTCAGCGCCCAGGCGTGGAACGTCGGCTACCGCGACCAGAAGTACGCGGCCGAGTACCGGCTGATCGGCCGGCTGAAGACCTCGTTCCTGTGGGATCAGATTCCCATGTTCATCAGCCGCGACACGCGGACGCTCTACGTGGAGACCGCGCCGGGCGTCCTGCGGATCGACGACTCGATCCAGCAGAGCATCCAGTCGGGCGCCACCAGCCTCCGCAACTGGGAGGGCCAGGCGGTCCGCTTCGACATGCGCACACAGCGCAAGATCGGCCAGATGGATCTCGTGTTCAACGCGAACCCGTCCACCGACCTGTTCTTCAACGTGCTGAACACAAACCGTTCGGGCCAGATCCCGTTCGGCGGGGACTTCGGGCACGCCAACTCCGTGGAGATCCCGCTGCCGCTCGACAATCGCACCACCGACATCAAGACGGGGATCGAGTGGGCGAATCGTCAGGGGATGATCAAGATCGGGTGGGACGGCTCCTACTTCGACAACAGCATCCAGACCGTGATCTGGGACAACCCCCTGCGCGCCACTGACGCGTCCGGACTGCCGTCGCAGGGCCTGATGCCCGTGATGCACAGCAACACGCTGCACTACGTGCATGGCACGGGCGCGGTGAACCTGCCCGGCCGCGGCCGGCTGGTGGCCTACGTGGCCGGCGGCCAGGGGCGCAGCAACGAGCCCATCCCGGCCTCGACCATCAACACGGCGCTCCTGCCGGTGAACGCCTCGCGCGCCACCGTGGAAGGGGAGCAGCAGACCACCGTCGCGCAGTTGCAGTTCACGATGCGCCCGGTGCGTCCGTTCTTCCTGAGCGCGAAGTACCGCTACTCGGACGTGGACGTGCGGACCCCCATCTTCACGACGGATGCCCGTATCGCCTATGACGCCAACCGGTCGGCGGTTGGAGCGGAGACGGCGTATCACAGCGCCGTGCGCAGCTCGTTCGATGTGGACGGGTCGCTCACGGTGCTCCCGTTCACAGCGCTCAAGGTCGGCGCCGGCCGCTACGACCAGGAGTTCACCAACCGCCACTGGCTCAAGACGTCGGAGAACGTCCTGCGCGCCTCGCTCGACACCACCGGGCATTCGATGCTGATGGTGCGGGCGCTCTATGAGAACCGCTCGCGCGAGGGCGAGACCTTCGAGGTGCACGCGCTCGGCGCCGGCGAGCTGGCGTCGATACGGCACTACGACATCGCTGACCGTGATCGCCAGCGCTTCACGCTGATCGCAAGCGTGATGCCCGGCACGATGGTCGGCTTCAATGCCTCGGCCGGCATCGGCCAGGACGAGTACCCGGGCAGCCAGCACGGCCTGCTCGAGACCGATTCCAAGCAGTACTCGGTGGGCATGGACGTGACGCCGAGCGACACGGTCCAGTTCAACGCGAACTACGGCTGGGAGGACTACACGTCGGCCTCACGGTCGCGCACGGCGACGACGGCGGCCCAGCTGGCCGACCCGACCCGTGACTTCCGGACCGACTACGATGGCGCCGTCCGCTTCTTCGACGCCGCGATCGAGTTCGCCGAGGTCATCGAGCGCACCAACATCCGCGTTGGCGTGGACTGGAACCGCGCCACGGATACCTACGCCTACCAGGTCGGGTCGTCGCTCGCGACGCCGCAGCCGCTGCCCGACGTCCTGAACGAACTCCTCCGCGCGGAGTTCTCGATCACCTACCGGCTGAGCGATCGCCTGCAGCTGGGCTTCCTCTACTGGTACGACGACTACAAGGTCGAGGACTTCGCCCTCGGCGAGACCACGCTGAGCGGCCTCGCCCTGCCGTCCCTGCAGCCAGGCGGCGCGGTGGTCAACACCAACGCGTTGCTGCTGGGCTACCTCTACCGGCCCTACACCGCACACACCGGCTGGGTGCGGCTGACCTACCGCTTCTGAACGCCGTCCCGGAGCGGCCCGTTCACACGGGCCGCTCCGGGAGGAACGGCGCTCAGCTTTCGGCGCTCAGCTTTCGGCGCTCAGCTTTCGGCGATCGGCTTTCGGCGCTCAGCTTTCGGCTCTCGGCTCTCGGCTCTCGGCTCTCGGCTTTCAGCTTTCGGCTTTCAGCTCTCGGCTTTCAGCTCTCGGCTTTCAGCTTTCAGCTTTCGGCTCTCGGCTTTCGGCTCTCGGCTCGCCTGTCTTCCGGGGCCGCCCCTTCCACCCCCACGGCACCCCGGCACCCCAGGGCCCTCCGGCACCCCGGCACCCCGGCACCCCGGCACCTCGGCACCTTGGGCACCCTGTGCACCTTGGGCACCTGTGCACCTTGGGCACCTGTGCACCGTGGGCACCTGTGCACCTGTGCACCGTGGGCACCTGGTACGTCACTTGCTCTTCCCAAGGTGCCGGCCCCCTTCGTGACGGGATTCCGGCAGAACCGGAGGCTGTCATGCGATTCATCATCGCCCTCGTGCTCGCCGCCATCGCGGCGGGATGTGCCCCCCCGAAGCCGGTGGACGTGATGATCGGCGAGGCCTGCTGGCGCTGCCGCCGGCCCATCCAGAAGCCGGTGCTGGCCGCCGAGTTCGTGCAGACGAAGACCGGGTTCCCCTCGAAATTCCGCACCGTCCACTGCATGAGCACGTGGATCGCGCAGCAGACGGACCTGCCCAAGGGCCGCTTCTACGTGACGGACTACTCCACGGGCGAGTGGGTGCGCGCCGAGGGCGCGGTGTTCGTCAACGTCGTCATCAGCAAGCAGACGATGGAGCGTGACTTCTTCGCGTTCGCGGACCCGGCGGCCGCCGCCGCGATGGCCGTGGAAGCCGGCGAGACCGTCGTCGACTGGGACGCGATCCTCGCGCTCGGCCGCGACCATCCGATTGGCGGCAACTAGCGTCCGCGTACGACCAGCGACCAGCGAACAGCGACCAGCGACCAGCGAACAGCGAATAGCGAATAGCGAATAGCGGAAACGAGCGTCATCATGCACACGGTCCCCACGCACCCCTTGTCGTTCCACCACGGCCCGAATCACCAGGAGACGTCACAGGCCGCCAGCGCCTATGTGCCCGGCACGGCGGTGGCGCCACCGCTGCGGCTCATGTTCTGGGAGACGACGAAGGCCTGCAACCTGCGCTGCCAGCATTGCCGGGCCATCCCCGAGGAGGCCATCGGGCCGAATGTGCTGACGACCGCCGAGTCGTTCCGGTTGATGGATCAGATCGCGGAGGTGACCAAACCCGTGCTGATCCTGTCGGGGGGGGAGCCCCTCTACCGTCCGGACATCTTCGAGCTCGGCGCCTACGGCGTCAGCAAGGGGTTCCGGATGGCCCTGGCGACCAACGGCACCCTGATCGATGCCGATGTGGCGCGCCGGATCGTGGACACCGGATTCTCGCGCGTGGCGATCAGCCTCGACGGCGCGGTCGCCCCGACGCATGACCGGTTCCGCGGCATTCCCGGCGCGCACGCCGCCGCGCTGAACGGCATTCGCCTGCTGCGTGATGCCGGCATGTCGGTGCAGATCAACTCGACGGTCGCGAAGCACAACGTGACGGAGTTGCCCGCGATGCTCGACCTGGCGCTCTCGCTGGGGGCCGATGCGCTGCACCTCTTCATGCTGGTGCCGGTGGGCTGCGGGGTGGAGATCGCGGAACGCGAGATGCTGCCGACCGAGGAGTACGAGCGCGTGCTCAACTGGTTCTACGACAAGTCGAAGGACGTCGCCATCGACCTCAAGGCCACCTGCGCCCCGCACTACTTCCGCATCCGCGCCCAGCGCATCGTCGAGGAGCGCGCGCAGGGCGATCGGTCGACGCCGTTCATCGCGCACGGCACGGCGCTCAAGGCGGCGCCGGACCCGGCCGGTGGCCGTCCGCTCTCGACGATGACGCGCGGGTGCCTGGCGGGGTCGGCGGTCTGCTTCGTCTCACACACGGGCGATGTCTATCCGTGCGGCTACCTGCCGGTGAGCGCGGGCAACGTGCGGCAGCAGGCCTTCGGTGACATCTGGCGCGATGCCGAGGTCTTCCGCACGCTGCGCAACCCCGAGGCGTACGACGGCAAGTGCGGCGTCTGCCGTTACCAGGGGATCTGCAGCGGGTGCCGCGCGCGCGCCTTCGCCGAGACTGGCAACTACATGAGCGAGGAGCCCTACTGCAGCTACGAGCCCGAAGGCGAGTGCTGATCGGTTCTGACCGCCGACGCGCCGCGCCGGGCGGCCACATGGCGGGAGGCGCCGCGTGACGGAAGTCTACGGCCTTGTCGTGGCCACTCTGGGCGGGTTCGCCATTGGCGTCGAGCGGCAGTGGTCCGGACATGCCTCCGGCCCTGAGGCGCGCTTCGCCGGTGTGCGCACGTTCACGATGCTCGGCGGCGTCGCCGGGCTGGCCGGGACGTTGTGGGCCCGTGAAGGCCCGATCCTCGCGGCGGTCCTCCTCTCCGTGGCCGGCGCGCTGGTCGTTGCGGCGTATGTGGCCGCGAGCCGGCGTGACGTCGACGGCACGACGGAAGTGGCCGCCCTCGTGGTCCTCACCGCCGGCACGGCCGCCGGACTCGGCCATATGCGCCTCGCGAGCGGTGTGATCGCCCTGACGGCGCTGCTGCTGGTCGAGAAGTCACGCCTCCATTCCCTGGTGTCACGGCTGGATGATTCCGGCATGCGTGCCGCGGTGCGGTTCGCGGTGATGGCGGTGGTGGTGCTGCCGCTGCTGCCCGCCGGGCCCTTCGGCCCGCTCGGCGGCATCCGCCCGCGCGAGCTCTGGCTGCTGGTCCTGTTCTTTACCGGACTCAGCTTCGCGGGTTTCCTGGCGCAGCGTGCCGTGGGCGCCCATCGCGGGTACCCGGTCGCGGGCCTGCTGGGCGGGCTCCTGTCCTCGACGAGCGTGACGCTCGGCTTCGCGCGCACGAGCCGCACGGATCGGGCGCTGGGCTGGCCGCTGGCGATTGGCGCGATGGCGGCGAGCACGGTGCTGTTCGTGCGCGTGGCTGTCGCGACGAGCGTGCTCAATCCGCCGCTCGTCCGGCTCCTGCTGCCGTACTTCGCCCTGCCCTTCGTCGTCGGTGTCGTGGCAATCGGGGCGGGCCTGCAGCGGGCGACCGATGGCCACACCGCGCTCACGCCGCAGGCCAATCCGCTGCAGGTGCGGCACGCGCTCGAGATGGCGGCGCTCTTTCAGCTCGTCCTGATGGGGGTCTACCTCGCGCAGGATGCGTTCGGATCGCTCGGGGTGCTCGTGTCGGGCGCGGTCCTGGGGCTGACCGACGTGGACGCCCTCACGCTTTCGATGGCCCGGAGCACCGCGGCCGGTGTGACCCCCGACGTGGCGGCCCGGGCCATCGCGATCGGCATCCTGTCGAACACCCTGATGAAGGCCGGGATTGCCCTGGTCGTCGGCAGAGGCGTGTTCCGCACCGCGACCGTGGCCATGCTCGGGCTGATGGCCGGGGCCTTCATCCTGTCACTCATGCTCGTGGGATGAATCTGTCCGGGAGATACCGACGACGTACAAACACGAAGGTCACGAGGGCCACGAAAACGGTAGTAGGTAGTAGGTAGTGGGTAGTGGGTGGTGGGTAGTGGGTGGTGGGTAGTGGGTGGTGGGTAGTGGGTGGTGGGAGTGGT
>JAUXWO010000037.1 GCA_030680175.1 Vicinamibacterales bacterium
CCAGTGGGGCCAGAAGCTGCAGCCGACGCGTCTCCCGTTCGGCACGGCGATCTACGACTCGGCGGGGCCGACCTTCAAGCAGGACTCGGGGAGCTGGGTATGGAAGACGGAGTGGAACGGGACGCTCAGCGACAAGATCTATCTGGAAGCGCGCGTCGGCTCGTTCGGGTACTACTTCCCGACGCTGGCCAACAGCGACGAGCAGTACTTCTGGCGGGACTCGGGGACGCTGGCGATCGAGGGCGCGCACCGCAAGTGGCAGCTCGACCGTGAGCGGAACCAGGCCACGGTGGCGATGACGTACTTCCTGGACTCGGCGGGGGGGAGCCACACGATCAAGATCGGCGGCGAGATCCTGCGCGAGCAGGGCTGGGAAGGCTTCGAGCAGGGCGTGGGCGGCAACATCGAGCACGTCTACAACAACGGTGTGTCGAACCAGGTGATCTTCCGCCTGCCGACGGCGACGAGTGCTGGCAAGCTGAAGGACGGGAAGAACGGCAACCTGACGTCGCGCTCGGCCCTGAACGTGGGCAGCTTCTTCGTCAACGATACGTGGAACGCGGGCCGGATGACGGTGAATGCGGGTGTGCGGTTCGACCGCTACAGCAGCTGGCTGCCCGAGCAGCAGCAGATCGCCGCGACCGTGGGTCCGGCGTCAGTGGACGCAGGGACGTTCCCGGAAGTGGACATGTTCACCTGGAACCTGTTCGCGCCGCGCGTCGGCGTGGTCTATGACCTCGCGGGCGATGGCAAGACGGTGCTGAAGGGCAACTACGGGTTCTACTGGCACAACCCCGGCGTCGGCATCGGCGGCTCGGCGAACCCGAACACGACGGCGAAGCAGCAGACGTACACGTGGAACGACGCGAACGGGGACCGCCGGTGGCAGCCGGGCGAGCAGGGCAACCTGATCAGCCAGGCGCTGCTCGGCTCGGTGTCGCTCAGCCCGGACATCAAGTCGCCGTACACGCACGAGGCGTCGGTGTGGGTGGAGCGGCAGCTGGCGGATGCGCTCGGCATGCGCGCCGGGTTCGTCTACAAGACGGAGGACGACCTCATCTCGACGTCGTTCCAGCCGGGGCGGCCGTTCTCGGCGTTCACGGTGCCGTTCAGCCGCGCGGATGTGGGCCCCGATGGCCGCGCCGGCACGGCGGACGACAGCGTGATCACGATGTTCGGCATCCCGACCGCGTTGGCGGGGTCGTCGGCGACCGTCGTGCAGAACGTCGACCAGTACTCGCGTGCGAAGACGTTCGAGCTGTCCATCAACAAGCGGTACAGCAACCGGTGGTCGGCGTCGATCGGCGGCGCGCACACCTGGCTGACGGACTTCCCGAACGGACCGCAGCGCACCCCGAACAACCCGGGGGCGGAAGACCGGACGCTCTGGAACTTCAAGGTGACGGGCAGCTACGACGCGCCGTACGGCATCCGGCTCTCGCCGGTGCTGCGCCACCAGTCGGGTGGCAACTACGCGCGCACGATCACGATCCCCGGATCGACCGGGCTCATCACGAGCGCGGGGAGCACGACGGCGTACGTCGAGCCGATGAACGCGAATCGTGAGGACAACATCTGGGTGTTCGACATCCGCGCCGAGAAGACGGTGAACTTCACGTCGCGGACGCGGGCGCGCCTCTTCTTCGACCTGTTCAACATCACGAACAGCCACGCGTCGGAGACGATCAGCCGCGCGA
>JAUXWO010000045.1 GCA_030680175.1 Vicinamibacterales bacterium
CTGAGCTTGCAATTAAACCGCCTCAGGCGGCCTTCTTGAGCGCCGGGTAGCGGGTTCGTGGGGGACGGCGGGTGCCCCTTGGACGTCCGGGGCCGGCCCTGTGACATTTCGGTGGACTGGCCGGTGTGCCGATGGCGGCGCGCAGTCGACGAAACCCCCGGCGGACCCGCGTCGGGGTGAGCCGGGCGGTGTCACAGGGGCGTTCCCAGGGCAGGCGGTCGTCGGCGACGAGACCGCGGGCGAGGCGCATCTGGGTGTACGCCGCGACGATGAGCCAGGTCCAGCGGTCGGCCTGTTCGGGCGTGCGCAGCGCTGGCGTCGTCCAGCCGAGGGCCTGCTTGGCGAAGCGGTAGGTGTGCTCGATGTCGAAGCGCCGCAGGTAGGCCCGCCAGCAGACGTCGAGGTCGGGCAGTCCTGGTCCGGACCAGAAGAGCCATAGGGTCTTCTTTGCCCGGGCAGTCCGCTTCGGCAGGTGCTCGACCTCGACGCGGATGACGGTTCCGCGCACGATGGGCGGCCCGTCGGCCCCCGCCCAGCGTCCGCGGCCCTGGAGCTTGGGGTGCAGGCCGTGCCAGGCCTGCACGCGCACGTCGCCGTAGCGCGGGTCGTGCGTGCCGAGCTCGGTGTCAGGCTCCGTCCAGCTGGCCGGGTCCGACAGGGCGAACCGGGGACCGTGCCGGCGCGGCCGGCCGACGGCGCCGGCGGGCTTCGGGTCGGGGTCCGGATGGAACACCCGGTCGGAGCGGATGCGGACCACGACCTGCGCCCGGGTGTCCGCCAGCCCGGCGCCGAGCGCGATGGGGTCGTAGCCGGCATCGAACACGAACAGCGGGACCGGGCCGTCGTCACCGAGCAGGCCGACCAGGCGGTGCACCTGGACGATGGTGGCCGTGGTGGCATCTTCGCGCGGTGCGATGCGCTTCGCGTCGAGGGGGGCGGTCCAGGAGTCCGCGGCCCAGTCGAGCTGACAGATCCACTGATACGACCAGCCGGCCACGATCGGCTGGCCGGCCGAGTGCCTCGAGGCCGAGTAGTAGAAGCCGCGCTCGGGGCTGGTCTCGGCATCGCAGCGGTCCCAGGTGGAGGCGTCGACCGCGAACACCGCCGGCCAGTCGGCCGGCCGGTGGGCGACGAGGGCCCGACGGAGCGCCTCGCTGTCGATCCTCCCTCGGGCGAGCGCCTTGTACAGGCTGCCGTGGCTGCGGCGGAAGACCGGTTCCAGGCTGAGCGCCGGCACCGATCCCACCGGCGCCGGCGCGCACAGCGCCGCGTCGGCAAGCTCGAACAGTGCGTCCCCCCATCGGGTGAAACAGCCGTACAGCGTCGTTCGGAAGCCCACCAGCGCCGCCCTCGACGCGCCGCCGTCTCTGCCCTCGCCGCCCTCGCCCATCCGAGCCTCCTCGTCGTCCTGCAGGTCTCTATCAGTATGATACTGTAGCCCCCTTTCGGGACGGCCGTTGCACCATGCTTGCCAGGAGAAGGGAGGTGGCCATGTCACGGCCCACCGTGCAGGACCGCGCGGCGCAGGCGAAGATCGCGGCCGACCTCGGGTCGGTCGGCTTCGCCCTCCCGGGCACGATCCTGGAGCGGCGGATCCGCTGCGGCAAGCCAGGCTGTCGCTGCGCCGCCGACCCGCCGCGGCTCCACGGTCCCTACTACCAGTGGACCCGCAAGGTGAAGGGCAAGACCGAGACGCGCCTGCTCACTCCGGCGCAGATGACGCGCTACGCGAGCTGGTTCGAGAACGCCAAGCGGCTGCGGACGCTTACGAGCGAGCTCGAGGCGCTCTCCCTCGACATCGCCGAGTCAGCCGAGGACTGGGGCTGACCCAGCCGCCGGAGGTTTAATCGCAAGCT
>JAUXWO010000047.1 GCA_030680175.1 Vicinamibacterales bacterium
CAGTAGATCATCCGCAGATTACGCAGATTACGCGGACGTCTCAGGGGGATGTGGCCCGCGTCGCGACCATGTCACCGATGCCCACTCTCGCCAGAGGCGTTCGACGCGAGAACTCGAGGTGGCAGCTGTGCTCCCGCGGCGGCCGAAGGCCGCCTCCGGGTGGCGAGGCTGGCGGAGGTGAGTGCCCTGGGGTGACGTGCTGGAGGGTACTCACCTCCGCCAGTCTCGCCACCCGATGTGCCGCCGGTCGGCACGACCGGCGGCGGCGGGAGCCCGCCAATCGTCATCCGCGCAATCCGCGCAATCTGCGGATTGTTGTCTGCGGATTGTTATCCGGCGTCGGCTCGTGAGAGCAGCGCCTTGACCCGCGCGCGCGCCTTGCGGCGCACGGCGGGCGGGACTTCGGGCTCGCCCGCTTCGCGGCACACCGCGATCGTCCGTCGCAGGCTCTCGGCGAACGGGCCGCAGCAGTGGCACGCGGCGAGGTGCTTCTCGACGGCGCGTTGCTCCCGTGGGCCGAGTTCCCGGTCGAGGTAGCCGAACAATCTTGTCAGCAGGGCCCGGCAGTCGCCCTGTGCCCGTGTGGATCGCTTAGCCATGGCTGCCCTCCAGCACATGCCGCAACTGCAGGCGCGCGCGATGCAGCCGCGTCTTCACATTCGCCTCGGAGATCCCGAGCACGCCGGCCACCTCCCGGGTCGAGAGGCCTTCGATCTCGCGCAGGAACACCACCACGCGGAAGGGCCCCGGCAGTGTCGTCAACGCGTTCGTGAGCTGCCGTTTGAGACGGCGATTGACGACCACCTGTTCGGGGCTGCGTCCCGGAGACGGGGGATCGAACGCGCGGCCATCCCCGTCCGGCGTGGGCAGCACCTCATCGAGTGAGAGCAACCGTGCGGGCTCGTCCACACGCTTGCGCCGCCGCATGAGGCAGGCATTGCGCACCGTGCGGTACAGCCAGGTGCGGAAGAACTCCGGATGGTTGATCCGGCCGATATAGCGGAACGTCTTGATGAGCGCCTCCTGCATGACGTCCTCTGCGTCTTCCGCGTGCCCGCACGCCATCACGCTGAACCGATACGCGACGTGCTGGGCGCGCTCGAGCAGGGTCTCGAGCGCCGCCCGATCGCCGGCGGCGGCCGCGACCACCAGATCGCGGTAGTCGTCGACCGGCGCCTCCGTCCGTGGAGTTGGATGCGCCGGTACGGACTTCGTCACAGCGGGGGGCGAGACGGGGCGGGAAGGACGCGGCACCGCAGCGATTGTAACCTCCGCCGCGCCCCGGCATCTCCCTATCCATGAGACTCCCTGCCGTGCTCGCCGCGGCGCTCGTCGCCTGCGGCGCGGTCCCCGTGGCCGCCCAGAGCGCCCTGAGCCTCGACGAGGCCGTGGCGCGCGCCCTGCTCCACAACCCCTCCCTGACGGCCGCCGGATACGCGGTGGACGAGGCCGCCGCCCGCGTCGACCAGGCGCGCGCGGCACGCCTGCCGCGGGTCGATGCTTTCGAGAGCTGGCAGCGCAGCGACGCGCCGCTCTTCGCCTTTGCCTCACGGCTCGGCGCGCGGACGCTGACGGCAGACGACTTCCTGCTGTCGCGCCTCAACGAACCCGAGTCCGTCACCTATTTCCGCGCGGCCCTGGCCGTGCAGCAGATGCTCTTCGCCCCGGGGGTGGGCGCCGCCATCGACCAGGCCCGCATCGGCCGCACCATGGCCGAGGTGGAACGCGACGCGGCTCGACGCGATCTCGCGCTCGCCGTCACGACGGCCTACGCGGCCGTTCTCGCGACTGAAGCCGACCAGCGCGCCACCCAGGGCGCACGGCAGGCCGCCGATGGCGACGCCACACGGGCGGCCGCGCGCCGCGACGCCGGCATGGCGACCGACGCCGACGTCCTGGCGCTCCAGGTGGCAGTCGCCGACCTGCGGGCCCGCGAAGCGCGCGCCGGCGGCGAGGCCGACATGGCCCGCGTGTCCCTCAACCGCCTGCTCGGGGCGCCGCTCGACACCCACTTCACCCTGTCGGAGCCGGCGCCACCGCCCGTCGATCTCGCCGTGGCCGACGCCGCCACGCCCGACACCCTCGGCACGCGGCCCGACCTGCAGCGCGCGGTCCAGAGTGAAGCCCTCGCCGAGGCGGGGTTCCGCGCCGCACGCGCCCGCTTCCTGCCGGAGGTCGCCGCCACAGGGGGACTGGAGATGGGCGGGCTCGAGTTCTCGAGCCGCCGCTCCTCGTGGGCCGTCGGGGCGGAGGTGCGCCTCAACCTGTTCGCCGGTGGCGCCGACCGCGCCCGCCTGCGCGAGGCCGAGGCCCGGCGGGCCCGAGCCGCGGCGGAGCGC
>JAUXWO010000064.1 GCA_030680175.1 Vicinamibacterales bacterium
TCGCGGGGACGCGCAGGTTGCGGATCTCGGCGGGCGCGGCGCATCTCGGGGCCGGCGTCGCCGGCGCCGGCCACCGGCAGGGCTTCGCGCAGCCGGCGCGAGGCGACCCGCGCCTGGTGGACGGACGTGACATCGCCGGCCTGGGCGGCTGGCAGCGCCTGCAGCAGGCGCACGAGCCGCGCCTGGAGCAGGCGGGCCGCCGGATCGGTGGTGACGAGCGGGGTCATGAACCTCGACAGCCTCCCTCACCGGCGCGCGGCGCCGGCTTCCCCGGTATTATAGCGATCTGGTCCGGCGCGCTTCTTCGCCGCGGCTGTTCGAACGGAACCTGCCATGCGCATCGCGGCCATCGACATCGGGACCAACTCGGTCCACATGATTGTGGTCCGGGTGCGTCCCGATTTCTCGTTCGAGATCATCGACCGCGAGAAGGAGATGGTCCGGCTCGGCGCGGGCGGCCTCGACGGGCGCAAGCTCACGCGCGAGTCGATGACCTCGGCGCTGCAGGCGCTCTCGAAGTTCGAACGGCTGGCGCGGTCGCACGAGGTGGACGAGATCCTCACGGTGGCGACGAGCGCGACGCGCGAGGCCGGCAACGGCGGCGCGTTCCTCGCCGCGATCGAGCGGCGCATCGGCCTGCGTCCCCGCATCATCACCGGCACGGAGGAGGCCCGCCTCATCCATCTCGCCGCCGTCTACGGCGTCGACACCCCCAAGGCGACGGTCGTCATCGACATCGGCGGGGGCAGCGTCGAGATCACGCTCGGCACCGGGGGCGCGGTGCGGTTCGCGCGCAGCTTCAAGATCGGCGTCATCCGCCTCAGCGAGCGCTTCGCCACGTCCGATCCCATCAGCGGGCGCGACGAGCGCAAGATGGTCCGCCACATCTCCGAGCAGGTGGACCGCTACCTCGACCACATCGTGACGGCCGGCTTCGACCGCGTCATCGGCACGTCCGGCACGATCCTGTCGCTCGGGACCGTCGCCACGGCGCTCGACCGCGGGACCGCGCCCGCCGAGATCCGCAACCTGCGCGTCCCCGCGAAGGCCATCCGGCGCGCGCGGCGCGCCGTCACGGCCCTCGACCTCGAGGAGCGGCTCACGCTGCCCGGCCTCGACCCCCGCCGCGCCGACCTCATCGTCTCGGGCGCGGTGCTGCTCGACACGCTGCTCCGGCGCCTCGGCGCCGACGACATCACGCTCTGCGACCTGGCGCTGCGCGAGGGGATGATCCTGGACTACGTCCACCGGAACCGCCGGCAGATCGCGCAGGTCGACCGGTACCCCGACGTGCGGCGGCGCTCGGCCATCGAGCTGGCCGAGCGGTGCAACTGGGACGCGGAGCACTCGACGCGCGTGGCCGCGCTGGCGCTGTCGCTCTACGACCAGTCGCGCGCCACGCACGGCCTGACCGACCGCGAGCGGGAATGGCTCGAGTACGCCGCGCTCCTCCACGACATCGGCATGAACATCAGCTTCGAGCGGCACCACCGCCACTCGTACTACCTGATCAAGAACGGCGACCTGCGCGGGTTCGAGCCGGAGGAGATCGAGGTGATGGCCCTCGTCGCGCGCTATCACCGGCGCGCCGCGCCCAAGCGCGACCACGACGGCTACGGCGCGCTCCCGGCGGGCCTCCGCCGCGTCGTGCGCACGCTCGGCGCCTGCCTGCGCATGGCCGAATCGCTCGACCGCAGCCGCCACGGCGCGGTGCGCGGCGTGGAGCTGCGCGCCAATGGCGCCGAGGCCGTGCTCCGCCTGGAGGCCGCCGGCGACGTGGAACTCGAGGCCTGGGCTGCCCACCGCCAGCGCGGCCCCCTCGAAGAGGTGCTCGGCCAGCCCCTGCGCCTCGAGGTGAAGCGCGGTGACGACCGCGCCACCGCCCGCCCCGCCCGCCCCCGCGCGGGCGCGTTAACACGGAATTAACACGTCGGAAACTGGGCTGAAACGCCCGCCGACTACGCTCATCGTTATGTCTGTGTCATTGCTTTCCCGCCTGTGTCTGACGGCCGCGATGGCCGCCGTGTTGGCCGCCTGCGGTGGGCCCCAGGGGCCCTCCGGGTCAGGCAGCGCCCTCGTGCGTCTCGATGGCTCGAGCACCGTGTTCCCCATCAGCGAGGCCGTCGCCGAGGAGTTCCGCCTCGCCACCGGCACCAACGTCACGGTGGGCATCTCGGGCACCGGCGGCGGGTTCCAGAAGTTCTGCCGCGGCGAGACCGACATCAGCAACGCCTCCCGGCCCATCTCGGAGGTCGAGATCGAGGCCTGCCGCAAGAGCGGCATCGGCTTCATCGAGCTGCCGATGGCCTACGACGGCATCGCCATCGTCGTGAATCCGAAGGCCAGCTGGATCGAGTCGATCACGGTCGCCGAGCTGAAGCGCCTGTGGGAGCCGGGCGCGCAGGGGACGGTCAGGCGCTGGAACCAGGTCCGCGCGTCGTGGCCGGACCGCGAGATTCACCTCTTCGGCGCCGGGGTGGACTCCGGCACGTATGACTACTTCACGCAGGCGATCACCGGCAAGGAAGGCGCCAGCCGCGGCGACTTCACGGCCAGCGAGGACGATAACGTGCTGGTGCAGGGCATCCGCAACGACGAGCTCGCGCTCGGCTTCCTGCCCTTCGCCTACTACCACGAGAACCGCGACTCCCTGAAGCTCATCCCGGTCGACGACGAGCAGGACCTGCCGGTGGCGGGCCCGGTGGCGCCCAATATGGACACGATCCGGTCGGGCGACTACCAGCCGCTCTCGCGTCCGGTCTTCATCTACGTGTCCGAGCCGGCGCTGGCCCGTCCCGAGGTGCAGGCGTTCATGGACTTCTACGTGGCGAACGCCGGCGAGCTCGCCGCGGAAGTGGGCTACGTGGATCTGGGGACGGAAGGGTACCGGCTCGTGGGCGAGCACCTGGCCTCCCGGCGGCTCGGGTCGGCGTTCGAGCACGGCGGCTCCCAGGTGGGCCTCACCCTCGAGCAGCTGCTCTCGCGCGAGCGCCTCCCGCAGTAGGCGCAGCCGCGATGCAGACCCGCACGGTCGAGTGGTTCATCGAGCGCGCCCTGTTCCTGTGCGCGGCCGTCTCCGTCTTCACGACGGTGGGCATCATCGGGGTGCTCGCG
This sequence comes from Vicinamibacterales bacterium, assembly GCA_030680175.1. Classification (GTDB taxonomy): domain Bacteria; phylum Acidobacteriota; class Vicinamibacteria; order Vicinamibacterales; family UBA2999; genus JAUXWO01. The sequence goes on from JAUXWO010000064.1 coordinate 3,115, forward strand.
TTCGAGACGGCGGCGTTCCTGCGTGAGGTGCCGCTCCTCTCGTTCCTGTTCGGCACCGAGTGGACGCCGCTCTTCGCCAACAAGCAGTTCGGCGTCCTGCCGCTCGTGGCGGGGACCGTGCTCGTCTCGGCGATCGCGATGGTCGTGGCGCTGCCGATGGGGCTGCTGAGCGCGATCTACCTCAGCGAGTACGCGCCGTCGCGCGTGCGGCGGATCGTCAAGCCCGTCATCGAGGTGCTCGCGGGCATTCCGACGGTCGTCTACGGGTACTTCGCGCTGCAGTTCGTCACGCCGCTCCTCCAGCAGTTCTTCCCCACGCTCTCCGGGTTCAACGCGCTCAGCCCGGGCATCGTCATGGGCCTGATGATCCTGCCGCTCGTCTCGTCGTTATCCGAGGACGCGATGCAGGCGGTGCCGCGCGGCCTGCGCGAGGGCGCCTACGCGCTCGGCGCCACGCGCATGCAGACGTCGCTGCAGGTCGTGGTCCCGGCGGCGCTCTCGGGCATCACGGCGGCCTTCATCCTGGCGGTGTCACGCGCCGTCGGCGAGACGATGATCGTCGCCATCGCCGCGGGCCAGCAGCCGCGGCTCACCGCGAACCCGTTCGTGCCGATCGAAACCATGACGGCCTACATCGTCCAGGTCAGCCTCGGCGACACGCCGCACGGCACCATCGAGTACCGGACGATCTTCGCGGTCGGCATGCTCCTGTTCCTGATGACCTTCAGCCTGAACCTCGTGAGCAACTGGCTGCGCGACCGCTTCCGCGAGGAGTACGCATGACGGCCGCGGATCACGCCCCCGTCCAGGCCGGGCGCGGCAATGCCGGACGGCTGTGGGCCGATCGCGCCTTCCAGGCGGTCGGCCTCGGTGTCCTCATCGTGGCGCTCAGCGCGCTCGCCGCCCTCCTGTATGACGTCTGGAGCGACGGCTACCACCGCCTGAGCTGGCAGTTCCTCACGACGTTCCCCTCCCGCCGTGCGGACAACGCCGGGATCTACGCGGCGCTCATCGGCAGCATCTACGTGATCACGGTCACCGCGGTCCTGGCGCTGCCCATCGGCGTCGCCGCGGCGGTCTACCTCGAGGAGTACGGCGGACGCAGCCGCGTCGCGAAGTTCATCGAACTGAACATCGCCAACCTCGCCTCGGTGCCGTCGATCATCTACGGGCTGCTCGGGCTGGGGCTGTTCGTGCGGATGATGGGGATGGGCCGGAGCGTGCTGGCTGGCGCCGCGACGCTCGCGCTGCTCGCCCTGCCGGTCGTCATCCTCTCGACCCGCGAGGCGCTGCGCACGGTGCCGATGTCGATCCGCGAGGGCTCCTACGCGCTCGGCGCGACGAAGTGGCAGACCATCTGGCACCAGGTGCTCCCCATGGCGACGCCGGGCATCCTGACCGGCCTGATCCTCTCGCTCTCGCGCGCGATTGGCGAGACGGCGCCGCTCATCACCATCGGGGCGCTGACCTACATCCCGTTCGCGCCCGACAGCATCTGGTCGCCGTTCACGGTGCTGCCGATTCAGATCTTCAACTGGGTGTCGCGGCCGCAGGCCGAATTCAAGACCGTGGCGGCCGCCGCGATCATCGTCTTGTTGATCCTGCTGCTGACGATGAACGCCGCGGCGATCCTGCTCAGAGACCGTTACCAGAAACAGGGGCGCGTATGAACGTCGTCACCCGGGGCATGCCGAGCCTGTCGGGCCTCACGAACCGGAGCGGCACCACGCCGGTCGCGCCGGACACGCCGGTCAAGATCGACGTGGAGGGCCTGCAGTTCTACTACGGGGCCAAGCAGGCGCTCGAGGACATCTCGATCCGCATTCACGCCAACCTCGTCACGGCCTTCATCGGCCCGTCGGGCTGCGGCAAGAGCACGTTCCTCCGCACGCTGAACCGGATGAACGACATCATCCCGGACACGCGCGCCGAGGGCCGGGTCCGCATCGACGGCCAGGACATCTACGGCCCCGGCGTGGACGTGGTCCAGTTGCGGCGCCGGGTCGGCATGGTCTTCCAGAAGTCGAACCCGTTCCCGAAGTCCATCTTCGAGAACGTGGCCTACGGGCTGCGGGTGAACGGGCTGGCGCGCAGCAAGGCCGAGATGGCCGCGCGGGTCGAGGAGAGCCTGAAGGCGGCGGCGATCTGGGAGGAAGTGAAGGACCGGCTGCACGAGTCAGCGCTGGCGCTCTCGGGCGGCCAGCAGCAGCGGCTCTGCATCGCGCGGGCCCTGGCCATCCGCCCCGAGATCCTGCTGATGGACGAACCCGCCTCCGCCCTGGACCCGATCGCCACCCAGCGGATCGAGGAGCTGATCTACGATCTGAAGAAGAACTACACGATCGTCATCGTCACGCATAACATGCAGCAGGCGGCGCGCGTCTCCGATCACACGGCCTTCTTCTGGCTGGGCCGCCTCGTGGAGTACGATCGGACCGACAAGATCTTCACGGCGCCGGCGGAGAAGCTGACGGAAGACTACGTCACCGGCCGGTGCGGGTAAGCCGGGGAGGCAAGGGTGGAGAGAGTCGTACGGCACTTCGAGGAAGAACTGGCCACCCTGCAGGAGCGGCTGCTCGCCATGGGCGGCCTCGCCGAGGAGCGCGTGCGGGAGGCCGTCCACGGCCTGTCGCGGCGTGAACCCGACGTCGTGGCGCGCGTTCTGGTGGGTGACGAGCCCGTCAACGACCTGCACATCGAGATCGACGACCGCTGCTTCAAGCTGCTCGCCCTGCACCAGCCGATGGCCGCCGACCTGCGCGTCATCGTCGCGGCGGTGAAGATCAACACGGACCTCGAGCGCGTCGGCGACCTTGCCGTGAACATCGCCGAGGCCAGCCAGCGGTACCTGCAGCACGCGCCGGTCAAACCCCTGATCGACATCCCGCGCATGGGCGAGATCGCCCAGACGATGCTGCGGGACTCGCTCGACGCGTTCGTGCGCCGCGACATCGAGCTGGCCGAGGCCGTGCTGGCCGAGGACGACAAGCTCGACGCCCTCAAGACGCAGATCTTCCGCGAGCTGCTGACCTACATGCTGCAGGATGCCGCCACGATCGAGGCGGCGCTGGACCTGATCCTGGTGTCCCGCCACCTCGAGCGGATTGGCGACCACGCCACGAACATCGCCGAGGATGTGATCTTCATGGTGTCGGCGCGCGACGTGCGGCACCAGGGCGGCGACGCGGCGTCTGCGCAGGGGTGAGGCGGGCGCCGGGCGGGGCCGCATGCGTTCTGCGCATCCATCCCATGCCACGCATGCGCCCGTTCGCCCGTCTTGGGGTCCCAACCGGGTCCCGGTGGACTAGAATAGGCGGATGGATCGGCGCGCGCTGTGCGTGCTGTGCCGCAGGCACCCGGTCGCCCCTCGCTGGCGTCCCTTCTGCAGCGCCCGCTGCCAGCAGGAGGACCTCGCCCGCTGGGCGGACGGGACGTACCGCATCGCCGGGCCGCCGCTTGGGGCCGACGACGACGAGGACGACGACCCACTCCGGGGTGCGTAGTGGACACGCCCCATAGCCTTCATAACACTCCCCATGGCCGACACGATCACGATTACCGATAACCGGACCGGCAAGCAGTACGACGTCCCCGTCACCGACGGCACGATTCGCGCCACCGACCTGCGCCAGATCAAGACGGGCGACGACGACTTCGGACTGCTCACCTACGACCCGGCGTTCATGAACACCGCGTCGTGCCGGAGCCGCATCACCTACATCGACGGCGACAAGGGCATCCTCGAGTACCGGGGCTACCCGATCGAGCAGCTCGCCGAGCACAGCACCTTCCTGGAAACGGCCTACCTGATCCTGTTCGGCGAGCTGCCGACGGCGTCGCAGATGGCCGAGTGGACGCATGACATCACCATGCACACCATGGTCCACGAGAACATCAAGAAGTTCATGGAAGGGTTCTGGTACAACGCCCATCCGATGGGCGTGTTCGTGAGCACGGTCGGCGCCCTGTCCACGTTCTACCCCGACGGCAAGCAGATCTTCGAGGAAGAGGCGCGCCGCCGCCAGATCGTGCGGCTCATCGCGAAGGTGCCGACGATCGCGGCCTACGCCTACCGCCACAGCATCGGCCGCCCGTACGTGTATCCCGACAACGGGCTGAGCTTCACGGGCAACTTCCTGAACATGCTGTTCAAGATGACGGAGCTCAAGTACGAGCCGAACGAGGTGCTCGCGCGCGCGCTCGATGTCCTGTTCATCCTGCACGCCGACCACGAGCAGAACTGCTCGACGAGCGCGATGCGCAGCATCGGCAGCTCGCACGTGGATCCGTACTCGGCGCTCGCCGGCGCTTCCGCCGCGCTCTACGGCCCGCTCCACGGCGGCGCCAACGAAGCCGTGCTGCGGATGCTGAAGGAGATTGGCTCGGTCGACCACATCCCGGCGTTCATCAAGGGCGTGAAGGCCGGCGACGGCCGGCTGATGGGCTTCGGCCACCGCGTCTACAAGTCGTACGACCCGCGCGCGCGGATCATCAAGAAGACCGCGTACGAGGTGTTCGAGGTCACGGGCAAGAACCCGCTGCTCGACATCGCCCTCGAGCTCGAGCGGATTGCGCTCGAGGACGAGTACTTCGTCCAGCGGAAGCTCTACCCGAACGTCGACTTCTACTCCGGCCTCATCTACCAGGCGATGAATTTCCCGGTGGAGATGTTCCCGGTGCTCTTCGCCATCGCGCGCACCGCCGGCTGGGTCGCGCAGTGGGAGGAGATGCTGCTCGACCCCGACCAGAAGATCGCGCGCCCCCGCCAGATTTACATGGGCGCCACCAAGCGCGACTACGTCCCCGCCGCCGCCCGCGGCTAGCGTCCACCGCCACGCGCCCCCGCCCCGGCGGGGGCGCGCCGGCCTCCAACCTCCGGAGTGGTGCATGCGCCGGTTCCCCGCCCGCCCGTTGACCCTGGTGCTCGTGTTCCTCCTCGCCGCCTGCGCCGGCGAGGCCCAGCAGCAGGCCGCCTCCGGCTTCGACAGCACCCGCGCCTACACGCACCTGCGCGAGATGGTTCTGATGGGGCCGCGCCCCGCCGGGTCGCCCGGCGCCGCGCGCAACCGCGCCTACATCCTCGAGGAGCTCAAGCGCTACGGCATCGCCGCCGTCGAGCAGCCCTTCGTCGCCGAGACCCCGCTCGGGCGCGTCTCGATGGTCAACATCATCGCGACGCTGCCGGGCACGCGCCCCGAGCGCATCGCCTTCGGCACCCACTACGACACCAAGCTCTTCCGGGAGTTCCGCTTCGTCGGCGCCAATGACGGCGCCTCGAGCACCGCGGCGGTGCTCGAACTCGCGCGCGTGCTCAAGGACCGGCCGCGCCCCTTCACGCTCGAGTTCATCTTCTTCGACGGCGAGGAAGCGGTGGTCGAATGGCGCGAGGGCGACCACACCTACGGCAGCCGCCATTACGTGGCGGCGGCGCAGAAGGCCGGGACCCTCGCGTCCCTGAAGGCCTTCATCCTGCTCGACATGATCGGGGACCGAAACCTGAACATCATGCGGGAGTCTTACTCGACCCGGTGGCTCACCGACCTCATCTGGGCGGCCGCCCACCGGATCGGGCATGGCCAGTACTTCCTGGCCCAGACGACGCCGATCGAGGACGACCACATCCCGTTCCTGAAGGCGGGTGTGCCGGCGGTCGACATCATCGACCTCGACTACCCGGCCTGGCACACCGCCGGCGACACGCTCGACAAAGTCAGCGCCCGCAGCCTGCAGATTGTGGGGGATGTGGTCCTCGCCGCCCTTCCGGACATCGAAGCACGCCTCATCAAGACGCCCTGACGTCCTACTGATACACCTCGGCGAGGATCTCGGCTTCGGTGAGGACCGTCGGCGAGGCCTTGGCCTTCTGGAACACGCGGTCGACGAGCGGGTCGGTGGACGGCAGGCCGCGCTTCTCGAGCCAGAACACGACGTTCGACTTGCCCGACATCGGCCCGACCTCGATCTCCTGCTCGCGGCCGACCAGGCTCGCCGGAATCGCGGAGTAGACCGCGTCCATCAGCGCCCGGTCCCCCATCTTCCACGCCTTCACGACCGCCGCCGCGTGGACGCCCGTCGCCGTCCGGAACGCGTCGCGGCCGATCACGGGGTAGTTGTCGGGGATCGGCACGTCCGTCGCCGCGGAGACGGCGTCGCAGTAGTCGTGGAGCCGCAGCAGGTCGGCCTGGCGATACCCCATCAGGACGAGGTTCACGAGGAGCAGGTCCATGGGCGTGTTGCCGACGCGCTCGCCCACGCCCAGGGCCGCGCCGTGCAGGCGCGTGGCGCCGGCGTCGAGCGCCGCCAGGCTGCACGCGATCGCCAGGTCGCGGTCGCGATGGCCATGCCAGTCGATGCCGACGTCGGCCCCGGTCCCGGCGATGACCGACTTGACGAAGCGCACGACGGCGGCGGCGCCTGCCGGCGTGGCATGCCCGACGGTGTCGGCGATGCAGATGCGCCTGGCCCCCGCGTGGATCGCGCAGGTGTAGATCGCGCGCAGCGTGTCGGGATGCGCCCGCGTCGTGTCCTCGGTGACGTACATCACCTCCAGGCCCTGCTTGACCGCGAAGGTGATGGCCTCCTCGGTCGTCTTCAGCAGCCAGTCGAGCGTCCAGCCTTCCGTGTACTGCCGGATCGGCGAGGACCCGATGAAGGTGCAGCACTCGATGTCGAGGCCCGTGCGCTGGACGATCTCGGCGATGGGACGCACGTCGTTGACGTGCGTGCGCGCGGCGCAGTTCGCCTTCACGCGCAGCTTCTGATCCACGATCTCCCGCGCGAGCCGCTCGGCGTCCCGCACGACGTGCGGCCCGGCGCCGGGCAGCCCGATATCCGCGGTGTCGATGCCCAGCGCGTCGATGAGGTGCAGGATGCCGATCTTCTCCTCGATGGTCGGCGTCCGCACGGAGGGCGACTGCAGCCCGTCGCGCAGCGTCTCGTCATCGAGCATCACCACCGGCGGCACCGGCGGCGCATCGATCGCGTTCCAGTCGTAGATCAGTGACTCATGCATCAATCGCGCCTCAACCACACCTTCCGGACGTCAGGCCGTGTACTTTACGACGAGCGCCGTCACGTCGTCGTGCTGGGGGGCGCCGGCGGCAAACGCCTGCACCGCGTCGATGAGCCGCGCGAGGATGTCCGCGGCCGAGGCGTCCGGGTGGGCCTCGAGCAGCGCGACGAGCCGTTCCTCGCCGAACTCCTCTTCCTCGGTATTGAGCGCCTCGGTGACCCCGTCGCTGTAGATGACGACGACATCGCCGGGCGAGAGCTGCACGCGCGCGTCCGTGTACGGCGCGTCCTTGAAGAAGCCGACCGGCATGCCGCCGGACGTGAGCCGCCGGACCGTGCCGCCGCCGTAGACGACGGGCGGGTTGTGGCCGGCATTGCAGTAGGTCAGTTCGCCCGCCGCCGTGATCGTCGCGAGGAACATGGTGGCGTAGCGGGCGCCGATCGCGCGCCGCAGCAGGCTCTGGTTCACCCGGTGCAGCGTCTCGGCCGGGGGCGCGTCGCCCACATACGCCGCGAGCAGGCCCTGAATCTTCGCGGTCAGGAGCGCCGCGGCGGGCCCCTTGCCCGACACGTCCCCGACGACGACCTCGATGCTGCCGTCGTCGATCTCGGTCACGTCGTAGAAGTCGCCGCCAATCGACCGCGAGGGCAGTGACGCGCCAATCGCCTGGTAGAAGGCGCCGTCGTGGCGGCCGGGCGGCAGCAGCGCCTGCTGAATCTCGGCGGCGATATTCAGCTCGTGCTCGATGCGCGCCTTCTCGAGGGTCTCACGATACAGCCGCGCGTTCTCGATGGCGACCCCGGCCTCGGTCGCCAGCGTGTCGAGCGCCGTGCGCGTGCTCGCCGAGAGCAGCTGGCCTTTCTCGCGGCTGTCGAGGTAGAGCACGCCGGTGGTTTTCGGTTCGCTGGCGATGTCGGGGCGATCCACGTAGCGCACCAGGCGCAGCGGCGTGCACAGGACGTGGCGGATGCCAAGGGCGACGGTCCCCATGTGCACGTTCGCGAGGTCGCCGTCGAGCAGGTCGGCCACGACCTTGAGTTCGCCGGTCGAGAAGACCTCCTCGGGAATCTTGCGGCTGGTGTCGAACCGGGTGCCGGGCAGCGTGATGTGCCCCCGCGCGCGCGCCAGCTTCATCTCGAGCGCTCCCGCCGGGGAGGCGAGCATGATGAAGCCGCGCTCGGCGCCGGTGATCTCGATCGCCGCGTCGAGCACGAGCGCGAGCACCTCGTCGAGGACGCGGCCCGACCCGAGCGCGCGGAGCCCCTCGAGCAGCGCGGCGAGTTGCCGCAGGTCGCCCACGGCCGAGTTGGTGTGCCGTTCGGTGGCCACCGGCCCGTCATCCGCCAGGAAGATGGCCTCGACGGCGCCGGTCCGGCCGAATTGGATGCGGTCGCCGTGCGCCAGCCGGTGCTCGGTCACCGTCTCGTCGTTGACGAGCGTGCCGTAGCGCGACCCGCGGTCGCGCAGCACGTAGTGGCCGTCGACCCGGGCGATCTCGGCGTGATCACGGGATACGTCGCTCCCGACCAGGCGCAGATCGCTCTCGGTGCGACGGCCGATGGCGACGACGGGCCGGTCGATCACGACCATCCGCCGCCCCATGCCGTCGTGGACATCCAGACGCGGTTCAGCCACCGCTCTCGATGATATCCCACGCGGGAGGCCATGTCCCCCCTGTGCGTCCCGGGCGGCGTGCCGGGCCCACCTCAGGGCCGCCGGCGCCCGAGCAGCCGCGAGCGCCGGCGCGCGGGCTTGAGAACCCAGACAATCAGCACCGTCGCCACGACGACGCCCACCCACCCGGCGAGGCGCGGCGGCCCCTCGGGCAGCTGCGGCAGCACGAGCAGGCTCACCGCAATCAGCGTCAGGATGGCCACGACCACCGGCCAGGGCCCCCGGCCCGGCCGCGCCTCGGGCGGCGCCACGCGGGGCGCCGTGGTGGCGGCTCCGCAGCGATAGCAGATGAGCGCCTTGTCGGCGATCTCGGTACTACACGTTCGGCATTTCATGGATTCGCGGCGCGTGGACTCCCAGGGTCCTGTCCGCCAAATGCGGAAGAGGCGCCTCCCGGTAGTGTACCCTTGTCTCCACCCCGGTCAGAAGATTGATGCCGTCCCTTCCGCCAACGATGGACACATCCCAGGTCTCCACCAAGGTCAGAAGATAGATGCCGTCCCTTCCGCCAGCGATGGACACATCGGAACATCCATCACCACATCACCACATCACCAGATCACCAGATCGATGATCCCTCTTCGCGACATCATCCCGTCCCGCACGTTCCCCATCGTCACCGTGTGCGTGCTGGTCCTCAACACGCTCGTCTTCCTGTTCCAATCCACGCTCGACCCGGACATGGAAGTGCAGTTCGTCTACGCGTTCGGCCTCGTGCCGTCGGCGTTCTCGGCGGTCAACGTCGTGACGTCGATGTTCGTGCACGGCGGCCTGCTCCACTTCGCCGGCAACATGCTCTACCTGTGGATCTTCGGGGACAACGTCGAGGACCGCATGGGGCACGGGCGGTTCGTCGTGTTCTATCTGCTCTGCGGGACCGCGGCCGCGGCCGGTCAGACGCTGGCGGCGCCGGCCTCCGCGCTGCCGATGGTGGGCGCCAGCGGCGCCATCGCCGGCGTGATGGGCGCCTATCTGGTCCTCTATCCGCAGTCGCGCGTGCTCACGCTCTTCCCCTTCCCGCTCATGGTCTTCGAGGTGCCCGCGGTGTTCCTGCTCGGGCTGTGGTTCGTCGCGCAGTTCCTGAGCGGACTCGGGACGCCGGCCGGCGACGCCCTCGGCGGCATCGCCTTCTGGGCGCATGTGATGGGGTTTGTGGCCGGCGTCGTGCTGGTGTTCGTGTTCCGCCGCCCGGAGCGCCAGCGCGTCGAATGGTGGAACGACGTGCCGGTGACGCGGAGGCGTTGATCGGGATCAGGACCGCTGACGGATGGCGCGCGAGACGCGTGCGAGCTCGATCATCAGGCGCTCGAACTCGGCCAGCCACGCCTCGGGGTCCATGCTGTCCTTCTGGTCGCGCAGCGCCTCGGCTTCCGCCTCGAGCCCGCGCCGGCGGCGCACCAGCTCGGCGAGGCCGGGGTCGGCCAGCAGCGCCGGATCCTCGGCGTCGAGAAACACGCTGCGGGCCAGCCGGCCGTGCGGCCCCGCTTCGGCGGCTTCGCGGCCGACGCCCTCCCCCAGATCGTCGATCACCGCCCGCTCCGTCGCCAGCTGCGCCCGCTGCTCGTAGTGCTGCTTCACGGCGGCACTGGTGGCGAAGAACAGCTCCCACACCGACGTCCGGCCATTCTTGTCGAGGTCGGTCGAGGCCGCGTCAAGCGCCTGTGCGAAGTACTCCGGGAAGACAGTCGCGTAGCGCTGCGCCACGGAGTCGGTGGCCGTGATGACGACTCGCCCGCGCGCGGACAGCGCTGCAAGGAACGGGAAGCTCGACGACGTGGTGTTGACGACGGCCAGCCGCCCGGGGATGCCGTTCAGCAGATCCGACCACTCACCGGCCGTCAGGTCCGGACCGACCAGGTTGAACTTGGCGGCCTCGCCGTCGAACGTGCCGTGGCCGAGGAGCACCACCAGCAGGAAATCCTCGCGGGTCATCTCCCGGCGGAGATCGGCCAGCGCCTTCCGCACCTGGTCGGCCGTCCCCTGGGGCGCCTCGGTGACGGTCTCGTCGGCGAGGACGCGGATGCGCGCCTCCTCGAAGCCGTAGCGCCGCACGAGCGCCGCGGTGATGCGGTCCCGCCACTCGCGCTGCTGCCCGGCGTACTGCGCGCCGCCGCTCGCGCCGGAGACGACGAGCGCCCACTGCTGCTGCGCGTGCGCCGTGCCGGCGACGGCCAGCAGGCAGGCGCACACGAGGGCCCGCACGGCCAGGCGCCTCATACGAGCCCCGTCCGCCGGCGCAGCACCCACTCGCCCGCCAGCAGCAGGATGATCACGACGAGCATCCAGCCGGTGTTCCAGAGGTCGCGCACCTCGGGCGTGCCGCTCGCCGAGCGGGACGCCCGCAGGCGGTCGAGGATCGCCCCGGCGTCGCCGGCCGCCATCACCTCGCCGCCACTGGCACGCGCGAGCCGCTGCAGCACCTGCTCGTTCAGGCGCGGATCCGCCATCTCCAGATCGACGCCGCCCACGAGCGCGGCGTGCGTCGCCGTACCGATCAGTTCGTGCTGCCGCCGTGCCTCGGCGGTGACGCGATAGACGCCCTCGGTGTCGAGCCGCACCGAGGCCGAATAGCGGCCCTCCTCGGGATGGCTGAGCGCGGCCACGACCTGCCGCTCGCCACCGCCCGGCAGCGTGATCCGCATCGCCACCTCGGCATCACGGACCGGGGCGAACTCCCCGTCGCGGACCACGACGCTGACGGTCTCGGTCGTGCCGGGCATCGCGGCCTCGAACGGCGCGAGCGTGACGGGGTCGGGCGCGGCCGCGGTCAGCCACCGTGCCATCTGCCGCCAGACGGTCTCGTAGGTGGTGTCGGCCGCGGGCGCCAGCATGCGCCAGCGCCACGTCGCCTCGCCGGCGAAGACCATCGCGCGCCCCTGGCCGTAGCGCTGCACCGCCAGCAGGGGACGCGGATCGCCGCCGACACCGGCCGTGACCGCCAGCACCTGCGCGCCAGGACGGGGCCCGCCGATGGGGGCCACCGAGGCGAGCGGCGGCAGCGCCCCCCAGCGGCGACGGCTGTCCTCGACGGTGGCGGCGATCCGCGTCACGGCATGAAGGCCGCCCTCGGGCGTCAGCAGGAGGGCGCCCGGCGTGCCCCGCGCGCCCTCGGTGGAGGCGCGCGCGAGGCCGCCCCGCCGGTCGGTGAGCTCGACCGGCAGCACCTCCTCGAGGGGCGTGCCGACGAGGCCCTGCTGGTCGAACGACCGCGCGCCGAGGACCAGCAACCCGCCCCCACGCATGGCCACGAAGTCGGCCGTCATCTCGAGCTGCTCGCGCGTGAAGAAGCCGCCCTCGATGTTGCCGAAGATCACCGCGTCGTACGCAAAGAGGTCCGCGCGCCGCAGCGGGTACCCGGCCGCGAGGGCCGCCGCGCGGGAGGCGGCCGCCTGGACGAAGAAGGTGTCGCGGTTCTCGTCGTTCTGGCCCTTGCGGATGACGGCGTCCACCTCGAGCCCGCGGTCCGCGGCCAGCGCGCGCTTCAGGAAGGTGTGCTCGTAGCCGGGGGCGCCCTCGACGATCAGCACGCGGCGTGCGCGTCCCGAGGGCGGCACGATCACGCTGCGCGTGTTGTTCTCCACGACGAGCTCGCCGGCCGCCACCGGAATGTCCACGGCATAGACGGTCGGCGCCCCCGGTTCGGGCGACACCGTGAACACCGCGTGCACCGGCGCGCCGTCGGCCGCGGGCACGACGCGCCGCACCTCGATCGGGCGTCCGTTCGCGAGCACGCGGAGGTCAATCGGATCGACGCCGAACCCGTGACTCACGACCGACACGCTCAGCTCGATGGACGAATCCGCGAGCAGCGGTTCGCCCGCCGTCACGTTCACGACCTCGCGGTCGCGGCCCGCCTCCGCCGCGCCCACGCCGATCGCGTACACCGGCACCGGCAGCTGCTCGAGCGGCGCGCGATCACGCGACTCCGTGTCCCCGCCGTCCGAGATGACGACGATGCCCGCGATCGCCTGGCCGCGGTACCGCTCCAGCGTCGACGCGAGCGCGCCGCTCAAGTCCGAGCGGCGTCCGGTGGCGGCGAGGGGCTCGGCGCCCGCGGCCGTGAGCGCCTCGCCGAAGGTCAGGACCTCGGTGCGGAACTCCGCGTCGAGCGCGGGGGCCAGTGTCTCGACGAGCGCCCGCGCGCGATCGAGGCGCGGCGCCCCGTCCGCATCGGCCAGGCGCATGCTGCGGGAGACATCGACGAGGATGGGCACGACGCTGTCGCGCGCGGAGGCCGGCACGATCTGCACCGGCCGGAGCAGGCAGGCGACGATCAGCACGAGCGTGGCGGCACGCAGCGCCGTCAGCGCCTGGCGCCGGGGCGAGGACGCCGGGAGCCCCGAGCGCGCGTACGCAAGCCACGCCAGCCCGATGGCGGCCCCGAAGACCAGCACATAGCCCCACCACGGGAGCGCAACGGCAAACCGCATCACGCGTCTTCTACTGCGGCGGCTTCCTGGGCGCCGCCAACGACCGGTAGTACCGATCGACCTGATCGCGGTAGGCGTCCGGGGCCGCTTCACGGCGGCCGGCGTTCAGACGATCGCGGGCCTCGCGCGCGCGCAGCTGCTCGGACGCCTGCCCCTCGATCTGCTCGATCGCGAGCAGGAGGTGGGCCTTGAGCGACTCCCACCGCGCGAAGTCCTGTTTGAAGCCCTCCGTGCCGGGCGCCGACACGCTCGCGCGCCAGCCCTCAGGGGTGCTGCCCCCGCCCATGCCGGGATTGTCGCGGCCGAGCTGCTCAGCCACTTCCTGGGCCTCGCGCATCTGGCGCTCCGTCTCGCGTTGGAGGCGGCCCCGCTCGCCGCTGCCCCCTTGCCCGCCGGCGCCCTCCTGGCCCCCGCGCCCCTGTGCCCCCGGCCCGGCCTGCTGGCCCTGGCTTCCGGACTGGCCCTCCTGCCCCTCGGCCGCGCGCTCACGGCCGGCGCCCTGCGCCTGCTCGCCCGCGTCACGCTCCAGCCGTTCCATGGACCGTTGCACCTCGGCCAGTCGATCGCGCAGCTCGCGCGTGCGCGCCAGCTGCTCCGACAGGCGGCGCGACTCCGCATCCTGCGTCCCCATCGCGGCGCCCAGCCGTTCGGCGACGCGGTCGAGCGCGCGCGCCACGCCTTCTCCGTCCCGAGCCACCTCACGGCCGGCCTCGCGCCCCGCCTGCGAGGCCTCCTCGCCGGATGGTCCCGCCCCGCGCAGGGCCTCGGCCGACTGCCGCATGCGCTCGGCCACGCGCTGGCGCTCGATCTCTCGGGCCGCGTCGTCGACAGCCTGCCGCTCGCGGCTCTCGGCCTCGGTGCTGGCGCCGAGCTGCCGCACGGCATCCTCGAGCCGGCCGGCCCGATCCGCCAGGCGGTCCTGCTCGCCCGCGAGCCGGCGCCGCGCATCCGTACCCGCCTCCCCGTTGGCCTGCTGTCCGGCCTCGGTGGCGAGGCGTCGCTGCGCCTCGGCGATCTGCTGCGCCTCGAGCTGCAGGTCTCCGGCCGTGCGCCGGCGCTCGTCGGGACGCGTGTTGCGGAGCGCCTCCTCGGCGCGGCGCAGTTCCTCGAGCGCCCGGCCCCCACGGGCCGTCGCCTCGTCCGGATTCTCGCGGCCGAGCTGCCCCGCCGCATCGCGCATCTGCTGGGACGCCTCGCGCAGCCGCTCCCCGCTCGAGCCCTGTGCGCCCTGGCTCTCGGCGCCCTCGCCGCTCTGGCCGCTCTGCCCGCGCTGCCCCGATTGCGACGGTCGCTGCGCCTGCTGCCGCTGCTGCTGTTCGAGCTGCCGCGCGAGCGCCTCGGCCTCGCGGCGCAGTTCTTCCTGATCGCGGGTGAGCCGCGCGAGCTGGCGCTTGACCTCCTCCGCGTTCATCTGGTCGCGGTTGCGCGCGAGGTCGCGCTGCTGGCGATTGAGCGCATCCTGACGGCGGGCCAGCTCGCGCAGGTCCTCGAGCGGGTCGTCGGCCGGCTGATCGTCACGCGTCTCGGCGGAACTGGGCGTCTCGTAGTTCGTGCCCTGATTGCGCCGCAGCTCCTGATCGAAGAGCGACGAGAGATCGGCCTGCTGCCGATTGCCGCCGCCCCCGCCGCCCTGCTGCTGCCGCGCCACCTGCCGTTCGCGCACCTCGGCCTGCGCCTTGAGCAAGTGGTTGAGCGCCTCCATCTCGTGGGGAATCGCCTCTGCGATCTTCAGCTGATCCAGGGCCCCGGCGGCGCGCCCCATCGCCACCACGGCGTTGGCCATCGCGTCGTCCTCCCCACCGGCCGCCGGCGTCATGCCGGCGCCGCGACGCCCACGAACAGGGGGACGGGCCTGCGCCGCCATCTGCTCGGCCCGCGCCTTGAGATCGGTCTGGGCCTTCGCCACGGTCCGGATGTCCTGCGCCGACCGCGCGTCGTTGGCCCGGCGCGCGCGCGCATCGAGCTTCCACGTGGCGACGATGATCTCCTTCTGGACGGCGGCCAGATCGTCCATCGTGTTCCCGCCACCGCCCGGCGCGCTCATGCTCTGGCTCTGCGCGGCCCGGAAGACCTCCTCGAAGGGCTTCACCTCGAGGAAGAAGATGTCGCTGCGCGATTCGACGGGACGCCGTCCCCGGCCCACATCGCGCGCCCTCGCGTAGTAGGTGACGAAGTCGCCAGGCTCGACGCCCAGCTCCTCGAGGTAGAGCACGTGGCTGCCGGAGGCCGTCTGCGCCCCCGCGCCGCGTCCGAGGGGGATGACGGTCTCGCGCCCCGCCGGTGTCTGCAGGACGAGGTCGAAATTCGCGATGCCGTAGTCATCGTCGGCGCGCGCCTCGATCAGGACTTCCTCGAGGGCCGTGACCTGCCGGTCGCCCGCGGGCCGCATGATGCGCACGTCCGGCGGACGGTCGTTGAGGACGCGGATGAAGTACTCGGTCTCGCCGGGATTCTCGAGCCCGTCGGTGTCGGCCAGCGACACGCGGTACGAGCCGTCGCCCGAGACCACGAGGTTCCCGTCCACGACCGCGGTGCCCGCCTCGAGCGGCACGCGCGTCCCATCGTCGAGCACGAGCGCGCCGGCGGCGATCACCTTGTCGGCCGTGATCGCCACGCGCACGCGTGTACCGGCTGGGGCGTAGATGTCGCCGCTGTCCTCGTCGGTACGCGCGGCCAGGCCGAACGCGCGCGGATACTCGTACTGCAGGTCGATGCGCTCGACGCGCGGCGGATACACCACCGTCACGGTGTAGGCGGGCGACGAGGCACTGCCCGCGGTGACGCGGTAGGCAAACGACGCGTCGAGGGCGTCGAGCGTCAGCGTGAACTCCCCGGGCGCCTCGCCACGGCGCATGCGGATGCCGGGGTCGTCCGCCCCGCCGCCCGCCACGAAGGACGGCACGAGACCGCCCTCGATGCCGTGCAGCCGGGTGATGATCGTCAGGGGCTGCCCGGCCGCGACCTTCACGTCTCCGGGGACCACCTCGATCGTGAGACGCGCCGGGAACAGGTAGGCCGTCGTCAGCAGCGCCGCGCGATGGAGGGGGCCGAGGAAGAGCACCAGCGCCACGGCAAACGCGAACGCGGCGGCCGCCGCCATGCGGGTCGCGTGGACCAGCTGCGGCCGGGACACCACGGCGTCGAGGTCGACGCCACGCGCCGCGCGCGCGGCGTCGCCGGCCAGCAACCGGGCCATCTGCGGGGAGTGATCCGGGCGTGCCGCGTACTCGACCGCCGTCACCAGCACGTCGTCGAGGCCGCCGACGCGCTCCTCGATCAACCGGGCGAGCGTGAGGGGCGCCGGCTGCCGGCGTGCCGGCCACAGGGCACGGGCCAGGCTGCCGCCGGCGATCACGAGCGTGAGCACGGTGAGCGCGATCAGGGCGACGCCGCCCGGCGCCGCGATTAGCACCGCGCCGACGCCCGCGAGCAGCACGACGGCCGCCACCGCAGCACCCAGCGTCCACGCGCGCAGCCACGCGAGGCGGCGCCAGCGCCACCCCACTGCCGAGAGCAATTCGCCGAGCTCGACCAGCCGCTCGCCCATAACCCCCCGTTACATCCTACGCCGAGACCTCGCGGCCCGGCACAGCTACGCCCTTAGACCGCCCGCCGGCCCAGGAAGCTCTCCCCCGCCAGTGCCACGAGCATCACCAGCAGGCCGAACTGCCAGAGGCGCTGCTGCGCCTCCTGCTCACGCGCCTCCGACTCGGCCGCCGGTCGTGCCACGGCCGCACGCCGCGTCAGGTTGGCGTCGAACGCCTCCGCCGTCATCGCCGCGGGATTCGACTCGCGCACGTCCACGTTGACTGCGGCGCGGCGCGCAACGCCGCCGGCCACCGGCGCCTCCATCTCGACGATACCGGGCGTGCCGTCGTGTCCTGGCGGCGCCTCCGGCAGGGTCCAGGTGTGTTGCGCCTGGCGGCCCGAGGTCAGGTAGCGCGCCATCTCGACGACAAACGGTACGAACGCCGGGTTCAGCGGGAACTGGTTCCAGCGCGTGTCGAGGTCCGAGGCAAACACCACGAGCCGGCCGGCGCCGACGGGCCGTTCGGCCAGCGCCACCGCGCCACCCGCGAATCGCGCGAGCACGCGCCATCCCGCCTCCTCGCGCACCTGGCGATACTCGGTCACGTCCACGTCACCGAAGGCCGCCGCCGGACTGGAGAACGGCCGGAACACCGGGTGCCGCGTATCGGCGGGCACGAGGGTGGTGGCGCCTCCGGAGGCGCGGACGGGATCGGGCTCGACGCCGATCGCCACGCCGACGGTGTCGCGCAGGGTCGCGATGTCGACGTCAGGGCCGAGGGTAAGGAAGACCTGCCCCCCGCTTTGGAGATACGCGGCCAGCGCCTCGCGCCCCTCCCGGTTCAGCGACCGCGTCCCCGAGATGAAGACGGCCGCGCGGTCCTCGAGCGACGGGCTCGCCGAGAAACGGCGGCCATCGATCAGCGCCACCTCGAAGGGGGCATCGCCTCCGGCCACTTCGAGCGCCCGCTGCAGGTACAGCCCCGCATTCGACAGCACCGCCTCCGCCGTCAGCACCAGCACCGGCACGGCCGGTGGCGGGTCGAGCACGGCGTAGCGCCGGTTGTCACCCGGGTAGCCGTCTCGATCGTCAATCTCGATGAGCAGCGCGCCGCGCGCCGGGACGTCCACGGCGAACCGCGCCTCGCCGGAGGCCTGGGCGGCCACTTCGATCTCCATGGCCCCGGCCGCCTGGCCATCGATCGCCAGCCGGACGGGCACCCGCACCAGGCGTTCGCCGTAGTTGTGGACGAGCGCCGCGACGCCATCCGCCTCGCGGCGCACCGACGTCACCGCCAGGTTCCCCTCGGGGGCGGGCACGATGCGCACGACGATCTCGAGGCCGTCGGGCACGCTGCCCTCGTCGCTGGCGTCCCAGCCGCCGCGCTGCAGGTCCGTGACCACGACCAGGCGCCCGCCCTGCGGACCGATGACCTCCGCCGCGCGCGAGAGCGCCGTCCGAAACCGCGTCCCGCCCACGCCGGCCTCGAGTCCGTCGATGGCGGCCAGCGCCGCGCCGCGGTCGGACGAGGGCGGCGCCACGACGGTGGCGTGGTCGTCGAACCGGACCACGGCGACGAGATGCGTGGCGGGCGCGTCGTCGATGGCCTCGCGCGCGAGCGCACGGGCCGCGTCGAACTGGCCGCGCCCGGAGACGCTCATCGACACGTCCACCGCCACGACGGTCATCGGCATGGCCCCGCCGCTGTTGGCGCCGACGAGGTACGGGCGCGCAAACGCGAACGCGAGCAGCAGCAGGGCGGACACGCGCAGGGCGAGCAGCACGCGCTCGCGCAGGCGCCGCCGATGCTGCTCCTCCACGGGCGCGCCGTGCATCAATCGCACGGCGGCAAACGGCACGACCTTCTCGGTGCGCCGCTGGAAGAGATGCAACGCGATCGGCACGGCGATGGCGAGTGCGCCGAGCAGGAAGAGCGGCGAGAGGAACGACAGCCCCGGCATCAGAGTGCGCGCCCCCGTGCCGAGAGATACGCCATGAGCGCGAGTTCCAGCGGCTGCGAGGTATCGAGCAGGCAGTAGTCGATGCCGCTCGCGCCCAGCTCCCGCCGGTACCGGGCGACGAGCCCCTCGATCTCCTGGAGGTACTGCCCACGCACCGCCGCTGGCGAGGCGAGCACCTCCTCGTCGGTCTCCATGTCGCGGAACCGTGCGGCCTCGTCGAACGGGAACGTCAACTCGTCACGGTCGAGCACGTGGAACACGATCACATCGGTGCCGCGGTGGTGGAAGTGCTTCAGCCCCTCGATCACGCGCGCGGGATCGTCGAGCAGGTCGGAGATGACGATCACCAGGCCGCGCTTGCTCAACGCCCGTGCCAGATCGCCAAGCGGCTTTGCCACGTTCGTGCGGTGCCCGAGCGTCAGGCGCTCGAGCGCCACGAGCAGCGACACCAGGTGCCCGGGCCGGGCGCTCGGCGGCAGCATCTGGACGATGCGATCGTCGAAGGCAATCAGCCCCGCGGCATCGCGCTGCCGGTTCATCAGGTACGCCAGGGCGCCCGCGAGGTAGCTGGCGTACTCGATCTTGGTGACGCCCTGCGACCCGTAGCCCATCGATGCGCTCACGTCGACGAGCAGGTGGCAGTCGAGGTTCGTCTCTTCCTCGAACTTCTTGACGACGTGCCGATCGGACCGCGCGAAGACCTTCCAGTCGATCGTCTGCAGGTCGTCGCCCGGCATGTACTGCCGGTACTCCGCGAACTCGACGCTGAACCCGCGGAAGGGGCTGCGATGGAGGCCCGACAGGAACCCCTCGACGATCGTCTTGGCCTTGAGATCGAGCGTGCCGAGACGCGCGACGACCGCCGGGTCGAGGAAGTTCGAGCGCATCACGGCGGCCATCAGACTCTCGCGCCGCTAGAGGCCGCTCGCCGGCACGGGCACGGCCGCGATCAACTGGTCCACGACACGGTCCGCGTTGACCCCTTCGGCTTCGGCATAGAAGTTGACGATGACGCGGTGGCGGAGGATGGGATGCGCCAGCGCCTGCACGTCCTTGACCGACACGTGGTGCCGGCCGTGCATCAGCGCCCGCGCCTTCGACGCCAGGATGATGGCCTGCGACGCCCGCAGGCCGGCGCCCCACTTCACCCACTTCTCGATGAAGTCGAGCTTCGCGCCGCGGCCCGGCCGCGTCGAGTCCACCAGCCGGACCGCGTACCGCGCGACCTCCTCGGCGACGAGCACCTGCCGCACGTACTGCTGGAACGCCAGGATGGTCGGCCCATCCAGCACGCGCTCCGGCGCCGGCCGCTCGGTGCCGGTCGTCGCCGTCACGACCCGCACCTCGTCATCCTCGCTCAGGTAGGACATGACGATGTTGAACATGAAGCGATCGAGCTGGGCCTCGGGCAGCGGATAGGTGCCCTCGAGTTCGATGGGGTTCTGCGTGGCCAGGACGAAGAAGGGCCGTTCGAGCTGATACGTCCGGCCGGCGGCCGTGACGTGGTACTCCTGCATCGCCTCGAGCAGCGCGGCCTGCGTCTTCGGGGGCGTGCGGTTGATCTCGTCGGCCAGGAGGATCTGCGCGAAGATCGGCCCGGGAACGAACCGCAACGCGCGGGCGCCGTTCTGCTCGTCGAGGATCTCGATGCCCGTGATGTCGGCGGGCATCAGGTCCGGCGTGAACTGGATGCGCTTGAAGCTCAGGTGCAGAATCTCGGCGATCGTCTTGATGAGCAGCGTCTTCGCCAGCCCGGGCACTCCGGTGATCAGGCAGTGTCCGCCCGTGAAGAGGGCCATGAGCACCTGATCGACCACCTCGTCCTGTCCGACAATCACCCGGCGCAACTGCTCGAGAATCCGCTCGCGCCCCTCGGCGACCCGCGCCGCCAGGCTCTCCGTTTCGACGTCCATCGTCCGCACCTCAGTCCCGCGTGGCCCTGGCCGGCCCGTGGCCGGCCCTCCCGACATTCCGCTAATGCGTGAGCGTGTAGACGATCTGGTTGATCATCATCTGGTACGACTCCGCGGTGAAGCGCAGGTACCCCGGATAGTCGGCCGCATTCGACCATTCCCATCCGTCGCCCATGTCCGTGTTGAAGTTGATCAGCATCATCGCGCGGCCCTGGTCGTCCAGCACGGCGCGCAGGCTCGGCACGTAGCCGCCCTTCTCCCAGGTGCGGCCGTTGAAGAACGACCCGAGGCCGGGAATCTGGGGGTACCGATCGATCGCGTAGAAGCTCGTGTAGACCGGATGCGGCGGCGTGAGCTCCACGATCTCGCGGTCCGGGAAGATCTTCCGGATCTCGCGCGCCGTGTGCTCCCACTCGAACGGTCCATGGAAGTCGTCGAAGGTGAGCGTGCCGCCGCGCAGCAGGAACTCCCGCAGGATGGCGGCCTCGACCTCGCTCAGCCACAGATTGCTCGGCTCGACGATGTACAGCCACGGGTGGTGCCAGAGCTTCTCGTCGTCAATCGTGAGGACCACGGGGTCGCCCACATTGATCGACGTGACGCTCCGCACCCGGCGCGAGAGGTTCTCCTCCGCCGCGGGTGCGTCGATGGCCCAGGGATCGTCCCAGAAGCCGCGGCGGCGGCCGCGCCCCATGTCCATCGGCTGTGAGTTGTAGCGCACCCGCACGAACGTCCACTGGAGCCCGGCAAATCGCTCGTCGGTGAAGATCCCCGGCTGCGCGCCCGCGCGGTCCGCCAGATCGGGCGCCAGGAGCAGCGCCCCCGCGAGCGAGGCCGCCACGGCGGCTGCCCATCCGCCCGCGCGGCGCGGCGTCACGTTCACTGCCCGCCTCCGACCAGCCGGAGCAGCAGTTCCTGTGCGCGCTCGTAGGTCGGCGCGATCTCGAGCGCCGACAGCGTCTGGCGCTTCGCGGCGTCGCGGTCGCCGCCGTCGACGAGGCTCTCGGCGAGATCCGCGTGCGCCGAGGCGCGGTCGAGCGGGCCGGCGGCCAGCGCCACGGTGAAGTGCCGCACCGCGTCGCCGGTCTTCCCGGCCTCGCGCGCGAGCTTCCCCAGGGCCGCGTGGGCCGAGGCGTCGAACGGATCGATCGCGACCACGCGTGCGTAGGCGATCTGTGCGGCGTCGGGGTCCGCCGCCGGATCGATGAGCGCCGTCCAGGCGCGCGCGGAGGCCAGGTCCGACGGGTCGTGCGAGGTCAGCGCCGCGTACGCGGCGGCCGCCCGGGCGGTGTCGCCGAGGGCGGTGGCGAGTTCCGCAATCCGCGCGTGGGGGCTCTCGGGGCCGGTGGCGTTCGGCACGAGCGCGGCCGCGCGCTCGAACCGCGCGATCGCCTCGGCCGGCCTGGACTCGGCGAGCGCGTCGGCCAGCGCCAGCTGGGCGGGAAAGCTGCCGGGATGCGCGTCCGCCATGGCGGCGAGCGCCTCGAGCGGCAAGCCGGGGGCGAGCGCCTCCGGCGCCGCGAGCGCGAGGCGGAGGGCGCCAAACCGCTCCTGCAGGAACACGTCGAACGTCGCCTGCAGATCATCGAGGTCCACGCCGAGCGCGGCGCGGATCGTCGTCGCCTCGTCCCTGCCGTCCGCGTAGGCCTGCACCAGGCGGCGGACCGCCGGCTGTCCGAAGCGCGCCATCAGGTGATCGACCACGAGCGACGCCTGGTAATACGAGAGCGAGATCAGCTCAGGGTTCGTGAAGCCGGAGCCGAGATCGCGGATGGGCAGCACGGGGCCGCGCGCCAGCGCCTGCGCAAACGGGATCTCCATCTCGCGTCCCCACTCGGGACGCGCCCGCCGCTCCTCGTAGACGGAAATGCCCTCGGTGAGCCATCGCGGCACGCGCTGCTTCGAGAGCTGCAGCGTGACGACGTGCGCGATCTCGTGCCAGAGCGTCTCGCCCCAGTTGAACGTGCCCGGCGGCCGCGCACGCGGCGAGTCCATCGTCACGACGCGGCCGAAGCACGCGCCCAGCGCGCCGATGAGCCCCGTCAGCCCGACGTTGCGGACGGCGAAGTCGTCGTGCACCGGGAACATCTCGATCAGGATCGGTCCGGTGGGCGTGAAGTTCCACCGCGCCGAGAGATCGTCGAACGCCTGGCGCGCGAGGGCGGGCACCTGCTCGCGCATCACGGGCGCCTCGTCGGGGTGCAGCTTCACGACGAGTTCGCGATCGCGGATCGTCTCGAACGACTGCAGCGTATCGAGCAGTTCCAGGAGGTTGAACGTGATCTGGTTGTAGGGGTCGACCCGGAAGGCCAGCTCGAGCACGCCGCGCGCCGTGCGTTCGTCGCCCGTCCGCATCAGGTGCACGCCGAGGTCGGCATAGGCGCGCGCGTTGTCGCGGTCGAGCAGGACGCCGCGCCGCGCCAGATCGGCGGCCTCGTCGAACCGGTACTTGCGCGCGGCGGCGGCGCCCACCACCCGGTAGACCTCGCCGTAGAGCGGGTTCACCTCGAGCGCGGCGGCTACCGCCTCGTTGTAGGTCGCCTCGTCGCCGTCGGCCCACGCGATCGCCGCCGCCAGCGCCCACGCGGGGAGGCTGTAGGGGTTGACCGCGTGCGCGCGCGTGACCGCCTCGGAGGCGGCCTCGTGCCGGCCCGCATCGAGCTCGAGTTCGGCCAGCAGCACCAGGGCCCCGATGCTGCGCGGGTTGTCCTCGAGGATCTGGCGGACCATCCGCTCCGCGAGCGGCGGGTTCTCGTCGGCGACGGCGCGCGCCATCCCGAGGTGCGCCGGCGCGTAGCCGGGATCGTCGGCGAGCGCCGCCTTGAAGGACCGCACCGCGTCCTGCCGGTTGTACTTCTCGAGGAAGAGCTCGCCCCACGCGGTGTTCGCCTCCGCGGTGTGGGACGCGCGCGCCACCGCCTCGCGGAAGAGCCGGTTGGCATCATCGAAGCGGCCCAGGGCCTTCGCGGCGCGCGCGACCCGGAGCGTGGCGCGCGGGTCCGCGGGATCGATGGGGCTCGTCAGGAGGATCTGCAGCGCGCGCCGCGCCTCGAGGCGGCGGCCGATCTCGAGGTACATGACGCCCAGCTCGAGCGCGGCCTCGCCGGTCGGATCCTCGAACGACTGCGCCTGGAAGATCTGCTCGGCCTCGCCGTAGCGGCCGCGCGCCGCGAGGGCGCGCGCATGCACGACGGCAATCGTGGGCTCGCCGCGGTACGTCGCGGCGAGGCGATCGACCTCGTCGAACTGGCCGGCGTCAAACGCGCGTCCGGCCAGGATCGCCGGATGATCCGGCGCCTGCTGGGCCGAGACGATCGCAGGCATCGCCACGAGGGACGCCAGCGCCACACACAGCGATGCCACCCGTCGAGGGCACGACAGGAACGCCGTCCACCGGCCTCCACGCCCGCATCGCCGCGTCATGTTCGAAGTGCGGCTAAGTATAGCCCACGCCTCCCGTGTCCCTGGGGGTTCAGACGCCGTCGCGCCGCCCCTGGCTGTCACAAATTGTCTCTGTGACGAACCGTCGGGGCGGGCGGGTGCGCGCGGAGTCCGAGCGCCGCCTCTTCAATGGCGACGCGCCGCCGTATCAACCACCCGAAACCGGCAAGCGAGACGAGGCCGGACCACGGCGCGCCGACAATCGCCGCCACGCCGGCCAGTTCGCCAAGGACGGCGAGATAGTTCGGGTGGCGCAACAGGCGATAGGGTCCGCGCGTGACGAGCGGCGCCTCCGGTGGAACGATGACCCGGAAGGTCCATCGCCAGCCGAGCGACGCGATCGCCCACAGCTTCAGCGCCTTGGCCAGGCCAAACACCGCGAGCCCGGCGCCGATCACGTCGCGCGGGGCGGGTCCCGTCAGCGCCCCCTCGCAGGCCATGGCGATGAAGCAGGCGGGATAGGCCCACTGCATCGTGCGGTAGACATCGCCTGGCGGCTCCACCCCGCCGCGCGCACGCAGGAGCCGCGCATTGTGGGCCGACAGCAGGGTCTCGCCGAGCATGATGGCCACCACGGCCAGCAGGGTGACGACGGCAATCGCAACGGACGCGGGCATCGATCAGGCTTCCTGTCTTGCGAAAGGGGGCATCCCCGGAGCCTCAACGTCCCCGGCGTACCGGATCATCCCGGCAAACAATGCGGGCAGCACCCGCGCGGTCGTGGAGGCGAGACGCACGCCGCGCGGGGCATCGACGAGACGACGCAGCGTCCGGTTGAAGATCCACTTCGCCCCGAACGCCGCGCGCCGTCTGGCCAGCAGGGCGGCGGGCGCGCCGGCCGGCGTGAGGCCGCCGCCGAGCACGTCCAACGTGACTGCCGCCGCGAGCTCGGCGCCGGCCAGCGCGAGCCGCAGGCCGTCGCCCGTCATCGGGTCGATGAACCCCGCGGCATCGCCCGCCAACAGCAGGCCGGGGACCCCGGCGCGTTGCGCGTCCACCGCCATCGGTCCCAGCATGACCGCGGGTCCGGCGATGCGCGCACCGGCGAATCGCGCCGCCAGCCGGTCGTCCGCCGCAAGGGCCGCCTGCAGCCGCGCGGTGGGATCGCCCCACCCGGACGTGCCTGGCCGATGCGGCTCGACGAGGCACGCGTTGGTCAGCCCGCCCGGCACGGGCGCGACGCCGATGTAGTGCCCGGCGCGCACGTGCATCTCGCCGCAGTCGCCGACCTCGTCCACGCCCTCGAAGTATCCGCCGATCGCCCAGCGTCGCGGCCACGCCGGCTGCGCCGCCAGGCCGAGCGCGAGCGCCAGCCGCGAACGCCGGCCATCCGCGGCAATGGTCATGCGCGCCGGGTGGTCGACGAGCGCGCCCGCGCGCCGGACACGCACGCCGATGACACGCGCGTCCACGGTCTCATCGACGATGGCGCCGGCGACGCGCGCGCCTTCCTCGACGATCGCCCCCGCCGACGCGGCCTCGGCGATGAGCCAGCCGTCGAGCACGCGCCGTGTGATCGCGCGGCCGGCCACGCCGTGCCCGTACCGGCCGTCGACCGACACGCCGCCGGGCCCCGTGAGCCGCATCCCGGCGATCGGAATGGAGCGCGCCAGCAGCGGCGCCAGATCCAGGTGGCGCGCGAGAACGGCCAGCGCCCCGGGGTTCAGCGTGTCGCCGCAGAGCTTGTCGCGCGGGAACGTGGCGCGCTCGAACACGCGCACGCGCACGCCGGCCGTGGCCAGCAGCCACGCCGCCAACGCCCCCGCCGGCCCTCCCCCCACTACGACGACGTCATCCATTCGACCTTCGCTATCAGCTATCAGCTATCGGCGATCGGCTTTCGGCGATCGGCTTTCGGCGATCGGCGCTCGGCTTTCGGCTTTCGGCTTTCGGCGAACGGCTTTCGGCTTTCGGCTTTCGGCGATCGGCGATCGGCTCTCAGACTCGGCGAGCCGAAGATCGGTCGCTCGCTGGATCAGATCACCAGATCACCAGATCACCAGATCACCAGATCACCAGATCACCAGATCAGAAGATCAGAAGATAGCTAACGAGATCTTCACATCTCACTTCAGATCACCACATCACCACATCACGAGATCGTCAGATCTTCAGGCTTCCCAGCACAATGGCTGAGTTCTTCGAGCCGAAGCCCAGGCAATTGCAAAGCGCCACGCCGACGTCGGCCGCACGTGCGGTGTTCGGGATGAAGTCCAGGTCGCACGCCGGATCCGGGTCGGTGAGGTTGATGGTCGGCGGCAGCAGGCCGCGGGTCATGGCCAGCGCGGAGGTAACGATGCCGGCGGCGCCGCTGGCGCCCTGCGGATGGCCGATCATCGACTTCGTCGAGGAGCCCGGCACGCGGTCGGCGGCCGCGCCGAGCACGCGCCGCGTGCAGCGTGCCTCGATGGTATCGTTCAGGACCGTCGACGTGCCGTGGTAGTTGACGTAGCCGATCTCCTCGACGGCGCGTCCCGCGCGCCCGAGCGCCAGCGTCATGCAGCGCTCGATCTCGACGCCATCCGGATCCATCTGCACGCGGTGATACGCGTCGCAGGTGGAGGCGTAGCCCTCGACCACGGCATAGGCCGTCGCGCCCCGCGCGCGCGCCCGGTCCTCGCGCTCCATCACGACCATCCACGCGCCTTCCCCCAGCACGAAGCCGTCGCGGCCCCGATCGAAGGGGCGCGACGCCTCCGCGGGCCGGTCGTTGTGATGGGTCGAGACGGCGCGCATGCGTGAGAATCCGAAGATCATGCCCGGCAGGACGCAGCCGTCGGTCCCGCCCGACAGCACGACGTCGGCCTCCCCCTGCCGCAGCAGCCCCGCGGCATAGCCGATCGCGTCGGTCGAACTCGTGCAGCCGGTCGAAATCACGTGACTCGGTCCGCGGACGCCGAGCGAGATCGAGATCTCGCTCGACACCATCCCGCAGATCCCGACCGCGATCGCGTACGGGGTGACCTTCTGCCCGCCGTTGGTGAAGAAGTCCTGGTACTGGCGCTCGCCGACGTCGATCCCGCCCCCCCCGCTGCCGATGATCACGCCCGCGCCGGGCTCCCCCGCCGACAGCCCCGCGTCGTTCCACGCCTCGCGCGCGGCGATCACGCCAAAGAGCGCGGCGCGCGAGTAACGGCGTGGATCGGCCCGCGAGGTCCATCCGCCGTCCCCTTCCCCGGCAATCGCCTGCGCGTCCGCGATCGAGGTCGCGGGCACTTCGGCCGCGACGCGGCAGGGATACGCCGACGCATCGAAGCCCGCGATCGCGCGCGTGCCGCTCACGCCGCGCGAGACGTGGTCCCAGAACACCTCGCGGCCCACCCCGAAGGTCGAGACGACGCCGATGCCGGAGATGACGATGCGCGGTGCGGTCACGGACACTCCAGTCGCGGACGGAGGGGATGGCGGGAAGACAGGCAGGGCGCCGAGCGCCTCGCCCTATAATATGCGCCAACCATGTCCGACACCCCGGCGCGGCCATCCGGTCTCGCGGCACTCGCCGCCTGGGCGGGCGGGGCTCTGTTCGTCGCCTCCCTCCTGTACTACGCGTACTTCTTCTTCGTGACCCTCGGCCGCCCCGTGCCGCCGGGCGAGGCCCGCGGCCTCCTTCCTGCGATCGCCGTCAACCTCGGGCTGTTCGGCGCGTTCGCTGCCCACCACAGCGTGATGGCGCGCAGCGGCGCCAAGGCGTGGCTCGCCGCGCACCTGCCGCCCGCCCTCGAGCGCACGGCGTACAACTGGGTGGCGAGCCTGATGCTGATCGGGGTCTGTACGTGGTGGTGGCGGGTGCCCGGCGTGCTGTACGCGCTGGACGGCGCGGGGTGGGGGGTGTTGACGCTGGTGCAGGTGGCCGGCGTGGCGATCACGCTGGGCGGGGCGGCGGTGCTGGACCCGTTGGAGCTCGGTGGCATCCGGCAAGCCCGCGGCGAGCGGCTCCCGCTCACCTTCCGGATCAGCGGTCCGTTCCGCCTCGTGCGGCACCCGATCTATCTGGGGTGGCTGCTGATGGTCTTCGGGGCCCCGGTGATGACCGTCGACCGGTTGATCTGGGCCGTGATCAGCTCGGCCTACCTGATCGTCGCGATCCCCTGGGAGGAGCGCTCGCTGATCGACACGTTCGGCCAGACGTACCGCGACTACCAGCAGCAGGTCCGCTGGCGCATCGTCCCCGGCCTCTACTAGCCCCTTCGACTCCGCTCAGGGCAGGCGGACCTACCGGACCTGCCCGGACCTACCGGACCTGTCCGGACCGACCGGACCTGCCCGGCCCCACCGGACCTGTCCGGACCCACCGGACCTGTGTTACTTCCACCCCTGTGAGGGTCCGCGCCGCTTCGGCCCGCGCGGCTCCTCTTTCACCGGGGGCGGCTCGTCCTCCTCCTCGTCCTTCGGGAGCCCCTCGAGCTGGTCGACGAACAGCAGCGAGTGCATCGACGGGATCTCGAACTTCTTCCCGCACGTCTTGCACACGACCTCGTCGTCCACGCGGATGAGGTAGTCGCGCAGCTTCTCGAACTTGGCCTTGTCCCGCTCGTCGGCGCCCGGCGGCAGCCGGTCCTTGCGCGTGCGGCGGACCCAGCGCACCTGGTAGTCGTTGGTGCGGTTGCACCGGGGACACGGGTAGCGCTGCGTGCGGGGTTCCGGCTTGTCGGTGAAGAAGGAGCGTTCGTCGAGGGCCACGAGCCAATCGTAGCAGCTTTGACGCGCCGTGGGGGGAGACGTCCGCGCCGGCCCTCGGCACCCAGCCGAGAGCCGGCGCGACACGTGTGTCCACCAGTGGAGTGTAGCGACTGAAGAGGTACTACCAGCGCCTCTGCTCAGCCGCGATCCTGCGGGCCGCCCAACGGGCGGCCCGGTAGTAAATCGTCAACGACACCCCACTAGAAGCGCGCGGTCAGGCCGAAGCGGATGATCCGCGGGGCCAGGACGATCGACGGGCGTCCCCACGTGCTGCCGATGCCCGTGTTCTGGGCCAGCACGTGGTTGGCGTTCAGGACGTTGAACAGGTCCACGGTCGCCTCGAGGCTGCGCGCCCCCGAGCGCATCCGCTTGCTCAGCCGCAGGTCGACGAACTTCGTGACGTCCTCGGTCCGATCCGTCCCGCGCTGGTTGACGCGCACGGTCTCGCTGACCTGCGTGGCGGTCAGCCCGCCGAAGTTGAACGTGCGGATCAGCGGGTCGCCCGCGCGGGCCGTGTACTTGCCGGAGATGGCGAAGTCGTACGGCAACTGGTAGCTGCCCGACAGCGTGAAGGTCCACGGCAGGTCCGTGAAGACCGACCCCTTGTCGCGGTTGATCAACACGTTCGGGTTGCTGAAGTCGGATCCCGTGTACGTGCCGCTGTGGTCGAAGCCCTCGTGCTTCTGGATCGTGAACCCCGCCAGCATCTGCCAGCGGTTCGACATGCGCTTGTTGATGTCGAACTGCACGCCGTTGTAGGTGCTCTTCAGCTCCGGCACGTTCGTGATCACGCGATCGCGCGCCGTCGTGAAGGCCGGCAGCAGCCGGTAGATGGTGATGGACTGGCTCGACCCGTCGACGTCCGTGTAGGTGCGGTTCTCCGGCGTGTACGCGTCCCGCGTGCGCGCCTGGTCCACGATCCCGAGGCCGTCCCGATGCGCGCGGCGATGGTAGCTCACCGACACGCCAAGGTTGTCCACGACCTGGTGCGAGAGCCCGACGTTGAATTCATCGCTGTAGGGCCGCGACGAGTTCGCATCCACGGTCGGGAAGAGGCCGGCCGGGAAGCCCTCGAAGGCGCCCAGTTCGCCGGGGTCGAGCGCGAGGTTCCCGTTGAGGTCGTTCCAGGCCACGCCCTGGTTGACGAGGGCGTTCTGGTTCGACGACTCGACGAGCTGCGACCCGAACTGGTTGTAGAACCGGCCCCAGTACGCCTTGAGGGCCGTGCGGCCGCGGCCGCCGAGGTCGTAGGCGATGCCCAGGCGCGGCATGATGTTGAAGCTGTAGTTGAAGACGTCACGCTCGGGGAACGAGCGCTCGCCGACGAACGAGCCGGCCGGGCTCGACTGCGCCGGCAGATACCCCTTCACGCCGTCCATGCGGACCCCGGCGTTGATGGTGGCACGGCCGACGATCCAGCGATCCTGCACGAAGGCGCCCCAGGTCTCGAGACGGTGGTCCGAGTTGATGGGCGTGTTCGACAGCAGCGCGCGCGACGGCACGCCGTCACGCAGCTCCAGGTAGTAGTCGCCGTTCCTGATGCGGTCGTACTTCATCATCTCCCACGACAACTGCACGCCGAGCTTGAAGTCGTGCGAGCCGCCGAGCATCTGGTCGACGAAGAAGCTGTACCCCGCATTGGCCTGGTAGCGGTGGTTCGGGTTCACCGACTGGCCGATCGCGGCATTGATCTGCGTCTGGCGGACCACGTCGCGGATGGCGATGTCGTTCGGCCCGACCTCCTTTTGATAGCGCGTGGGAAACTCGCCCCACATCCGGCCGACGCGCGCGTCGAAGACGCCGCGCTGGCCGACGACCTGGTTGACCTGCAGCACGAAGTTCTGCGCCGGCTGATCCTGCAGCACGGTCGCCTTGTCCTCGCTGAACGGCACCTCGCGCCGATGGAACCGATCCTTCAGGTTGCGGTTGAGCATGAACGACGTGCGCGTGTTCGCCGCCGCCTGCCACGTCACCTTGCCCATGAAGTTGCGGATGCGGTTGTCGTCGATCGCCTGCGACCCGTCCGGGTTGGTCGCGCCGATCTGGAACTGGTCCAGCCGCCACCACCGCATCGCGCCGAAGAACCAGGCGCGGTCGCGCGCGATCGGTCCGCCCAGCGTCGAACTCCAGTCATACGAGATATCAATCGGGTTGCCCGCGGCGCCGCTCTGCGCGCCGGGGGCGAGGCCGAGGCGGGCGCGCAGCGTGTCGTCGATGTTGGTGCCCTGCAGCGCCTCGTTCATGAAGTAGAAGTTGTGGTCGCTCGAGAAGCGGTTGCCCCCCGACTTGGTGACCATGTTCATGTAGACGCCGCTGACATCGCTCTCCGCGGTGCCCGACGCCGTCTGCATGTTGTATTCCTCGTACATCTCGAAGCCGTAGTACTGCATCGTCGCGCCGCCGTCCCCGCCGCCCCAGTTGGTCTTCAGTCCGTCGATGCTGAACGACTTCTGGCTGTTGGCCGATCCGAAGGCCTCGATGTTGTACTGCTGCATGCCCTCGGTGCCGCCGACGTCGAGCCGGCCGGTCACCACGCCGGGCACGAGGCCCGCCATGACCCACGGATTGCGCCCCGTGGGAATCGACTCGGCCAGATCCTTGGAGATGTTGGTTTGCGTCGTCGTGGAGCTGACGTCCACGACCGGTGAGGCGCCGCTGACCGTCACGGTCTCCTCGAGCGTGCCGACGCTGAGTGTGACGTCCACGCGGGTCACGTTGGCCACCTGCACCACAATCCTCTCGCGGCGGCTCACGTTGAACCCGGTCAACTCGTAGACGGCGTTGTAGGTGCCCGGGGGCAGCCCGGCCGCCTGATACGTCCCGGCATCGCCGGTGACGAGGACCCGCCCCCCGCCAATCAACGCCTCACCCGAGAGCGTGACCGTCACGCCAGGCAGCACGCCGCCCTGCGCGTCACGCACCACCCCGGCCAGCGTGCCGGTCTGCTGAGCCGCCGCCGTCGCGACGGCCGCCCCCACCACCAGCGCTGTCATCACTCCCACACGAACCACACGCAACACGGACTTCATGACGCCTCCTTGCACTCCTGTCCACCACCGCCGCGGCAAGACCCGCAGCGACACGACCAGTCAAGGCGCCTGTAGGGGAGAACCCGAAGCGAAGCCAGGGGCTTCGAAAAAAAGGCACACGACGAAGGGACAGCCGGAGGACGGCCGCGCCGTGGCGTGAATGTGGCCCGCATGTTACAGGCGAGCGCGCGGCGAATTCAATGAATAACGGACGGGGGGCGGGGACGGGCGGGCGTGGGCCGCGTGCAGGGAGGCCGAGGGGACCGGCGGACGGGGAGGCGGATGCGGGAGGGCGCGACGCCGACGGGGCGGCCGGCCGACGCCGGCCGCCCCCATCGTGCGGGATGACTAGAAGCGCGCGGTCAGGCCGAAGCGCACGATGCGCGGCGCCAGGATGCGCGAGGGGCGGCCCCAGGTCGAGCCAATGGCCTCGTTCTGGAGCAGCACGTGGTTGGCGTTCAGCACGTTGAACACGTCGAGGTTCACTTCCCAGTTCGAGATGCCGACCTGGAAGCGCCTCGCGAGGCGCACATCCACGAACTGGTCGACCTTCTCGGTGCGGTCCTCGCCGCGCTGCTGCACGTTGACGGTGTCGGTGCCCTGCACCAGGCCGCTCACGCTGAGCGTCCGGTTGAGGGGGTCACCGTCACGCGCCGTGTACTTGCCCGAGAACACCACCTGGTACGGCAGCACGTAGCTGCCCGACAGGGTGTAGGTCCACGGCAGGTCCGTGAACACCGAGCCGTTGTCGCGGTTCAGCAGGTAGTTCGGGTTGTTGAAGTCGGTGTTGCCACCGGGGTTCGTGAACGTGCCGCTGTGGTTGAAGCCCTCGTGCTTCTGGATCGACAGGCCCGTCAGCATCTGCCAGCGGTTCGACATGCGCTTCTGGATGTCGATCTGGACGCCGTTGTAGTCGCTCTCGAGGACGTCCACGTTGGTGATCACGCGATCACGGACGAGGCGCAGCGCCGGGTCCAGGTTGTAGACCGTGATGGTCTGGGGCCCGCGCTCCGGGTCCGTGTAGGTGCGCTGGATCGCCGTGTAGGCCGAGGTCGGCCGCGCGCGGTCCACGATGCCCAGGCCGTCGCGGTGCTGGCGGCGGTGGTAGCTGACCGCCACCGACAGATCCGCCAGCAGCTGGTGGGAGAGGCCCACGTTGAACTCGTCGCTGTACGGACGCTTCGAGTTCTGGTCCATCGACGGCACGATGCGGCCGAAGCCCGCGAAGCTCGACAGGTTCACCTCGCCCGGATCGGGCAGGCGGTTGCCGTTGAGGTCGTTCCACGGCACCTGGGCGGTGACGAGGGCGTTCTCGTTCAGGTTCTCCGCCAGCTCCGAGCCGAACTGGTTGTAGAACCGGCCCCAGTAGGCCTTGAGCGCGGTGCGGCCGTTGCCCGACAGGTCGTAGGACAGGCCGATGCGCGGCATGAAGTTGAAGCTGTACTCGAACACGTCACGCTCGGTGAACGACCGCGCGCCGACGTAGGTGCCGGCCGGGCTCGACTGCTCGGGCAGCCACGCCTTGACGCCGTCCATGCGCACGCCGAGGTTCAGCGTGGCGCGGCCCGCCGTCCAGCGATCCTGGACGAAGACGCCCCAGGTCGACAGCCGGTGCAGCGAGTCGATCGGGGTGTTGGCGATCTGCGCCTGGAAGGCCACGCCGTCGCGCTGCTCCAGCAGGATGTCGCCGTTGCGGATGCGCTCGTAGTCCATGCCTTCCCACGACAGCTGCACGCCCACCTTCAGGTCGTGCGTGCCGCCGGCGAAGTTGTCCACGAAGTAGCTCGCGGTCGCGTTGGCCTGGAGCCGGTAGTTCGGGTTGAGCGACTGCGTCTCGGCGGCGCGCTCACGCGTGAAGCGGACGGTGTCGCGAATCGCGATGTCGCTCGCCGTCACTTCGGGCTGGTAGCGGCTGGGGAACACGCCCCACATCCGGCCGACGCGCGCGTCGATCACGGTGCGGCCGCCCACCACCTGGTTCCACTGCGCCACGAAGTTCTGCGCGGGCTGGTCCTGCAGCGTCGTGGCCTTGTCCTCGACGAACAGGTACGGCGAATCGCGCCGATGGAAGCGGTCCTTCAGGTTGCGGTTGAACATGAACGACGTGCGCGCGTTCGGGGTGGCCTGATAGGTGACCTTGCCCATGAAGTTGCGGATGCGGTTGTCGTCGATCGCCTGCGATCCGTCCGGGTTGATGGCGCCGACCTGGAACTGGTCCAGCCGCCACCACCGCATCGCGCCGAAGAACCAGGCCTTGTCCTGCTTGATGGGCCCGCCGAGCGTCGAGCTCCAGTCGTAGGAGATGTCGATGGGGTTGCCCGCCGCACCGCTCTGCGCGCCCGAGGCCAGGCCCATGCGCTGCCGCAGCTCGTCGTCGATGTTCGAGCCCTGCATCGACTCGTTCATGAAGTAGAAGTTGTGGTCGCTCGAGAAGCGGTTGCCGCCCGACTTGGTGACCATGTTCATGTAGACGCCGCTGACATCGCTTTCCGCGGTGCCCGACGCCGTCTGCATGTTGTATTCCTCGTACATCTCGAAGCCGTAGTACTGCATCGTCGCGCCGCCGCTGCCGCCGCCCCAGTTCGTCTTCAGCCCGTCGATGCTGAACGACTTCTGCGAGTCGGCCGAGCCGAACGCCTCGATGTTGTACTGCTGCATGCCCTCGGTGCCGCCGACGTCGAGCCGGCCGGTCACGACGCCGGGCACGAGGCCCGCCATCACCCAGGGGTTGCGGCCCGTCGGAATCGCCTCGGCGAGTTCCTTGCCGATGTTGGTCTGGGTCGTCGTCGAGGTCACGTCCACGATCGGCGACTGGCCGCTCACCGTGACCGTCTCCTCGAGCGAGCCGACCGACAGCACCATGTCCAGGCGCGTGGCATTCGCGACCTGAATGGCCACGCCGCCGCGACGCTGCGCGCCGAAGCCCGGCAGGTCGAACACCACCTCGTACGACCCGGGCGGCAGGCCCGCGGCCTGGTAGTTCCCCGTGTCGCCCGTCACCACCACACGCGCGCCGCCGATCAGGGCCGCGCCCGAAATCGTGACCGTCACGCCGGGCAGCACGCCGCCCTGCGCGTCACGCACCACACCCGCGAGGGTGCCCGTCTGCTGGGCGGCCGCGCCGCTGGCCAGCATCAACACACCAATCGCCACCACACACAACCGACTAAACCACGATCTCATTTGGTCGCCTCCGGGGACATGAGCTGCACGTAACTCTCACCCTGAATGTCTTGCAGTCGTACAAACCGTCGTTCGACCTTCATGCAAAAGTCGACGCAAGATGTTACTCACATTTCTCAATGGATTTACGCATTAGTTGCCGGAATCGTTCGCCTCGCGCCCTGAGATTGATCCGCAATCCCGTTTGCCGTCCAAATCGTTGGATTACCCCAAGCTCATCCGGAGCGGCCGTGGCGAGCGAGTATGATGGCTGACAGGCATCCCACCAGGCCCTGATTGCTCATGAGCGACGACGCGCCACCCCCGCCCCTCCCGACCGACCTGCCCGTACTGCCCCTGCGCCGCACGGTGGTCTTTCCGCTCACGCTGCAGCCCCTCGCCGTCAACCGGCCCGCCTCGGTCGAGGCCATCAATGCCGCCCTCGGCACGGACCGCATGATCCTCCTCGTCCAGCAGCGCGACGACGCGGAGGATCCGGGACCGGAGGCGCTGCACGCGGTCGGCACCGTCGGGCTCGTGCGCCAGATGGCGCGCGCGGCCGGCGGCCTGAACGTCATCGTCGAGGGCGTCGCACGCGTGTCGGTGGACCTCGTTACCCGCACGGGCACCACCCTGCGCGCCACGGTCACGCCGCGGCCGGAGGCGGTCGAGAAGACGGTCGAGACCGACGCGTACGTCCGGCGCATCCGCGAACTGGTGGAACAGGCGCTCGCCCTCACCACCGGCCTCTCGCAGGAGGTCCGGCAGATGGTGCTCGGCATCGAGGACCCGCTGCGCGTGGCGTACCTGCTGGCCACGATGCTCGATGCCTCGGCGGAGGAACGGCAGCAGCTGCTCGAGGCCGACCCGCTCACGCGCAAGCTCGAACTCGTGCACGGCCTGCTCGCGCGCGAGGTGTCCGTGCTCGAACTGAAGGGCAAGATCGAGTCGCAAGCGCAGCAGGAGATGAGCACCGCGCAGCGCCAGTATTACCTGCGCCAGCAGCTCAAGGCGATCCAGGACGAGCTGGGCGAGAGCGAAGGGGACGAGCTCGCCGACCTGCGCGCGCGCATCGCGAAGGCGGCGCTCCCCGAGGCGATCAACACCGTCGCCACCCGCGAAGTGGACCGGCTTGCGCGGATGACCGCCGCCTCGCCCGAGTACCAGATGATCCGGACCTACCTGGACTGGCTGCTCGAGATGCCCTGGTCGGTCTCGACGCCCGACCGCCTCGACCCGGTCGAGGCGCGGCGCGTCCTCGACGAGGACCACTACGACCTCGACAAGGTCAAGGAGCGGATCGTCGAGTACCTCGCCGTCCGGAAACTCAAGGGCGACATGAAGGGGCCGATCCTCTGCTTCGTCGGCCCGCCCGGCGTCGGCAAGACCTCGCTCGGCCAGTCGATCGCGCGCGCCATGGACCGGACGTTCGTCCGCATCTCGCTCGGCGGCATCCGCGACGAGGCCGAGATCCGCGGGCATCGCCGCACCTACATCGGCGCGATGCCTGGCCGTATCATCCAGGCGTTGAAGCAGGCCGGCTCGGCCAACCCGGTCTTCATGCTCGACGAGCTCGACAAGCTCGCCGTGGGCTTCCAGGGGGATCCGGCGGCGGCGCTCCTCGAGGTGCTGGACCCGGCGCAGAACCACACGTTCCGCGACCACTATCTCGAGGTGCCGATCGATCTCTCGAAGGTGCTGTTCATCGCCACCGCCAACCAGCTCGGCCCCGTCCACCCGGCCCTGCTCGATCGCATGGAGGTGATTCCGCTCTCGGGGTACACCGAGGATGAGAAGGTGCACATCGCCGGCCGCTACCTGATCCCGCGGCAGCTCCAGGAGCACGGCCTGACCGCCGAGGCGCTCACGATCGACGAGGGCGCCCTGCACCACATCATCGACCAGCACACGCGCGAGGCCGGCGTCCGCACGTTGGAGCGGCTGATCGGCACGGTCGCGCGCAAGGTCGCCGCACGCCGCGCGACCGCCTCCGCGGACGCACCCGTGACGGCCGTCGTCGTGACGGCCGCCGAGGTGGACGACTATCTCGGGCCTCCCCGCTTCAAGCGCGAGGTCGCCTTCCGCACGTCGCGGCCCGGCGTGGCCACGGGTGTGGCCTGGACCGAGGCCGGCGGTGACGTGCTCTTCATCGAGGCGAGCCTGCTCCCCGGCGGCAAGGATCAGATCATCCTGACGGGACAGCTCGGCGCGGTGATGCAGGAGTCGGCACGCGCGGCCGTCAGCCACATCCGCGCCAACGCCGAGGCGCTCGGCGTGGACCCGGCGTTCCTGGCGGCGCGTGACCTGCACGTCCACGTCCCGGCCGGCGCGATCCCGAAGGACGGCCCGTCGGCGGGCGTGACGATCGCCACGGCCATCCTCTCGGCCGCGCGCGGCCAGGCCGTGCGCGAAGACGTGGCCATGACGGGCGAGATCACGTTGAGCGGCCTGGTGCTGCCCGTCGGCGGCATCCGTGAGAAGGCCCTCGCCGCGCGCCGCATGGGCATCCGCACCTTCATCCTCCCGGCGCTGAACGCACCCGACCTCGAGGAGATCCCCGAGGAACTGCGCCGCGACCTGACCTTCGTCCCCGTCCGCACGCTCGAGGAAGTGATTGCCGTGGCGCTGCCCACCCGAGAGGTCCAGGCCGGCTCGGACCCCACGAGGCCCTGATCCCCGATCCCCGGCCCCCGATCCCTGATCCCCAACCCGTGCCCACCCTCGCCTTCTATATCTCCGGACACGGCTTCGGCCATGCCTCCCGCGACATCGAGGTCCTGAACGCGCTCGCCGCGCGGCGTCCCGACGTGCGTGTCGTTGTCCGCACGACCGTGGCCCCCTGGCTCTTCGATCTGACGATGCGAGGCGCGTTCGAGTATGCGCGGGTGGAGTGCGACACCGGCATCGTGCAGATCGACGGGCTGCGGCTCGACGTGGCGGACACGCTCCGCCGCGCGCGCGCCTTCATGGCGGAGCTGCCCGCGCGCGCCGCGGCCGAGGCCGACGCGCTCACCGCGATCGGCGCGTCCCTCGTCGTCTATGACATCCCGGCGCTCGGCAGCGCCGCCGCCGCGCGCGCCGGCCTGCCGGCGGTCGCCCTCGGAAACTTCTCGTGGGACTGGGCGTACGCGGCGTACGACGGCGCGGCCGACGTGGCGGAGGCGGTGGCCGACGCGTACCGCCCGACGGCGCTCGCGTTGCGGCTGCCGATGCAGGGCGGTTTCGAGGCCTTCAGCCGCGTGGAGGATGTGCCCTTCATCGCGCGCCGGTCGGCACGCGCGGCCGTCGAGACGCGCGCGGCACTCGGCCTCTCCCGGGACGAGCGCGTCGTGCTCACCTCGTTCGGCGGCCACGGCGTCGTCGACATGAACCTCGACGCGCTGGCCGCGCTCGACGGCTACGCCGTGCTCGTGAGCGGCAGCATCCCGTTCGGCGTGGCAGGCGAGACACTGCTCGCGGGCGGACGCCGCGGGCGGATTGTCCCCTTCGACGAAACCTCGCTCTACGCGCAAGGCATCCGCTATGAGGATCTCGTCGCGGCCGCCGACGTCGTCGTGACCAAGCCGGGCTTCGGCATCATCGCCGAGTGCGTGGCCAACGACACCGCGATGGTGTACACGTCACGCGGCCACTTCGCGGAGTACGACGTGATGGTGCGCGAGATGCCCCGCGTGCTGCGCTGCCACTACCTCGACCAGGCGGATTTCTTCGCCGGCCGCTGGCGCGAGGCGCTCGACGCGGTCCTCGACCAGCCGCCGCCGCCGGACCACCCAGCCGTCAACGGCGCGGAGATCGTGGCGGAACGACTGGTCGAGTGGATGGAGAAGATATAGGTGCTCGAGGTGCCCAAGGTGCCCAAGGTGCCCAAGGTGCCCAAGGTGCCCAAGGTGCCCGGGTGCTGAGAGCCGAAAGCCGAGAGCTGACAGCCGGAAGCTGACAGCCGGGAGCCGACAGCTGAAAGCTGATCGCTGATCGCCGAGAACCAACGTGATGAATGTGCCGCCCGTCGTCGCCCTGCCTGGCTGGGTGTCCGTCCAGCCGTTTCCGGCGCTGCCCGCGTCGCGCTCCTTCGTGTCCGGGGCGCCCGATGGGGACCGGCTGCGCGTCGCGTACTTCGCACGCCCGGGCCGCGACCAGCTCTTCGCGCGGGCCTGGTTCGGCCCGGGCGCCGAGGGTCCGCCGCGCCACGCGCATGGCGGCGCCGTGGCCGCGGTCCTCGACGAGGCGATGGGCGCGTGCTGCTGGGCGGCGGGGCATCAGGCCGTGGCGGCCAGGCTCGGCGTGGACTTTCTCGAGGGCGTCCCGCTGGGCACGGACGCGGTGGTCGAGGCGTGGATCGATCGCATTGACGGCCGCAAGGTGCACACACGGGCCACGCTGCGCCACGAAACGGGCGAGACGCTCGCGACGGCCGACGGGCTGTTCGTGGTGCTGACGCCGGACCAGCTGCAGGGGCTGGCGCGTACGCGTCGAATAGCGAATAGCGACTAGCGACCCGCGACTAGCGCTTGACGCAGGTCACAAGCGACCACATCCGCGGCACGTTCACCTTCTCCACCGAGACCGGCGTGAGCTCCGCCTGCGCCAGGAAACCCGGCAGGCAGAGATCCGACTTGAATCCGATATGGACGGTGAGCGGCGAGATCGCCGTCTCGATCCGCGAGAGCAGCGGGTTCGTGCTCTTGAAGTGATTCAGGATGACGATGCGGCCGCCCGGCCGGCAGACGCGGCGCATCTCGCGCGCGACCTGGACGGGATCGGGCACGACGCTGATGAGGTACGGCGCATAGACGATGTCGAACGAGTCGTCGGGGAAGGACATCGCCGCCGCGTCCATGTCGAGCACGCTGCAGTTGACGAGCCCCTTGCGATCGATCCGTTCCTGCGCCTTCTCGAGCATCCCCCCCGACAGGTCGATGCCGGTGACCGAACAGGTCCGCGGGTACAGGGCCAGATTGATCCCGGTGCCGACGCCGACCTCGAGGATCCGGGTGCCGGTGCGGATGTCCATCTTCCGGATCGCTTCGAGGCGGCCGGGGTGGAGGGTCGGGCCGAAGGTGAAGTCGTAGACCCCGGCCAGCTTCTCGTAGACGCGCTCGACGAAGTCGTTCTCGACCGCGGTGACCGAGAGGGCCCGCGTGGCGACGTCCGACCCCAGAATCTTCTCGTCGGATTGCCGCTGACTGTCAAACAAGGCCATGTATCCTCCGCGCCCCTGGCGCGACTATATCAGAACCGGCCCCTCTGGGCCGGGGCGAAGATTCAGGGAAGATCGAGGCCGTCCAGCACGTCCAGCGCCAGGGGCAGGCGCCCCGTCGGCGTGGCAATCTGCAGCCCCTGCACCATCGGCACGAGCTCCGTCGCCACTTCGCGTGCAATGGCCACGCCTTCGGCCGCCGCGGCCTCGGCCGTGCCCGTCCGGCGCATCCGCTCGAGGATCGCCTCGGGCACCGTCAGGCCCGGCACTTCGTGGGCCAGGAACTCGGCGTTCAGAACGCTCTCGAACGGCCAGACGCCCGCGATGATCGGCACCCCGGCGCCCTGCACTTTCGCGATGAAGCGCTCGAACGCCCGCACGTCCCAGATCGGCCGCGTCACGATGAACTCGGCGCCCGCCTCCACCTTGTACTCGAAGCGCCGCAGGACGTGATCGAGGTCCCGCGCGCCCGGGTTCGTCATCGCGCCCATGTGAATCGCGGTCGGCGGGCCGATCGGCTGGCCGCCGATGTCGAGCCCGTGATTGAGCTGGCGCACGAGATTCGTCAGGCCGATGGAATCCACGTCGAACACCGCCGTCGCATCCGGATAGTCGCCAAGCTTGCGGACATCGCCGGTGATGCCGAGCAGGTTGCGCAGCCCCATGGCGTGCGCCCCCAGCATGTCGGACTGGATGCCGAGCAGGTTCCGGTCGCGGCAGGAGTACTGCAACACGGTCTCGATCCCGGCCTGCTGCTCGATCAGCACCGCGAGCGACAGCGCGCTCATGCGGGCGCCGGCGCGCGGTCCGTCCGGGATCGTCACCACGTCCACGCCGCGCAGCCGCAGCTGGCGCGCGTGCTCGAGCGCCTCCTGCCACACGTGGCCCTTCGGCGGCAGCAGTTCGATGCCGACGACGAACTCCCGGCGCGCCAGCGCGGCGGCGAGCCGCGACTTCTGCGCGCGCGGCACCGGCGGCTGGGCATGCGGCGTATCGACCGAGACCCGGGGGGCGGGGGCGGCGGCGGCCACCGCGGCGCCCGGGTGCATGGCCGTGACGGCGAGCCGGATCTGCCGGATGTGCTCGGGGGTCGTGCCGCAGCAGCCGCCGACGAGCCGGACGCCGAGCGCGACGAAGCGCCGCGCGTACGACGCCATGTACTCGGGCGAGCAGAGGTAGATGTTGCGGCCTTCGATGTCGCGCGGCTTGCCGGCGTTCGGCTGCGCGGCCAGCGGCGTGTCCACGGCGGCCGCGACGCGCTCGAGCGTCTCGAGCATCGGCGCGGGCCCCACGCTGCAGTTGACCCCGACGAGGTCGGCGCCGCGCGCGACGAGCGCCGGCGCGAACTGCTCGGGCGGCGTGCCGTCCAGGCTGCTGCCGTCCTCCTCCGTCGTCATCTGCGCGATGATCGGCAGGTCGCACACGGCGCGCACCGCGGCGATCGCGGCCCCGATCTCGTTCAGGTCGCGGAAGGTCTCGAGCAGGAACACGTCGACGCCGCCGTCGAGCAGGGCGGCCGCCTGCTCGCGGAAGACCTGCTCGGCCTCGTCGACGCCCGTCTTGCCCCACGGCTCGATGCGCACGCCGAGCGGGCCGATCGCGCCGGCCACGTAGCCGTCGTCGCCGGCGGCCTCGCGCGCGAGCCTCGCGCCTTCGCGGTTGATGGCGTGCACCTGGTCGCCGAGGCCGAAGGCCCGCAGCTTCACGCGGTTCGCGCCGAAGGTGTTGGACTCGATCACGTCCGCACCGGCGCGCACGTACTCCTCGTGCACCTGGCGGACGAGCGCGGGGTCGCTCAGGTTCAGCGACTCGAAGCAGCGATTGATGAAGACGCCCTTGCCGTACAGCATGGTGCCCATCGCGCCGTCACAGACGAGCACGCGGGCGGCCAGGGCGTCGAGGAAGGGAATGCGCAAACTACTTCTGGGCCGGCACGAGGAGTTCCGTCTTGTCCCAGATGAAATCGTCCTTCGAGTAGACCGCCAGTTCGTAGTCCTTACCCATGAAGATGGCCGACACGGGGCAGGCCTCCTCGCAGTAGCCGCAGAAGATGCAGCGGGTCTTGTGAATCTGGTAGACGGAGGCGTAGCGCGGCCCCGCCTGGACCGAGCCGTCGTTCTCCGCGGCCTCGAGGTAGATGGCATCGGCCGGGCACGCCACCGAGCACAGGCCGCAGGCGACGCACTTCTCGAGGCCGTTCTCGTCGCGCATCAGCACCTGCTTGCCCCGGTAGCGCGGGAACATGGGCACCTTCTGCTCCGGGTAGTTGACCGTGATCGGCCGGCGGAACAGGTGCTGGAACGTGAGCGCGAACCCTTCAATGAGCGGACGAATCATGCCGGATGCCT
Organism: Vicinamibacterales bacterium; assembly: GCA_030680175.1. Taxonomy (GTDB): domain Bacteria; phylum Acidobacteriota; class Vicinamibacteria; order Vicinamibacterales; family UBA2999; genus JAUXWO01. The sequence continues at coordinate 45,491 of JAUXWO010000064.1, forward strand.
CTCCACGAAAAACCCTCCCATCATAGCACTCCCACCCCCGGGGAGCGGCCGTGGCCCGTTCCGGACACCGCGTGCGACAATGGGGGACGGTCTCGTCCCGGGGACCCTGCCATGCTCGACGGACCCAAGTTCCTGAGCGCGGAGCAGTATCTGCTGATCACGCAGATCCTGAAGGTGGCCATCATGGCCGCCCTCGCGACGATGCTGGTCCGCTACCACCGTTTTCGCCACATCCTGATCTTCGAACGGCGGGACTGGCCCGACCGGCGGCTCTTCGCGCTCGGCCTGGGCGTCCCCGTCACGGTCGGCGTGATCTCACGCCTCCTGCTCGGCTACGAAGCGGCCGACCTCACGCTCGAAGGCGCCTTCCTGGCCGGGCTCATCGCCGGCCCGTACACCGGAGCGCTGGTCGGCGCCATGGCCGGGCTGCCGGCGCTTGCGGCCGGCGAGTACGGCGCCCTGCCCTTCGCCATCGGGTGCGGCTTCGCGGGCGGCGGCCTCCGCGAGGCCTGCCCGAAGGAAGACATCTGGCACTTCACGGCGTTCGCCCTGCTCTCGCTGCCCCGGGACCTCTGGCGCATGTCCCGCACGCTCGTGGTGAACTGGCGGGTGCTGATCCTGACCGTCCCGATCGGCCTCGAGCTGATCCGCCAGGCGGTCGGCCTCCGCTTCGGCGAGCACCGCCTCTTCTTCATGGGGGCGCCGTTGCCGTGGCTGACGCTGATGACGATCGCCGGCACCATCCTGACGGTGGCCACGCCCATCAAGATCTGGAACAACGCCCGCATCGAGCACCGCCTGCATGAACAGGAGACGCTGCTGCTGGCCGCGCGGGTCGAGGCGCTCAAGAGCCAGATCAACCCCCACTTCCTGTTCAATACGCTCGCGTCGGTCTCGTCGCTGATCCGCTCCGAGCCCGACCAGGCGCGCATCGTCATTCAGAAGCTCACCGGCCTGCTGCGGCGGGTCCTCCGCAGTCACGAGCAGTTCGTGCCCCTGCGCGAGGAGCTGGCAGCCATCGACGAGTACCTCGCCATCGAGGTGATCCGTTTCGGCCCGCGCCTGTCCGTGCTGAAGGACATCGACCCGGCCACCCTCGATCTCGTCGTCCCCAGCCTGCTGCTGCAGCCCCTGGTCGAGAACGCCATCAAGCACGGCGTGTCACGCAAGGCCGGCGCCGGGGAACTGACCATCCGGACCGCGCGGCGCGGCCAGGTCGTCGTCATTGAAGTCGAAGACAACGGACTCGGGATCCCGGCCGATCGGCTCCAGGCCGCGATGTCGAGCGGGATCGGCCTGAGCAACGTCCGCGAGCGCCTGCGCGTGATCTACGGATCGCAGGGGCACGTGGAGCTGGCCGGCACGCCGGGGGTGGGCGCGCGCGCGCGCGTTGAGTTTCCGGTCCTTCTGGCGCAGGAGCCGCCGCTGACCGCCTGAGATGAGCACACCCGATCTGACCGCCCTGGTGGTGGATGACGAGGCCCTCGCACGGGATGAGCTGCGCTACCTGCTCGGCCGCCTGGACGGCGTGACCGTGACCGGCCAGGCCGACAACGGCCTCGAAGCGCTCGAAGCGGTCGCGCGCCTCCGGCCCGACGTCGTCTTCCTTGACCTGCAGATGCCCGGGCTCACCGGACTCGAAGCGGCGCACCGGCTGGCCGCGGAGCCTGGGTGCCCGGCCCTCGTCTTCGTCACCGCCTACGACGAGCGCGCGGTGGAGGCGTTCGAGGTCAATGCGGTGGACTACCTGCTGAAACCGGTCGAACTCGCCCGGCTCGAGCGCGCGGTGACGCGCGTGCGCCGCCGCCGGGGCGGCGACGGACCGGTCCACCCACAGATCGACGCCCTGCTGCGCCTCACCGGAGAGGCGAACGAACGGCGAACCCAGCTGGCCCTGCGGGTGGGCCAGCACTTCGTCCTCGTCCAGGCAGATGACATTATCTATGCCTCGCTCGTGGACGAGTCGATTACCATTGTGACTGGACAGCTGTCCGGGACGTCTAACCTAAGGACACTGGATGAGCTGCAGTCGGCACTCGACCCGGCGGTCTTCTGGCGGGTCCACCGGTCGCATCTCGTCAACATCAACAAGATCAAGGAGATCGTCCCTTGGTTCAGCAGGAACTACATCCTCAGGATGAACGATTCGACGGCGACGGAAATCCCCGTCAGCCGGGCACAGACGCGCCGCCTGAGGGAGTATCTCAAGCTGTAGACGGGTCCGGCGGGTCCGACAGGTCCGGCGGGCCCGACGGGTTCGAGGGGGCCGGGTTCGTGTCGTGCGAAGAACGGGGCGCGCCGTCGCCCGATGCGCCGCATGTCAGCGCCGGCATCCCGATGGCGCTGGCCATGGAGGCCGAGCCGCCGGTGCGCTCCCTGGCGCCGGCCGGCGAGGCGCTGCGTATCGAGCTCGACGACCCGACGACGGTGATGCTGCGCCGCGTGGCCCTCTTCCGCGATGAGTTCGTCGCGTGGATGCGGACGCTGGCGTCCGCGCTCATCTACGCGGTGCTCATCATCACGTTCGTCTTTCAAGTCGCACGCGTCGAGGGCCAGAGCATGGCGCCCACGCTCGCCGACCAGGACCGGCTCATCGTCAACAAGCTGATCTACCGGTTCGCCGAGCCCCGGCGCGGTGACATCGTGATGCTCTACTACCCGCTCAACCCCGACAAGTCGTTCGTCAAGCGGGTGATCGCCGAAGAGAACGACCAGGTCCGCATCGTCGACGGGCGTGTCTACGTGAACGACGTGCCGCTGCGGGACGACTACGTGCCGGTGGAGTTCCGCAGCCACGACGACTGGGGCCCCCAGGTGATTCCCGAGGGCTACTACTTCGTGATGGGCGACCACCGGAACAACAGCTCCGACAGCCGCCACTGGGGGATGGTGCCGAAGAAGTACATCATCGGCAAGGTGCAGCTGCGCTGGTGGCCGGTTCCGGAAGCGCGGGTGTTCTAGACGGTGGACGGTGGACGGTCCGGGGCGTTGCCCGGCATCCACGGCTCACGTTCACGACCGGCTGGTCAATAGCCGAGCGACGGCTCCACTGAAAAGCGCAGCGGCTCACCCGCGGCGAACCGCCGCAGGTTCTCCGAGAACAGATCGATCACCTCGTCCCAGTGGCCGGCACGGAAGCCGGAGGTGTGAGGCGTGAGGATCACCTGCGGCAGGCCCCACAGCGGATCGTCCGTGGGGAGCGGCTCCTGGTGAAAGACGTCGAGCGAGGCGCCCCCGAGGTGGCCTGAGCGGAGCGCCTCGACGAGCGCCTCGCGCACGACGATCCGGCCACGCCCCACGTTCACGAAGATCGCGCCCGGCCGCATCCGCGCGAACTCGCGGGCGCCGATGAGGCCCGTCGTCTCGGGCGTCAGCGGCGCCGCCACGACCACGACATCAGCGCGGGCCAGCAGGTCGGGAAGCGCCGACGGCGGCAGCGCCTCATCGAGTCCCGCCACGGGCGGCGCGTCGGTGCGGCGGCGGGTGGCGATCACCCGCATGCCGAACGCCGAGGCCAGCCGCGCCACCTCCGCGCCGATTGTCCCGACGCCCACCAGCCCCAGCGTGCGGCCGCGCAGCATCCACGGGAGTCTCACGCCCATGAAGTCGTTCTGCGACCAGCGCGCCTCACGCTGGCGCTCGAGCGCAAAGGGCAGCTGCTTGGCCAGCGCCAGCACCGTGGCGAGCACGTGCTCGGCGATGGGCGCCGCCTGCACACCGCGCGTGTTCGAGAGCGCGATCCCCCGCGCGGCCAATTCCGGCACACAGATCGTCTCGACTGCGACCGCCGACGAGTGCACCCAGCGGAGCGCCGCCGCACGCGCCAGCTCCTCCGCCGAAAGAATCCACGTGTACGCGACGTCGCAGGCCTCGAGCCCGCGCGCACGCGCCGCCTCGTCGGTCGCATGCACGAACGTGTGCTCGGGGAAGCGCGCGGCGAGCGCCGCCACGGCCCCGGCCGGAATCTGCCATTGCGGCACGTGCTGCTGAATGGAGATTAGGACGTTCATTGCCGTGCTCAGCGCCGAACCTTGACTCCAGGACGTCGATCGCTGGACGGCCGTCTGTAGTCGCCCGACCGTCCTCCGCGCTTCTCGACGAGGCAGATCTCGCCGATCACCATCGTCTTGTCCACGGCCTTGACCATGTCGTAGAGCGTCAGGGCCGCGCCCGCCACCGCCGTGAGCGCCTCCATCTCGACACCGGTCTGCCCCGTCGTACGCGCCACGGCCTCGATCCGATACCCGGTGCGTGTGGCGACGAGATCGACGGCGATGGAGGACAGCGGCAGCGGATGGCAGAGCGGGATCAGGTCGGCCGTGCGCTTGGCGGCCATGATGCCGGCGATCCGCGCGGCCTGCAGCGCGTCGCCCTTCTTCGTGCGCCCCGTGCCCACCAGGCGGCGCGCCACCGCCGACATCGTCACCGTGCCGCGCGCCCGCGCCTCGCGCGCGGTCACCGGCTTGTCGCCGACATCCACCATGCGGACACGGCCATCGGCGTCCACGTGCGTCAGGCGCGGCCGCGCGGCTGGCGGTCGAGGCATCACTCCCCTCCTTCGTCCTGGGCGAGATAGAACGACAGGCTCTCGAGCGAGACGGTCAGGTCCACATTCTTCAGCTTGATGCCGGCCGGGGCCTTGAGCGCGCCCGGCGAGAAGTTCAACACGGCCTTCACCCCCGCGGTCACGACCTGGTCGAGCACGAACTGGCCCGACTCGGCCGGCACCGCGATGACGACGATGTCGATGCGATCGCGGCGGACATGGCGCCGCAGGTCCTTCAGGTCGAGGATCGGGACGCCGCTGCGCGAGTGTTCGCCGATCTTCTCGGCCGACACGTCGAAGAGCGCCACGATCTCGAACCCCTCGCGGCGGAATCCGGGGTAGTCGGCCAGCGCAAGGCCGAGGTTGCCGGCGCCCATCACGGCCACGCGCAGGCGCCTGTCGAGGCCCAGGATCTGGCGCAGGTGCCGCTTCAGATCCTTCACGTAGTAGCCGACGCCGCGCACGCCGAACTCGCCGAAGTACGCGAGGTCCTTGCGGATCTGGGCGGCGTTCAGGTGGAACTGCTGCGCCAGGGCCTGCGACGAGATCGTCTCGACCCCCGCGGCTTCGAGCTGGTTCAGACAGCGGAGGTAGACCGACAGCCGATTGGTGGTGAGTTCGGAAACCTGCTCGGTGGTGGGCTTCCGCTTGTTCGTCTGTTTCACAAGCGTCTACAGAATAGGCCAACACCCCGCTCGGGGTAAAGGATCAGGGCGCCTTCTTCTTCGCGAGGTAGGCCGCCCGAAGGGCGTCCACGAACCGCGCATCCACCAGCCCTGCCGGGTTGCCCTGGTAGTCCAGGCCCTGGTCCGCGCGGAACTTGTCGACGGCAGCGATCGCCTCGGCATCGTAGTCGGCGAACTCGCGCGTGTAGGCCGAGGACTTCTGCTTGAAGTCCGCCATCAGCGCGTCGTACGCCGCCGGGTCCGTGCGGCGCAGTTCCTGGTTGGCTGGCGTGTTGATGGACGCCGGCGGCTCCGGAAACACCGCGACCGCCGGCCGCCAGTACCCCACGGCGTGCAGCATCCGCTTCAACTCGACGACGTCCGGGCCGCTGACATGCGAGAAGTCGCGGTAGCCGAGGCGGCGCGCCGTCGTGTAGTAGATACGCTTCATCTCGCCCACCGGTTCGGCGTGTTCGCCCACGTCGATCGAGAGCGTGAGGTAATCGCCGCCGCGTCCGGGATCATTCGGGTCCGCGACGCGAATCGCCGCCGACTGCAGGTTGCCCCACCGCCGGTCCCCGCCGGTCTTCTGGCCGGCCTCCATGGCCAGGATCATGCGCTCGGCCAGCGGCATGCCGGTGCCGGCCGTCGACTCGAAGCTCGCCGCCACGGCCTCGACGGTCTCGGGCCCCACCATGATGTTGGCCTGCACGGTGTAGTGCAGCCCCTGCCGGCTGCCGGCCCAGTTGCCGTTGTTCTTCCCCGAGTGCGCGGCCGCGCGCCCCTGCATGTCGATGAGGCCCACCTGCCGCGACTCGCGGCCCTGATCATCGGCCAACAACTGCCGCAGCGCGTCCTGCGGCTCCACGCCCTTGGCCATCAGGTCGAGGCCGCGCACGCCGTACTCGACGACGGTGGCCGCCTGGGTGCAGACGGCGCCGACGCCCGCGCGCACCCATGGCACGGCCCGCCCCACAAACGGCACCCGCGTCGTCACCGCCGCGCCGGACTGGCCGGTCGCCGGGTCGATGGCGCAGAGCGAGAACGTGCCGTACTGCGGCAGGCCCTCGGCGTTGAGCGTGACCCCGTCAGCCGCGCGCATCGGAGCGGTCGTCTGGGCACCGAGCGATGAGGGGACGACCAGAACGGCACCGAGCACAAGAACAGCCGCGAGACGACGCATGAACATGGGGGACCTCATGACTGGGGATTCTACAGCGATCGGCGACCGGCTGTCGGCTGTCAGCTGTCAGCGATCAGCTCTCGGCGGTCAGCTCTCGGCTTTCAGCTCTCGGCTCAGCACCGCGGCACCCCGGCACCTCGGCACCTCCCTACGGCACCTCGGCACCTCCCTACGGCACGAGCCTGAAGCCGTAGGCGACGCGCTCGGTCGTGCCTTGACGCTCGGCGCTGACTTCGAGGACGTACTCGCCCTGCGCGAGGGGGGCGAGGGTGACGTCGGCGACGAGGAACGGCAGGCCGCGGTCCGCGTCCATGCGCTCGCCGATCGTCACGGGCAGGGGCATCGGCTGCCCGTCGCGGGTCAGGAGTTGCGCGCTGATCGTGGCGTCCCGCAAGCTGACGGGCACCTCGACGCGCAGGCGCTCCGTGCGCCGGAACCGTGGATCGGCGGTCGCCTGATACTGCAGCCCCGTTGACGGGCCGCGGCGTGAGGCCATCGGCGTGGTGCCGATCAACGCGCCCGGCGCGGGTACGTCGGTGCCGACGGACAGTTGCAGCGGAAGCCGCGCCCCCGTCGCGGTCACCTGCGCGCGCACGATGTAGCGGCCGGGCTCGAGACCGGGGCCCTCCGGGAGCACCAGCGACAGCGTGCGCTGCCCCGGCGCGAGCGATCGCGTGACCGTCACCGGCTCCGCGATGAGATTGGGCGGCGGCTGGAACGTGATCTCCACCTCGCCCCCCGCGCGCCACGCCTCGTCGCGCACCGTGGCGGCGTCCAGTTCGATCACCACCCAGATGGCGCCCGCGCCGCGATCGTCGAGGTAGGCCGCCGGGAGTGCGCCGCCCACGTCACCGTCCGGCGGCGGCCAGAACCCGGACGCCTCGATCCGTAACGGCAACGTGCCGCGTGCCGACCCGAGGCGTCCAAGCGCCGCGGCCACCGCCGGCGGGGGCCCGGCCGGCGCCGCCGCCACCGCCGTCACGGCCGCCAGTTCGGACTCGCGCGGCGCGAGGTACCCGGGGCGCGCCCGTACCTCCAGCCCCGGGCGCTTGACGCGCACGGTAAGGCGGCGATACCGGCCATCAAGGCGCGTGTTCGTGGAGTAGTACCCCAGCAGGTAGTACGACCCGAGGTCGCCCATGAAGCGGGAGACGGCGCCTGTCACATCGTTGGTGTTCAGCACGGCGACGCCGTCGGTCTCCTCGGCCAGCGTCCGGAGCGCCGACTGCCGGTTGAAGAGCCGGCGGCCGTCCTCGACCGGTGTGGCCGGCATGCGCGGGCCGATGGGTTCGTCGAAGGCGACGAGCCCTCGGGGATCGATGGTGTAGAAGCTCACGTTCGATCGGTTCGCACGCTGCACGAGCAGCTGAAAGGTCAGCTGGTTGTCGAGGTTCGCGAGCAGTTGCCGGTCGCGCTCGCACTCGGTCATCCCGGCGTCGGTCAACTGCCGCGGGTCGCTGCCGAGCGTGAGCCGGCCCGTGGGGCCGACGTGGAGCGGGTCGACCACCTGCTCGGTCCCGAGCGCGGCCCCGAGCGCCTCGTTCCTCTGGAAGAGCCGCCAGCCCTCCGACAGCAGCAGCACGAACTTGCGCTCCTCGCGGACGCCCTCGAGGTGCACCACCATCTCCTCGAGCGCGTCGAGCGTCTTCTTCTCGCGCCGGCGATCGACCATCTCGTTGACGATCGCCTCGTTGGCGCCGTAGCACCGGAGGTAGGCCTCCTCACGGGGATCCACCATGTCCACGCGATCGCGCTGGCCCCAGTACCAGTTGGTCGCCATCATCGCCTGCAGCGTGGACGTGCGACGCGCGAACGTGATGTTGTGCGCCGACATCTCGGGCGTCATCACCCCCACCATGTCGTCCTGGCCGATCAGCCGCTCGAGCAGGCGGCCGACCGGCTCCTGCGCGCGGTACGACCCGCTCAACTGCACGTGCCACACGTCCATGAACAGCACGAAGAGGCGCGCGCGCGGATCGGCGGCCATCGCCTCGGCCTCGCGGACGCTGTTCGGCTCGAGGCGATCCGACTCAGGTCCGATGGGCCGCGGCTCGATGAGCTCGAACTGCTCGATGGACTGCGGGGCGTTGTCCTCGAGCACCTCGAAGTCGTCGGCGGTCAGGTCGGTGACCGCCTGGCCGTTCTGCGAGATGTAGGCGTCGACGCGCACCAGGTTGGCGCCGCCACGGAAGGGCGGCAGGGGGGCGCGTTCGGGGACGGCGGGCTGCTGGGCGGCCAGGCCCGCGACGAGCACGACGAGGCCGGCGGAGAGCACCGAACGCAGTGACGAGGGTCCAGGCATCGTGTCCTTCCGCAGCGGGCGTGGCGCTTTCAGTCTATACCCTGGCCTCCCGGCGCCTGCCGCGAAACGCGACGAGCAGCCACCTGAGCAACAGCGCGATCGCCACGACGATCAGCAGGACGACGACGAGGGCCAGCACGGGGAACTTGATCGCCAGGACGCCGAGGCCGATCACGAACACGTCCTCGGCCAGGCTGAGCGCCCAGTTCGAGAACGGCTCCGGACTGGTGTTGGCCGCCGCGCGGGTGCCGGCCTTGCTCAAGTGGCTGCCGGCGGCCACCGTCCCGCCCGCCAGTCCGACGAGGCCCTGCAGCAGCGGTGAGGCCTCCCCAAGCGTCGTCACCGCGATCACCGCCCCGCCGATCGGACGGATGAACGTATGGACGGCATCCCAGATCGTGTCGAGCCACGGAATCTTGTCCGCGATGAACTCGAGCGCGTAGAGCGCCAGGGCCGTCGCGATCAGCCAGTCGTGGTTGAACGCCTGGAACTGCGCGGGGAGTGCGACCCACTGATACCGCGCCGCCAGCCCGATCACCGCCACCGTCGCGTAGAGGTTCACCCCGGCGGCGAGGGCGAAGCCGAAGGTCCGGCCAAGCAGGATCAGGGATTCCATGGCGATGTCTCAGATTGACGGAGCAACGCCTCGATGCGTTCCCGGACGGTCGCAATCAGCTGGTCCCGGTCGTCGATCGTCAGGCCCTCTGTGAGGATCGGCTCACCGATGCGGACCTGAACCAGCGCCGGGTGGATCAAGGCGCTCCCCTTCCGCATCGCATCACGCCCGCCGCTGATCGCCACCGGGACAATCGGCGCCTGCGCGTCGATCGCCATGATGAAGCCGCCCTTCTTGAACGGCAGCAGGTCGTCGGTCCGGCTGCGTGTGCCTTCGGGGAAGATCAGGAAGGAATGGCCCGCGCGCAGCGCGTCAGCGGCCCGCGCCACCGACGCCATGGCCTGCTCGCGATTGCTGCGGTCCACCGGCACGAATCCGCCGACGTCCATCGCCATGCCCATGATCGGAATCCGGCGCAGGCCGGCCTTGTAGAGGATGTGCAGCCGCGGGTGGAGCGCACGGAACAGCACCGGCGGGTCCACGTTGCTCTGGTGGTTGGCGCAGAACACGACGGCACGATCGCGCGGCACGCGGCCGCCTCCGGTCACCCGGTAGCGGATCCCCGCCAGTCCGAGCGCGAGCACCGCCCCGGCGTGCCCGATGCCGAACAGGAAGCCCTTCAGGCGGAACGGCACGACGAGGAGCAGCGCCAGCGGCCCGACGACGAGGATGTACAGGCCTACGCCCACGTAGGTCGCGAGGGAGCGGACAACGGCAATGAGGGTGGACACGATCCGGCGTAGTCTACCCGTAAAAAAAGAAAGAGCCTGGGAAGACCCCAGGCTCCGGAGAACCACTGGTGCGCCGCCAGGTGGCGGCCGATGGCTACGAGGCGCGCGCGGCGCGCGGTTTCGAGAGGGGCGTGACACGCGGCGCGCTGGCCTTGGCCGGCGTCGCCTTGGCGCTCGCCCGCGCCTGGGCGCGCTGCGCGGCCCGGGCCTTCACCACGAAGCACTTCTCGAGGGCGCTGTCGACGCGCGATTCGATGTCGTCGGCCAGCACCTGCATCACCTCGGAAATCTCCGAGACGATCAGGGACTTGGCGCGATCGAGCATGCGCTTCTCGCGGAACGACAGGCTCTTCGACTTCGACAGGAACGTGAGGCTCTTCAGCACGTCGGCCATGTCGTAGATGGACCCGCTCCGCATCTTGTCGGAGTTGTCCTTGAAGCGGCCCTTCCAGTTCTGGTGGTTGTCGATCTTCCCGTCGCCGAGCAGATGGAACAGCCGCTCCACCTCCTCGTCGGTGATCGCGCGCCGCAACCCGACGTTGTCGACGTTCACCACCGGGACGAGCACGGTGGTCTCGTTCGAGATGATACGCAGATGGAAGAACCCGCAGGTGGTGCCGAGAATCGTCTTCTCTTCGATCTTCTCAACTACACCGAGGCCGTGATTGGGGTAGATGACCTTGTCGCCGACCTGGAATGACACGTGGCCCCCGTTCGGAAAATGGGTGGTGGGTAGGACCTGAATTTCGTGTAACAGGCGAACCTCAGTATAGCCCGGTCTCGGGTCCAAAATCAACGAAAATCCTCAGAAAATCGCATGTTTCTGGCTTCGAGCGCCCGTGCATCCAGGGCAGGGTAAAGGCTGATGAGCCACCAAGTTACCCACGGTTGAGCTCGCAAGGTCGTGTCGGATTCCCGGCCACCCAGCCGGACGGACAACCATTGGATATGAGTATTCTGGACTAAGATCTCTGACGCGCGGGCCCGGTCCTGCTATCCTTCCTCCATGCGAGCATTGCTGTCGTCGTTCGGCGTCGCCGTCATCGCCCTTGGACTCACCCTGTCCGCCCAGGGGCAGGCGCGGCCCGACGCCCCCAACCTGGCGCCCTACGTGCCCACGCCGCAGGAAGTCGTGGACCGCATGCTCACGCTGGCGCGTGTGACGAAAGACGATGTCGTGTACGACCTCGGCTGCGGCGACGGGCGCATTCCGATCACGGCGGCGCAGAAGTACGGCGCGCGCGGCGTCGGCGTCGACATCGACCCGGTCCGCATTGCCGAGGCCAACGCCAACGCCAAACGCGCGGGCGTGTCGCACCTGGTGACGTTCCACCTGCAGGATGCCCTCACCACCGACGTCAGCGACGCGACCGTCATCACGCTCTACCTGCTCTCGCAGTCGAACCTCCGCCTGCGCCCGATCCTCACCCGCCAGCTCAAACCCGGCTCGCGCATCGTGGCGCATGCCTTCGGCATGGGTGACTGGGAGCCCGAGAAGGTCGACAGCTTCACGGACACCTCCGACAGCCCGCGCACGCTGTACCTGTGGACGGCCGACGGCAAGGTGCGGCCGTAGCCGCCGAATACCGGGCGCGCCTCGACGCCCGGCGGGCGGCCGTCGCGATGCTCGAACGCCGGCACGCGGCGTTCAGCCACGCGCGGCTGGGCCTGTTCGTGGGCGCGGTCGTGCTGGCGGTGCTCGCCTACCGTGTGCCTGGGGTGAACGGCTCGTGGCTGCTCCTGCCCGCGGCCGCCTTCGCCGTCGTGGCCTGGCAGCACGGGCGGCTCCTCACCGCGCGGGAGCGCGCGGAGCGGGCCGTCTCCGTCTACGAGCGCGGCCTCGCGCGGCTCGAGGATCGCTGGGCCGGCACGGGCGAAACCGGCGAGCGCTTCCGGCGCGAGGACCATCCGTACGCCGACGATCTGGATCTGTTCGGACGCGGCGGGCTCTTCGAACTGCTGTCGGGCCCCCGCACCCGCGCCGGCGAAGAGGTGCTGGCCGGCTGGCTGCTGGCGCCGTCGGCGACCGACGCGGTGGTGGCGCGGCAGGCCGCGGTCGAGGAACTCGCGCCGCGGCTTGACCTCCGCGAGGATCTGGCCACCGTCGGCCCCGACCTTCGCGTGGGTGTGGACCGCGCGGCGCTCTGCGCCTGGGCCACCTCGCCTCCGGTGCTCACCGCCGTCTGGCCGCGCGTCGTGCTGCCTGTCTTCGCCCTCGCATCCACTGCCCTCGTGGTCCAGTGGTTCGCCACCGGCGTGCCTTCGCAGGCGCTCGTCCCCGTCCTCGTCGCGCAGAGCCTGTATGCGCTGCTCTACCGGCGCGCCTCGGCGACGCTCGCCCTGGAGGTGGAACGGCACGGGCGGGACCTGGTCCTCCTGGCCACGGTGCTCTCGCGCATCGAGCGGGAGGCGGTGGAGAGCCCGCGCCTTCGCGTCCTCTCGGACGCGCTGAGGGCGAGCGGGCACACGCCCTCGGAGGAGATCGCGCGGCTCGCGCGGCTCGTGGATGTGCTCACCTCGCGGCGCAACCAGATCTTCGCGCCGATCGCGGCGCTGTGGCTCGTGGGGACGCAGACCGCGTTCGCGGTGGACGCCTGGCGCCGCCGCGTCGGGCCTGCCGTCCCGGGCTGGCTGGAGGCCGCGGGCGAGTTCGAGGCGATCGTCGCGCTCTCCGGCTATCGCTACGAACACCCCGACGATCCGTTTCCGGTCTTCGCCGAGGGACCGGCGCAGTTCACTGCCACCGCGCTCGCGCATCCCCTGCTGCCCGTCGCGACGGCGGTGCCGAACGATATCGCGCTCGGGGGCGAGGCGCATCCGCAGCTCTGGCTCGTCAGCGGATCGAACATGGCGGGCAAGAGCACGCTGCTGCGCGCCGCCGGCCTCAACGCCGTGCTGGCACAGGCCGGCGCCCCGGTGCGTGCGCGTGCGCTGACGATGACGCCGCTCGCCGTGGGCGGGACGCTCCGCATCCAGGACTCGCTGCAGGCGGGCCGCTCGCGCTTCTTCGCCGAGATCACGCGACTGCAGCAGATCGTGGCCCTGGCGCGCCGTCCCAATGGCGGCCCCGCGGTCCTGTTTCTGATCGACGAACTGCTATCGGGCACCAACTCGCACGACCGCCAGCACGGCGCGGCGGCCATTCTGCGCGGCCTCGTGGACCTCGGCGCCATCGGGCTGGCGACCACGCACGACCTGGCCCTCGCCATCGTCGCCGACTCGCTCGCCCCCCGCGCGCGCAACGTGCACCTCGAGGACCGGTTCGAGGAAGGCGTGCTGCACTTCGACTACCAACTCCGTCCGGGCGTCGTGCAGAGCAGCAATGCGATCGCGCTGATGCGGTCGGTGGGACTGGATGTGTAGACGGGGACGGCGTTAAGCTGTCGGCTTTCAGCTCTCGGCTTTCGGCTTTCGGCACGCCGGCACGCCTTTATGACTTTCGAACAACTCGGGCTCTTCTATCTGGGGCGGCGGTACGACGCGGTGGCGCGGCAGCGGCTGCCGGAACCGGTGTTGTACGACGCCGCGGATCTGGTGACGCACGCCGTGTGCATCGGCATGACCGGCAGCGGCAAGACGGGGCTGGGGATCTCGCTCATCGAGGAGGCCGCGATCGACGGCATCCCGGTGCTGGCGATCGATCCCAAGGGCGACCTCGGCAACCTGATGCTCACGTTCCCGGGGCTCACGGCCGCGGAGTTCGCGCCGTGGGTGAACCCTGACGAGGCGCGCGGCGCGGGCCTCTCGACCGAGGCGCTCGCCGAGCGTGAGGCCGCGCGCTGGTCGGCGGGGCTCGCCGACTGGGGGCAGGACGGCGCCCGTATCCGGAAGCTGAAGGACGCGGCCGACGTGGCCATCTACACGCCCGGCAGCCGGGCGGGCCTCCCGCTCTCGATCCTCGATTCGTTCCGCGCGCCGCCCACCGCCGTGCGCGACGAGCCGGAGCTGCTGGCCGAGCGCGTGCAGACCTCCGTGACGAGCCTGCTGACGCTGGCCGGCGTGGACGCCGATCCGGCGCGCAGCCGCGAGCACATCCTCGTGTCGACCGTGCTCACCGAGGCGTGGCGCGCGGGACGCGATCTCGATCTGGCCGGGCTCATCGCGGCCGTGCAGTCGCCGCCGGTCACGACCGTGGGCGTCCTCGACCTCGAGAGCTTCTATCCGGCGAAAGAGCGGTTCGACCTGGCCATGCGCCTGAACCACCTGCTGGCCGCGCCGGGGTTTGCCGCGTGGATGGAGGGCGCGCCGCTCGACATCGACCGCCTGCTCTACACGCCCGAGGGACGGCCGCGCGTGGCCGTCATCTCGATCGCACATCTCGGCGACGCCGAGCGGATGTTCTTCGTCAGCCTGCTGCTCGGCCAGGTGATCGCGTGGATGCGCGCACAGCGCGGCACGTCCACGCTGCGGGCGCTCGTCTACATGGACGAGCTCTTCGGGTTTCTGCCGCCCACGGCGAACCCGCCGTCGAAGACGCCGCTGCTGACGCTGCTCAAGCAGGCGCGCGCCTACGGCCTGGGCCTGGTGCTGTCGACGCAGAATCCGGTGGACCTCGACTACAAGGCGCTCTCGAACGCGGGCACGTGGTTCCTCGGCCGCCTGCAGACCGAGCGCGACAAGGCGCGGGTGCTGGACGGGCTCGAGGGCGTGGCGTCTGGCGCCGGCGCCGGCCTCGATCGCGCGAGCCTCGATCGGCTTCTATCCGGGCTCGACAAGCGCGTGTTCCTGCTCCACAACGTCCATGCGAAGGCGCCCGAGGTCTTCCAGACCCGCTGGGCCCTGTCGTACCTGCGCGGCCCGCTCGGCCGCGACGAGATCAGGCAGTTGATGGGCGGGGCCACCACCACCGTCGCATCGGAGGCCTCCTCCGCACCAGCCGCCCCCGTGAGCCACCCCGAGGGTCCTGACGCCGCTGAGGCGCCTGCGAGGGCCCCGCTCCTTCCGCCGTCGATTCCTCAGTTCTTCGCGCCGGGCCCGGGCGGCCCACGCGTGGCGCGGCTGCTCGGGATCGCGCAGGTGCGGTTCACGGATCGGAAGCTGGGCGTCGACGAGGTGACCGACCTCGTCGTGACGACCGGCATCGGCGAGGGGGCCATCGCGGTGGACTGGTCGGAGGCCAGGCCCGCCCCGTTTGGCGCCGCGGATCTGTCGAGCACTCCCCCCCGGGACACCACGTTTGCGTCGGTGCCGGCATCCGCGACCCGCGTGGCCAGCTACAAGGGATGGGCGAAGGGCTTCGCGGTGTGGTTGGGCGCCGCGCAGGGCATCGAGGTCCTCACGGCGCCGCGCCTGAAGCTGGCGTCTGCGCCGGGTGAGTCCGAGCGGGACTTCCGCATTCGCCTGCAGACCTCGCTGCGCGAGCGGCGCGACGAGGCGAAGCAGCGCATCGCGCAGAAGTACGCCGCGAAGCTGCAGCGGCTCGACGACCGCATCCGTACGGCTGATGCCGCGGTCGAGCGCGAGCAGGGGCAGGCGGCCGACCAGAAGCTGCAGACGGCCGTTTCCTTCGGCGCGGCCGTGCTCGGCGCCGTCTTCGGGCGCAAGGCCGTCAGCGCCTCGTCGATCGGCAAGGCGACGACCGCGGCGCGCGGCCTGGGACGGGTCGGCCGCGAAGCACGCGATGTGGCGCGCGCCACGGGGAGGCGGGACGACCTCGTCGAGGAGCGCCGATCGCTCGAGGCCGAGATGGAGGAGGAACTGCACGCGGCGCACGACGAGTTCGACGCATTGACCGAGCCACTCGAGGCCGTCCGCATCCCGCCGGCGCGCGGCGGCATCTCGGTGCAGCAGGTCGGGCTTGTGTGGGTCTCCGCGGGCGGTGAACGGTGAACGGGGATCGGGGACCGGGGATCGGGGAACCGCGAACTGCGAATCACAAATGGCGAACGGCGAATTGCGAATTGCGCGAATCGCGAACAGCTCGCGAATAGCGAATGGCGAACAGCGCACTGCACGTCGACGTTCTGAGGGGCGGCCTCGTCGAGTCCCGCCACCGCGTCCACGCCGTTGTCGCGGACGCGGCCGGACGGCTGGTGTGGGCGGCGGGCGATGCGGGCCTTGTCACCTTCGTCCGCTCCGCCATCAAGATGTTCCAGGCACTGCCGCTCGTCGAGGACGGCGGCGTGGAGCGGTACGGCCTGACGGCCGCGGAGATTGCGATCACCACGGCCTCCCATGGCGGCGAGCCGTTCCACATCGACACCGTGCGCGCGCTGCTCGGCAAGACCGGGTGCACCGAGGAGATGCTGGCGTGCGGCCCGCATCCGCCGATGCACCAGGCGTCGGCCGGCGCGCTCGGCACCGGCGGCATCACCCCCGGCCGCATCCACAACAACTGCTCCGGCAAGCACGCCGGCATGCTCGCGCTCGCGGGGCTGCATGGCTGGCCGCGCGCGCACTACCAGCTGCTCGCGCATCCCGTGCAGTCGCGCGTGCTCGCCACCCTCGCGGAGTGGACCGGCGTCCCGCACGAGGCCATCGGCTGCGCGGTCGACGGCTGCGGCCTGCCGACCTTCGCCCTGCCCCTCGACGCCATGGCGCGCGGCTGTGCGCGTCTGTCGGCCGCGGCGGCGCGCGGTGACGAGGCGCCCGCGCGCGTGCTCGGCGCCATGACCGCGCACCCGGAGTACGTCGCCGGGACCGATCGCCTCTGCACCGACCTGATGCGGGCCGCCGGGGGGCGTCTCTGGGCCAAGGTGGGCGCCGAGGGGTACTACTGCGCGGGCGTGCCGGACCGCGGGCTCGGCCTCGCCCTCAAGGTCGAAGACGGCGCGTGGCGGGCTGTCGAGCCCGCGCTGCTCGCGGTGCTCGGCGAGGCCGGCGCCCTCGACGACGAGGTGCTGGCGGCGCTCGAGCAGTACGCGACGCCCACGATCACCAATACCCGCGGGGAGCGGGTCGGGGCGATCCGGGTGCACCGCTCAGGAGAGACCCGCCCCTGAGGCTCAGGTCGCGCACCGTGGTAAGATTCCAACCAGTAAGAGTCTTACCATGCGTATTACCAGCAAAGGCCAGGTCACGATTCCCCAGGAACTCCGTGAGGAATTGGGGTTTCTGCCCCACACCGAGGTGGAATTCGAGGCGGACGGCGACACCGTCAGGATTCGGAAGAAGGCCGGCGGGAAGGGCCGCGGTCAGGCAATCGTCGAGCACCTGCGCGGCACGGCCACGGCGCGCCGGGAGATGTCCACGGCCGAGATCATGCGGCTGACCCGCGGTGAGGACTGGGGTGGCGACGACCCTCGTTGACGCCAACGTCCTCATCGACGTCATGAACGACGACGAGGAGTGGACCGACTGGTCGGCGGCCATGCTGGCGCACTGCGCCGATCAGGGCGCGCTCGTCATCAATCCCATCATCTACGCCGAGGTGTCGTATCGCTTCGAGACGCGCGAGGCGCTTGACGATGTGCTGTCGCCGGCCTTCGTGACGCGGGAGGATCTTCCGTGGGCCTCGGCGTTCCTCGCGGCGCGCGTCTATCAGCAGTATCGCGCCACGGGTGGCGCACGTCAGACGCCGCTGCCTGACTTCTTCATCGGCGCGCATGCGGCGGTGCGCGGCTACCAGCTCCTGACCAGAGACGCCCGGCGGTACCGCACCTACTTCCCCACGGTGCGCGTCATCGCACCGTGAGCACGCCAGGTCGAGTGCCACAGCGCCGCCGTTCGGTGTACTCTTGAGGGTCGCTGTCCGCGTCATGCGCGGACGGAGGCACCCGGCGGGGGTGACTGACACCCTCGCCACACGTCGTGCCGGCGTGGCGGAATTGGCAGACGCGCGGGACTCAAAATCCTGTGCCCGCAAGGGCGTGTGGGTTCGACCCCCTCCGCCGGCACCATATTTATAATCAATCACTTACAGGCGCATGCACTCGGTCGTTGCGGCGGCGCACTGGACAGCGATCGGGGTGAATTGCGGGGGGACTCCGATCCTTGATCCGTGTCGATAGCCCCGCCCCGACCAAGGCAAGTCCGACGCCACGGCTAGGCGCGCTTCCGCTTCCGCGCTGGCGGGCTGAGCCGCGCCTTTGCCATCCTCGCGGCCGGTAGGCCTTCGAAGAGTGGCGGCTGCTGCTCAGGGACGCGCGACGAGGGCGGCGCCTTCTTGAGCGTCACGTTGATCTGCCGATCCGCCGGATACTCGAAGGCGCGCGGGTGCGCGAGCAGCTCGTTGATCGTGAGAATCTGAAGCCGCGGGTAGGGCTTCCCGTTCCACGGAGACGTGTAGACGCCGGCGCTCGCCGCCTCAGCGCGCATCTGCTTCGACGGTGACTCCGTCGAGATCAGCGCCCCCAGCGTCGCCCCCTCCCGCTCGAGCACGCCTCGCAGGTCACGAACGTCCGTTGCCTTCAGCTTCCCGCCCTTGACGGAGAAGACCGCGACCTTCGTTTTCGCGCCTTGAGGTTCATCGTGGAAGAACAGCCGACCGTCGATGCCCTGGTCGGCGCCGCGCTTCACTTCGGCCGGCCTGGCGCCGACGAGCCCCAGCGCCCAGCACTGGAACTGGAACGGGTCCGTCCGCGCCAGCTCCCGCGCGTCGTGCTCGGAGACGGGCTCACCCGTTACGGTGAACGTCGCCTCGATGCCAGCGCCGTAGGCGGAACGGAGGCGGTGCTTGATCAGGTTGATCGCCAGGTGTGTGATGTCGATCCCGATCCACCGGCGTCTGAGTGTCTGGGCAGCGGCGATCGTCGTCCCGCAGCCACAGAACGGGTCGAGCACGAGATCGCCCTCCTCGGTGGTTGCGCTGATGATTCGCTCGAGGAGTGCCTCGGGCTTCTGCGTCGGATAGCCCAACACCTCGCGCGACCGGTTGTTGAGCACCGGGAGGTCCGCCCACAGGTTCTGCAGTGGGACCCCGGGCATCTCATCGAGGTATCGCTTGTACTGTGGCACCGCACCAGGGCGGGTTTGAATGATGCGGCCTTGGGAGATCAACTCGCCCATCCGTTTCTCTGAGTAGCGCCAGTAGCGCGTCACGCCCATGACCTCGTACCGCGGGTTCCCCTTCGATGCGCCACCTGGTCCCTGCAGGTTGTCGATTCGGTACCGGCGGCCGTCGGGGTCAGCGCGGCGATAGTCGCGTTCGATGTAATCCTGATCGTAGGGTCGGTACTGCACGTGCCATTTCGCCTGTCGGTCCTTCGCGTAGAACAGGATCGAATCCGTGACTCGTCCGAAGTGCCTGGCGCCCTGCCGGCCGTCACTATGAGCGTGCGAGCGCTTCCAGACGATCTCATTCCGGAAGGCGTCTGGACCGAAGATCGCGTCGAGGACCAGCTTGAGGTAGTGGCACGCGGACTGGTCGCAGTGAAGGAACAAGCTCCCCGTCGGCTTCAGGACTCGTCGTAGTTCCTGCAGCCGCGGCGCCATCATCGACAGGTAGGCCATCATGTCGGAGGCGCCAAGGAAAGCGCGCAGTGCCTGCATGGCCTGGGAGAGTCGGCCCCCGGCCTCGACGGTCTCTCGGAAGGCGTGCTCTGCCGCTTCGTCCCAGCGCCATGTATCCTCGAAGGCCTTGATCTGCGCAGCCGCGCGCGTGCCGTCGTGCTCCTTGAAGAGCACGTTGAAGTCCTGGTCTGACTTGAACGGGGGATCGAGGTAGACGAGGTCCACGGACTCGTCGGCGACGTACTGCCGGAGCACCTCGAGGTTGTCGCCGTAGAAGAGCCGGTTCAACGGCTCGCGCTCGCGTGCCATGGCACCCCGTTGTGTCGGCAGACGCTCCGACGAAAGTAGGGTCATCGCCCCACGTTCTGCGCCGCACCGTGCCTCCGTGTGCAATCTGAGGACGAGGGACGCGACCCGCCAGCACTAGGGCAAGCACTGGCGCCCAGCGGCCGCGCCCTCGCCGCTCAGGTCGTTGGCGCGGACAGATAGTGGGCAGAATCTGTCCGCACAGCAGTCCAACTGAACTCAGTCCCGCAGCCCGTGCACACGTAGCGCCCGCGGCCGACGACCTCCGGAGGTGTGGCCACGTCGCAGCCACGGCTACAGGTTGGCTCGTCTACGTGACGTGAGCCCACTTCTTCCTGCTCTTGATCCTGCTGACCAGCGGCGCTGAGATCCCGTACTGCGCGGCAATGTCCCGGTGTGGTCGGCATGACAACCGGATCTCCCTCACATCCTGCTCGGTTAACTTGTGCTCCGGGCGACCCTCTCCTCTGGCGTGACGCTGCCTGGATTTCGCGTACATATCGACGACGTTGTCCATGGGTGTCCCAAGGAAGAGATGCCGAGGATTCACGCACGTCCGCACATCGCACCGATGACAAACCAGTGCGCCGTCGGGAGTCCGCCCCAGGGACAGTTCGTACGCTAGACGATGAGCAGCGATCCTCCCGCCGCCAGGTCGGCCGCCTTCGGACGGCCCCAGGTAGACGGAACCGTAGCCAGTCGCGCCTGACACAGCTCCAAGCCAAAGCCAGCACTCATCGTCCCCAGCTCTCGCTACCTTCGACCAGAACCGCTCAACCAACGGCACCCTGACGCGGCCTCGACGCCACCCGTCTTTGCATCTGCGCGAACAGAAGCTGGCTGGTGGCTCGCTCGGCTTCGTGCGGCGAGTCGGAGAACCGCAGTGCTTGCAGCGCCTGATATGATCTGAAATAGCCATGCCGTCGCGGCCTCCATCCGCGCGGTGTGGTGAGGGGCGCACGGGTGTTACTAGCACTCGCGCGCTCCGCTTATTTTACCACCATCATGGCAACGCGGTTCGTGGCTCACACAACCGTCCAGCACTTCTGGCACGCCTCACACTTCCCGCTCTGGTACCGCGCCGCCTCGATCGGCGCGCGGCACCAGGGACAGCGCGCGGGGTCATCGCTTCGCGTGGCCATCGGCTCTGAGGCGCGCCGCGAGGCTGACGCCGGCGACGTAGATGTGGGCCACGTGACGCTCGAACGACCGCGCGCCGGTCGGGACGACGAGCACGGGGCCGGCTTGGAGCAGCGCTTCAGCCGCCGCCGACGCGCGCCGCCCCTCCGGGGTGAAACGTTCCGGGGTGTCGAGGCCCTCGAGGCGGATGCGGGCCCGGAACACCACATCGAACCCGAGCTCGATGCAGAGCACGTACGTGTCGCCGTCGATCACCCGCTCGAGGTGCGCTGGATAGCTGGCGGGCTGGGCCCACGCCGCGCTCGTACCGAGCGCCAGCATCGCCAGGACACCGATGAGGTGACGCGCTACAGGTCCCACTTGAACCTCCCTCCGAACGACCACTCCCGCTTCCAGACGCGCTGCACAAAGGCCGCTACCGACCAGGTCTTGGCCTGATGCTGGACGCTGACCTCACCGTGCTGGTCGGTCACCTCAAGGTTGACGGTTTCGCCCTGCTCACGCGCGATCGCGTCGAGCACCTGTCGATCGGCCTCCCGTATGGCGAGGTCGAGGATGCTACCGGGCCTGGTCTGCTTCTCGTCCATGTCGGCTCCTGACAAGGTCCGCCACCTGGTCCCACAGGGGCGCGTAGTCGTCGGGGTGCGTGAGCGGCCGGCTGTGCCCGGCGCCGGCGATCGCGTAGTGCGCGCCGCGGCCGCCGGCCGTGACGAGCGGATGCTGTCGGCGCACGCCGACGTGACCATCGCCCACCCCGCCGAGGATGCGCCACCAGTCGCGCCCCGCGTCATGCACGCTCAGCCAGTAGCCGATGCGCGGGCGCGCGGCCGCGCCGTACTGCCGGATGACGTCCTCGCGCACCGGCCCGCCGACATCGACCAGCGTGTGGATACGCAGCCCGATCGCGGCCGCGATGATGGCCACCTGCGCGCCGTGGCTGTGGCAGATGACGTGCGTCTCGACTCCCGGCAGCCGGCGGCCGGCGCCGGACTCGACGAACCAGAGCAGCGCGTGCGCGGCCGCGGTCCAGCTCGTCGTATCCCCGCCCCCGAACCACGCGCGCCACGCGCGCCAGCCGGACGCCGACGACTGCCATACGAACGGCTGCCCCCGCCGGTCCACGACCGGCGCCAGGCCGCGCCTGTGCAGCGCGAGCGCCAGCGGGGACGCCGGGTGATACCACTGGCCGTCGGCGGTCCCCCGCCATGACCACGTGCCGCCGACGAGGATGACCGGCACGACGCCGCGGCCGTCGTCCGTGGCCATGCTCATGGCAGCGGCGCCGGGAAGAGGCGCGGCCCGCTGTGGGCCTCCATGGCCGCCGTGATCTCGGCGATCGCTGCGTCACGCGCGGGGCCAATCGGCAGCGCGGCTGCGGCCTCCATGCGACCGAGCAGCGCGCAGTGCTCGTCGATCTGCCGCTGTAGTTCAGCCCGGTAGTCCTCGAGACTTTCGTCGGCGCCCTGAGGCCGCACGGGGAGCGGAGCCTGCAGGGTCACCACCGCCCCCGCGACGTCCACCGCCCGATCGCGCCTGCCTGGCGCGTGATCTCCGTCTGGTCGATCCACGCCGCGGAGGGCGACGGCCCGCAGTGCCCGGCGATGATGTCGATGATGTAGACCTCCGGCGACCCCTCGCTCGGGCCCGGGCCGTAGTGGTAGGCGACCACGTCGAGCGAGGGGTCGCCGACGACGCCGCGCTTCCAGTTGTAGCCCCAGCGGAGGTCGCTCGCCCGGAGGCGGTCGACGACGAGGTCGAGGAACTCCCACGTGCCGCCGTGCTCCTGACACGAACGCGCGAGTAGGTCCTGGCGCTCGCGCGCGACGGCCTCGACGACAGACCGCATTGCCGGCAGATGCAGCCGACCGCCAGGCGGCGGGTCCAACGGACGCACCGGCGTCGGTGCCGGCGTCATGGGCGGCTCAGGTCGCGGCGCTGGCGGCGCCGGTACCGGGGGCGGTGCCGGGATCGCCTCGAGCGCCAGGTCGAGACGGGTGCCGTCACGCTCGGCCGTCAGGTGCACGCCGGCGCAGTGGTCGTAGTAGCCCGCCAGCGATGCGCACACGGTGTAGCCGGCCTCCGGCAAGGTCACCGTCACGGTTCCGCCCATCGGTCCGTCCGCGGGCGCCTGAACGTCGCTCGCGGGCGTCGCGGGATCGCGCTCGTACGCCCAGATGCGCGCGCCGGGCTCGGCCGCCACGACGAGGGACCAGACGCGCGGGGCCTCCGGCTCGACGGGCGTCGGCGGAGTGGGAGGTGGGAGGTGGGAAGGCGGCGAGGGCACCACGATGACCTCGGGCAGCGTGAGACCACACCCGGCGGCCAGCACGACGCACAGGACGAGAGCCGAGAGCCGAGAGCTGAGAGCTGGAAACCTCATGTCACCTCTCCTGAAAGCGAGAGCGACCGGGAAACGCAAAACGGCCCGCAGGACACGCCTCGGTGGCATGAACCTACGGGCCGCTCTCGGTCCCGATCGCTCCCTGTGTGTGCCTCAGCGCGCCGGAGCGCGGCGCTCGTCACCGCCGCCAGGGTGGCCACCCCGACGACGATCCAGCCGAGACAGACGTCCTACGCCTCGCGCGTGTCCCTCACCCCGTGCAGCAGGTTGTCGGCGACGCGTCGCGCCCAGCCGCGGCCGGCAGCCGGCCAGTTCTTCAAGCCGGTGAGGTAGTGCAGCCGCGCGTACAGCACGAGCATCACCATCTGCGCCTCGGAGTACTCGGCCATCTTCGCGCGCGTCAGCGGGCCAACGACGCCGTCGGGCGTGAGGCCAGCCGCCTTCTGCAGTCGCTTGATGCCGGAGACGAGGCCGCCGTTGACCGCGAAGTCGAGCGCCTGGAACGCCACCGCGCGACCATAGCGATCAAGGCCGAGCGGCCGGACGTAGTCGCGCCGGTAGATGTACGCCGCGTCCTCGACCGTCAGGTCCTGGATCGCCACCGTCCCACGGGGGAGCTTCACCGCCGCGCCGTAGGTGTTCGCCGCGATCCCCCACTTCGTGCCGACCAGCTCCCCGACGCCGATCTTGCCGCCGGTCCAGTTCCCCGGGTCATCGCGGCGCGTGGACATCCCACCCTCGTGACCAATGATCCGCTCGAGCCAGCCGGCGATCGTCTTCGTGTTGTGCGTCATGCCTGCCCTTCTCTCGTCGCCTCGACCTTGAGCGTGCCGAACCAGCCGAGCACGCCGTTCTTGACGCGCATCGGCTCGGCCGACATCTGGACGTGGAGGATCTCGTTGTCGCGCGTCACCAGCCGGGTCGCGATCGTGCTCATGCGGCGGTCGGCCACCATGTGCCGCCACTCGATGACGACGCGATCGCGGTCGTCCGGGTGCAGCACATGCACCCATCCCATTGCGCGCAGGTCCTCCACCCCGTAGCCCACCAGGTCCCGGTACGCGCGGTTCACCCGGGTGTACTCGCCGCGCGCGTCCGTCTCGAACACCGGGCGGTCGAACATGTGCGTCATCGCCTGGGTCTGCGCGCCGATGATGCGGACCTCATCCTTCAGCGAGTGCCCGCCGTTCGTCCTCAACTCGGCCTCGACCAGGTCGACGGCATTCGAGGCGCGCGTGAAGAAGCTGCGGACGGGCACGACGACGCGCGGCCGGACCACCCCCCGCCACACGACGACCCCGGCGCCCCCGAGTGTGAGCACCGCGCCGACCAGCTTCTCGACCGTGAGGATCTCTGCGAGCATCCCAGCCCTCCGCCTACGCCGTCCGCGCGGCCGCGGCCGCCGCCATCGCCGACTGGAGCTCGGTCGCGCGCGCTGGCGTGAGGATGCCCTTCTGTGTGAGCAGTCCGAAGATCGCCTGCGCGCGCGGATCCGCCAGGTCGACGTGCGCCGCCTTGTTGAACACCGAGACCGCCCAGAACACCTGGGCGTCGGAGTACGGCGTCCCGGAGGGCGACGTACCGCTCGCCGTCGGATGGAACCGGTTCATCTCGGCCCACTCCGACGGCGTGAGCAGCGCCAGCACGTCGGCGTGCGACAGCTTTGTGTTGGGCTCGGGTGCTGGCACCGGCGGGAGGTCCGACACAACCCAGGCACCCTCGACCCAGTCGGCGCGCTGTGTCGCTGAGTCGTAGACCGGATCCTCGACCGGCACGTACCCCGCGGCGGCGAGCTCCTCATCGGAGAACGTCGACGGGTCCGTGCGGGTCATGCCGCCCGGGAGCACGATCCGGAACGGTACCGGCGCCGGCGTCGCCCCGTGGTGGGAATAGAGCATGATGATCCTCTCAGAACGAAAACGTGCCTGACGCCGTGAACGTGTGGATGGTGTAGCCACCGACCTCGGCGATGTTGCCGCCTGTCGCACGCGGCGGCCCGAGGTAGCGGATGATCACGACGCCCGCGCCGCCGGCGCCACCCGGGTAATGCGTGCTCGCACCCGTGTTGATACCGCCGCCGCCACCGCCGCCGCCAAGATTCGCCGTCCCAGGCACACCGGCGCCTGTGCCATTGAAGTTCGCGCCGGCCCCGCCGCCACCAGCGCCGCCGCTCGACGGCCCGAGCTCATTGAGGGAACACCCGCCGCCGCCGCCGCCATACGTCACCGACGCCCCAGAGCGTGACGACGCGGTGCCGCTCCCCCCGTTGCCGCCGGTGCCTGACGACCCATTGCCGCCGTTGGCGCCATCACCGGCGCCACCTCCCGCGCCGTTCCCGTTCGCGGTGCCACCCGTGCGCTTGCTGCCCACCCCGCCGGCGGCGCCGCCACCGCCACCGATGACGCCGGCGCCACCGTCCACGTTCACACAGCCGCCGTACGACCCACCGGAGGCCGAGACGCCGAGAAACGTGCTCGGGTTGCCGCTCACGCCGTTCGCGGTGCTCGGTGACCCCGGACCGCCGGCGCCGCCCGCGCCGACCACCACCGAGTAAGAGATCCCCTTGCTCAGCCACGCCGGCGCGGACGATTCGACGACTTCACCGCCGCCGCCGCCGCCACCGCCGCCGCCACCGCCGCCACCGCCGCCCACCAGCAGGTAGTCGACCGACAGCGTGCGCAGCGGCACGTAGTCGCGCAAGGGGAAGATGGGCGTGTCGGCCACATCGAGCCCGATCATGCGAGCCACCTACGACAGCTCCTCATAGCTCACGACGGCCTCGAGGTCTCCGTTCGCGCTGGCGACCCCGGTGATCTTGTCGCCCTCCTCCAAATAGAGCGGCGCGTCCCTGTCAATGACGATGAGCGTCTTGTCCGGCGGCACTGGCACCGTGCTCGCGAGCCTCAGCGTCGTCGGCCCTGTCGCGTCCACGAAGTTCACCGTCGCATCGGCTGCGTTCGAGCCGTCGATGTTCGGCACGTAGAGCGAGCTCACCTTCAGGACCTTGCCGCTCGCGGCCGGGTTCTCGAGGATGTCCACGCCGCCCGTCGTCAACGCGATGCCGGACGTCTTGCCGAGAAGGGAGGCGACCTGGACGATGTTCGGTGCAGCCATGTTGCTCCTACCCTCCGAAGACGATGGCCATCGCGATCGCCTTCCCCGTGCTAGCGAGGCCCTGATAGCCTCCGCCGTTCTTGCTGAGCTCGAGCTGCCCGTTGGCCTCGTGGTACCGCACGCGCGCCTCGTTGGCCGGCGCCACGTCCGCCGCGGCGTTGTCGTCTAGTGTCACCATGTCCAGGGCGACGCTCCCCTCCCGCAGGGCAAGCGTGTTGTTGAAGCTGCGGTCGTAGTGGCTCTTCCGCGTCGCCGCGCCGACTGTCACCGGGTTCGTTGCGTTGAAGTCAGCCATTCGTAACGTCCTCGAAGTCAGGCGCATACCGCTCACGCACCTGCGGATGCGCCACCCACCGCGCCACGCAGGCCAGCGTCGCGAGCTGAATCGGACCGGTGCGTGCGACGCGGCCCTCGTCCGAGAGGACCCACCAGCGTTCCGGCAGGCGGCCCTCCGCCGTACTCCAGGCGGCCCCGCAGCCGCAGTCACAGGTCGTCACCGTCACCTGCGCCATCACCACCACCTCGACCCGCCGGCGGACAGCGGGTCCCCCGGGTCCGGGAGGTCGCTGTCATCGGTCCAGAACCCCGAGACCGCCCGCTCCTCATCCGTCGCGTCGTCCCAGTCCGGCGCCAGGTCATCGACCCAACGCCCGATCGTGCCGCCGATCCCTCGGACGTTGCCGAGCCTGGCCGTCACGCGCAGCGTCGGCTCGAACGAGCGTCGCAGCTCGACCACCTCGAAGAGCGCGCTCGACAGTGCCCCGCCGATGACGGGCGCCGGCGCGTAGTTCACCAGCAGCTTGTCGCGCACGGAATGGACCGCGAGCCGTGCGCCGGTTTCCTCGACGTCGACCGACATCTGAATGCCGCCCGCGACGAAGAGCACCTGCGCCGCCAGGCGGTCCGCATCCAGATCTCCCCGCAGGAAGGTGAACACCTGCAGCACGTCGGCGACGTCGTTCAGGTACTCCGTGCGGGCGCTACTCGCCTGCGTGACCCGCCACTCGCCGGTCGCGTGGTTGTAGCCGTAGTACACGTGCACGGCCGAGAAGATCGACTGCAACACGGGCTCCGGGCTGAACTGCGCGAACTCGGACTGGCGGAACGTCGGCACCGACGTCGGGTCGAAGCCCGGGTCCCAGATGTCGACGCGCCAGGTGCCATCCGGGGTCTGCATCACGGACCCGCCGATCGCGCTCTCGAGCGCCGGGAAGCCGTCTTCGGCCGTCGACAGAATCGAGGCGAGCGAGCGACGGTTCTTCAGCCAGACACTCATCTCTTCCGGCGCCGCCGTGTTGGCCGCGGCGATCGAGGCGGTATCGATGTCCGCTGCGCGGACGCCGGCGAACGTCGTGAGCAGGTCCTGGACGATGTCGGCAAAGGTCTGCAGGTAGCTGCCGCTGCCGTCGGGCTTCCCCGTGACGTCCACTTCGATCAGGTGCGTCGCGTGCGCGTACGTCGCGTTGACCACGGTGAGCGTGCAGGCGGTCAGGTCAACGGTGTAGTCAGTCCCGGCGCTCAGCGTCGTGCGCGCGCCGGTCTGGCGGTTGACCGCCCAGGCCTGATGCACGGCGAACAGCGTCTGGAACGCGGCATCGGCGATGGTGTAGATACCGTGGCTGGTCGTGTCCGTCAGGTCGGGCCGCATCGTCGTGCGCCCGTAGCCCACCCACTTCGTGGTGCCCCGTACGCCGTCGCCGGCGTGCGGATACTCGCCCTCGAAGTACGGGGTGCGCGGGACGAGCTCGTTGAGCCGAGCCGCCAACGGTTTCAGGGCCAACGTGAGCAGCTCCTCGTTGGCCGTAACGTCGTCGACGAGCATCGAGAAGATCGGCAGGTAGGCCGAGCGCGGCAGCACCCCGCCGGCATAGCTCCCGCCCAGCCAGGCGGACACCTGCGCGTTCTTCCACCGGTAGGACCCGTTGTGCGCGACCACCTCGAACCAGAATCCGTGCGTGTTGAGGAGCTGCAGGTCCACCCCGGACATCACCTTGGCCCCGAACAGGTTGTCGTTGTCGCGCTCGATCAGTTCCGGCAATCCCCCGATCACCCACGGGTGGTGATAGATGCCCGTGTCCGGGTCGGACGTCTCCCGGTTGAGCACAACCGGGCGCGTGGCCACGTAGAACCGCACGAGCGCCTGATACGCCGTGTAGGTGTCGGGGTTGCCTCCCCCCGAGGTGTGCACGTAGAGCGTCTCCGCCGCTTCGTCCCAGTACCACGACCCGGGCGCCGCCTCGACCGCCTCGACCGACGTCTCCGCGTCGAGCGGGGTGGCGTTCTCACGCACGCCGACCACGCGGCGGTACACGCCCGCCGGCATCCCGCCGCTCATCTCGAGGCGGGCCAGCGGGGTCTCGTAGACGGCCGTGGTGTCGTCGGTCGCGCCGAACCCCTGCAGCACCAGGCGGGGGGTCAGCTCGAGCAGGACCACCTCGTCACGCACCGGGGCTTGCAGGAGGCCAGCCAGGGTCGGGGGCATCAGGTCGCCTCCTCCCACTCGAGCCCGACGTCATAGCGCCCGTCGACCTCCCGGAACCGCTCCGTGATCTGCCCCTGCAGGTACAGCATCCATGCGGTCCAGGACCGTGTCTCGTCCAGAACGGCGAATACGGGATGGGCGGAGCCCAGCGTGCCCCAGAGCGCCCGCAGGTCGCCGCGGTCCGCGTCCGGGAGACCCACCCAGGCGAACTGGCCCATCGTGTACCGCGTCCGCGACACCGTGGACCGCTGCCGATCCACCGACTGCCGCACGATCGACGGGTCGACCTCAGCCACGTCCATCGGCACCGTGACATTGACCGTCGGCTCGAAGTAGGTCCCGAGGTAGGCGAACCCGAGTTCGGCGTAGTCCTCGACGGGTCCGGGGTTCGTCCACCGCAGCTGCCAGTGCCGATGGCTTGCCTGCGCGAAGAACGCGAAGGTGACCCGCCGGTCGGCGTTGGCGGCCGGCAGGGTGGCGACCAAGGTGGCATCCCCCGGGGTCGCGCCGTCGCCGCGCTGATAGAGCGCCACAACACCGCCGGCCAACAGCTTCACGTTCGCGAGCGCCACGCACGTGACAGCACGGACCGCACCCAGGTCGATGTCGATCATCTGCGCGCTGGCCTCAGCCAGCGATCGCCAGACATACGACCGGTCCGGGTGCGCCGAGGCCGCCACCGGCAGCGCAAGCGCCTCGGACGACGCCGCCAATGCCGCGCCAGGGTACCAGTTCGCGTTCAGCAGGCGGAGGCGGGCCATCAGCGCACCCGCTCCCCGACCGCACGGCGAGGAATCCGGATCGCACCGCCCGCGACGGCCCGCTCGATCTGCTGGAACTGCTGTCGGCTAATCGCAGCCGCCTGCCCCTGTGGGCTGACCGCGATGTAGACGTCCCCGGACATCGACCCCATCAGGGAGGACAGCGCGCCGGCGATCTCGCGTGCCAGACGATGGCCACCCCCCTCGGGGATGACAGCCTCACGACGATGCAGTCGGACCGACCGCTCGTCCCCGAAGTTCATGTAGTCAAGGTTCGGCGTGCCGGTGCTGAACCCAGGCTCAGACGAGCGAATCCGGTTCACGTTCGCCATGCCAGCCGCGAGCGCGCCGGCCGCGGAGATCAGGTTCGCCGGCCAGGGAAGGCTCGCCATGCTCTTCGCGACGGCCTGATATGTCGAGATGATCGCGCCG
This sequence comes from Vicinamibacterales bacterium, assembly GCA_030680175.1. Classification (GTDB taxonomy): domain Bacteria; phylum Acidobacteriota; class Vicinamibacteria; order Vicinamibacterales; family UBA2999; genus JAUXWO01. The sequence goes on from JAUXWO010000064.1 coordinate 75,500, forward strand.
GCAATCGACGCCGCCTTGAACTTGTTGCCGAGGATCGCCAGCGTCGATGCCGTGTTCGTGATCAGCATCGAATTGGCGGTATCCGTCCAGCTCTTCGTCTGCTCCCCCGCAGCTCGCTTCGCGGCCTCGGCCTTCTCCCAGGCGGCCTTCACCGCTTCAGACGTGAACTCCCCGCTCGCCTGCATCGCCGCATGAAGCGCCACGGCCTGATCGGCTGTCGCCTGCAGCTCGGCCCGGGTCTTGAAACCCGCCTCGGCGGCTGCCTGAGCGATCGTCTGGTTGGCGCCGGTGGCCGCGTCGGCCATGAGGCCGTACTTTTCCCGCACCATCGCCGCGAGGGCCTCATACTCCGCGAAGTGGGTCGCCTTCAGGTGGGCAAGCCCCGCCAGCTCCTTCTCGCGCGCGAAGTCAATTTCAGCTAGCCGGCGCGCGGTGCCGTCTAGCGTGGCCAGCGTCAGCTCCTGCTGGAGTCGCTGCCCCGCAACGAGGACGCTGCTGAAGTTCTGCTCCCACGTACTCATCTCCCGTGTGACGCCCTCGGTCGTCATGGTGATGACCGCACCGACGTCGTTGAAGCCGAGGCCCATCCGGTACATCTCTTCGCCCAGCTTCTTCGCTTCGGCGGCGTGCTTCGCGGCCTCCTTGGCGGCCTTCTCCTGGGCCTCGGCGAGCGCCTTCGGGCTCTTCAAGGCCTCACGATTGGCGGCCTCTGTGGCGGCGATCACCGCGGCCACTTCCTCCAGCGCCTTCGTATGCGCGTCGACAGCCACATTCGCCGCGTCGTGGGCCTTGCCGGTCTCACTGGTCGCCGACGCCAGGTTCCGCCGCGAGACAATCGCCGCCTCGATGTCCTGGTCGGCGACCTTGATGCCGTTCCACCAGTTCGACATCTTGACGAACGAGTACTCGAACGACTCTCCCAGAGAAAGCGTCTCGTCGCCGAAGAGCTTCAAGTCGCTGATCCACTTCCCGACGGTCCACCCGGCAATCGCTGCGCCGAAGACAAGCCCGCCCTTCGCCGCGACACCGAGCGCGCCGGCGACGCGCGGGGCCATCACCATCAGCTCGCCCCACTTCACCATCACCGTGCCCGCCGCGTAGACGACCGGGCCGGCCGCGGCCGCGACACCCGCCAGGGCGAACGAGACGGTCTTTACCGGCCCCGGCAGCTCGGCGAACGACTCGCCCATCCCGCCGACGCCGCGGAGCACACTCGACGAGATGGGGATCAGCCGCTCGAGCGCGCCGGCCAGCTCGACCCCGATCGGCGCGACCGATCGCGCGGCCTCCTCGCGAAGCGTGGCGAGGCGCTCGGCCTGCGTCTCGGAATCCTTCGCCGTCTGCTCGAGCGTCCCGCCGGCGCCCTGCAGGGCCTGAACGAACTCGTCGATCTCGAACGTGCCGCCTCGGATCTCCTCCTGGAGCTTGCTGCCAACCTGCGCGCCGAAGGCGTCGGCCGCGATCTGCGTCGCCGTCAGGACGTCCGGGGCCTCCTTGATCTGGCGCAGCAGCTCATTGAACGCGCCCTCCGCGTCCGTGAACCCCTCCCGCGCCAGCTTCGTGATCGCGATGTTCAGCGACCCGATGACGTCGGTGGGCTTGGCGCCGACCTTCTCGAACTGGGAGAACAGGGCGATGCTCTCGTCGAGCCCGAAACCCAGCTCGACGAACGCCATGCCGCCACCGATCACGGCATCGGCGAGGGCGTTCGCCCCGATGCCGCTCCGCTGGGCCGCGAACGTGAGCTTGTCGAGCACCGACGGCAGCTCGCTCACGTCGAGCTCGAGCGCGTTCATGAGGACCGAGACGGTCCGCGTGGACGTCGCGACGTCCTCCTTGTTCACACGCGCGTAGGCCAGCATGCGCCGCGTGGCATCCTCGAGGCCGTCGCCCATGAGGCCCGTGCGCGTGTTCACGTCGGCGAGGGCCTGCGCCACGACCGCGGCCCCTTCGGGGACCGTGCCCCAGACCTTCTTGAACGACCCCTCCAGACTCTGCAGGGCTGTCCCGGACGCCCCCGTCCCGCGCACGATGAGGCTCATCGCCTCGTCGTACTGGGCGCCGGCGACGAGCACAGCGGCGCCGGACGCCACGATCGGCGCCGTCACCCCGACCGTGAGCATGGTCCCGACGGACTGCATCTCGCGGCCGGTCTTCTTCCACTCCGCCGACACTTTCTTCAGGTCGTCCTGCGTCTGCTTGAACGCCTCGGCCGTCAGATTCTTCGCGGCGATCGTGATGGTGACTTGCTCGTCAGCCATGCTTCGTCCTGCGTCTCTCCCGCGCCTGCTCTCGCGACCGCCGGGCGGCCTGTTCTCGCATCACGACCCGTGTCGTCTGCGCAATCACGTCCAGCGCCTGCATCGTGCGGGCGTCCTGGTCGGCCACCCCGCCCGCGTGCGGCAGCGCCACCTGCTCGATCGTCACCGTGCCCGACCACCCATCCGCTCGCGCCTGGTGCGTGTGCTGGAACAGCGCCAGCCAGCCACGTACCTCCGGCGTCAGTTCACGGACGGGGCAGCGTCGAGTAGTGACCTCTCCGTCGATCCAGACGATGCGTCCGGCATCGTCGGTGTTGCAGCCTCGGTCCTCGCAGAGTCCCCGTCGCCGGCAGGCGCCGCAGTCGTCTCGGGTCTCGGCCCAGCTCCCACTGGCGCGGCCGAGGAAGCGGAGGAACCGGCAGGCGAGCGCAATGCTCTTTTTTTTTCCTCGTCGAGCACGTTCTCGAGATAGACCTTCCCGAGCAGCTCCTGCACCACCAAGCCGTACCGGCCGTACACGCACAGGAAGTCCTTACCGTTCGTGATGCGCCGCTCCGACCCGTCCGACTCCTCGGCCACGAGCTCGCTCTGCACCACCACGAAGCGGTCGAAGGTGTCGGCCACGAACGCCCGCGCCGCGTCCTCCGTGATCCCGGCATCCGAATGGGTCTTGAAGGCCGCATCGAACCAGGCGTACTCCTCGAAGGTCATGCGCTTGATGCCGAAGCGCACCTCTTCGTCGTCGATCCGAACCGTCACCGGGAAAAACGCGGGAACTCGCACACAGCACCTCATGGAAGGGGGTCAAACACGCCGAGCTGTGTGGCGCGCCCTCTGCGGGGAGGCCCGACTCTCCGCATGGACAGCGGAGAACGTCGGACCTCGGAAGACGCGAAATGCGGGAGCGAGAGGGTCGTCTACGCGAGCACGAGCCGGACTTCGTCGTTCGCCCCGTCGGCCGTCTCGAGCGCCGTGCCCGTGAACGACCACGAGACCTCGGTGTCCGGGTCGTCCGTGCCCGGCACCTTGATGTCCACCTTCGGCAGGTAGAGGGCGACGATATTGCCCTCGGTGCGCCCGGTCTGCTTGAAGATCGAGGGGTAGCTGCCAGCTTCCGCCAGGTCGTACAGCGTGGCTTCGGTCTCGGCGAACGTGTCCAGGGTGACCTCGAGCGAACGCCGATCGGCCCGGTACAGCTCGCTCGCCTTCGACTGGCCGTACTCCGAGTTCCGCACGACCAGCCCGTTCGTCAGCGTGAGGGCCAGCGACTTGAACGGGAGCGCCGTGCCGTTGATCAGCAGGTCGCCCACCAGCCCCGATGGCGGATTCGCGCCGACCGTCGTGAACGCCGCCGGCAGGTTCGGCACACCGGCGCCCGTGAACTGCTCTTTGCCCGGGCCGCTCGCCGTGAACTTCGGCTCTTCGTTCGCGTCGAACGTGAGGCCGAGGCTGTTGATGCCGACCCCCACGAGCGCCCGCTTGAACGTGTCGAGGTAGTGGGCGATCGCCAGCGAGATGGCCAGCGCCGACGTGAGCTTGTAGGTGAGGCACCCCTTGATGGCCTCGCCGGTCTCCGGCGCGGACGGCAAGGCCGGCGCCCAGGTGAGCGCGGCCGAGTCCACGGCCGTCAGGATGCGCACATAGCGCACCCCGTTCCGGGTGATGAGGATGGCGTCCCCGGCGGCGAGCGTGCCCGCCGACGCCACCGTGGCGGTCGTCGTCGAGGGCGAGGGGGACGCCTCCACGGTCGTCGACAGGGTCACACTGGACTTCGACCCGAACGCCGCCTCGAGCACCTGGTCGCACTCCGGCGCCGTGTTCAGCGTGCCCGAGGGACGCAGGAGCGCCTCGAGCGTCCCGAGCTCCGCGGTCACACGGCGGTCGAACCGGGTGACCGCACCCGGCGACGACTTCTTCTCCGGGCTCGTCACCCGGTTGAAGGGGTCCGTCGTCATGGCGAGGTTGATGTGACGGAGCGCATCGGTGGAGTCATGCGCCGTCAACGTCTCGCCGTACTCCAACTCCTTCTTGATGTAGAGCTTCCCCCGACGTCCAATCTCAATCGCCATCGGTTTTCTCCTCGGTGACCAGCTCCGCCGGCGTCAGCCGGCCTCCCCGACGAACCGGGCGGGCTGACTCCACCGCCACCGGTTCGAACCAGGACTCGTGGACGTAGGCGCGGAGCGTGTGCCCTCCGCCGATCGACTGGTCCAGGTCCACCATCTGGCCGGCCACGAGCTGCGCGCTGCCCTCGAAGGCCGTCCCGGTCACGCTCGCCGTCACGCGGCACTTCCGCAGGTCTGCCATCGTCGCCCCCTAGCCGTTCGGCCGCCCGTAGGTCCGATGCAGCGCCACCTCGGTCTCGACGATCGCCCAGACCTGCCCGCCATCCATCCCGTCGTCCAGTGTCCGACGCACAATCCGCGTGTCCACCGCCAGACCGCCACGGGTGACGTCGACCGCGATGGCGGCCTCGAGGTCGGCGCACGCCTTGAAGAACACCTCGTCACGGCTCTCGTCGACGGTCCGGTCCGACTCGCCAATCCAGTGCAGCGTGATCGGCATGACCAGGCGCGCCTGCCCGGATTGCGGATAGCTCCACCGCTCCGGCTGCACGTCGATCAACACGAACGGCCGAGGCCCGTCCGGCGCGATCAGCTCTTCAACCTTGTGGTTCGGGTCGAGCTTCACCGCCGTGCTCGCCACCGTGTGCCAGTAGGTGCTCCCGGCCGCAATCGCCGCGATGGCGCTCTGCAGGCTCCGTACGACGCGGTACTCGACGGGTGTGCTACTCGGCGGCATCACCTGCCCCTGAGCCCTTGAACTGGTACTCGTGCTTGAACCGCTGTGTGAACACCTCGAGCAACCGCGCCATCCCGACGGGCTTGAACTTCTCGAACACGTGCCCGAGCGACGGCCCGCGCAGCTCGATGATCCCCAGGCGCTTCTTCGAGACGCGCTTGAACACGCCCTTGTGCCCGGACTTCATCACGGCGATGAACGCCTTCGGGTCGCGCTTACGGCCCTGGTTCCGCCAGCTCACTCCACGCCCACGGCCGCGAGACGGAAACGGTCCAGTCGCGCCCATGTCGATGACCGGGATGCGCTTCAGCCTGCTGCCGCTCAAGCTGGCCTCTGGCCTGGCGATCGACGCCTGCTGCATCCGCAGGGCCTCACGCACCACGCCGACGCGCAACTGCAGGTCCTTCGAGATCTCCCGCGCCATCACCGTCCGCGCGGCCTCGATCGCGCGGTTCATGGCGCGCACACCGGCGCGCTCGACATGCGCGGGCTGGCCCGCCAAGTCAAGCGCCACCCGCTCGTCGCCGTCTACGGTGATGTCAACCATCAGGACACTGCGAGGGTCACGACCATATGCCAGCAGTAGGCGTCGACGCGGTCCACGCTGTCGATCACCCAGGTCTTGTCGGCGCCGCCCTTTCTCTCAGGGGCGACAACCGTCGTGCCGCGCGGGAGCTGCGTCGCGATCTCGCTCTTCCTGAACGACATCACCCGGCGCCCTTCCCGCTTCTGGAAGTCGCCGCCGAAGGGCCGGCGCTCCTGGAGCTGCTCGACGCGGTTGATGACCGTGCACGTCACCGGCGCGTTGTCCGGGGCCGGGCGGGTCACCGTGGCCGGCACGCCGTAGACGCCGAAGTTGGCGCCCACGGCGGCCGTCCGGGCCGTGTCGAAGTTCGCCACCGCGTCGTCCCCGCGTTACGCGTAGACGACGTACGCCTCGGCCTCAGCCGTGACGTTGGTCAGGCGGATGTGCACGTTCTTCGAGGTGTTCTGCGGGATGACCCGCGACGACGCGGTCTGGTTCGCGTCGAAGCCGCCGCCGCTGCCCGCCGCCAGCGTGAGCGCCTCGTCCGCGTCCGAGCCGTTCACCACGAGGCAGCGGACGATGTCACCCACCTGGGCGCCGGGAATCGCCGCGACGAGCAGCGCGGCCGTCGGCAGCGTGTACGTGCGGCCAGCGCCGGCGCAGTCGGCCACGACGATACCGCCCAGGATCTCGGCGGCCGTGAGCGTGACCGCCCCGGCCGTCGCCTTCGAAGCCGCGGCCGGCAGCGCATCGCCCTGGATGGCCATCGACACGCCCGGCAGCAGCAGGACCTTGCCGGTGCTCGTGGGGTTCCCCGCGGCCTCGATGCAGACGCCGATCAACCGGAAGCCGGCGGTCGGCACGTTCTCCGCGCGCTTGTCGGTGTTGTTCCAGTAGATCTTGTCGCCGGCGGCCCACACCTGGGTGCTCGTCTTCGCGAGGCTCCAGACGCCGACCGTTGCGCCCACGAAGTTCGCCGCGGCGAGCACCGTCGAGAGCGCAACGGAGAACAGGCGGCCGATGAGGACGCCCACGCCGGTGGTGACCCCGCCGGTCGGCGCGGTCAGATCGATGTTCTTGCCGGGCTGCACGAAATTGGATGCCATGTCTGGTGTCTCCTGCGGCGCTTTCCGGGCCCGCCGTGGCCCTGCCTTCTGACTCCTAAAGGGCGGCCCGGAGGTCGCCCTCCGGGTACCGCCCTGGCGGAGTGTCAGCGCTCTACGCGAGAGCGAAGTTGCGTCCGGCCTACTGGCCGGCGTTGGTGACCGCGCCGCGGTAGTCGACCACGTCGACTCCGAAGTCGAGGCGGCCCTTCATCTCCACGCCGTCCACGCGCCAGCCGTCCTGCGTCTCAAGCACCGGCTCACGCTGGCCCTCGAGGAAGCTGACCAGGAACACCGGGTGCTGGGCCGGGTCCGCGAACAGGTAGCGGCGGTTGCCGGTCAGCCGGCCCGTGCCGACGACATCCGAGAACATGCCCTTCACGATGTTCGGCTTCTGGAGCTTGCCGGTCGTGTCGGGGTCGTACTCGGCCTCGTTGATGGCGCGCGCCGTCCCCTCGAGGCCACGCGCCACGAGCAGCACGGACGGCCGCAGGTCGAGGATGTCCTGGCCGTTCGGATCCGTCTGAATGGCCATCACCGTGGCGTCGGCGTCGAGGCCGGCCATCGTGATCGCGGAGCCCGTCGCGTTGACGTTCTTCCGGTTGGTGTGGAACAGCGGCTCGGTGTCGGCCTGCGTCGGCCCGAGGCCGCTGTTCTCCGAGAGCAGCGCGTAGACCGCGCGCTCGATGGTCAGCTTGCCGGCGCGCCCGAGGGCCTCGGTCAGACGCATCACGAAGCCGATGTCGTCATTGACGATCACCTGGCGGGTCACGGCGATGATGTTGCCCTTCGTCGAGGCGGCGTGCGTCGCCTTCTCGGCGTCGGGAATCGCCTTGCTCTTGAACTCGCCGTGGTCGGTCAGGTCATCGAGCTGGGTGAGCGAGCCGGTGCGGTACCAGCTGTGCGCCCGGAAGTCGGACACCGAGGCAACACCACACCACCGGGACCAGGTGTCAGCCTGGATGATGTACCCGGCCCGCAGGACCTTGTGCATCACGTTCTCCAGCGCCACCGCGAAGTCGCTGGCGGTCTGGTAGTTGCTCCGGTAGGCCATCGCCTGGCCAGCCAGCGTCATGCGATCCATGCCGCGGGTGTTGACGCCGTGCCGTTCGAGGGCCTGCCGTCCGAGGTCGAGCAGCGACAGCCCACGGAACTCGCCCGGGTCCAGCTTGTCCGGGGTCGTGCCCTCGGCCTTCGCCACCGCGGCGGCCATCCCGCTCCGCTGCAGGAGCCAGTTGCCAACCCCGCGCAGCCACTTGTCGCGGGCGTCGTCGCCGGAGGTCATGATGGTGTGACGGTGGTCGATCGCCGTCGAATCGCTGCGGGTGGCGAGCTGCTCGAGCACGGCCACGCGGGTGGCCTCGATCGAGGCGCCGACCGCGATCTGTGCCTGAGCGAACTTGTCGTCCATCCCGTGCCGACGACACAGGTCGGCGACACCCGCCACGCGGGCACGCTCCTCGATCACCGCGGCTTCACGAGCCGCCGCGAGATCCGCCGGCGTGGGCACCGGGGCCGTGGCCGGCTGGTTGCCGGACTCGAGCGTCCGAATCTGGGCGTCGATGCCCTCCACCTCGGTGAGCTTCGCGGCGAACTGCGTCCGCGCCTCGTCGGTGGGAAACGCGCCGTCCTGGCGCAGTCCGTCGGCCTCACGCAGAAGCTGCGTGCGGCGCGCCCGAAGCTGTTCGATCTTCATGGTTCCTGTTCTCCGGTGAAGGGGGTCGCTATCGTTCCAGGTCGAGGCGCCGACGCATGAGCGCCAGATCCTCATCCTGCAGGCCCGCGCGCACGACCACGACGCACGGGTTCGTTTCCACATCCTTCGAGGCGCGCACGCGCGCCCCGGCGTCGGCGCCCATGGGCACCATCGAGATCTCGTGCGGCTCCCAGTCCACCGCCAACCGAACAGGGACCCCGCCGCGCGTCTCAGCCAGTTCCTCGAACTTGTGCACGCGGTAGCCGACCGACACGTTGCGGATGATCTTGTCGCGCACGTCCTGGTAGAACGGCTCGACGTCGGCGCGCTTCGAGAACCGGACCTCCGCCGTGCCGCGCTTGCCATCCAGCGTCGCGGTGTCCACGACGCCGATCTGGTGCGCCAGCGAGTACGCGCTGTGGCTGTCGAGCAGGGGCGCCGCGCCGGAGGCCAGCCGCTGCATCCGGACATGCTTCGGGTCGAGGCTCAGGCGCTCATAGAACTTTCGACCGGTCTCCCAGTCAAACCGGAGGACATCCGCCCCCGTGGACCAAGTGAGCGTGACGGTTCGCGTGTCGTCATCGACCGCGCCGACATCGGCTCGCAGATCGAGGGGCGGCATGACCATCTGGCGCGACATGCATCCAAGGTCGCAGAGATGCCGCGGATCTGTAGTTTTTGAGTACGGAAACCTACCCGAGCCGACGACGGCTCAGGTGGTCACGGAGGGCCTGGCGGATGACCTCCGGGAGCGGCTGCCGCGCGCGCTGCGACACGCGGCACGCGGCATCGAACAGGTCGCGAGGGAGGCGGACACACGTCGGGACGGTCGGCGTGGCGGACCGTGGCCGGCCACCGCGGTTCGCGCGCGCACCGAACTCCGCACGGTCCTGCACGTCGTCGATCATGCGTCGTCGCCCTTCTCGGAGTCGTCATCACCAGAGTCGTCGCCACCCGAGGCCTTCGACGGCGCCTCTTTCTCAGCCGGCGCCGCGCCCGTCCCCCTGCAGTTGCCCGTTCTGGTTCACCTTTCGCGGGTCGACGTCCAGCACCAGGCCCAGCTCGTCGAGCCGCTTCATGTCGGCGAGGTATTCCGCGAAGAACTCGTCGGCGTTGTAGCCGCGCTCGCGGATGACTTCGGACATCGTCTTCTGGCCGGCCCGGACCGCGCGGATGTCTGCCAGGACCTCCTCAGCCGGGTTCACCATCGGGAGCGGCGGGGCGGTCCACTCCGTCTTCGTCTGGCCTTGTTCGCCGGCGAGCTCGGCGGCCTCCATCGCCCACCGCCACGTCGGCTGCAGGAACTGGAGCACCAGGATCTGCCACTGCCACCGACGCACGCGGACCACGTGCCGCAGCCGCGACATCCGAGCCGCCGAGAAGGGCATGCCCGCGTAGTCCCCGGTCAGGTCTTCGTACGGCACCCCCAGGCCTGCGCCAATCGCCCGGAGGTTCACCTTCGAGAACGCCGGGTAGTCGGTCACACTGGGCGGATCGATCACCGTGACGTCACGGCCGGTGGGCGCATTGAGCACCATGCCTGGACCGATCACATCGAGCTGCGCATCCGTCGCGCTGTCGCCCGTGCTGTGGCCGTTCGCATCCGTCGGCTCCGCGCCGAGCCGCACCCCGTCACCATCCACGTCAGTCGTGATGACCGACAGGCACGCGGCGACCTTCTGCTTCATAAGGGTCGCGTCGGCGAGCTCGTCGAAATCCTTGAAGGTCAGGAGCACCGGTGCGTACCAGCTCGTCCCACGTACCTGGCCGGGCCGGCGCTTCCGGTAGATGTGCAAGATCTCACGCGCCGGCACAGACACAGAGCCGCTCATGAGGGTGCCCGCCGAGGTCAGCAACGCGCCCGGGTGTTCACGGAAGACCCAGTACGCAACCCGGCGGCCGAAGCCGTTGTACTCGACGCCCTGAATGACACGGTGGCCGTTCGACAGCCGGGTATCCTTCCCGGTGTCGAGATAGTCGGCCTCAATCACCTGGAGCTGCATGGGGAGCGCCAGACCATCTTCAATGCGACGAGGGCGCCGGCGGACCAACACTTCGCCGTCGCTCACGACGGCGCGCATGATCAGCTCCTGGAGGCCCACCAGGTCGTTCTGCCCGTCGGCGTCACAGTCCGTGCTCTCACTCCACCGGCGCCAGGCGTCATGCTTCGCGGCCGCGCGGATCCCGTCGCCCACCGTGTGGGTCGCGATCGTCTCGGCCGCGCTCTCGGCGTAGCCGTTGTTGCGGATGAGGTCACGCGCGGCGTCACGGAGACGCGCCAGGGTCATGCCCCCAGCAGCCGCGTTCGCGTCGGTCGCCGCACGACGCCAGGCCTGCGTGCGGCGGCCCGTCGACGCGCCCTCGTAGTGCCGCGCCAGCAACATCGACGCGATACGGGCACGCTGCCGCTGCAACGCCATGGGCGGCGAGACGAACCCGATCGCGCGGTCGAGCCAGGTCTGGTGGACCGCCATCAGGCGCCCTTGTCGTAAATGGGAAAGCGGGAGGTCTGGCGAGTGGAGGTCGCCGTCGACAGCTCGCGACGGAGACGCGCCAGTTCATCCGTCGCCGCCGCGTGATCGAAGGACGTGTCCTGTCCATCGAACGACGTCTGGCTCACGCCGGCAAACTGCGCGAGACGCTCTTCGAGTTCAGTGATGCGGGTCTGTAGTTCGGCGGCGCTGGCCATGGTCGCCCTCGCGGCACAGTATGCGGGCGCGTCCAGCGTCAACACAATGGCTGAGTGCCAAGAATGCTACGAGATGCGCCTAGCGTCGTGTCGCGCACGTTCCACGGGGAACACTCGTTGAGCCTCATCGAGCGGAATCCGCCACACCCGTCCGACCCTCACCGCGTGCAAGGCCCCGTCCTCGATCATCCGCAGGATGGTGCGTTCGTCAACCAGCAGGTAAGTCGCCAGGTCAGTGACCGTCACGAACGACACCGGGTGCGACGACAAGTCAACGAGCGGCGGGCGCTTCATCGGTTCCTCCGCAGCCAGTCCCGACGGGGCGGCAACCAGGACGTCTTGCGAGCAGGCCCCGTAGACGGAGGCTCACTCTTCGGCGCCGACACAACCGACGGCGCGGGGCGCTCGATGCCGAGATTCTTTTCGATCGCCACCCAGTCCCCCTCACGGAACCGGTCGAGCCCCACGAGCGCCGCAGCAGCACGCGCATACACCCGGGTGTCCAGCCAATGGTTCTCACGGCCTGGAATCACTTCCCACCCGTACACGGTGTAGCCCTTCGCGCTCCGATGCGACACGAGCTGCTCGGCGGTGAGCTGCCTGAAGTACTCTTCACCGTGCTCAGGGAAGTGGCAGAACCCGGCCGGATACGGGCGGCCCTCTGCGAGCGCCTCCGCGCCTGGCGGCTGAAGCGCCAGCCATCCATACAGCTCCGTCTTCGCAGTGTCCGTCCCGACCGGCCACGCCTTGGCGGACTTCTTGCCGGCGCGGCCATCGAAACGCACTTCCACCCGCGAGGGAACCCCGATCAACATCAGAGCCTTGGCCTTACCGAACACAGCGATCACCCGCGAGATGGGATGCTTTCGCACCCAGCCGTGCACCACCTGCCCGTTGAACCCGCAATCGATCGCGAGCATCGCGATCGGCAACTCTGCACCGGCCTCGTGCGTAAAGGTGCGCGCGAGTAGCGCCTCGAGTTGGGCCCACGGGCCAGCGGCCAGGTCGGATGTATCCCCGGCGAGCACACCAGCGTCGATCGACCAGGAGCACTTCTCCCGGCCCCAGCCCACGACTTCGTAGACGAGCCGGTCCTTCTGGACGTCGACGCCCGCCGTCAGGAACCGCACACCCGACGGGCACGTGCCGAGCTGGTAGGATTCGCGGCGCGCGTACAGGCGTTCCCACTCCGGCGCCTCGCCGCGGTCCTGCCACGGCTCGCCGAGGCCCGTGTTGACGAACGTCTTCAAGTGCTCGGGGCCCGCGTGCGTCGCCGCGACGAACTCCGAGCAGATCTGTCCCCAGGTCGCGTTCGGCGAAAAGCTGTAGGCCGCCCAGATGTGGAAGCTCGCGTGACCGGTGAAGGGCGGCGGCGCCGGCGCGTCTGGGAACTGCGGATGTGGACCAGGACGCCACTCACCGCCCTGCACCATCCGCCGCTTGTCGTCGTGCTCGATCTCGGCGCCGCACTCGAGGCAGACGTAGATAGCCGCCTCCGGCCGGTTCTTCGGCCACTTGAACCGCGAGAACACCAAGACCTGCATGAAGCCACAATGCGGGCAGGGCACGTAGTAGCGCCGCTGGTCGCCAGCGTTGAAGAGCTGCTCGATGCGACTCCGGCCGCCGACCGTGGGCGTGCTGCCGGCGATGATCTTCCGGTCCCAGTAGTACTCGGTGCGCCGGATGCCGAGCTGAATCTGGTCGCCCTCACTCCCCGCACTGGGCGGGTAGCCGTCGGTCTCGTCGAAGATCACCACCTTGCGGCTCACGCGGCGGAAGCCGCGCGCGCTGTTGGCGCCGACCAGCGAGAGCGACCCCCCGGGGAACCGCTTCAAGAGGATCGTGTTCTCCGAGTCGCGCGTCTTCGGCTCAGGCACCAGGTCACGGAGCGTCGGGCAGTCGCGCAACATCGGCGCGATCTCTTCCTTCGAGTAGCCGGCGGCATCCTCGATCGTCGGCTGCACCACCATGATCGGACACGGGTCCTGGTGGATGTAGTAGCCAACGGTCGCGTTGATGCACTTCGTGTAACCGATGCGGGCGCTCTTCATCACGCTCACCTGCGTGACGAGGGGATCCGTGATCGCATCCATGATCCCGCGCTGGTAGGGCAGCGTGCGCCACCGACCGGGCTCCGCGGCGGACTCGGCCGACAGGTAGAAGTGCTCCTCGGCCCAGTCGGACAGGTTCAGGCGCGGCGGCGGCCGCCAGGCGCGCCGGGCCCGCTCGAACAGCGCCTCGCCTTCGATCGAGAGCATCGTCATACGGACTCGGTCTTCTCGGCGCCGCGGCCGGCCAGGTCCTCGAGGGCCTCCCGGATCAGCACGTCGAACTGGAGAACGTCGGCGTGCGTCAGGTGCGGCATGGTCGCCTTCGCCTTCCGGCTCACGGCGAGCAGCTTCGTGCGGCACTTCGAGTACTCGTCAACGATCCGCGCCTCGACTGCCCGGGCGTTCACGAGCTCGCCGGCGCGCTCCCGGTAGTCGAGCTCGGCGATGCGCGCCTTCCAGTCCTTCTCGAGAGCCGTCGCCTCACTGAGGGTGAGCGAGCGCGACACCGTATCGCCCGAAGGCGTCTCGTCATCCTGGCTGTCGGACGGTGGCACCACGTCGTCGGCCGCAGACAACGGGAGCGCCGGCGTCGAGGCTGCGCGCGCGTCGGCACGCGCCTTCACGTAGCCAGGCGCCCGCGACAGGTCCGTGCCGGCGTCCCACTCCCGGTCGGCCACGGCCACGTCGGCGATCTTCGGGCGGCCCTTCTCGTCGCGCACGACGCACAGCCGCAGGCGGCCGGACTGGACCGCGACCACGACCGAACTCGGCGCGACGCCTCTGTGCCTGGCGTAGGCCCGCAACGACATCATGACCAACCACCCCACAACGATCGATCTGTCGATCGATCGATCGGACTCACCAACTCCACTGCCTGATCAAATTCCGGGCCTCGTCCACCCGCATGACGCCACAGTCGGCGGAGAACCTAAGCCCCCCCTCCCCCACCGTCACCCGTCGCGCCAGCGGCTGCGGTCGCGCGCGTACTGTCGTTCGCTCGGCAGCTCGTCGCCTCCGTCGCGGTCCAGCACCTCACGAAGCGCGGGCTGCCGCGCCTCCCCCTGCACATCACGCGTGCCCGTGCACGCAGGGTAGCGAGCACAGCCCCAGAACCGCTGACCCGTCGACGCGTTCGCGCGACGCACCATCCGGCCATCACAGAGCGGACACGTCACAGGCTCAGGCTTCACGAGTCACCGTCCTTCCAACTCTCGAACCGGGTCTGCTGACTGATGAACCGCAGCTTCACCAACCCCGTCGGGCCGTTGCGCTGCTTAGCCAGCATCAGCTCGGCGAGGCCAGGGTCCGTCGGTTCCCGCTCGTAGTACTCCGGGCGATGCAGCAGCAGCACGACGTCGGCGTCCTGCTCGAGGGCACCCGACTCCCGCAGGTCTGAGAGCTGCGGCCGCTTGTCGGCGCGCGCCTCGTTCGCTCGCGACAACTGCGCCAGCGCCACGAGCGGCACCTGCAACTCCTTCGCGATCTGCTTCAGGATGCGGCTGGTCTGCGCCACCTCCTGCTGACGGTTCTCCGCATCCAAGCCCTTGCCGTCCAGTAGCTGCAGGTAGTCCACCACGAGCAACACCAGGTGATGCGTGGACGCGAGACGCCGAGCACGCGACCGCAACTGCTCGGGTCCCATGATCGGGCTGTCGTCGATGGCGAAGCCGCCACGCGCAATCTCGCCGAGCGCCGGCGTGAGCCGCTCGTATTCGCCCGACCCGAGCCGTCCCGTCAGGAGGCTGAAGTTGTTGATCCTGGCCTGCAACGCAGCCGCCCGCAGGCCGATCTCCTGTCGCCCCATCTCGACGCTGACGAACCCCACGGTGCCGTGACGCGCCGCCTCGAGCGCGATCTGCAGCGCGAAGCTCGTCTTACCCATCGACGGCCGCGCAGCGACGATGATGAGGTTCCCGGGCTGGAGCCCACGCGTCATGCCGTCGAGCTTGCCGAAGCCCGTCGCGAGACCGGTGATGTACTGCTGCCCGTCAGCCAGACGCTGAATCGTCTGGAACGTCTCCCGCATGAACTGCTCGGCGTGCACGTAGCCCTCGCTCGTGCGACCACGACTCAGGTCCAGCAGCAGCCGCTCGGCCTCCGTGATGATTGCCTCGCCGCCCTCGACCGCGTCGTAGCCGAGGGCCATCAACCTGTTCGCGACGAAGATAACCTGCCGGCACAGCCACCGGTCACGCACCAGCGCCGCGTAGTGCCCGGTGTTCACACCGCGTGGCACGCCGTCCATGAGCGCCGCCAGATACGCCGGGCCGCCCACGTCCTCGAGCGTGCCCGCCCGCCGCAGGTGCTCGGCCAGCAGCATCAGGTCGATGGGGTCGCCCCGACGGTCGACCTCGATCATTGCCGCGTAAATGTTCAGATGCGCCGCGCGATAGAACATCTCCGGGCGTAGCAGCTCGGTCGCCTCGGCGAGCTGCGCCTGGTCCACCATCACAGCGCCCAGGACCGCGCGCTCGGCGTCCAGGTGGTGCGGCAGTGTGCGCGACTCGCTCATGACGGCACCCACCCCAGCTCCTCGAGGAGCGCGTCGGTCTCCGCGGCGTCAGGGATGGCCCGACCCGCCGGCGCCGGAGCCACGCCCGCACGGCGGCCGCCGGCGCGGCCAGGCGGCCCCGTGGACGCCGTCGCCCGGGTCTGGTCCCATCGGTCGCGCCAGTAGACGAACGCATCGCTCGAGCCCACGTAACCGACCGGAGGCACATCCGCCCGCGCCCACGCGATGACGTCCTCGACGGCGCGCTCGAGCGGCACGCCCGCCAGGCGCTCGGCGAGCTGCTCGGGCATCGACGACGGCATGCACACGCGGACGGTCGGGTCGCGCCAACGGCAGACCTCCGGGTGGTGGGACGCATGCAGCTTGCGCTGCTGCCGGTCGTAGCTCAGGGACTCGCCCTTGGCGACCAGCGGCATCCGGGCCGTTGTCGCCGCTCGCGCGCGCGGTGGGTGGGTACTGGATGTACAGGATGTATTAGGTGTCACCAGTGACACCGGTGGCGGTGTCACGGATGACACCGGTGTCATTCTGCTACCGGTGTCATCCTGACACCGGGTGGTGTCATCCTGACACCGGTCCGGCTCGCACGCCGGCGGTTCCTGCTGGACCTGCTCGGGACCAGACCCCGAGGGCTCATATGGACGCATCGGGAGCGTGTAGTAGTTCGAGCGGCCGTCGGCTCGCTTGACAACCAGCTCGCCGAGTTCCTCGAGCCGCGCCACCGACCGCAGGATCGTGCTCTTCGACAGCCGGGTCTTCTTCGCGATCGTCAGGACGCTCGGCCAGGCATCGACCCCCTCGTCACTGGCGCGGTCTGCGATCGCCAGCAAGACCAGCCGATCCGCGCCGACCGACCGCGATTCCTTCCACACCCACGACATCACGACTACGCTCATCCGACCACGCCCCCCGATTCGACCGCCACGCGCCCGCCCACGCCACCTTCGTCCGACGCTCGATACAACCCAGCGAACCGCCGAAGAAACGCCCGCTCGGCCTCCTCGGCCGACCACGGCACCACTCGAAACGACGGGCGCCCCCGCATCCCACGACACGACTCCGGCCAGTCCGGATGCAGCGGCCCGAGCAGGTCCTGCGCCTCGGCCGCCAGCATTCGCCGGTCCGCCTCGTGCACGCTCGCCGGCTGGGGTCCGCACAGCCCGAACCGGTGGTAGATCACCCGCTGCAGGTGCGCCTCGCACGCTCGATAGCCCGCAAACGGCGCCAGGCGCTTCAACGGCGACGGCACGTCGACGAGGTAGGCCTCGCTGGCGTCGTGCAGCAGCCCCCACAGCGCGTCCTCTACCGGCACGAGCTGCGACACGTGCACGGAGTGCTGCGCGACCGAATACGCCAGCCTGGTGTGCCCGGTGAAGCGGTTCGACAACGCCAGAGCGTGCGCGATGTCCTCGATCGCGATGTCCTCACGCCGGGGCGCCAAGGGAAACACCTGGCGCCCGGTGTAGGTCTGAATCCAGCCGCTACGACTCACCGGGCACCCTCTCTCGTGGCGCGCAACCGTCGACCGACGTAGCGGGCCCGACCCTGGCGGACCCGGTCGGTCCGGTAGCTCCGGCCCGTGGTGAGCCGGTAGACGAACTGGAACGCCCGCTGGCGACAGGCCGCCGAGCAGTAGTCACCTTCGCTGGGGTGCGGACAGCGGGTCGTCGAGCCCGGGGCGGGGGCGAGACAGCGCCTCATCGTGGCACCGCCATGAACTCGCGCACGCGCGCCGTCACCGCGTCGTCAGGCACCCAGAGCTGCTGATACCCTCGGCACGGGATGGGCTCAGGCAGGCGCCGCACGCCCTCCAGCACCCAGCACCAGGGCCCACGCGCGTGCTCGTGGGTGCGCAGCAGCACGCACTTCGCCGGCCAACTCGCGTTGAGCGCCAGGCACTCGACGAGCCGCGCCACGGCGACGACGGCGCCGAACGCCATCGCCTCCAGCGGGAACCCGTAGACCCTCTCCTCGGGCTTACCCCATCCGAAGAGGTCTTCCCTCGACCGACTGGCGTGGATCAGCAGCGCGCCCCGATAACTCGTGGACCACGTCCGGTTCTCGATCGGCTTGTCGCCGCGCGCGATCAACTCGGCCCACGGCTGGTGAATGGTCAACGCTTTCATCCGGCCCCCAACGACATCACTCATCCCGCGCTGCTCCCGACACCTTCAACGCCACCGGACTGGCGCTCATCCGCTCGACGTGGCCCTCCGCGGTCCGGGTCATCCCGTCGCGTGGGGCCGTCACCCACCAGGACGCATCGCCAGTCGCCGGGGCCGGCTTCTTCGGCGCCTGGCGCAACGGCAAGGCCTTCCGCGGCCGCGGGGTGCATCCGCCTAGACGAGCGCGATCCGACGCGACGTGGTCTCGCCCGTCACCTTCACGCGCTTCTGCGCCTTCAGCTCGCCGATCGCCTTCGTCAGCAGGTAGCGCGACAGCGTCGTCCGAGCCATGAGGCCCAACATCGACACCGGCCCGTCCTTCAGCGCCGCCAGCACCGTTTCGTGGCTGTCCGACGACGCTTCGGTAGGGCGGGCACTCTTCGACTCCCTCGCCGCCTTCGTCCGCTTCGGGGCCCGGGGCGCCGAACGCCGTACCTTCGCCGGCCGCGCGGATGCCGGCGGGGCCGCGGACAGCGCCCGGAGGGCGTCGATCGCAATGCCCAACTGGGCGCGCTTGTCCTCGAGCGTCGCGATGATCGCGCCGTAGTCAGTCGTCTCCATATGGGTCCTCTCTCCTTCGCCTACCAGGCCACCAGGTGCGGCGCCGCATCGGCTCCGAGCCAGCGCCGCACCCGCGCGGCTTCACGTTGGCAACCGGACCGCGCGCACACCTCGGCGAGGGCCGCGAGCTCCTCACGCGTCGGCGACACGCCGCCCGCGTCGATCGCCTCGGCCAGCGCCTGCACCGCGAGCTGCAGACGCCGGCGCACACTCTGGTCGGACGGCAACACCGTCACCGCTTCACTCTCCGACGCGTCGTCTTCTTCGCGGATGCCCCCTTGGCCGACTTCGCGGCCTTGGACGCGACCTTCGCAGGCGATGCCTTCTTCTTGGCAGGCGCCGGCGTCTCGGCCGGCAGGTGCTTCACACGGATCGCCTGGAACGGCTTCGGCTTCAGACCGAACGGCACGACCACGTCCTTCAGGAACTCCTCGAATGAATCAGCGCGTTCACAGAAGGACAGCACCCCCATCACGAGCAGCGCCGCCGCGGGCTTCTGATGCCACGACGAGGCGCCAAGGGCCGCGACCGCGTCTCTCACGAGCATCTCGTAGACCGTGGACAGCTTCGCCGCCTGCGTCTTCGTGATAGACGTCGCGCCCTTCAGCTGACTGACAGCCTCGTCGGTCAGGTCGTCCCGCATGGCGTACCACGCCGCGCGCTTGCGTTCCGCTGCTTCGACCTCGGCCCGGCGCGCGGCCTCATCGACGACCTCACGCTGTGCCGCCTGGCCGCCCTTCCCCTGCGCCCGCAGCTTCGCGCTCTTCTCGCGGGCCTTGATCTCCTGCGCCCAGTGGACCTGACACTTGTCCTTGGCGATGCAGACCTGCATGGTGGTGCCGTAGCCGCGGCCGGCGACGAACACCCCGAGCACGCCGTGCTCACACACGGGCGCCGAGTCAGACGACCCGTCCGCGCGGTGCCACGACTGAGCGCCGAACGTGCGCTCACCGCCCGGGTCGCGCGCGTCATCGTCGACCCGGTATTCCTGCGTGATCGAGACAACCTTCTTCCCGCGCCCAGGCACCGCCTTGGCGGCTTCCACCACGGCCTGCACAGGCCCGAAGTCGAGCGGCGCCGCCTGCGCCATGTGCTGCACGTCGAAGCGCACGTGATACGCGATCCACGCCTCGAGCTCCTTGACCGTGACCGGCTTCAGCCGCGGCCACCCGGCCCGCGCCAGCTCGAGGAGCTGCGCGTCGATGCCGTCGGGCCCGGCATCCTCATTGAAGCCGTCGAGCGCGTCCACGTCGTCGCAGTCGTCGGGGTCCTCGCCGAAGTCGAGCGTCTCGCCCGTGCGCGCCCAGAGACCACCACGACCGCGATGGTCGGGTGGCGCGAGCGCGCGCCGCTGGTCCTCGGGCTTGAGCTTGGCCAACAGCTCGGCATGGCCCACCAGGATCTTCTCGGCCTCGAGCGCGAGTGCCGCCGGCGGGATGAGCTCGAGCAGCTTCATGCGGTCCCACACGTACCGCTCGCTGCGGCTGATGCGGTCCGCGATGTACGCCGCCGAGTAGCGCGAGGGGTTGCTGGCGAGCAACGCCTGGTAGCCGCGCGCCTCCTCAAGGGGCGTCAGGTCCTGGCGCTGGATAGCCGAGAGCAACTGGATCTCGATGACCTCGCCGTCGCTCAGCTCGTCGCGGAAGATCACCGGGATCGAAGACAAGCCGACGCGGGCGGCCGCACGGTAGCGGCGCTCACCGTCGATCACTTCGATGTAGTCGGAGCGGCGCCGGGCCAGCAGCGGCACGATCACGCCGTGCTGCCGGATGTTCGCCTCGAGGTCCGTCATCGAGCCGGCATCGAACCGCTTCCGCGGGTTCAACGGCGACGGGCGAAGCGCCTCGATCGCGACCCGCTTCGTCTCAATCGCCTCGCCCAGCGCGGGCGCGTCGCTCATCATCGTGGCTGCCATGTGTTTCGTCCCCCCCCCTTTTGAAGTGATTTCCGGTCTACGCCCGCGGCGCCACGGCAGGCCCCGGGTGCAGGGCGCGGCGCGCGAGGAGGATGTCGTTCGATGCCACGAGGACCTCGTGCGCGAGCTGACGCTCCCCGACATCCCAGAGCGTGGACATCGCACGCTGCAGGTACGCCTGCGCCTCACGAAGACGGCGATCCTTCTCGGGGGCCGTCATCCCCTGGCCCGCTTCGCGCGTGCCACACGCCCCCGTCGACAACGTCGCGGGTGCATCCGTCGGCCGATCGCACTCGTTCATCACTCACACCCCTCGCGACTGTCAGGCTGCGCCATCAGGCAGCGCGTCGACGTGAACAAGCCCAACGCCATGAGCGCCGTCGCGACGCGCAGCGGCACCGTCTCACCACGGTCTGTGGGCCACCAGATCCGCATCACCGCGCTCCGGCCCGCGCGAGCCCGAGCAGGCGCTCCACCTCGCGCGCGTGGCCCGTGCACAGCACCCGGCCGGGCAGCAGCTCCGTCACGCCCGGCTGGTCGCACCCGCCCGTCTGACACCGCGGCGGCGCGGCCGGCGCGGACTCGGTCAGCCGCTCGAGCTGCGCGCGCGTCTCGAACAGGTCCTGGAGCGTCCCAAACGTCGGCTCGATGCCGGCGCGGTGCATCCGCTCCACGCGTCCGAGCTGCGTCACCAGCAGCCGCGCGGTGTCGAACAGCAAGGTGTCGCGCGCCGGCGTCACGGAATCCATCACTCACTCCTCCTTCCAGGTCCCACACGGGTCATCGCCGGGCCGCGCGCTGCTTGAACCGCGCCGTCGCGTCAATCGGTGGCGCGGCCGGCTTCGGCCGGCGTCGACGACGACGCGCGTCACGTGCGGCCGCCTCGCGCCGAATCTCTTCCGGCTTCCACGTCCCGCGGTCGGCGCGCGGATACCGGCGCCAGCACCGCGGGCATTCCCACGCCGGCGTCCCGTCGTCTAGCGACGCGAAGCGCGGGTCGGGGTCGTGGTGGCCGCGGCGGCACAACACGACGTAGAGCCCTCCGAGGGTCAGCGTGTTCACCAGCGCCAGCAGGGCCGCCCTCATCGGTCCCTCGCGACCCAGCGGCCCGGCGAGGCCTCGGCGCGCAGCGTCGCCGCCCGCAACGCCAGCAGCCGTCGACGTTCGCGCTCCTCACGCTCCCGGCCGGCCGCGAACGCGCGCACCTGCCGGCGTGTCCGCCAGTGGCGCCACGCGCGCCGGAGACGCCGGATGCTCGCGAGCGCCAGCGCCGCGAAGACGAAGAGCCCGAGCAGGCCGTAGCACGCCAGGACCACCGCCAACGCCCGGTCGTTGGTCGCCGCCGTCCACACCCGCAGGAAGAGTTCGCCGTGCATGCGCCTACTCCTCTCGCCCGGCGCGGATCTCGCGCCGAATCTCCCCCATCTGCCACACCGTCACCAGCCCCGCGGCCGCCGCCAACACGAGGTAGCCGAGCACCACGGACATCGGCTTACGCCGGCACCGCGCGCGAGGGCTGCGGATTCGGCCCCGCCCAGTTCGCACGGCTGTTGTCGAGCCGCAGCGGTTTCCCGTCGACGAGCTCGAGCCGCTGGTCGTCGAACCACTGCGGACTCTTCGTCTCGCCGTCGCCGTCCTTCACCGGGGCCTGCACCCCGTACGTGTCGCACCCCGTGAGGTGCTGACAGCGCGAAATGACGACGCCCGTGAATCCCGTCACCCGGTCGCGCACCTTCACGCCCATCGCGAACTTGAATGTCATGTCGCCCCCCTTGGATCCGAGCCAGTTACGAATTGCGGTGAACATCACGCGGTTCACATGAAGCGCCGCGAGCAGAAGCGCACAGAAGAGCGCCAAGCCAGCGCCGGCGATCGCGATCGCGACGAGAGACTCCAGAGCTCTCGCGTCACGGCAGTTCCGCCTCGCGCGCCACCCGCTCTGCACACGCCGTGCAGCACCCGTGCGACACCGGCCCGTCCGGGGCGCCCGGCTTGAGCTCCACGCCGCACCAGGCGCACACCGCCGGCCCAACCACCGGTGTCGCGCGCGCGATCACGCGGCGCGTCGCCCGGTTCGACAGCGCGCGGTCGAGCGCCTGGCGCAGCACGTCGACGGCCTCGCCGTCGGACAGCTCACGTCCCTCATCCGCTGACAGGGCGCACGGGTCGTTCGCCATTACAGGCACCGGTCCGAACTCTTGAAGCGCGGCCGGCCCAGCACCAACAACAGAGCCGCGCACGACGGAGGTTGACTTTTGTCCTCTGACAGGCAGACTTCCGAGACGCGACGAGGCCCGACAGAGCACAGGGGCACCATCACAGGTAGCGGTCGGCGCCCTTGATGCGCGGTTGTCCAGGCACGGGCGGGTGCGGCACACGGACGGGCGTCTCGGCCAGCGGCCGCTCGACGCGCACGCGGTTCCGCACCTTGAAGCGTTCGATCGCGGCGGGCTCCACGCGCAGCAAGCGACCGACGCGGATTGCCTCGAGCTTGCCTTGCGCGACCAGGTCGTAGCCGGCGCGCCGCGAGATTCCGAGGCGCGCCGCCGCCTCCTCGATGGTGATCAACGCCTCGCGCGTCACAGTGCCCCCCCCTCGGGCCGCGCCACGATCGTCAGTGCCCCATCACCGCTGCGCTGTGCCACGACCGCTCGCAGGGCGGCGAGCCGGGTCAGCATTTCGTCGATGTCACGGAGAATCGCAGTCGCCTCGTCGGCGTCGATGCGGCCGTCGCGGGAGAGCGCCGACCCGATCGCCTGGGCGTCCTCCCCTACTTCGCGCAGCACCTCCGCGTGGGCCCGGACCACATCCAGGTCACCCGCATCCGCGCGCGGGCGCTCGATGAACAGCCCGCCGCATTCGTGGGCCAGATACCGAACGATCGCGGGGTTCCCCTGCGCCAGCGTCAGCGGGACGATGAGCTGCGCCTGGAACTTGAGCTCGTCATGCGGGTTCGACGCGTCCAGCAGGTAGCCGTGCGTCTTCCCCACCCGCGCCGCGAGCTGCTTCGGCGGGAGCGGCCCGCCGTGCACCACCTCGTAGACGGCGTCCGCCAACGTCGCCGGCACCGGCCCGCGCGTCATGCCGCACCGCCCTTCGCCTTGGCGATGGCGGCCTCGGCCACGCAGGTTGCGCAACCAGTGCAGAAGCCCTTGGCGTAGCCGCATGGATGGTCCGCGACCATTTGCTCCAGCGCCGGCAGCAGGACCGGGAGGGCCGCGATCGCGTGCGCGGTCTCGCGCTCTGTGTCGAGCGTGTCGCCGGGCTGGCCATTCTCGACGGTGGCAATCAGCCACTTGCGCGGGCCGTCCACGACGACGGTCCACCGCGTGGCGTCGTCGCCGAGCCCCTGCATGGCCTTCCACCGGCGGTTCTGTTCGCCCGAATTTTCGCCCTTCGATTCGGCTGGTACGGCGGACCCGCGACGACCAACGATAGAGGGGACACGAGGACAAGATGACATCAAGCCACCGCTCCTTCCCGAGACGGGAACAGGTCCTCGATCGAGCAGCCGAAGTACGCGGCGAGGCGACGGGCCGTCTCGAGCCGAATGGCCCGATAGCGACCACGGCACAAGTCGCTCATCTGCGCGTCGGTCATGCCGAGCTCGGTGGCGACCGCACGCTGCGTCACTCCGAGCAGCTTGATCGCCGCGGCGACGCGGTTCGGCGAGTCCTGGTCTATCGGGACATCCCGAAGGCTTTCGATTTGTGCCGCATCGAGCATGCACGTAATTTACGCATCTCCCGATAACGTGTCAACACGAAATTACGCGATGAGTGTAAATCTATCCGGCTCTTGCGTTTATGGACTGCACGTAGCTGTATGCTCTGACCCGGTGGGGACCATCGGGGAGAACATCCGTCGACTACGCGTCGAGAGAGGATTTCGCGCGCAAGGCGACTTCGCTGAGGCGATGAGGGTCCCCCAGAGCCGCGTCTCGGACTGGGAGAACGATCGCTACGGGCTACCGGACACAAGCACACTGCTCAAGATCGCGAAGACACTCGGCTGCTCCATCGACGACCTGCTCTCCGGCGTGGACCCGCGCTACGACACCGCGGCGTCGACGTCGGTGAACGAGCTGCTCGAGAAGCTGCGGGCGATGACGGGCACGCCGGCGAAGCCCGTGAAGGCGAAGACGCGGGTACCGAACGCGATTCCGCCGGATCGGGATGCGGTGATTGCGGAGATTCGAGCCGTGGCGGCCCGGCTGGGGCGCGGTCCAGGTGGTGGCGGCGACGACGCGGGCGAGTTCGTCGACATCTCCGGCTCGGTGCGCGACGACCTGCCGGTGATCGGCGAGGGCGAGGCCTCCCCACGCGACACGCTCTTCTGGGACGACACAGGCGCTCTGCTCGCGCGCATCACGGACCGGATCCGCCGGCCGTACGACGTGCGCGACCCGCGCGCCTACGGCGTGCGGGTGCGGGGCGACTCGATGATCCCGATCTACGAACCGGGCATGACGGTCGTCGTCTCGCCGTCGCGCCCGGTGCGCAGCGGGCACCGCGTCTACCTGGAGCTCACCTCCGGCGAGCGCCTGGTGAAGATCGCGCGGAAGGCCGGGGACGGCTGGATGCTCGAGAGCGCGAACCCTGCGCACGAGCCACGGTTCGTGCGCAAGAGCGACGTGAAGCTGATGCACCGGATCGTCTGGGTCCGCGAACCGGACGACGACGAGCACCTGGTCGACGAAGAGAACGGCGGGAAGCGGCGGCGGTAGTCCATGACACTGGAGGAGCCTGAAGGTGAGCACACCATTGAAGGAGAAGAGTCTGCCGCTCGCGATCGGCCTGAACCTCGTACTCCCCGGGGCGGGGTACATCTACATGGGGCGCGTCATCCTCGGGCTCGCTGCGTTGTGCCTCGTGTCCCTCGTGGTGGTGTCGACGGGCCTCCTGCTTCTCCTGCCGACCTGGTTGGGCATCAACGCGATCATGGCGATCGACATGGTGATTCTCTTCAACAAGCGGCGGAAGGCCCAGACACGACGGTGCCCTCGATGCGCGGAGGAGGTCCAACTCCAAGCGGAGATCTGCAAGCACTGCCGCAGCGATCTACCCCCGCTCGTCACAGCGAGCTGAGTCAGACGGCTGGCCCCACTCCCGGGGTCGAGCCGAACCCCTGGAGGTCGACCATGAGAGCGGTGCGGGTTCTGTCGTTCGTCGTCGGCGCCGCGACCATCTTGCTCACCGCGGCAGCGGAAGCCCAGCCCAAGCCCACGACGACCGTCGTGGCACAGCACGATGCACCGGTCACCATTTCCAGCTACACGGCGCAGTACCGCGAGCGCTCACAGTACGCCGCCGAAGGCGTGCACCATTCGGTGAAGTACCAGAACAGCTCCGGAAGGACGATCGTTGCGATCCAGTTCGGCCTGGCGACATTCGACGTATGGAACGAGTTCCTCAACCGTACGAACGGGATCGCCCTGGAGACGGTCACTGGCGGGCGATCCCAGAGTGGCACATGGATCGCGAACCCTCTAAGGGCCTTTACTTTCCTGACCGGCGTCGCCTGGGTCAGCAAGGTGCGGTTCGAGGACGGGGAGATCTGGACCGCCGACGAGAAGACCGTCCTTGAAGCACTGAGAGCGATCGAGGCCGATTTTGACGCGGCGCGCCTGAAACCGGAACCTCCTCCAGGCGGCTAACTAGGAGGCGCCAAGGGAACCAGCACCGGGCGGCTACATCCCGGCAGGCGGTAAAGGCAGGCGACGATGCAGCTTGCCGTGAAGGACCAGGATGGGCCACCGACGAGGCCGTTGGAACGGGCGGTGAGGGGCGAGCACCTATGAAGAAAGTCGGCCTACTCGTCGTCCTCCTGGCGTTCTACGCGCTCTGGTACGTCGGCACGGTGACGAACCCACCGCCGCCGCCCACCACGAGCACGCAGCCGGCGCGGACGCGGCCGGTCGTGGCGGCCGACCCAACGGGCTGCGTTCCGCATGCCGTGATCCACAGCAGTGCGTACTGGGCGGCGGAGCTCGGCCAGCCGGAGGCGGTCGTGCTGCAGACCCACCGCATCAACCTCTGGAACCGGCCGGATGACCGGCGCCAGAAGGTCGGCGAGATGCGCGTGGGGTCGCGCGCGGTGATTCTCGACGAGCGCGATGGCTTCTACCGTGTCAGGAGCCCGCTCGACAACGCCGCGGGCTGGGTCAACGAGCTGCAGGTGGAGAGCGTCGTGCACGCCGACACCGAGACCAGGGAACTCTGCACGCCGTCATCGTAGCGACAGGACCACGTCGGGAATTATCCAATGCCGTGTGACTACACCATCGACCCCGTCGATGGCATACTCCGCCTCCGGGCGACCGGCGCGTGCACGTATGCGTGCTGGTCGGCCACGCTCACCCGCGCCACACAGGATCCGGCCTTCACCGCCGGCATGCCGGTGTTCGTAGACGTGCGCGAAGGCACGGCCCTGCCCGCACCCGGGAAGGTGGAGCGGATCGCGCGGACCTGGGAGGTGACGTTTCCCCGGAGCCGGGTGGCCCTGGTCGCGCTGCCGGGGAGCGCCGCGTACGGCATCGCCCGGCAGGTTGGCGTTCACGCGAAGGACCGGGTTGCGGCCTTCGACGACATCGCCGAGGCCGAGGCTTGGTTGCAGCCCCCACGGAGCGGACCCGATGTATAGCGAGAAGCGTGACTACGCCGGCGGCACGGTGATGACGATCGCCGCTGCGGCCGGCGAGTCCGCCTGGGAAACCATCTAGCTCATGGCTGTCGGCTTCTCGAAACCGCGCGACACCCGGGCGATTCCCGAGCACGTCCTCTGGACGCTCACGAAGGGCGGGCGCACGGCGGAGGCGCGCACCCGGATGGTGCCACTCGGGCCCGAACTCCGGGTCTACGTCTCACACCTCGAGACCGGCGCGCTCGAGCTGCTGTGGTCCGAGGTGTTCCGCGTGCAGGACGGGGGCGGTGCCGCACTCCGCGACCTGGCCGAGCAGACACAGCGGGACTTCGAGGCGCGCGGGTGGAAAGCGGTGAATCAGGTCCAGCGAGGCGATCTTGTCGTGACACCGACGCTGGTCGGCGGGACCCTCGCCCACCATGCGGCGTTCCAGATCGTTGTCTGGGAAGAAGGTCGCCGGCTCGGCCCCCTTTTCGACGACGCCGCGCGCGCGACTGAGCGGGCTCGGACATGGGGCGCTCGGCTAGGGGTCCGCGCCTGGCACACCACCGCGCGCGACCATGAGGGGCAATGGGTCCTGCACGAGGTCGTGAATGGCGAATAACTGTCCCCGAGACACCGTGGCCTTGAAGCGTTGCCTGGTCAGCGACCCGACGGAGCAGACGCAGCGGGACTTCGAGGCGGGCGGATGGGCCTCGGTCGGGACGATGCCGTGAGCACGGTCGAAAGGCGCTACTATGTCTACAGGCGCGCCACCCGGGCGGCTGGGGAGGTGATCTCTCGTGACCAAGAAGCTCGACATCTACAAGGGACGCGATCCGCGCCAGATCCCGGCCTACACGATCCAGGAAGCAGCGCACTATGTGCGGGTGCCGGAGCAGACGCTGCATCGGTGGCTGTACGGCTGGAACAAGGGCGCCGGTGGTCGCGCGACCCGGCTCGTGGCGCCGGCGGATCCTGCGGGACATCGCCTCTCGTTCGTGAATCTGGTCGAACTACACGTGCTCCGCGCCATCACCAGGGAGCACGCGGTCAGAATGCCGAAGGTGCGCGAGGCCATCAACACGCTCGAGCGGAAATTCAAGACGCCGCACCCATTGGTCGACGAAGAGATGCAGACCGACGGACGCAATCTCTTCGTGACCAGGCTCGGCAAGCTGTTCAACCTGAACAGGGACGGACAGATGGCAATGCGCGAGATCTTGGAGGCGCACCTGAAGCGGATCGAACGCGACGAAGCGGGTCTAGCCGTTCGCCTCTACCCGTTCACACGCGACACGACGAAGGCGGAATCGGTGCCGCGGCTGGTTGCAATCGACCCACGGGTGGCCTTCGGTCGGCCGACGATCGTGGGCACGCGCATCCCAACCGCCGAAGTGGCAGACCGGTTCGCGGCGGGCGATTCCGTGGAGTTGCTGGTCGGTGAGTACGGTGCCACCGCTGCGGCGCTCGAGGAAGCGATCCGCTACGAGCACGCCGCCTAGCGCGGTTCGACTCCTGATCGACGAGTGCCTTGGCCGCGTGGCCGTTCCCGAGGCACTTCGCCAGGCCGGCGCCTCGGTCGTCCTCCACAGCCAGCTCTTCGCGCCCGGCCTTGACGACGTGGACTGGCTGCGCCAACTGGCGAATCATCCTGACCTTGTTGTCCTCTCGAAGGACAAGCGAATCAGGAAGCGAACGATCGAGCTTGAAGCGGTCATGGCAGGGCGTGTGCGACTCTTCGTGCTCACGGCAGGCAAACTGAACGGGGCCGAGCAGGCCGAGTCCTTCGTGCGTGCGCTCACACGGATCCTGCGATTGGCCAGACGCCCAGGCCCATTCATCGCAACCGTGACTGCTGGCGGTCACGTCACAATCACCTTCGACGGCGGTCACGGGACCCGCCGCCATCGGTAGGAACACCGTCGATGGCCAGCTTCCACGAACCCGGCCGCGGCTGGCGCTACGACTTCCGGATGTACGGGCGGCGGCACCGTGCGCCACGCGCCTTCCGCACGAAGAAGCTGTGCGACGCCGCAGAGCGCGCGCTGCGCGACCGCCTGCAGCGCGTATCCGCCGGCATCCCGGACGACGCGCCTGGTCACGGCCCTCGGTTCTCGGAGTGGGCCGCCGTGTGCTACACCTACGCCGCAGAGCGGCGCCGCCTCCGGTCCCCAGAGTCGTTCGACCACGTCCTGCGTGTCATCCTGCGGTTCTGGGGCGCCGAGCCGAGCGACCCGGCCAAGGTGGTCAAGGGCGAGCCGTACCACGATCTGACGCTCGACGCGCCGATCCGCGATGGGCGCTGGCTGTTGCGCTTCGAGGAGTGGATGGCCGAGAAGGGGCTGTCGGGCTCGACGAAGAATCACTACCGCTCAGCCTGCTCGCGGCTCTACGCCGTCGCCATGCTCCCGGAGTACCGCACGCAGAGCGGCATCATGTTGAACCCGTTCCGAGGCATCCTGCGCGACCAGACGCGACGCCGCGATGCGACCTTCAGCCTAGCGCAGCTCCGCGACGTGCTCGGGGCCGCACCGCCAGAACTCGCGCTGGCCATCCAGATCGCGCTGCTCGCGCCAAAGCTGCGCCTGGCGAACATCACGGCGCTGCGCTGGGATGCCAACCTCGATCGCGAGCTGACGTGGATTCGCCTGCGTGAGCACAAGACCGCCGACGTCACCGGCCGCCCGCTCGTGACCCCGATCGTCCCCGCGCTGCGCGCGCTGCTCGCGGCCGTCCAACCGCCGGCGCGCCAGGTGACGCGGCGGCCCTGGGTCATCAACGTCGACGGCGCGCCCGTGAAGCCGCGACAGATCCAGCGCGCGCTCGAGCGCGTGTGCCGCCAGCTCGAGATTCCCTACGGCCTGGCGGCCGACGGCGTCACGTTCCACAGCTTGCGACACACGGCCGCGACGCAGCTCGCCGCCATCGGCGTGCCCGAGGCCCTCCGGAAGGACGCCATCGGTCACCGCGACATCCAGACCACGCAACGGTACACCCACCTCACGCCGTCGCACGAGCTCGCGCCGCTCGAGCTCCTCGCGGCCGCGTTTGCACCGGCAATGAGCGGGGTGAATTCCGGGGGGACTCCGAAGCTGGCGGGCCGGAAACGGGCGCGCGTGACGCGACGGCCCGCACGTCAAGAAACGCCCGCCAAATCGAGGAAAACGGCGTAATCGAGCGCCTGTGTGGCGACCGTCGAAAAGGGCCTGATCTAACTCAAAATCCTGTGCCCGCAAGGGCGTGTGGGTTCGACCCCCTCCGCCGGCACCAACACGAACGGCCGCGCGCTCGCGCGGCCGTAAAGGGGCTGTCAGCACTCAGCTGCCGGCTCTCGGCTCTCCCGAAACGTCTGTCGGGCGTCGCTTCGTGGTCTTCGTGTCCTTCGTGTTGGCCCGTTTCAGCGCGGCGGCACGTGCGTGTGATGGCTCGACGGCTTCACGTCGCCCACCAGCACCGTGCCCATCAGGCCGCCGTCCGCGTGGTCGAGGATGTGGCAGTGGATCATCCACTCGCCCGGCCGTTCATCGAACGTCACGAGCAGGCGGATCGTCTCGTTCATCGGAACGTTCAGCGTGTCCTTCCACTCCATGGGGCTGATTGGCACGCCCGCCTCGTCGACCGGCATGAAGAAATACCCGTGCAGGTGGAACGGGTGGTCCCACGGCGTCTGGTTGTCGAGCGTCCAGAACTGCGTCTCGCCAATCCGCGCCTTGAAGGGCTCCGCCTTCCAGAACGGCACGCCGTTGATCCGGAACTCCGACTCGCCCTTTCCGTCCACCGGCGGCAGCGTGAACTGCATGGTCACCGGGGTGGCGCCCTCCACCGCGGGCGGCACGATCGCCCGGCGCATCTCCGGGAGCACCGGCGCGGGGAGCGGGGCCTCGTCGGTGAACTGGATGGTGAACAGATCCTCGACGCTCCGGTATTCGATGCTGCCGTACCCGCGGTTGTAGAGCAGGGACCGCAGCGTGATCTCACCGCCGGGCTCGCCCATGGGCATGACGATCAGGTCGACGCGCTCCCCCGCCGTCACGAGCACCACGTCCTTCCGCTCGCTGTATTCCTGGATGCCGCCATCCCCGCCGATCTTGATGAACGTCTGCCCTTCGAGATCGAGGAAGAAGAACCGGCTCTTCGCGGTGTTGACGATGCGCCAGCGCTGCGGGACGCCGGCGCGGGCGCGCAGTTCAGGCCGCACACGGCCGTTGACGAGCACGTGATTGCCTTCGCGGCCGAACACCATCCCCGCGGACCCGCCCGAATCGGCCGGCTCGAGCAGGCCGCGCGGGCCGATGCCGATGTCGCTCAGCACGATCGTCAACGCGTCGGCCACGCCCACGTCCTCATCGGGTTCCTCGACGAGCAGCGGGCCGTACAGCCCGTAGCCCACCTGCGCCGCCGACATCACATGCGGGTGGTACCAGAAGAGGCCGCTGTCGGGCACGACGAAGTCGTACACGAACGTCTCGCCCGTCTTCACGGGCGGCTGCGAGATGCCCGGCACGCCGTCCATCTCGATCGGCACACGGATCCCATGCCAATGGATCGTCGTCTCCTGCTCGAGCTCGTTCCGGAAGTGAACGATCAGCCGATCGCCGACCCGTGCGCGGATCAGCGGGCCGGGGAGGCCGCCGTTGTAGGTCCACGCCGTGACGCGCGTCCCCGGGGCCACCTCGACCTCGGCCAGCTTCGCCACGATCTCGATCTCGACAATGCCGGGGTCGGGGTTGCGGTCGGGCGCCTCGGCGAGCTTGATGTCCGCATCCCACCCGGCGGGCAGGAGCGAAGGACGCTCGGCAACGGCAGGGACCGCACTGACGGCAGCCAGGCCGGCCGCCAGAGCCAGCAATCGGACGGAGGACCAACGGACGGGGATCATGGCAGTACTCTAGCACCACCCCGCGGAACGGGCGTATGACGAGCGTCATACGACGCCTTGGGGCGTGACGGGATCAGGCGACGATTTCCATCCGCAGGCCGCGCGCATCGCGCTGTTCGGTGGCCAGCGGCAGGGCAAGCGCGCGGCCTTCGGCCACGCGCCAGGCCGCATACGCACATGCCGCCGCATCCAGGATGTCGTCGATGCCCGCCTGCGACGGGCCCAGCCGGATCCGGGCGGCGTGCGGGTCGAGGCGCAGCCCGGCCGCTTCGAGCAGGGCCTGCCGCTCGCGCTGCCCCTCAGGGGTCTTCTTCCGATGGACCAGCGCGCGGTGTGCGAGCAGGCGGAAGATCAGCTCGGGATGCCCCTCGCGGACGCGCTGCTGCAGCGGCGGCGCGAGGATCCCGTCCACGTGCGCGATGCGCGTGAGCAGATGGAACGACTGCCGGGACAGCCGCCGCCCCGACGCGCGATGGTTCAGGCGGCACGCCCTGTCGTAGTCGTCCACACCGCGCAGCGCACTGCGGCAGGGCGCCGGAAACACGCTGGCCGCCAGCTGACGGCCGATCAGCGAACGGGCTTCGAGATCGCAGAGCCGCGGACCCGCGTCCGGGAGGCCGATCGGCACATCGATCACCACCGTCGCGCGACCAAGCCGCGCCACCCGCAGCACATCATCGAGGCACTCGACGAGCGCAAACCGTGTGTCCACACCCGGTGCGTCCACAACCGCCACCACCCATCCGCCGCGACTGCCGTCCACGCCGATGTACACGGGGCCCTCGCTTCCGCCCGGCCGGGGCTCAGAAGCGAGACGCTATCACAGACGGGGTGCCGGGGTGCCGAAGTGCCGAAGTGCCGGGGTGCTGCAGTGCCGGGGTGCCGGGGTGCCGCAGGCTAGAAGAGCTGGCGGCCTTCCTCGCGGAGCCAGCGCCGGGCCGGCTGGTAGTCGGGGCAGACCGCCGCGACCAGGCGCCAGAAGCGCGACGAGTGGTTCAGCTCGCGCAGGTGCATCAGCTCGTGCAGCAGCACATAATCACGCACGAACGGGGGCACCTGGAGGAGCCGCCAGTTGAGCGTGATGCTGGCGCGCCGCGAGCAGGCGCCCCAGCGCGACTGCTGGTCGCGGATGGAGATGCGCGCGACCGTCAGCCCATGGACCTCGGCCAGCGCGAGCAGGGCCGGCGGCAACTCGCGGCGCGCCCGTATCCGCAGCCACCGCGTGACGTGGGGCGCCAGGTCCGCCCGATCGAACACGCCCCGCACGGGCACCCGCGTCTCGCCGCACCACAGGCGGGGCCCGTCCTCATGCGCCTCGATCCGCAGCACCTGCGGCACGCCATCCAGCAGCACCGTGGTGCCCTCGCGCCACCGTCGATCCACGGCGGCCGCCGCCTCGCGCGCGGCGCGCTGTCGCGACACCCACTCGTGACTCTCCTCGACGAAGCGGCGCGCGTCGCGCTGGCTCCCCCATCGCGGCACCGTCACGCGCAAGGTGCCATCGGGCAATACGCGCAGGATGTAACGGCGCGCACGGCGATGGCGGACGAAGACAAGGGCAGGTGGCGCCGGCGGCGTGGAAGACGTGGGCGCGGGCGCCGGAGGCGCGGCGGTCTGAGGCGCAACAGCCGCAGGCGCGTCATGAAAGGGCAACCCCGGCTGCATCGTCGGTAGGATACTACCTGGGTGGTGGGTAGTGGGTCGTGGGTCGTGGGTCGTGGGTCGTGGGTCGTGGGTCGTGGGTGGTGGGTCGTGGGTGGTGGGTGGTGGGTCGCCGAGAGCTGACAGCCGATCGCTGATAGCCGACCGCCTTGTTTCAGAGCGAGATGCCAGTGTCCAAGCTTCTTGACGCCGTCCAGGGTTGTACCTTCGACGACTTCCTCTTCCGGCCCCAGGAGAGCATCGTCGAGCGCCGTGACCCGGCGGTCATCGACCTGACGAGCCGCTTCTCGACACGGCTCACGCTGCGGCGGCCAATCGTGTCAGCCAACATGGACACCGTGACGCGGGCGCCGATGGCGATTGTGCAGGCGGAGGAGGGCGGACTCGGCATCATCGACCGCGGCTTCCGCGCGGGCGACATCGAGCCCCAGGTCCGCGAGGTCGAGAAGGTCAAGCGCACGCAGCACGGCGTCGTCAGGACGCCCTATGCCGTCACGCCGGAGACGCGGCTCGACGAAGCGGTGGCATTGATGCAGCGGTCGCGCGTCGGCACGCTCGTCGTGATTGACGATGCGGGACGGCTGCAGGGGCTGCTGACCGACCGCGACGTGCGGTTCGTGACCGCCCTCGACGCCCCCGTCCGCAGCCGGATGACGCCGGTCGCGTCGCTGGTCGTCGGCGCCGGTGAGATCCCGCTCGCCGAGGCGGAGCGGCTGATGGTCGCGCGGAAGGTGAAGAAGCTGCCGCTCGTGGATCGGGACGGCGCGCTGCTCGGGCTCGTCACCGCGCGCGACCTGGAGAAACACAAACAGCAGCCGTTCGCCACACGCGATGCCCACGGACGCCTGTCGGTGGGCGCCGCCATCGGCGCGACCGGCGACTACCTGGAACGCGCCACGGCCCTCGTGGCGGCCGGTGTGGACGTCCTGGTGATCGACATCGCCCACGGCCACTCGGCCGTGATGGCCCGCGCGCTCGAGGCCGTGCGCGCCCGCGTCGGTGACATCGACCTCGTCGCGGGCAACGTCGCCACGGGCGACGGCGTCCGCTTTCTCGTCGAGCGGGGCGCCAACGCCGTGAAGGTGGGGATCGGCCCCGGCGGCGGCTGCACGACGCGCCTCACGACCAGCTTCGGCGTGCCGCAGCTCCAGGCGCTTGTCGAGTGCCGGCTCGCCGCCGGGCTCGAGGACGGCGTCCCGCTCATCGCCGACGGCGGCGTGAAACGCCACGGCGCGATCTTCGAGGCCCTGATGTTCGGCGGCGACACCGTGATGCTCGGCAGCGCCTTCGCCGGTACCGAGGAAACCCCCGGCGACATCGTCCAGAAGGCGGTGCTGCTGCCCGAAGGCCAGCGCACGGTGCAGGTCCCCTTCAAGGTGCTGCGAGGCATGGCCTCACTCGAAGCCATCCGCGACCGGCTCGACGTCGAAGACGACGCGACGGTCGACCTCGAGGCGCTCGGAGCGGAAGGCACCGAGGTGAGCGTGCCGGCGCGCGGGTCGGTCCGGCCCCTCATCCACGACATGTTGAAGCACCTGTGCTCGTCGATCAGCTACGGCGGCGGGGCCAGCCTGGCCGACGTGCGCGCGCGCTTCTGGCAGGACCCGTTCCGGTACCTGGTGCGGCTGTCCGCGGCCGGAGGGCGCGAGTCTTACGAGCGGTGAATCGGGGATCAGGGATCGGGGATCAGGGCAGCACCACTGCCGGTCACCGGATCCAAGTCCAGCCGACGTAGGCCTGGTGGCTGTTGATGCCGGGGTTGCGCTCGATGCGGTTGCCGTTCGAGATGTGGTGAAACCGGTACGCGAGGACGAGGCCGTGACGACGGTCCGGGAGCCAGCGGATGCCGGCGCCCAGATGCGCGGTGAAGTTGCTGCCGATCGTGCGCTCGGGCACGGGCTCGGTCGTCCAGAGGCCGCCACCGCCCAGTTCGACGAACGGCAGCACCGTGCCGCGCGCATCGAAGTTCCAGCGCCAGACGATCGGCGTGACGCCGACGCCGTACACCTTCCTCGGTTCGTACTGGCCGAACACCGGCATCACCTCGATCGCCCACTGCAGGCGGCCACGGAGGAGGCCCGGTCCGCGCGGCGCGGTAAGCACGC
Source organism: Vicinamibacterales bacterium (assembly GCA_030680175.1). GTDB lineage: Bacteria > Acidobacteriota > Vicinamibacteria > Vicinamibacterales > UBA2999 > JAUXWO01. The sequence goes on from JAUXWO010000064.1 coordinate 111,051, forward strand.
GGCCCCACGACAGCGTCTGGAAGGCGAAGTCGTGGCCCGTGCTCGAGTGGAAGACCTCGACGCCCCAGGCCGCACCGCCCCCCACCGTGATCTCACTCGCGCCCGCGCGCAGCGGACTGGCCGGGGCGGCTGGCGCCGGGTCAGTCGGCGCCGGGGCCGGCTGGGCGAGTGCCGTCGCCGGCAGGCCGGACAGCAGCAGGAGGAGCAGGAGTCCCCACATGTGATTGATGCTAGCCCTGTGCAAGGCGGCCGGCAATACCACGATCGGCCAAGTGGCGTCCCCCCGCGGGGCCTGCTACCATCGTGGGATGTCAATGCGCGAACTGGACTCATTGGACGCGCTCGACGCGGCCCTCGCGGCGTCGGCCTCGCGGCCGGTCGTGCTGTTCAAGCACAGCCGCACATGCGGCACGAGCGCGCAGGCGTACGACGAGGTTACGACGCTTCTTGACGATGACGGCCTGGGGGCTGACGTGTACGTCGTGCCGGTGCAGACCAGCCGCGGCGTCTCGAACGCGATCGCGTCCCGCTTCCAGGTTCGCCACGAATCCCCGCAGGTGTTCGTCGTCCACGACGGGCACGTTGCGTGGCATGCCTCGCACTTCCGCGTGACCGCCGAGGCCATCGCCCGCGCCGTGGGCTCGGTCGCGCAGCCCGCCCGGAGTTAGTCGCGCCGCGCGACGACCGACGCCATCAGCTTGCCGTCCACCTCGCCTTCGCGCTGCGCGAGCACCGTCAGCGGCGCCACGCGCGTGACGAGTTCACCCGGGTCGAGGAGGAACGCGGGGTTCTTCGGATGCCCCCGCTCGGCCTGTCCCGCGAGGAACGTCTCGTAGAACAGCACACCGCCCGGCGCGAGCGCGCGCACGATCGCCGGGAACAGCGGCCGGTGCAGGTAGTGGAAGACGAGGACGAGGTCGAACCGGGCCTCTCCCAGATCGACCTCGTCGCCGGTTTCGAGATCCCGGACCTCCGTGACGAGCGGCGCGCCGACGCGCGCCGCCGCCTCCGCCAGCGCCGCAAGCGCGTCGGCGTCGCGATCGACGGCGGTGACCGCGAAGCCCGACGCCGCCAGCAGGAGCGCATGCCGGCCGCGGCCGGCCGCCAGGTCCAGCGCGCGCGCCTTCGCCGGGATCAGGTTCGCGTGCTCGAGCAGCCACGGCGAGGGGCCGCGCACCACGCCGGGGCCGAACACGCGCGGCCCGGTCCACGCCGCCATGCCGCCGGCCATGTTGAGGAGCGGCGTCACCCCGGCCATGGCGAGCCACTGGCAGGCCGCCACGCTGCGCACGCCGTGCTCGCAGCAGACGAGCACGGGCCGGTCGTCGCGCGGCAGGATGGGCGGCGCCGCCGCGATCAGATCGACCGGAATGAGCCACGCGCCCGGGATGTGGCCGAGGCGCCGGTACTCGTCGGGCGTCCGCACGTCGATGACGTGCGCCGTGCCGGACTCGACAAAGGCCTGCGCCTCGGCGGGTGCGATCGAGCGGAACGCGCTCACGCGTCGACCTTCTCGGCGAACGTGATGATGTGGCCGTCGGGGTCCTCGATGGCGAACTCGCGCATGCCGTAGAACTGCGTCTTGATCGGCATGATCACCGTCACCTGCGGCGCGATCAGGGCGTGGTAGGCGTCGACGCCGGTTACCGCGAAGAAGAGCGTCGCCGTACCGCCGGGCGGACGCTGTCCCGCGCCCGGCAGGTCGTGGTCCACCGTGGCCGCATCGTTCAGGAACACGGGCACGCCGTCGCGCTCCAGCCAGACGAAGACGAACGGCGGCGCGTCGGGCACGGTCGTCGTGACCGTGAAGCCGAGCACGTCGCGATAGAAGCGCAGGCTGGCGTCGATGTCGCGCACGATGAGATTCGGGGTGATCGCGTGAAATGTCGTCATGGTTCGGCTCCTTCGGCACGGGAGCACGGGCGACCAGGCTGAAGGCGCCTGGGCACACGCTTCCCGCGTATGCTCGCTGACGCCTCCATCTGCCGCCCCACGAGTCTCGGAGGGCCACCAACGGAGTGTCGTTGGCGACCTGCGACCGGGCCGCCCGTCGGGCGGCCCGCAGAACTGCGGCTGAGCAGGGGCGCGAAGATTACCTCCTCAGTCGATACACGCCACGAGAGGGGCCTTTGAACGGCCCCCCGCGAGGAACCCGGGAAGTCTAGTGCATCGGCTAATCGACGCGTAGCGCGATCATCGGATCGACGCGCATCGCGCGGATTGCAGGGATGCCGCTGGCCGCCAGGGCGACGAGGGCGAGAAGCGCCGGGAGGATCATGAACGTCACCGGGTCGGTGGTGCTGATGCCGTAGACGAGGCGCTCGAGCGCCCGCGACACCAGCCACGACGCCATCACGCCCACCACGAGGCCGGCCGCCACCGGCTTGAACGCCTGCCACATGATGAGGCGCAGGATCTCGCCCGGCGTGGCGCCGAGCGCGAGGCGGATGCCGATCTCCGACGTGCGCTGCGCCACCGCGTACGCCACCGTGCCGTAGATGCCGGCCACGGCCAGCACCAGCGCAATCCCGGCAAACACCATCAGCAGCGTCATGTTGAACCGGCGCTGCGCCAGCGACGCTCCGACGACCTCGCCGAGCGGCCGGGCGCGCGAGATGGGGAGTCCGCCGTCGACGGCCTGGATCGCCGCCCGCACCGAGGGTGCCGCGGCCTCCGGTGATCCGGCGGTGCGCACGAGCAGCGTCAGCGCCTGCTGGGGCGCGCTGGTGTGCACCACGTAGGTCATGGGGACCGGCTCCTCGTCCGCGCGGTACTGGCGGACGTTGCCGACGACGCCGGCAATCTCGAGCCACTCCGGTTCGCCGTCGTCTCCAGGGCCGAAGGAGAACCGCGCCCCGATGGGATCCGCGTCGCTGAACTCACGGCGCGCCATCGCCTCGTTGATCAGGATGACGCGGGGCGCGATCACCGCGTCGCGCGGCTCGAACTCGCGGCCGCGAAGGACGGGAATGCCCAGCGTCGCGAAGTAGCCGGGGGACACGGAGACGAAGTGCGAGAGGGGCTGCTGGCTCGGCGGCAGCTCGGGCCGGCCCTGAACGGCGAACGAGAAGATGCCCATGTTGCCGCCGAGCGGCACGGCGTTGGTGAGCGCCGCGCGCTCGACACCGGGCACCGCGGCCACGCGCTCCACCACCTGGTCCCAATACCCCACGAAGTGCTCCGGCGAGCGGTAGTTCTCCCCCGTCGGCGCCACCTGCATGGTGAGCACCTGGCTCGACGTGAAGCCGAGCGGCACGTCGAGCAGCGTCATCAGGCTGCGGAACAGCAACCCGGCGCCCACGAGCAGCACGAGCGAGATCGACACCTCCGCCAGCACCAGCGCCCCGCGCGCATAGTGGCGGCCCCCGTCTCCGGTCGAACCGCGTGTCTGGTCCTTGAGCGTGCTCTGCAGTTCGGGTCGCGAGGCCTGCCACGCGGGCACGAGGCCGAACAGCAGGCCCGTCAGCACCGACAGCCCCGAGGCGAACGCCAGCGCCTGGCCGTTCACGGTGATCGGCGCCACGCGCGGCACCTCGCCCGGATCGAGCGCGAGGATCAGGTCCACGCCCCAGAACGCGAGCAGGACGCCGATGCCGCCCCCGACGAGCGCCAGGAGCACGCTCTCCGTCAGGAGCTGCCGCATCAAAGTATTGCGCGTCGCGCCGATCGCGGCGCGGATGGCGAGCTCCCGCGCGCGGACGGTCGCGCGCGCCATCTGCAGGTTGGCCACGTTCGCCACGACGATGAGGAGCACGCACAGGACGGCGCCGAGCAGGATCAGGAGCGGCGTGCGTGCCGATCCGACGAGCTGGGCCTGAAGCGGCCGGACGATGGGGATGAAGTTGCTGTTCGTGTCCGGATACGCCTCGGCCAGCTGGCGGCCGATCGTCTCGAGTTCGGCGTTGGCCTGCTCGACGGTCACACCCGCTTTCAGCCGCGCGATGCCGCGCAGGTAGTGCAGGCCCCGATTTTCGCGCGGATCCCCCGGGCCGGCCGCCGGCAGGTCGTGGGTCGCCGGCAGCCAGAACTCGGCGTCCTGCGGGAAGTTCACCGTGGCCGGCATCACCCCCACCACCGTGTGCGGCTCGCCGTTGAGCCGCAGCTGCTGGCCGACGACCTGCGGGTCGCCCGCAAACCGGCGCTGCCAGATCCCGTAGCTGAGCATGACCTGCGCGGACTGGCCGGGCTCGCGATCCTGCACGGTGAACTGCCGCCCGAGGATCGGCGACGCGCCCAGCACGTCGAAGAAGTTCGTGGACGCCACGGCGCCCGGCAGGCGCTCGGGCTCGGCGTTCCCCGTCGCCACGTTGAAGGTGCGGCGCTGGTAGACGCTCATGCCGTCGAAGCTCTGCGTCTGGGCCCGCCAGTCCACGAAGTTCGCCGGGGCAATGGCGCCGCGCGAGCGGTTGTCCACCTCGACCTCGTTCAGGTCGAGCAGGCGGTCGGCGTCACGAAACGGCAGGCCCGACAGCAGCACGGCGTTGACGACGCTGAACATCGCGGTGTTGGCGCCGATGCCCACGGCCAGCGTGAAGATGACGACCAGGGTGAACGCTGGCGCCTTGCGGAGCATGCGGGCGGCGTGGCGGATGTCTTGAATGAAGCGGTCCATAGGGGTCAGGTCATGAATGGTGAACGGTCGGCAGCGCACAACCAATAGCGAGCGGTGCCGACCCCGTCAGAGGCAAAGCCATTGCCATCACGATGCCTACCTTATAAGCGAATGATAACAATGCAGTTAGGTCACTCACCCTCCACTAGCATGCGCGCCGGGGTGTGTCCGATTCCGGGATACCCGCGTCCCGGCACGGAGAATGGCGCGGGCACTTGCATTCGCCTTCCAAGCTGGCCTACCCTGCCCCCATGGCGCGGGGCTGGGAGAGCAAGGCCGTCGAGTCACAGCAGCAGGACGCCTCCCGCGCTCGGTCCGAGCGCCGTTCGCTGACTCCCATCGAGCGCGAGGCCCACACGCGACGCGAGACGCTGGGGCTGGCACTGGCCCAGGCGCAGGCGGAGCTCATCGCGGCCTGCCGTCCGGTGCATCGCGACATGGTGCGGCTCCGCATCACGGCCCTGCAAGATGAGCTGGTCGCGCTCGGGGCGCCGGAGGAGGAACGGTGAGGGCCGCGCCTTGTTCCGACTGGCGGAGTCTGCTATGCTTCGACCCGAGAAGCGTGTCAGTTCCCGCATGGCCGTTCGGCCACCCTCCATTCCCTTCTTGCACTGACACACCCACGGCAACCGTCAACCACGAGCGAAGCCCACAGCCCTGAGCCACCGCGGAGTTCAGTCGCGAGGTCAACGCCACACATCAGGATCGTTTCTCCACCCGAGAGCCTTACACCGTGCCTGTCCGACTCTTCATCGGTAATCTCCCGTACACCGCCACCGACGACGACCTGCGCGCGCACTTCACGCAGGTCGCGCCGCCCACCCAGGTCGTCCGCCCGCTCGATCGCGAGACCGGGCGCGCCCGCGGCTTCGCGTTCATCGAGTACGCGGAGCGCGCCGACGCCGAGGAGGCGGTCAAGCGCTTCGATGGCCAGCTGTTCATGGGCCGTCCCATTGCCGTCAGCGAAGCGCGCGCGCGGGAGGCGGGCGGTCCGCCGCGGCCGGCCGGCGGCTTCGCGCCGCGGCCTCCGGGCAGTGGCTTCGCGCCGCGGCCCGGCGGCGCCACCGAGGGCTTCAGCAGCCGTCCGGGCGGCGGCTTCCGTGGCGGCGATACGGGCCCCGATGTCCCGGCCAATCGCGCCCGCAACTTCGGCCCCCCGGCCCCCCCCAAGAAGAAGGGCGGCAAGGGCGGCTTCGTGAAGAAGGAAGACAAGCCGCGCGGTCCGATTCCGACCAAGCACACCGGCCGCATGTACGGGCTCGACGAGGAAGAAGAGGAAGCCGCCGCGGCCGCCGCCGCCGATGCCCTGCCGGACTTCATGAAGCCGGACACCGACGCGGACCTCGGCGACGACGACACGGCACTCGACACGGCGGACGGCGATGACGTCGATGTCGATGACGATGATGAGGGCGACGAGAAGGAGTAGGTGATGCTCAAGCGGGAAGACTGCATCCTCTTCAGCGGCGGCGCGCAGGGCGCCGAGGCCGAGTTCGGCGCCTGCGCCGAGCGCTTCGGCATCGAGGAGGTGAACTTCTCGTTCGAGGGGCACAAGCCGACGCGGACGCGCGGGCTCCGCGTGCTCAACCACGAGGAGCTCGCCAGCGGCGACGTGAGCCTCGCCTACGTCTCGCGCCTGATGCACCGGCGCTATCCCGACACGCCGACCTTCCGCAAGATCCTCCAGTCGATCTGGTACCAGATCAACGCCGGCCAGGAGATCTACGTCATCGGCGCGATCCAGGACGACGACACGGTCCGCGGCGGGACGGGCTGGGGCGCGGAGTTCGCGAAACTGTGCAACAAGCCGGTCTTCGTCTACGACCAGGCCCGGCACGGCTGGTTCGAGTGGGACGGCGCGCAGGGGAAGTGGGCGGCCCGCCAGGGCGCCGACGAGCCCGTCATCGAACACGTCCACATCACCGGCACCGGCACGCGCTTCCTCGACGACCAGGGCCGCCAGGCCATCCACCAGCTGTTCGAGCGCTCGTTCAAGTAGCCGGGACGGCGGCCAGCTGTCGGCTGTCGGCTGTCGGCCGGCTAGACGCTGGCGGCTGCCACCACATCGCACCATCCCCTACGTCGCAACATCGCAACATCGCAACATCGGAGGTCGCCACGGCCTCGGGGCTGGAGATCGGTCGCACGATCACAAGATAGATCCGACCATCCGCAGATCAAGCTCCAGATCGATAGATCGCGCGATCAGTTCACCACATCAGTCGATCACCACATCACAAGATGGATGCTTCCCACGGCCCGGTGATGGCGAATGTGACACCGGGGGCCATCACGTTCACGAACAGCCAGCGGCCGTCGGGGCTGAACGTAGCGCCGGCGAACTCGCTGTTGGTGTAGTTGCCGCTGAAGTTGTTGCGGCGCCCGTCGAGGGCGAGGCTGTTGCGCGCGAAGCGGAAGATGCGGCCGTCGCGCGTCAGGCCGTGCAGGCAGGGATTCTCCGTGCCGTCCTCACACAGTACGAGCCCGCCGCGCGGGCTCACGCAGATGTTGTCCGGCATGTTGAGCGTGTCCTTGCCGGGGGACTCGTAGACCAGCCGCAATTCCTCGCGGGCGGGGTCCAGTTCCCAGACCTGCCCCGTGCGCGCATCGCCGCCGCTCGTGCTCGTGAAGTAGATGAGCCCGCCGCCGTACCACGCGCCCTCGAGGCGCGCGAAGCACGCGCCGCCCTGCACACGGCCCTGCTGGTACACGCCCTGGCCATCGGCCGCGGCCTCGTCCGTGTGCGCGCGATCGGGGTCCTCGATATCGACCCAGGTCACCGGGTAGCGGACGTTCACGACCTGCGCGGTGCGCAGGTCGATGGCAGGGGCCCCCTTCACCGCCAGCATCTGCAGGCGTCCGCCCTGGGTCAGGTCGCCCCGCGCGGCCGGCAGGAACCGGTAGAGCCCCGACTCGCGCGCATCCTGCGTCTCGTAGATGATGCCGGTCGCCGGGTCGACGGCCACGGCTTCGTGAACGAACCGCCCCATCGCCTTGAGCGGCACGGCCGTCGCCTCGCCGTCCGAGGGGACCTCGAAGACGTACCCGTGCGGCTCGCGGAACGACGTATTCGGGCTCGGGCCGACGAGCGTCTCCTCGCAGGTGAGCCACGTCCCCCACGGCGTGGGACCGCCCGCGCAATTGCGCACGGTGCCCGAGAGGCTGGCGCGCTGGTCCACGACGCGGCCGCGTTCGGGGTCGAACCGGAGGGTCGTCGTGCCGCCCCCCGCCGACCGGTCATAGCGCGGATACCCGAACGCATCACCCCCGCCGACTTCGTGGTTGCGGATGAGCGTGATCGTACCGCGCGGCCCGGGAAACGCCGCCATCCCGTCGGGCAGGCGCGGGGTGGGGATGCCGCCACGCATGCGATCCCCCGCCCACCCGAACGACAGGTAGCGGAAGCCTTCCGGCAGATGCAGCAGCGTCATGCCCGTCGTCTCGTCCACGGCCGGGACGAGCGGGCCGTAGCCCACCCCCGCGAGGAGGCGGTCGTCGTGGACCCGCGCCAGCAGCGCCTCGAGCGGCGCGGCCATGGTCACGCCACCGGCGGCAAGCGCCGTGCGGATGAAGCCCCGGCGATCGATGGTGTGGCGATTCGACATGTGGCTCACCTTACCAAAACCCTGTAAACACGTCGCGACGCCCCCCGCCCCCCGATCCCCGACCCCGATCCCGATCCCGATCCCCATTATTATCCCCCCATGTCCGCCCCGCCCGCCCCGGCCCGGCCCGCCTGGCTCCGCGAGACCATCGCCGGCATCACCACCTTCTTCACCATGGCCTACATCGTCGTGGTGAACCCGTCGATCCTGGCGACCGAGGGCACGGGCATGCCGTTCTCCGGCGTGCTGACGGCGACGGTGCTCGTCTGCTTTTCGATGACGCTGCTGATGGGCGTCTACGCGAAGCTGCCCTTCGGCGTGGCGCCTGGCATGGGCCTGAACGCGTTCTTCGCCTACACGCTGGTGATCCAGGGCGGGGTGCCGTGGCCGGTCGCGCTCGGCATCGTCTTCTGGTCGGGTGTGCTGTTCCTGCTGGTGTCCGCCACGTCGCTGCGCGAATCGATCGCGCTGGCGATCCCCGGCTCGCTGCGATCGGCCACGGCCGCGGGCATCGGCCTGCTGCTCACGTTCATCGGGCTGCAGCACGCCGGCTTCGTCGTCGCCAACCCGGCCACCATCGTCGGCGCCGGCCCGCTCGACCACCGCGCGCTGCTCACGCTCGTCGGCGTGCTGGTCATCGCGCACATGGGCCGCCGGCACAGCCCGTTCGCGTATCTGATGAGCATCTTCGTCGTGACGACGTCCGCGTGGGCCGGGGGCTGGGTGGACGCCCCGGCGCAGTGGTTCAGCGCGCCCGACTTCTCGTCCGTCTTCCTGAAGCTCGACCTCGTCGGCGCGCTGCAGCTGGCGCTCGTGCCGGCGATCGTCACGCTGATGATGACGGATCTCTTCGACTCGCTCTCGACGTTCATCGGCGTGTCGCAGGCGACCGGCTACGTGGACGAGGAGGGCCGGCCGCGGCGTCTGCGCCAGGGGCTGATCGTCGACGCGCTGGCCACGGCGGGCGCCGGCCTTGCCGGCACCTCGTCCGGCACCGCCTATGTGGAGAGCGTCGCGGGCATCCGCATGGGCGGCCGCACCGGCCTCACCGCAGTCGTCACCGCCCTCTGCTTCCTGCCGTGCCTGTTCATCGCGCCGGCGGCGGCCGCGGTGCCGCCGTACGCCACGGCGGCGGTGCTCATCATGGTGGGCGTTACGATGTTCCAGACGGTGACCACGGTAGACTTCGCCCGGGTGGAAATCGGCGTGCCGGCGTTCGCCACGCTGGTGCTGATCCCGCTCACGTTCTCGATCACGCAGGGCATCCTGTGGGGCTTCGTCCTCCACGCGGCGCTGCACACGCTCGCCGGGACGCGCCGGGACGTCGCCCCCGGCGCCTGGGCGCTCGCCGTTGTCTCGGCGGCGCTTCTGGTTCTTGAACACGCATGGTAGACAGACCTATGGCCTCCGACGCCCTGATCTCCACCTCCCTTGACGAGCTGCGCAAGGTCAAGAAGCTCGCCGACAAGGCCATCGCCCAGCTGGACGACGCGCAGCTGCACGCGCGGCTCGACGGCGACGCCAACAGCGTGGCCATCCTGATGCGGCACATGGCGGGCAACATGCGCTCACGATGGACGGACTTCCTGACGAGCGACGGCGAGAAGCCCGACCGGCAGCGCGACCAGGAGTTCGAGCCGGCGGACGTGCCGCGCGAGGCGCTCCTCGCGGACTGGGAGGACGGCTGGCAGGCGGTGTTCGACGCGCTCACCCCCCTCTCTGATGCCGACCTCACGCGGATCGTCGTCATCCGGAGCGAGCCGCATACGGTCCACAAGGCGATCTGCCGGCAGATCGTGCACTACGCCGGGCACGCGTACCAGATCGTCATGCTCGCCAAGCACCTGCGCGGCGCGGCGTGGACCACTCTGTCGATCCCGCGCGGCCAGTCGGACGAATTCAACCGCCGGATGCAGGCCCGGGCGAAGCAGTGACCGGCGGGCGGCTGCGGTGGGGCCTGGTGGGCACGGGCCGGATCAACCGCCGGATCCTCCCCGCGCTCGCCGCTTCCCCGCGCCACGAGATCGTCGCCGTCGCGAGCCGGGACGCCGCGCGCGCCGAGGCGTACGCGCGGGACTGGAAGATCCCGCGCGCGCATGCGCCGTACGAGGCGCTGCTCGACGCGCCGGACATCGACGCGGTCTACATCTCGCTGCCCAACAGCCTGCACGCCCACTGGACGCTCGCGGCCCTCGCGGCGGGCAAGCACGTGCTGTGTGAGAAGCCGATCGCGCTCGATCCGGACGACGTCGACCGCATCGCGACGGTCGCGGCGGCCGCCGGACGCCACGTGGCCGAGGGCTACATGTACCGGCACGAGCCGCAGACCGGCGCGGTGCAGGCGCTCGTCGCACAGGGCGCCATCGGCGAGCTCCGCGGCATCGCGGGGGCGTTCACCTACCCGCGCACGCGGGCCCACGACGTGCGGCTGGACCCCGCGCTTGGCGGCGGCAGCCTCTGGGATGTGGGGTGCTATCCGGCCGGCTTCGCGCAGTTCGTCGCCGGGGCGCCCCCGGTCGAGGTCATGGGGTGGGCGCTCACCGGCCCCACAGGGGTGGACGAGATGTTCAGCGGCCTGCTCCGCTACGGCTCTGGCCTCATCGCGCACCTCGACTGCGGCTTCCGCGCGGTGTCGCGCACGTGGATGGAGGTGACCGGCAGCGACGGCGTCCTGGTGGTGCCGAGCCCGTTCAAGCCGGGTCCGCGCGAGGAGCTGGGCCTGCGGCGGCATGACGGGCACCAGGTGATCGTCGTGGAGGGCTCGCGTGAGCTCTTCGTCCGGCAGGTGGACGACTTCGCGGCCGTCGTGTTCGATGGCGCCGCGCCGGTCGTCCCGCTCGCTGATTCGCGGGCGATCGTGGCGACGCTGGCCGCCCTGCACGCCTCGGCCCGCGCCAACCGGCCGGTGCTGGTGCCCCCGGCCTGATCGCGGGCTGCGGGACGCCCGCCAGACCCTGTATGATCGTGGGATGGAATTATCGGCGCCGACCACCCTGTGGCGGCTCTATCACCCGCGGGGCGACCACGCCCGGGCGGTGGTGATCCCCGGCGACCCGCAGAGCACCGTCACGTTCTTCGTGAACAACGTGATGGACCGTGCCGAGAACTTCGATGAGCTCGACGTGGCGCTGATGCGCGCCGACGACATCCGCCGCGACCTCGTCGACCACGGCTGGCGCGAAGAGGACTGACGCGCCCGATGCCACTCATCACGCTTGAACATGTCTCGATGGCCTACGGCCATCTCCCGCTGCTCGACGACGCCGCCCTTCAGATCGACGCGGGCGAACGCGTGGCCGTGCTCGGCCGCAACGGCACCGGCAAGTCCACGCTGCTGCAGATCCTGAGCGGCGAGCTGCCGCCGGATGCGGGCGTCGTGTGGCGCACGCCGAACCTGCGCGTCGCCCGTCTCGTCCAGGACGTGCCGCTCTCCGCCAACCGGCCGGTCTTCGACGTCGTCGCCGACGGCCTCGGCGCCCTGGGCGATCTCGTGAAGGCGTACCACCACGCGGCCCACGCCGTCGCGGACCACGGCGGCGACGCGGAGCTCGCGACGCTCGGGCGGCTGCAGCAGCAGCTCGACGAGCAGGATGGCTGGAGCCTCGAGCAGCGCGTCGAGGAGGTGCTGGAGCGGCTCTCGCTGCCCCCGGATCAGATCGTCGACACGCTGTCGGGCGGGTGGCGGCGGCGCGTGCTGCTGGCGCGGGCGCTGGTGAGCGATCCGGACCTCCTGCTGCTCGACGAGCCGACGAACCATCTCGACATCGAGGCGATCCTGTGGCTCGAGGCGTTCCTGCTCGAGTACCGCGGGGCCGTGGTCTTCGTCACGCACGATCGGGCCTTCCTCGATCGGATCTCGACCCGCATCATCGAACTGGACCGCGGCCAGGTGACCTCCTGGCCTGGAGACTACCAGGTCTACCTGCGCCGGAAGGAAGAGGCGCTGGCGAACGAGGCGGCGGAGTTCACTCGCTTCGACAAGAAGCTGGCCGAGGAAGAGGTGTGGGTGCGGCAGGGCATCAAGGCCCGCCGCACGCGCAACGAGGGCCGCGTCCGGGCGCTGCAGGCGATGCGAGCCGAGCGCGCCGAGCGGCGCGAGCGGATGGGCAACGTCAAGGTCCAGGTCTCGCTCGCCGAGGCGTCGGGCAAGCTCGTGTTCGAGGCGAAGGGCGTCTCGAAGGCGTACGACGAACGCGTGGTCGTGCGCGACTTCTCGACGCGCATCATGCGCGGGGACCGCATCGGCCTCGTGGGGCCGAACGGCGCGGGCAAGACCACGCTGCTCCGGATGCTGCTCGGCGAGCTCGAGCCGGATACCGGCACGGTGCGGCGCGGCGCCAACGTGGAGGTCGCCTACTTCGACCAGCAGCGCGAGCAGCTCGACCCCGAGCGCACGGTCGTCGACACAATCGGCGACGGCAACGACACCGTCACCGTGATGGGCCAGCCACGCCATGTGATCGGCTACCTGCGCGACTTCCTCTTCCCGGCCGAACGCGCGCGGTCGCCGGTGAAGGCGCTGTCGGGCGGTGAACGCAACCGGCTGCTGCTGGCGCGCCTGTTCACGCGGCCGGCCAACGTGCTGGTGCTCGACGAGCCCACCAACGACCTCGATCTCGAGACGCTGGAGCTGCTCGAGGCGCAGCTCGCCGAGTTCCCCGGCACGCTCCTGCTCGTGAGCCACGACCGCGTCTTCCTCGACAACGTCGTCACCAGCACGCTGGTCTTCGAGGGTGACGGCCGCGTCGCGGAGTACGTCGGGGGGTACGAAGACTGGCTGCGCCAGCGCACGGCTCCGGTGCCCGAGGCGGCATCGCGCCCGGCCCTCGTGCCCAAGGCGCCGGCCGCGCCGACACGCGCCGTGACGACCGCCGCGCCGAAGAAGCTCACCTTCAAGGAGCAGCGGGAACTCGAACGGCTGCCGGCCGCCATCGAGGCCCTCGAACGCGAGCAGGCCGAGCTGCAGGCGGCCGTGGCGGCGCCCGACTTCTACAAGGCCGGCGCCGAGGCCATTCGCGCCACCCTGGCGCGCCAGGAGGCCCTCGCCGCCGAGCTGCACGCCACCTACGAGCGGTGGCATGCGCTCGAGGAGCGCGCCGCCGGGTGACGCCGCCCGGACGCGGCGTCTTTGCTATGATCGTGGGACGCCCATGATTCAGCCCACCGTTCGCCATCGCACCGTCGGCGTCAAGGTCGGCCCCGTCCAGGTTGGCGGCGGCGCGCCGATCGTCGTGCAGTCGATGACGATGACGGATACGGCGGATGCGGCCGGGACGGCGCGGCAGTGCATCGAGCTGTGGGAAGCCGGATCCGAGATGGTGCGGGTGACGGTGAACGTGCCCGACGCGGCGAAGGCCGTGCCCGAGATCAAGCAGCGGATGCGCGACGCCGGCTGCACGGCGCCGCTCATCGGCGACTTCCACTACAACGGCCACCTGCTCCTCACGCGCGACCCGGCGTGCGCGGCGGCCCTCGACAAGTACCGCATCAACCCCGGCAACGTCGGCACCGGCACGCGGCGGGACGAGCAGTTCACCACCATCTGCCGGGTGGCGATGGACCACGGCAAGCCCGTGCGCATCGGCGTCAACGGCGGCTCCCTGAACCAGGAGCTCGTCATGGCGAAGATGCAGGAGAACACCGACCGCGGGCTGGGCAAGACCTCGGAGGAGATCGTCAACGAGTGCATGGTGATCTCGGCGCTCGAGTCCACCGCGCTCGCGCTCGAGGCCGGGCTCCGCACCGACCAGATCATCATCTCGTGCAAGGTCTCGCGCCCGAGCCATCTCATCCAGGTGTACCGCGCGCTCGCGCGCCAGACGACGCAGCCGCTGCATCTCGGGCTGACCGAGGCGGGCATGGGCACGAAGGGGCTGGTGTGGTCGGCCTCCGCGATGGGCGTGCTGCTCGAGCAGGGCATTGGCGACACCATCCGCGTCTCCCTTACGCCGCGTCCGGGCGGCGACCGCCGCGAGGAGGTGTACGCCGCGTGCGAGCTGCTGCAGGCGCTCGGCCTGCGCACCTTCGCGCCGAGCGTGACGGCGTGCCCGGGCTGCGGCCGCACGACCAGCAGCACCTTCCAGGAGCTGGCCGAGCGCGTGCAGCAGTACATCCGCGAGCAGATGCCGCGCTGGAAGCTGGAATACGAGGGCGTCGAGTCGCTCACGCTCGCCGTGATGGGCTGCATCGTCAACGGCCCCGGCGAATCGAAGGCCGCCAACATCGGCATCAGCCTCCCCGGCACGGGCGAGGCGCCGCAGTGCCCCGTCTTCATCGACGGCGTCCACGAGACGACGCTGCGGGGGACGTACGAGGAGCTGGCGGCGGCGTTCCAGGCGCTCGTGGACGGCTACGTCGAGCGCACGTATCCGAAGCGCGTCCCGGCGACCGCCTGACGCGGCCGGTCCGCCCTCACCCATCCGGCCTATTGCCGCCGGAGGGGCCACCCGGCACAATCGAGCGATCGCCATGCCAGCCCAGCCAGACGAGACCATGGACCCCGCGGGTGACTCCCCGTGCGCCGAGGCCGCCACCGAGCGCGCGGCGCTGACCGGCGCCATCGAGCGGCGCGAGGCGCTGCTGCGCGGCGTGGCGGGCGCCGCCGAGGCGCTCCTCACCTCCGGTGACGATCTCGCGGTCGCGATCCCGCGCGCCCTCGCGTCGCTTGGCGAGGCCTCCGCCGCCGATCGCGTGAGCGTGTACCGGCGGCTGCCGGCCGCCACGCGCGACGGCGATCAGGTGGTGTGCCCGTACGAGTGGACGCAGCCCGGCGTCCTGCGGCATTCGGAGCTGCCGGGCCGCTTCCCGGTGTCCTGCTGTTCGTTCGGCGAGGCGTGGCGCGATCGGCTGCAGGAGGGGCAGGCCCTGCAGGCGCACACGGCGCAGATGCCCGACGCGCTGCGCGCCCTCAAGGAGCGCGACGGCACGCGCTCCGTCCTCGTCGTCCCCATCGTCGTGCGCGGCGAGTTCTGGGGCGTGTTGAGCTTCGACAACTGCCATACGGATCGCGAGTGGAGCCCCGCCACGGTCTCGACGATCGAGACGGCGGCGTCGCTGCTCGCCGGCGCCGTGGAGCGCGACACGGCGGTGGCGGCGCGCCTCGAGGCGGAGCGCCGGCGCATCATGGAGCTGGCGGCGGCCAACGACGTGCTGGCGCGCACGTCCACGCACCTGGCGAGCCAGCCGGATCTGTCGTCCTTCCTCTCACAGCTCGTGCTCGAGACGACGCGCCAGCTCGGCGCGGCGAGCGGCTACGTCGTGCTCATCGACGACAACGGCGAGCAGCGGCGGGCCATTTCCATCGAGGACGGCGTGATCAGCGAGCCCCGGCTCGTCGCGGCCACGGACGTCGCCGAAGCGCGGGCGCTCGAGCTGCTGCGCGCGAGCCGCCAGCCGCGGCAGTTCGACATCGAGCGTGACCTGGACGTGTTTTGTCCCGAGGCGCGCGCGCACTTCCGCCAGCGCGGCGTGCGCGTGCTGGTGGCGACGGCCCTCCAGGCCGGCGACCGCCTCGTGGGCTTCCTCGGCCTCGCCTTCCGCGAGCACACCACGCTCGACGCCATCAGCCAGCAGCTGCTGCGCGCGCTGGCGCAGCAGGCGGCGCTGGCCATCCAGCTGACGCGGCTCGCCCACGAGGCACAGGAGCAGGCACGGCAGGCGGCCGTGCTCGAGGAGCGCAATCGCCTGGCGCGCGAGATCCACGACACGATGGCGCAGGGCTTTGCCGCGATCGCCATGCAGCTGCAGGGCGTGCGCCGGCACGGCGGGCCGCTGCCGCAGGCGGTGGCCGCGAGCCTCGACCAGGTGATGGAGCTGGCGCGCGAGAATCTGCTCGAGGCGCGGCGATCGGTGCTGGCGCTGCGCCCGCGCGTGCTCGACGGCGCCGGGCTGCCGGATGCGCTCTCGCGGCTCGTCCACGGCGTGCAGCGCGGGGCGTCGATCCCGCTCGCGCTCGACGTGACCGGCACACCGGCCGCACCCGAGGCGGTGGAGCACGAGGTGGTGCGCATCGCGCAGGAGGCGCTCACCAACGCGGTGCGGCACGCCGGGGCCTCGCGCATCTGGGTGCGCCTGGCGGCCGGCGACCGCGGCCTGCGGCTCATCGTCGGTGACGATGGGCGCGGGTTCGCGCACGACGGCGTCACGCATGGCGATGGCCTGCGCGGCATGCAGGAGCGCGCGGAGCGCATCGGTGCGTCGTTCACGATCGTCACGGAGCCGGGCGGCGGCACCGAGTTGATCCTGGCATGGGCGGACGAGGGCGCGGGCGCGGGGTATCCGCGCGCCGTATGAACCGCACCCGCGCCACGCGCCCGCCGGTCCGGGCGCGCGTCCTGATCGCCGACGACCACGCGCTGATGCGCAACGGCGTGGCGAACCTGCTGAACCAGGAAGCCGACCTCGAGGTGGTGGCGGAAGCGCCGGACGGCCTGAGCGCCGTCGCGCTCTACGAGACCCATCGCCCGGACGTGGCGCTCATCGACCTCCGCATGCCGCGGCTCGAAGGCGTCGAGGTCGTGCGGCAGATCCGCGCCGCGCATCCCGAGGCGCGGCTCATCATCCTGACGACCTACGATACGGACGAGGACATCGACCGCGCGCTGAAGGCGGGCGCGCAGGCCTACCTGCTGAAGGACGTGTCGGCGGACGGCCTGCTGGCGTGCATCCGCGACGTGCTGCGGGGCCAGACGCATGTGGCGCCCGCGGTGGCGGCGCGCCTGGCGGCGCGCGGCGCGCGTGTGCAGCTCACGCCGCGCGAGCTGGCCGTGCTGCGCGAACTGGCCGACGGCCGCGCCAACAAGGAGATCGCCTCGAGCCTCGGCATCAGCGAGGGCACGGTGAAGGTGCACCTCGCGCACCTGTTCGATAAACTGGGTGTCTCGAGCCGCACCGAAGCGATCGCCGTCGCCGTCCGCCGCGGCCTCGTCCGCCTGTAGGCGTTCAGGCCGCGCGAACACGCCACCTCTTCCCCGCACAAGGAGTCACCTGATCAATGAAAGACGCTGGAGCCACGACAGAAGCCGCCACGCCGAACACCTTCTTCGTGGAGGTGACGGGCGCGGGCCTCCCTGAAGTCGATGGCCTCTTCGTGCCGTCCACGGCCCCGCCCACGACATCTGAATCCGGCACGGTGTCGAGTCCCGGCTACTGGAACGGCAAGATGGCGTGGGACCGTGCCGACGGCAGGGCGGCGAGAAGCCCGGCGATCTCCTATTCCAACAGCTACAAGTCCTGGAGAATCTCCCGCCTCGACGGGCATCTGGCGTACGACATCTCGTCCGAGGAGGCGATGCCCCCGACTGACCGGGAATGGCACGTCTACAAGAAGGGCGTTGCGCCGGCGCCGACGGTCGTGCTCCATCACTTCGACCCGAGACAGCCCTGCCCCGCGCCGAACGTCGTCTTCGTGCTCGGCGCGCCCGGCGCCGGCAAAGGCACCATGTGTGAGCTGGCCGAGTCCCAACTCGGCTGGACGCACCTCTCCACGGGAGACCTGCTCCGCGCCGAGCACCAGGCGGGAGGGCCGAACGCCGCCATCATCGACGAGTACCTGGCGGCGGGACAGCTGGTCCCCAACGACATCACGGTGACCCTGCTGCGACAGGCGATGGAGCGCATCACCAGAACGACAGGCCGGAAGAACTTCCTCCTGGATGGCTTCCCGCGCTCCCTGTCCAACCTGGAGGCCTGGTACGAGATCTTCGGCCGGGAGGCGGAGCTCCCCGGCATGCTGTACTTCGAGTGCCCCTCCGCCGTCCTCGAGCAACGCATCCTGGGACGCGCAAAGTACTCCGGCAGGAGTGATGACAACGTCGAGAGCATGAAGCTGAGATTCGACACCTTCAAGGCTGAGACGCTGCCGACCGTGGAGCTGTTCAAGAGCCTGGGCAAATGTGTGGAGGTCGACACCAGCCAGGACCGTCAGGCCGTGTATGCCCTCGTGGCGGCCCACCTGGCCGAGCACACCGAGAGCACGTTCGCGGCCAGGCCACTCACCGAGCGCGCGGAAATGCTGCTCGGCCTGAGGCCGTACCCCAGGAAGGAATAGGGGGATCTCGCACAGGACCTTCCGGCGACTCTGCCCTTGACGGAGGCGTAGCCGGGGCCTACACTCTCGCGGCAACCTCGTCGCCGTCCCCGTCGCGTTCGGCGTCCGCTGCGCGAGTGGCGTCGAGCCGGCACTTCCCCCGGGAGGTTCCGATGCCGCGCCCCTGCCGCCTGGTTCCCCGTCGTCACAGCGCCCGCCTGCTCATCGGCGTGTGCGTGCTCAGCCTTGCCGCCTGCTCCGCGGCCCCGCCGGAGGCCGCCGACGCCGGCGCCCCTGACGCGCCGGCCGTTGCCGCTGCCTCCGGGGCACCAGGGCCGGGCGAGCCCAGCCTCGAAGAGGTGCGGCGCGCCACCGAGCGGTTCCGCGACGTGAACGTCGCGCTCGCCGAAGGCTACGTGCGCGATCCGTTCGACGTGTGTGACACGGCTGAGATGATGGGACGCCCCGGCGAACTCGGCGCCATGGGGATCCACTACGTGCGCATGGACCTGCTCGGCATCACGGGGCCCCCGAACCCGAAGGTGGACGGCACCGGCATCCACACGGACTTTCGCACGCCGTCGATCCTGATCTACGAGCCGCAGGCCGACGGCTCGCTGGAACTGGTCGCGGTCGAGAACCTCGCGTTCGCGGCCGCGTGGGAGGCGGCCGGCCACCCTGCCCCGCCCACGTTCCACGGGGTGCCCTACGACTACATGGCCGACGACCCGGCCACGCCGGCCGAGGAATCCCACATGTTCGAGCCGCACTGGGATCGGCACGTGTGGCTCTACCGCGAGAACCCGGCAGGCACGTTCGCGCCGTTCAACCCGCGCGTGAGCTGCGAGCACCACACGGGCGCCGCGCACTGGCACGAGTGAGTCGTGCGCTGCGATCAGTGGTATGATGTTTTGTCATACTCCAATGCCCAAGACAAAAGTTGCCCTGACGATCGACGCCGATCTGCTCGAGCGTGTGGACCACCTCGTGGCCCGGCAGCGCTTTCGCAATCGCAGCCAGGCGATTGAGACGGCGCTCGCCGAGAAGCTGTCACGACTGGCCCGCGTCCGCCTGGCCGAGGAGTGTGCCAAGCTCGACCCCGCGGAGGAACGGCTCCTGGCCGATGAAGGCCTCGCGGCCGCGGATGAATCATGGCCCGAATACTGAGGGGTGAGATCCGGTGGGCCGATCTCAATCCCGTCCGCGGTCACGAGCAGGCCGGACAACGCCCGGTACTGATTCTGAGCCACGACGTGTTCAACGAACGGTCCGGCACCGTGATCGCCGTCGCCCTGACCAGTCAGGAGCCGCGCGCGGGCTATCCGCTCACGCTCGCACTGACTGACGCCAGGCTCCCCAAGCCCTCCTGGGCGAAGATCAGCCAAATCCGCACGCTCTCGACCGAACGCCTCGGCAAGAGACTCGGTCGTGCCTCGGACGAGGAGCTGACCAGGGTGCTGGACGGCCTCATGGAGATCGTCGGCTAGCCGGCTCGCCTTGAATCACCGTTAAGCCCGAGGTGGCCGGCACCACTTGCGACAGACGGAAGCCGGATCGGCGACTGGTCGACCCGGATCGAGGGACGGCCGTACGTTCCGGAGGAGAACCCCAACGGCGACTTCCAGGCCGTCACGCCCGGGTACTTCGAGGCGATGGGGCTCACCCTCGTCCGCGGCCGCTTCCTGAACGACGCCGATCATGAAGACGCGATGCCGGCGGTGGTCATCAACGACACCATGGCCGGGCGCTACTGGCCCGGCGAGGACGCCCTCGGCCGGCAGTCCTCGTCCCGGCGCGCCGGGCCGCCTCGATCGATCCGATCGTCACACTGAGACAGAGCTGAGGATCGCGGCAGGGCAACCGGCCGCTCATCGAGCGGCGCGTGATCGCCGGAGGGCCCCTCGCAGCAGGTACCAGGCCATCATCACGACCGCGCCAATCAGGATGCCGACCAGCCAGCGCAAGGGGCCGACGGCGCCGTTGGGGACGACGTCCGTCGAGACGACATCAGGGAACAGACGCGGTGTTCCCAGGACGTACACGAATGCCAGCAACCCCGCACCAAGCATCACCCGGGAGAGCATCGCTGCAATTGCCGCATTGTTCATGAACGGCTCGTCTTCCTCGGGGTGGGGCTACCGGACTGCGGTGGCGCCGGGCTGCCGCCGGGAACGAATCGCTACGCGCCGGGCGCGCGGCGGGCCGACAGCTGCGTGCGGGTGCTGGCCACGCTGAAGAGTTCGTGCTCGCCGGGGAACCCGTCGAGCGCGTGGACGCCGGCCGACTCGAAGTGCAGGAGCGGCGCGAGCGCCGCCCGCGCGGCGGCGCTCACCACCGCGTCGCGCTCCAGGCGCGCCGCGACCTTCTCCATCCGGAACACGTAGATCACCTCGAGCCCCGAGATGTTGTTCGCCCCGCCCGCGCCGCCCGCCATCGTCGCGCGGCCGAAGTGCAGCACCAGGCGGAACGCCGGCGCCGCCTCCGCCTGCAGGCCCTGCAGCGTGCCGATCACCGGCGCAAGGCGCGCCGCCGTGTCGGGCTCGGCTTCCCAGTACGCGAAGATCGCGTCGCCCAGGAACTTGTCCACCACGCCGCCCGCCGATTCGATCACCTCGCGCGTCCGCCGCAGCCACGTCCCGACCGTGCGCCCCAGCGCCTCGGGCGGCAGCGACTGCATGATCGTCGTGAAGCTCTTGATATCCAGCATCAACAGCCAGCACGGCCGCGACGACTGCACGACCACCGTGGCGGCAAACTGCGGGGTGCCCAGGGCCAGGTCGGGCGCGTTGTCCTGACGGAACGTCAGGCGCGTGTCGCCGACGACGATGATGTCGCCGTCGATGAGGCGGGTCGGCATCGTGATGCGGCGCCCGTTGCGGATCGTGCCGTTCGTGCTGCCGAGATCGGCGATCCAGCACTCGGTGCCCTCGACCGAGTCCTGCAGGTGGACGAAGGCGTGCTGCCGCGAGACCTGGTCGGAATCAATCCGGATCGCCGCGCCCTGCGCGCGTCCAATCTGGCAGTTGGCGCCCACCTCGACCTCGCGGCCATCCGGGAGAATCAGCCAGGCCTTCATCGGGGACCGACGGGGTTCATCTACGCATCCTGGGACGGCCGGCCGCGCCGATCGCGGCCCGCCCACGAGGGGGCCGTGGCGACCTTGTATCACGCCCCGGCCACCCCCGTCGAGATTCAGGCGTCAGGCCCGCACCGTCAACACGGGGCACGGCGCCTCACGGACGATGTGGTGCGTCGTCGATCCGAAGAGCGTGAGGTCGACGGCCCCGCGGCCGAGCACGCCCAGCACGATCAGGTCGGCTGCCCGCTCTCGCGCGACGCGCAGGATCTGGCGCCACGGCTTCCCTTCCGTCACCAGGATCTCGGGCTTGCACCACTCGCGGGCCGGCACCGGCACCGCCTCCCCCAGCAGCCGCTCGGCCTCGGCCGTCCGCGACTCGGTGTACGCCGTCAGCATCACGCCGTGCGTGCCCGCCGCCCACGTCTCGGCCGCCCAGTCGACGACGTGCATCAGCACCAGTTCGGCGTCGCTCTCCTGCGCCACCGACATCGCATACTCGAGCGCGCGCAGCGATGCGTCGGAGAAGTCCACCGCGCAGAGGATGGTCTTCGGCAATTCGATCGCCTCCGGCGGCCCCTGCGCCCCCGGGGGCACGGTGAGCACGGGACACGTCGCGCGCCGCAGCACCTTCTCGGCCACCGACCCGAGCACGAGCCGCTGCACGCCCGACCGGCCATGCGTGCCGAGCACGATCAGATCCGGGGCGTACTGCTCCGCCTCGAGCAGCAGCTGCTCCACGATGTACCCGCCGTGGACCCGGGTCTCGACCGGCACGCCCGCGCCCAGCACCGGGGCCACGAACGCCTCGAGCGCCACCACGTGCGCGTTCTGCTGATCCGGCGTCAGCGCAAACTCCGCAGGCGCGGGCGGATAGTCCACGCTCGGAAGGCCAATCGGCACGACCTCGACGACGCGGAGGGCGGCCTCGTAGCGCTTCGCGAGGACGGCCGCGTACTCGAGCGCGCGCCGGGAGATCTCGGAGTGATCAACGGGACAAAGAATGCGGTCGATGCGGATCATGGCTGATCCTTTCCCCCCACGCATGTGGGGTCAGGCAGCGTCCGGCGACGCCTGCGGGCTGTGGGGACCTCAACGCACGCCGGCGCGCGCGGCCTTCTCCCACATCATACCGGCGCAGGGGCTACAATGCGCCAGGATACGAGGGTGCTCAGGGTGCTCAGGGTGCCCAGGGTGCTCAGGGTGCTCAAGGTGCCCAGGGTGCTCAGGGTGCTCAAGGTGCCCAGGGTGCTCAGGGTGCTCAGGGTGCTCAGGGTGCCCAAGGTGCCCAGGGTGCTCAGGGTGCTCAAGGTGCCCAGGGTGCCCAGAGTGCCCAGAGTGCCCAGAGTGCTCAGGGTGCTCAAGGTGCTCAAGGTGCCCAGGGTGCGGGGACGTGGTTCAGCGTGAGGGTCATCGGGTGAATAGCTCGTCGGGTGCAACACAGCGGTCGTGGCGAGGGATCGGTCTCGCGCTGCTCAGTCTCTGCGGTCTCGCGGCGGGTCCTGCATCCGCTCAGCAGGCGCTGCCGCTGGCCCTCGCCGATCCGGCCGTGGCCGGGGCGTTGGCTGACATCGATGCGCGGCGCGACCAGATCGCGGGCTGGCTGGCCCGCATCGGCGGCATCATCTCGCCCTCGGGCCAGGAGCAGGCGCGCGCCGAGGCCGTGGCCGCGGAGATGCGGCGCATCGGCCTCAGCGACGTGGTGGTCGATGCGTCGCCGAATGCGGTCGGCGTGATCCCCGGACGCTCGGGCAAGGCCCTCGTCTTCGTCTCCACCCTCGACGACCTCGCCACGGTCGCCGAACACCAGCGCGCCGCCGCCGCCCCGCCCCGCATCGAGGGCGACCGTGTCGTCGGGCCCGGCACGAACACGTCGCTGACGACCGCCGCGATGATCGCCGCGGCCGAGGCGCTCATCACGCGGGGCATCCAGCCGGAACACGATCTGGTCTTCGCGGCCGTGGCGCAGGAGGAGACCGGCCTCAAGGGGATGGCCGCCCTCTACGCGCGCTACCGGGAACGCGCCATCGCGTTCGTCGACATCCTCGGCGACGGATCGAGCATCAGCTACGGCGCCATCACCATCCACTGGTGGCGCGTCGTCGCCAACGGCCCCGCCGGGCACTCGCTCGGCGGCGGCCTGCCCAACGTCAACCAGGGCATCGGCCGCGCCGTGGACCGCATCCTCCAGCTGCCGCATCCCACCCTCCACGCGGATACGCGGACCATCATCAACGTGGCGATGCTGCAGAGCGGGGCCGTGTTCAACCACAAGCCGGACGCCGGCTGGTTCTCGCTCGACATCCGGTCGCTCGATGGCACACACGTCGACGCCGTCGAGACCGAGGTGCGGGCGCTGCTCGCGCGCGTCACCGAGGAGACCGGCATCCGCTTCACGATGGAGCCCGTGCAGCTCACGCCGGGCGGACAGCTCCCCGGCTTCGACCGCGCCCCGATCGTCGTCACGTCCGTGGCCATCGCGAAGCACCTCGGGGTCGAAGGCCGGCTCGGGAACGCCGGCTCGTCGAACATGAACGTGGCGCTCGGCCAGGGGACGCCCGCGATTGGACTGGGCGGCAGCCGCGGTGGACAACGCGGGTTCCCCGACGAATGGGCCGATATCCCGGCGATGCTGCGGACGGCCAAGCATGTCGTGCTGCTGGCGGCAACGATAGGGCGACGATGATGACGAGTGTCGATATGCGTGTGACGGCAAGAACCCTCGTCGGCGCACTGGCTCTGGTGCTGCTCACCGCGCCCATGACGTCCGGGCACCTTGGGCACCCCGGGCACCCTGAGCACCTCGAGCACCCCGAGCACCTCGAGCACCCTGAGCACCCCGGGCACCCTGAGCACCCCGGGCACCTCGTGCACCCTGGGCACCTTGAGCACCTCGAGCACCCTGGCTCCAATCAGCCAGCCCACTTCGATCTGCTGATCCGCGGCGGACGCGTGCTCGATGGCAGCGGCAACCCGTGGCAGCGGCTCGACATCGGCATCACGGGCGACCGGATCCGCGCGGTCGGGCGGCTCGACCAGGCGACGGCGTCGCGGACCATCGATGCCTCAGGGCTCTATGTGACGCCCGGGTTCATCGACGTCCACTCACACGCCGGCCCCGGGCTGCTCGCCGACCTCCGGCACGCCGAGCCGCTGCTCGCGCAGGGCATCACGACGGCGCTCGTCAATCCTGACGGGGGCGGCCCCGTGGCGCTTGCCGGCCAGCGCGCGGCCTACGAGAAGTTCGGCACGGGCGTGAACGTCGGCCTCTTCGTCCCCCACGGATCCGTCCGCGCGGCGGTGATGGGGATGTCCGACGCGGATCCCGATTCCGAGGCGCTCGCCAAGATGGTCGACCTCGTCAACGACGGCATGAAGGCCGGCGCCGTCGGGCTGTCGAGCGGGCTCTACTACGCGCCCGGCAGCTACTCGAAGACGGACGAGGTCGTGGCGATGGCGCGGATCGCCGCGCAGTACGGCGGCGTCTACTCCAGCCACATCCGCGACGAAGGCGACTACTCCGTCGGCGTGATCGCCGCCGTGCAGGAAGTCATCGACATCGCGGAGCAGGCCGGGATCGTCGGCATCGTCTCCCACGTCAAGGCACTCGGCCCCGCCAGCTGGGGGCTGTCGATGGCCATCGTCGAACGCATCGAGGCGGCGCGCGCGCGCGGCGTCGAGGTCTTCGCCGACCAGTACGCCTACAGCGCGAGCAGCACGGGCATCGGCGGCGCGCTGGTGCCACGCTGGGCGCAGGTGGGCGGACGCGATGCGCTGCTCGGCCGCATGCGCGGCCCGGAACGCGCGCGCCTGCTCGACGAGGTGCGCGCCAACATCGCCCGCCGCGGCGGCCCCGACACGCTGATGATCGCGCGCTTCGCGCCCGACCCCGCCGTGGAAGGCCGGACGCTGGCGGCGCTGGCGGCGGCCGGCGGCGAGCCCCCGGAGGCCGTCGCCCTCGGGCTGCTCGAGCGCGCCGAGACGAGCCTCGTGTCGTTCAACATGTCGGAACGCGACATCGAGCTGCTGATGCGCCAGTCGTGGACGATGACCTGCACGGATGGCGACTTGGTACCGCTCGGCGAGGGCAAGCCGCATCCGCGGGCGTACGGCGCGTTCCCCCGCAAGATCCGCCTCTACGTCCAGGAGCGCGGCGTCCTCGAACTCGCCTCGGCGATCCGCTCGATGACGAGCCTGCCGGCGTCGGTGTTCGGGTTGCAGGACCGCGGCGTGATCCGCGAGGGCGCGTATGCCGACGTGCTGGTGTTCGATCCGTCGGAGGTGCGCGACGCCGCCACCTACCAGGACCCCCACCAGCTCGCCGAGGGCATGCGGCATGTGATCGTCAACGGCACGCTCGCGCGCGACGGCGACCGCTTCACCGGCGCGCTGCCGGGACGGGTCGTGGTGCCGCGGCATCGCTGAACGGAGCGGCGGCCCCGCCCGGGCCGCCGTCCCTCAATACATCACGATTTCCCACTCGGGATCCTTGACGAAGTCGCCTACGTAGACGGTGTACTTGTACTTGCCGCACGGGGCCTGCTCATCCAGCCGGCAATCCGTGCCGCCCCCGGGGGTGACCCTTCCGTGCAGGACCTCGGCGTTCGTCGTCGTCCATTGGACGGGATTCCTGCGAGACCGGACGCCGTCGTCGGCCAGATAGTCGAACTCGATGCGCGGTGTCGCGCCCCCGGCGGCATCACAGGTGTTCAGAACGAACCAGGCCACGCGCCAGTTACGGCGGACGCTGACCTCCCCACGCCCCTGATCGGCCTCCGGGTACACCTCGATCCGGCACCCGTTCCCCTCGGGGCGCACGGTAATAACAAACCACTTCTCCGCATCCACCCTCGGAGGCCGCCGCTGTGGCGGATCATTGGGCAGGTCGGTCCGGGCACAACCGACGAGAACGCCGGCAAGGACTACCGCGGCCACCCATCGCAACATGTTCGCCTCCCTTCGCGTTAACGAGCCTCGTCGATCACCGCCGCAAAAGCCGGGAGCGGCCGCAGCGTCGCGAGGTCGTCGTCCTCCGCGATGCGCGTTCGGCTGAATCCCCGGTCCACTGCCGACAACAGTGCGGTCAGCGCAGCGTCCGGGCGGCCCGCGAGGGCGTGGACCACCCCGGCGCGAAACAACACGTTGACATCGTCTGGCGCCTGCGCCTCGGCGCGCCGGAGGGCCGCCATGGCCTCCTCCGGCTCACCGGCCTTCTGGTGGTACACGGCCAGGCTCGAGAGTCGATCAGGGTCGGTTGGGTTGATCGCCAGCTCGTCTCTCACCAGCTGCACCGCCACACGGTAGGCCTCGCGCGCGGGACCGACGCGCCCCGACCGCAGGTACGCGTCACCGAGGTTCCGGTGCGTCGTGTGGGCGTTGGGCCGCAGTCCGATCGCCTTGAGGTACGCCTCTACGGCCAAGTCGTACTCGCCCCGGCGATGATGGATCGCGCCGATGTTGGAGTAC
Organism: Vicinamibacterales bacterium; assembly: GCA_030680175.1. Classification (GTDB taxonomy): domain Bacteria; phylum Acidobacteriota; class Vicinamibacteria; order Vicinamibacterales; family UBA2999; genus JAUXWO01. The sequence continues at coordinate 137,837 of JAUXWO010000064.1, forward strand.
GCCTGGCCGCTCGGCTGCAGCTGATTCGCCCGCTCGTAGTACGAGAGCGCGGCGTCGTGCTCGCCCAGGTTCGAGTGGACGACCCCGAGGTTCAGGTAGCCCATGTAGTTGTCCGGCTGCAGCGTGGTGGCGACTTCGAATGCGGTGACCGCCTCACGGTAGCGCGCGGCCAGGAGCAGGTACGTGGCCTTGACGAAGTGATGGCGGGCGTACCCCGGCCGGAGCGCAATCGCCCGGTCGAACTCGGCCACGGCCTCGTCGATCCGCCCCTGGCGGGCGAACACGGCGCCGAGTTGCTGCCGCGCATCGTCGAAATTGGGGCGGAGGGCGAGCGCGCGCTGCAACTCATCGGCTGCATCGTCGAGCCGCCCACTCCCGGCGAGTGTCAGCGCCATCGAGTACCGCACCGCCGCCTGGTCCGGCGCCAGACGCAGGGCCGACATGCCGGCGTCGGTGGCGCGCTGGACCCACTGCGCCTCCCTGGTGCGCCCGTACTGCGCCCAGTAGGCCTCCCCGAGCGCGGCATACGCGAGGGCGTAGCGGCCATCCAGCGCGATCGCGCGTTCGAACTCGTCGATCGCCGTCTCGACGTTGCCGGCGACATCCCGTCGCTCCAGCATCGCACGGCCCCGCCAGTATGCGGCCAGCGCGTCGGGAATGCTGGTGGGCTGCTCCTCGAACTGCCGCTGCTGCGCGTCGGACAGCCGCACGTGCAGCGCCTGGCTGAGCGCCGACGCCATACGCGACTGCAGGTCGAAGATGCCCGTGAACGCGCCGTCGAAGGTGTCGGCCCACACCACCGACCCGTCGCGCCGCACCAGGTTCAGCGTGATGCGCAGCTGCTCCCCCGACTGCTGCACACCGGTCTCGACGAGGTACGCGGCGTCGAGGTCGCGCACCAGCTGGCGCAGATTCGGCTGCGCCGCCCGCGCGTCGGCCACGGCCGCGCGCGACAGCACGGTGATCGACGGCACGGCGGCCAGGCGTGCGATGAGGCTTTCGGCCATGCCAGCCGACAGGTAGTCCTGTGCCCCTCCGTCGCTGAGCGCCGTGAGCGGCAGCACCGCGATCACCGGCGGTCGCGCGGTCTCGTCGGTCACCGGCGGCCCGCCGCGGTATGCCACGGCCACCGCGGCAATGACGAGCGCGCCGAGCAGGGCCGCCGCCACCGCCGCGCGGCGCGTCCTTGTCTTCCGCTCCCACGCCGGCACGGGCGTGCGACCCGTGGCGGTCGCGTCGAGGCCCCTGCGGATCTGCCGCAGGACAGGGATGACCTCGCGCGCCGACTGCGGCCGCTCCGACGGTCCGCGCGCCAGCAGCGCCGCGACGAGCGCGTCCAGTTCGTGTGGCACGTGCACGACGCTCGAGAGGCGCGGCGCCTTGCGAAGCGCCACCGCCTGCCCGAGCGCCATCGCGTCCCGTTCTTCGAAGGGGCGGCGGCCGGCCACCATCTCGAACAGCACCACCCCGAGCGAGTAGAGGTCGGACCGCGCATCGGCGTGCTGCCCTGCCCACTGCTCCGGTGCCGCGTACCCGGGTGTGCCGATCAGGCCACCCGCGGCGGAACCCGGGTCCCCGAACGTGGTGGTCTCATCAGCGGCCGGCAGCAGCCGCGCAATCCCGAAGTCGAGAACGACGGCACGGCCTTGCGGGGAGAGGATGATGTTGGCGGGCTTCAGATCGCGGTGCACGATGCTGTGGCCGTGGGCGGCGTCGAGCGCATCCGCCAGTTCGAGGGCGATCTCGACGGCGCGCGCGAGCGCAAGAGGCCCCCGGCTCAACGTGGCGGCGAGCGTGTCGCCATCGACGTACTCGAACACGATCACGATCTGGCCGTCGGCGTCGAGGACGTCGTGCACGGCGGCGATGTGCGGGTGCGAGAGCGCCGCGGCGGCGCGCGCCTCGTGCAGCAGGGACTGGCGCGCCTCCGGCGTGACGTTGTCGGCGTCGGAGATGGTCTTGAGGGCGACCGGGCGGCGCAGCCGCGTGTCCTCGGCAAGCAGGACCGTACCCATGCCGCCCGAACCGAGCCGGCGGATCACGCGATACGGCCCGACCCGGGAACCGAGGTCCGGCACCATGAGGATCGGCCTGAGAATAGTCCCGCCAGCACAGGGCGTCAACTCGCCGGGCGATCATGCGTCCCGCAATCAGTGGCGAAGCGGCGGGGGTGCGGGTGGCGGCCCGGTGATGAGCCGGACGCTGCGCTGGAAGGTGACGTACGACGTGGCCCACTGCAGCAGCACCGACACCTTGCTGCGGAAGCCCACGAGCCACACGAGGTGAATGAAGAGCCAGGCGAGCCACGCCGGGAACCCCGAGAACCGGGCCCAGCCGAGGTCGGCCACCGCCGAGGCGCGCCCGATCGTGGCCATGTTGCCCAGGTCGCGATAGCGGAACGGCGTCGTCGGCTGCCCCGCCAGCCGGCGACGGATGTTCGCGGCCGTCCAGGTCGCGCCCTGCATGGCCACCTGGGCGACGCCCGGGAGCGGTGTCCCCGACGGCTGCGGGCAATGGGCCAGATCGCCGATCACGAACACCTCCGGATGTCCCGGGATGGACAGGTCCGGCGCCACCACTACCCGTCCCGCGCGGTCGAGCGGCACCCCGAGCGCGCGCCCGAGCGGCGAGGCCGCCACGCCGGCCGCCCAGATCACCGTCTCGACGGGAATGGGGTCCGCGCCCACCTGCACGAATCCGTCTCCGATGTCGGTGACGGCGGCGCGCTCCCACACCTCCACCCCCAGCCGTCGCAGCGAGCGCCGTCCGCGCTCGCGCAGCGACTCCGGGAAGCTGGCCAGGATGCTCGGGCCCGCTTCGATCAACAGGACGCGCGCGGATTCCGGATCGATCATCCGGAACTCGCGGCGCAGCGTCTGCCGCGCGATCTCGATGAGGCTGCCTGCCAGCTCGACGCCCGTCGGACCCCCGCCGACGATCGCAAACGTCAGCCATTGCCGCTGCCGGCCCGGATCGGTCTCCCGCTCCGCCCGCTCGAACGCCAGCAGCACCCGGCGCCGGAGCTCGAGGGCATCGTCGAGCGTCTTGAGGCCGGGGGCGTGCGCGGCCCAGGCCTCGTGTCCGAAGTACGAGTGCGTGGCCCCCGCGGCGACGATGAGCTGATCGTAGGCCAGGGTCTCCCGCCCCTCGAGCGTGACGGTGCGGCCGGTCGGGTCGATGTCCGTCACCTCGGCGAGCAGCACACGCACGTTCGGCTGGCCGCGGAGGATCCACCGGATGGGCGACGCGATGTCGCCGGGCGACAGCACGGCGGTCGCCACCTGGTAGAGCAGCGGCTGGAAGAGGTGATGATTCTGACGATCGATCAGCGTGATGCGAACCGGAGCGCCGCGCAGGGCGCGCGCCGCGAAGAGACCGCCAAACCCGCCGCCGATGATGACGACGTGCGGGAGCGAAGCGTCCTGGTGAGGCACGTCGTCATTCGTACCGAAGCGCCTCGACCGGGTCAAGCCCAGAGGCGCGGCGCGCGGGCCAGTAGCCGGCCACGACGCCGACGAGCACCGACGTGCCGAGGCCGCTGGCCACCGCCCAGAGGGGCGGCACGGCCGGGAAGCCCGGCGCGACGGCCGTCGCGACAAGGCCCAGGCCCGTCGCCACCACCACACCCGTCAGCCCGCCGATGCCCGAGAGCAAGGCCGCCTCCAGCAGGAACTGCCGGAGCACCTCCGGCCGGCGGGCGCCGACGGCCAGGCGCAGGCCGATCTCGCGCGTGCGCTCGGTCACGCTGATGATCATCACGTTGGCGATGCCGATCCCGCCGATCAGCAGGCTGACCGCCGCGAGCGCCGCGGTGGCGATGAAGATCTGCGCGCCGATGCGGTCGAACTGCGCGATGATCTGGTCGGCCGTCGACAGCGTGAAGTCGCTCGGCGCCCCGAGCGGCACGCCGCGCAGGAGCCGCAGGATGGTCTCGGTCTCGGTGCGCGCCTCGTCGCGCGCCCCCGCCTCGGCGCGGATGTAGAGCACCATCTGCTCGGCCTCCGGAAACTTCCGGCGCGCGGTACCCGCGGGAATCGACACGACGCTGTCGTTGCGGTTCTCGCCGAAGAAGGTCCCCCGCCTCGCCGCCAGCTCCCCGACGACGAAGTAGCGGTCGCCCCCGAGCAGGAACGATTGTCCGACGGCGCTTCGCCCGCCGAACAGCGCGCGCGCGATGTTCGCGCCGAGCACGGCCACCGGCGCCGCCACGCGGCTCTCGAGTTCGGTGAACGGGCGCCCGGCCTCGAACTCGGCCCCGGTGATCTCGTGGAAGTTGGGCGTCACGCCCTCGATGATCACGGTGTCGGACTCGTTCACCCCCGCGCGCGCGGTGATGGTGCGCGTGGCGGTCACCGCGGGCACGAGCACCTGCGCCCCCACCTCGCGGATCGACGGGCCGAGCCGCTCGAGCGCCGGCACGAACGACAGGTCCAGCGGACGCCGGTTGGCCTCGGCCTCGGTCGGCGGCGAGTACGGATCGCCGCCGCGGTGAAACGCGAAGATGTTCTCGGTGCCCAGCTCCCGGAAGAGCTGCGCCACGGAGTTGCGCAGGCCGACGAGCACCGACGCGACGAGCACGACGGTGACGATGCCGATGACGATGCCGGCGACCGCCAGCGTGGACCGCGCCGGCTGGGCGCGCAACGAGTCCACGGCCAGCGTGGCCGCGCCGGCAAGGGCCGCGCCGATGGGTTGCCGTGCTCGCTGTTCGCTCTTCGTCATTCGCAATTCGCTGTTCGCCATTCGCTATTCGCTATTCGCAATTCGCGATTCGCTGTTCGCTACGGGTCCCGCCGAAGCGGCCTTCGGCTTGCGGAGGCGGACGCTATTCGCTTCGGATGGCCGTGATGACATCGATCCGCGTGGCGCGGCGCGCGGGGTACCAGCCGGCGGCGAGGCCGCTGACGCCCGAGGCGACGAGCGCGAACGCGACAGTGGACGGCTCTACCGTGAGCGGCAGGTCCAGCGCCCCCGCAAGGAGACCGAGGAGTCCGGTGGCGATCGCGGCCCCGGTTGCGCCGCCGGCCAGCGCCATCAGCGTGGCCTCCGCCAGCACCTCGCCCATGATCTGGTGCCGCCGCGCGCCAAGCGCCCGGCGCACGCCGATCTCGCGCGTGCGTTCGGTCACGGACACGAGGACGGTGTTGGTGATGACGACGATGGCCGCGAGGAGTGCCATCAGGGAGATGGGAAACGCCGCGGCGCCGATGCGCGCAGACAGGGACTGCACGAAGGTACGCGCCGCGTCTGGCGTCAGCAGGTCGAAGTTGTCGGGGACGCCGGGGCCGAGCGCACGCCGCGCGCGGAGCGTGGTCCGGGCACGGTCCTCGCCGGTGCTGGACGGCAGCCCGGGCGCGGCCTTCGCGAAGATCTGCAGGGTGCGCGGCGCGCCAAAGGCGCGCTCGAAGGCGACGAGCGGAATCCACGCGTAGCGGTCGAGCGACGTGCCGCCGGAACTGCCCAGGCGATCCTGCACGCCGATGACCTCGAAGCTGCGGCCGGCCATCCGCAGCGTCTGTCCGAGTGGGTCACGCCCGGGGAACAGGGTGTCTGCCAGGTCGGTCCCGATGACCACCACCGCGGCGCCCGCCTCCGATTCGCGGTCGGTGAAGAAGCGCCCGCGCCCGATCGCCAGGTCGCGCAGGTCGGCCAGGGCCGCCGTCGTCCCCGTGATCGCCGCGTTCTCGAAGCGGCGCGCGCCCACCACGACATCCGCGCTCGTCTGCGCGTTCGGCGCATACTGGACGAGCCCCCCGGCCCACCGGTCGAGGAACCGGGCCTCGGCGCGGCGGAGGGGCGGGTTGCGCTGGCGCTGCAGTTCGAGCTCGCGCCGGCTGATCCGGCCGGGCGACGCCACCTGCGCCAGAAGAAAGGTGTCGGACCCGAAGGCGCGGGCGGTCGACTGGCGCGCGCCCGCCGCCACGCCGTCGAGCGCGGTGACGACGAAGACGATCGTGGCCACGGCCACGGCGATGGCCAGCCCGCCGAGCGTGGCCCGGAGCGGACGGGCCACGAGCGCCGCGGCCGCCTGCGCGAAGGATTCGACGAGCGTCCTCATCCGTTCCTTGGACCCCCGATCCGGGCCTCAGGCCCCCGGCCGCCGACGATTGTCTGAATCCTTCGCAAATCGGGTGCGTCCAAGGGTAAGTTCCTGACCATGACCAGACGCCGCCTTCCTCTCATTCTCCTCCTGCTGACCGTCATCCTGGTGGCCGCCTTTCTCGCGCGGCGCGGCCCCGACGCCCGGGAGGTGGATGTCGCCACCGTCCGGCAGGTGGAGACGCTGGCGTCGTTTGTGACGGCCTCCGGGGAGATCGTGGCACAACGCTACGCCAATATCGGCTCGAACGTAATGGGACGCCTCGTGGAGCTGCGCGTGCGCGAGGGCGACCGCGTGGAGGCCGGGCAGGTGCTGGCGCGGATCGACCCGGTGCAGGCCTCGAGCGCCGCCGACGCGGCGACCGCGGGACGCGGGGCGCTCGAAGCCGACGCGCGCGGCGCGGCCGACCAGGTCCGCACGGCGCAGGCGGATCTCGAGGCCGCCGAGGCCCGCGCGG
>JAUXWO010000068.1 GCA_030680175.1 Vicinamibacterales bacterium
CAGGTCATGAAGCGTGCCTGGGAGCTGGGGGCACGCTTCATGACCTGCCCCCCCAGGGCGCTGTCACGATTCATGACCTGACCCCCCAGGGCGCGCTAGCGGAGCGCGCGTTTCACGTGGGGCTCGAGCGCCTCGCGCGTCATCCGGCCGGGGTTGTAGAGCGTGACGACGCCGGTCCGGTCGACCAGCACCAGCGTGGGCGTCGTGCTCGACCCGAAATTGCTGAACGACTCGGCGCTCACCGGGACAGGCACGTCCAGCCCCGGGTAGGACTCCGCCAGCACCTGCGCGATGTAGCGCATCTCGACGTCCGCCTCCGCAGGCGCCCGACCCGCGACGTAGCCGTAGCGCTGCGTCGGGGCCACGACGACGAGCCCGGCGTCGCCGTACGCCTCCTGCAGCGCCGTGAGCGTGGGCGCCATCGCCTTGCAGTCCGGGCACCAGTGCGCCCAGAAGAACAGCAGCACGGCCTTGCCCTTGAGCTCGCGGAGCGATGGCGGCCGCCGGCCGACGTACTCCGCCGTCAGGTACTCCGGCGCGGACTTGCCCTCGAGGCTGAGCAGGTTGATGTTCTTGAAGAGCCGCGTGCGGATCGAGGTGGCGCCATAGCCGTCCACCGCGCGTTCAAGGACGCGGATGGCCGTTGACAGCTGCTCCTGGCGGGCGAGCGTCTGCGCCTGCACCTCGATGGCGGCGCCGAGCGCGATCGGCAGGTGCGGCTCCTCATCGAGCGGGCGGGACGCCAGCGCCGCCACCGCCATCCGCTCGGTTTCGTACGCGTAGTTCAGCGCCTCGTCGAGCTCGCCGGCAGCGAGCGAGCCGCGGCCGAGCCACGAGAGCGCCTCGAGCCCCTGCGGCGTCGGGCCGTGCTCCGCGAGAAACGCCCGGAGCACCCGTTCCGCGCCCGGGATGTCGCTCTTGGCGATCAGCGCGCGGACCTCGGGAATGGGATTCGGCGCGGGTGCCTGCGCGTGGAGCGGAGCGGCAACCGTCCCCACCAGCATCAGCGCGACAGCGGCAAGCGGGCGGAGTCGACGAGCGAATGGCATCGGCATCTCCCTCGGGGCGATAGCCCCGTCGCCCATACTACGCCCACAACGGTGTTCTGGTTGCGCCGCAGCCCGAGTTCGCCTCGGGACATGCGGGATGAGTGCAGGGTGCCGCCGCGCGGGCGCAACGGGGGCCGTACGCCAGGATCCAGGATCCGAGAGCCGACGGCCGATAGCTGATAGCCGACAGCCGATAGCCGAGAGCCTGACTCCGACACGTCGCCGTCGCTCGGTCCAGTCCCGAGCGACGGCGGCATCTTCAGAAGTGCACGCCGACGCTGACGCCGATCGTCCGCGGCCGGCCGGTCTCGCCGACGTAGCCCGACGGGGCAAACCCCTGGTAGGGGAACGCCACCGGCACATACCGGGTGTCGAAGGCGTTACGCGCCCAGCCCTCGACGAACAGCTGCCGGCTGCGGATGCCGACGCGCAGGTTGGCCAGCGAGTACGCGTCCTGGCCCTCGACGTTGCTGTCGTCGTACTTGAACCCGCCGTAGAAGGTGGCTTCGGCGCGGCCGTAGATCGAGAGCGCGCGGCCCAGGTCCCGCGAGAGCTGCGTCCCGAACGTCGCCGTGTAGTCGGGCGTGAACGGGATCGTGTTGTCCGACACATCGACGCCCATCGACAGGCTGCCGCGGCCGAAGCGCGCGTCGGTCACGCCGACCGATCCGAAGACGTCGACGCCCGGACGCGGCCGCGCGGTGAGCTCGAACTCGGCGCCCCGGCTCGTGGCGCTGCCGACGTTGCTGATGTAGAACTGCCCGGGCACGAACGGGTTCGGCACGTTCAGCTGCAGGTTGTCCCACGTGATGTGGAACACCGCCGTGTTGACCAGGAGACGGCCGCCGAGCAACGTCGTCTTCACGCCGCTCTCGAGATGCCACGCGCGCTCCTGGTCGTACACGTCGGCGCCCGCGGGCGAGGCCGGGTTGAAGCCGCCCGCCTTGAAGCCGCGGCTGGCCGACACGTACCACATCCGGTTCGGCTGGAAGTGATACGCCAGCGCGGCCTGCGGCGAGACATCCGAGAACGTCTGCGCGGCCGTTACGTTGGTGGGCGGCGCGATCATCGGCGTGTAGAAGGTGCCGAGCGCCGCCTCCTTCCGCTCGTGGTCGTAGCGCGCGCCGAGCGTCAGGGCGAGCCGGTCGTGGATCGTGAAGGTGCCCTGGCCGAACACCGCGGCGCCGCGATCGTCGAGCGCGGCGTCGGGCGAGGTCTGCGCGACGGGGAAGTTGATGAAAGGCGACAACACGAACGGCGAGATGGTGTTGACGGCGAGCTGGTCGTAGTTCTGGGTGAAGAACACGACGCCGGTCTGCCACTTGAACTGCACGGCGTCCGACAGCCGGAGGGGCGCGTTCGCCGCCGAGGCCAGCCGCACCTCCTGCGTGAACTGGACCGACTCCTCCTCGTTCTGGCGCGTCGCGAGCGGCACCGCCGTGTAATCGAGGTCCGTCGTGTCGTCGGTCACCCACCGGACGAGGCCGGTGCTGCTCGTGAACGCCACGCGCGGGCCTTCATGCCGCACCTGCAGCGTCGTGGCGTGGATGTCGCGGTGGGTGTAGCCCGTGAAGTCGCGCGAGACCTCGAACGGGTTCCGGCGCGCGTTGTCGAGATCCGTCAGCGCGTAGTCGCCATCCCGGTTGCGCTCGCCCGTGTAGATCAGGCGCGTTTCCCACGTCGCCGACGGCACCCACAGGAGCTGCGCCTTGCCGAACGTGCCCTCGCGGAAGTCCACGTCGTTGCCGGTCACGGCGTTGGTCGTGAACCCCTCGCGCTGCTGGCGGCCGAGCGAGAAGCCGACCGCGACCTGGTCGCCAAGCGGCCCCGACACGCTGCCGCGCACTTCGCGCGACCCGAAGTCGCCGAAGGGGGCGATGAAGCTGCCGGTCCACTGCGTCAGGTCCGGGCGCGCGGTCGTCACGTTCACGATGCCGCCGAGCGCGTTGCGGCCGAACAGCGAGCTCTGCGGGCCGCGGACGAACTCGATCTGCGCGATGTCGAACAGCTCGATGCTCGACGAGTTCGAGCTGAGGTGCGGCACGCCGTCGACGTAGGTCGTCACCGACGGATTGCCCGGGCTCGACCCGATGCCGCGCACGCGCGGGTTGCTCGTCTTGCGCGCGGTGAAGTCCGTGTAGATGGTGTTCGGCGCGAAGATCGCCGCATCGCTGACGATGCGGATCCCCGCGTTGGCGATCGTGCGATCCGTCACCGCCGTCACACTCGCCGGCACGGCCTGCGCATCGGCCGGCTCTTTGTGCGCCGTCACGATGACGGTCGGCACCGTCACCGGATCTGGTGCGGGCTGGGCAGGCGGCTGCGCGGCGACGGGCGACGCCATGGCGATCAGCAACAGGGCGACGGCCGGCGCGAGGGGGGACACGGAGACAGGGCGGTTGATCAGCATCACAGTAGGAGTATACCGACGGCCCCGGCGATGCGCTTACTGGAGGGACGGAGGCTGGGACGGAGCGGGTACCGGTTCGCCACCCGGGCGCGGCCACCCGCCCGGCGCACTTCGGTGTACCCTCCCCTCAACGGAGGTGGCGATGCGCGGCGGCACAGAGATGCGCGGGTGGACGCTGAAAGCCATGGTCCTCGTCGCGGGCCTGACGATGCTGGCCGGCCTCACCGGTGAGCCCGCACACGCACGAGGCGGCGCCGCTCAGCCGCCGCCCGTCGACGCCCCGCCGGGCTGGCCCCAGTGGGGCGGACCTGCGCGCGACTTCATCGTGGACGCGCCGGCGCTCGCCAACGCCTGGCCCGAAACAGGGCCGCCGGTGCGGTGGCGCCGGCCGCTCGGTCCCGGCCACTCCGCCATCGTCGCCGACGATGGCCTGCTGTTCACCATGTTCCGCAAGGGCGACGGCCGCGCGAAGCAGGGGCCGTGGGCCGCGGAGGAATCCGTCATCGCGCTCAACGCCGCGACGGGCGAGACCGTCTGGACCCACACGTATCCGTCCGCGCGCGAGGACTTCAGCTTCGGCGCGGGCCCGCACGCCACGCCGCTCGTCATCGGCCGGCGCCTCTTCACGTTCGGCACGAACAAGCAGCTGCGGGCCTTCGACAAACGCTCGGGCCGCGTGCTCTGGGCGCACGATCTGATCGACGGCTTCGCGTCGCCGACGCTCCTCATCCGTCCCGTGGTGAAGACCGGGCACGGCTGCAGCCTGATCGGCTGGCGCGACACGATCATCTGCTCGGTGGGCGGGCCCGGGCAGTCGGTGGTCGCCTTCCGGCAGGACGATGGCGCGGTGGTGTGGAAGAGCGGGGACTTCCTGACGTCTGAAGCCCCGCCGATCCTGATCGAGTTCGGTGGACGTACGCATCTGGTCGTCCTCGGCGGCGGCGCCGTGCACGGGCTCGACCCGGACACCGGCGAGATCCTCTGGTCGCATCCCCACGATCCCGGCAACGATCTGAACTGCGGGATGCCACTGTGGCACGCGGACGAGGGGATCCTCTTTCTCTCGTCGGCGTACAAGGCGGGCAGCCGCGCGATCCGGCTCGTGCAGGACGGCGAGGCGACGCGCACCGAGGAGCTGTGGTTCACCAATCGCGTGCGCTTCATGTTTCTCAATGCGCTGCGGATTGACGGATACGTCTACGGCACGACGGGCGACTTCGGGCCGGCGTTCCTGACGGCGCTCGACCTGCGGACGGGGCAGGCGGCCTGGCAGCACCGCGGCTTCGGCCGCGCCAGCCTGATCCACGCCGACGGCAAGGCCATCATCCTCGACGAGGACGGCGATCTCGCGATCGCGCGGCTGTCGCCGGAACGCGTCGAGATCCTCGCCGAGTCGCGCGTGTTCGAGACGACGTCGTGGACGGTGCCGACGCTGGTCGGTACGACCCTCTACGCACGTGACCGCGAGCAGATCGTCGCGCTCGACCTCGGCGACCCCTCGGCGCCGGCGGGCGGTCTGCGCAACCTGCTGTGGCGCGTGCCCCAGCCCCCGGCCCCGCCGGCGCCCCCGGGCACCGGCGCGACACGGGGAACCGCCCCAGGGCTCTCGGGCACGTGGCGGCTCGACCCGGCGCGAAGCCGCCTCACCGAATCGAGCGCGCTCGCGGGGATGACGGGCGGGCGGGGCGCCGAGACGCTCCACATCGCGCAGGCCGCGAGCGGCACCGTCACCGTCGAGAACCAGGTGAACGGCGGACACCTGCGCTACTACGCGGCGGGCCGCGAGACGACGACGCCGGCGGGCCAGAGCGGGACGATCGTCATGACGTCCCGCCTGGACGGCCCCCGCCTCGTCAGCGAGGGCCGCCTCACCGCCGATGCCGGGGCGACCGCCCTCGTCACCACCGTTCGGGAGACCCTGGCCGTCAGCCCCGATCTCGGGACCCTGACCGTCACCGTGGACCTCACCACCGGCGGCACGACGCGTGCAAGCACGCTGGTTTACGCCAGAATTGACCAATTAGGGCCATGTGACGCCTGGCCGTCACCCTGCAAGCCGTCCCCGGACCGCTGAGGTCGACCCGCTCCCGGAATGGGTCGCCCCATCACTGCGGATGGGTTAGTGGAGTGTGTCGACGGAAGAATCAAGACCAGCGCCCCTGCGCGGCCGCGATTCCGCGGGCCGCCCAACGGGCGGCCCGGTCGCAGATCGTCAACGAACTCCACGAGAGGGGCCGGTCTTGATATGCTTGGGGGTCCGACTTTGGAAATCCACGGCGTCCAAGCGTGCTGACCAGCCCAACTATTGCTCCATCTGCTCCGGCGTCATCACACGCCGATCCTGTGGCCGTCACCCCGGCCGCGCTCGTCGCGCGTCTGGCCCGCGTCCGCGAGCCCCTCTATATTCTTCGCGACACCACGACGGGCCTCGTCGGCCTCGCCGGGCCGGACGGCGCGCACGCCATCCAGGCCGGCCAGTACCAGATGCTCGGGTCGCTGGCCCCGCTCTATCCGGAGTGGCTCGGCGACCGCGCCTTTGCCGAGGTTCACGGCGTCCGCTTCCCGTACGTCGTCGGGGAGATGGCCAACGGCATCGCGTCGACCGACATGGTGATCGCCGCCGCCCGCGCCGGCGTCCTGGGCTTCTTCGGGTCGGCCGGCCTCAGCCCCGAACGCGTGGAGAAGGCCATCGACACGATCGAGGCCGCGCTCGGCCCGGCGGGCCTGTCGTGGGGGATGAACCTGATCCACTCCCCGCACGAGCCCGGGATCGAGTCGGGGGTCGTCGACCTGTTCCTGCGTCGCGGCGTGCGCCGCGTGTCGGCCTCCGCCTTCCTCGCGCTCACGCCCACCGTCGTCCGCTACGCGTGCTCGGGCCTGCGGCAGGCGCCCGACGGCGCCGTCATCCGGCAGAATCACGTGTTCGCGAAGATCTCGCGGCCCGAGGTGGCCGAGCCGTTCATGAGCCCCGCGCCGCCCGCGATGCTGCAGGCGCTTGTCGCGCAGGGACAGCTGACGGCGGAGGAAGCGGCGCTGGCCGCGCGCGTGCCCGTGGCCGAGGACATCACGGCCGAAGCGGATTCCGGCGGGCACACCGACAACCGGCCGCTGACCGCGCTCTTCCCGACGATCCTCGGTTTGCGCGACCGGATGATGGCGCGCCACGGCTTCACGCGGCCGATCCGCGTCGGCGCGGGCGGCGGCCTCGGGACGCCGTCGGCGGTGGCGGCCACCTTCGCCCTTGGCGCGGCGTACGTGATGACCGGGTCGGTCAACCAGTGCGCCGTCGAATCGGGCCTCTCGGAAGACGGCCGCGCGATGCTCGCGCAGGCGGGCCTCGCGGACGTCATCATGGCGCCGGCCGGCGACATGTTCGAGATGGGCGTGAAGGTCCAGGTGCTGCGGCGGGGCACGATGTTCGCCACGCGCGGCGCATGGCTGTACGAGCTGTATCAGACGTACCCGTCGCTCGAGGCGCTGCCCGCCGCGGTGCGCGAGCGGCTCGAGCGCGAGATCTTCCAGAAGCCGATCGATCAGGTGTGGGCGGAAACCGAGGCCTACTTCCGGCAGCGGGATCCGCACCAGGTGAAGCGCGCCGCCGAGGATCCGCGCCACCGCCTCGCGCTGTGCTTCCGCTGGTACCTCGGCCAGAGCAGCCGCTGGGCCATTGCCGGCGATCCGGCGCGCCGCCTCGACTATCAGATCTGGTGCGGGCCGGCCATGGGCGCATTCAACGCCTGGGTCGCGGGCTCGTTCCTCGAACCGGCTGGCCAGCGCACGGTCGAGCAGATCGCCCGTAACCTGCTCGAGGGCGCGGCCGTCATCACCCGCGCGCAGCAGGCGCGCACCTCCGGAGTGCCCGTGCCGCCCGAAGCCTTCAGCTTCGCGCCTCGGCCCCTGGCGTAAGGCCCGGAGTTCCACGATGTTTTTTCTTAGTCTCGGAAGAGTGCCGTGATGCCCGTGTCTCCGTGTCTTGTTGCCGTTGTTGGCGTGAGCGCCCTGTTTCCAGGCAGCCTGGATGCCGGCGGGTTCTGGCGCGACATCCTCGCGGGTCGCGACCTGATCACCGAGGTGCCGGCGAGCCATTGGCTCATCAGCGACTACTACGACCCGAATCCGGCCACGCCCGATCGCACGTACGGCAAGCGCGGCGGGTTCCTGCCCGACGTGCCGTTCAACCCGGTCGAGTTCGGCATCCCGCCGAGCATCCTGCCGGCGACCGACACGGCGCAGCTGCTCGCGTTGATGGTGGCCAAGCAGGTGCTCGAGGACGCGGCGCAGGGTGACTTCGCGAACCTGAACCGCGAACGCATCAGCGTGATCCTCGGCGTCACGTCGGCGCAGGAGCTGATGCTGCACATGGCGAGCCGCATGCAGCGGCCCATCGTCGAGAAGTCGCTGCGCGACGAGGGGCTGCCGGAAGACGTGGTGCAGGCCGTCGCCGCGCGCGTCGGTGAGCACTACGTGCCGTGGCAGGAGAGCACCTTCCCGGGCCTCCTCGGCAACGTCGTGGCCGGCCGCATCGCGAACCGGTTCGACCTCGGCGGCACCAACTGCGTCACCGACGCGGCGTGCGCGAGCTCGATCTCGGCGATGTCGATGGCCCTCAACGAGCTGTACCTCGGGCAGTCGGACATGGTCATCTGCGGCGGCGTCGACACGATGAACGACGTGTCGATGTACATGTGCTTCAGCAAGACGCCGGCGCTGTCGCCGACGGGCGACTGCCGCCCGTTTGCCGCCGACAGCGACGGGACGATGCTCGGCGAGGGCCTCGGGATGGTCGCGCTCAAGCGGCTCGAGGATGCCGAGCGTGACGGCGATCGGATCTACGCCGTGGTGCGCGGCCTCGGCGCCGGCTCCGACGGGCGCGCGCTCAGCGTGTACGCGCCGCGTGCGGAAGGCCAGATGCTGGCGCTCGACCGCGCCTACGAGGCGGCCGGCTACGGCCCCGAGACGGTGGAGCTTGTCGAGGCGCACGGCACGGGCACGAAGGCGGGCGATCTCGCCGAGTTCGAGGCCCTGGCCGCCGTGTTCGACCGCACCGGCCGCGAAGACCGGCAGTGGTGCGCGCTCGGCTCGGTGAAGTCGCAGATCGGCCATACCAAGGCCACGGCCGGCGCGGCCGGCCTGCTGAAGGCCGTGCTTGCGCTCCATCACAAGGTGCTGCCGCCCACCATCAAGGTGGCGCAGCCGAACCCGAAGCTCAACATCGAGCAGACGCCGTTTCACCTGAATACGGCGGCGCGCCCCTGGGTTCGTGACGCGTCGCATCCGCGCCGCGCGGCGGTCAGCTCGTTCGGATTCGGTGGCAGCAACTTCCACGCGACGCTCGAGGAATACACCGGCCCCGCTCCGCGCGCGCATCGCGTCCGCGCCGTGCCGGCCGAGCTCGTCGTCCTGTCGGCGGGGGATGCCAAGGGCATCGTCGACGAGTGCCACGAGTGGCGGCAGCGCCTGAAGGACGACACGCCGCTGGCCTTCGTCGCGCACCGGACGCAGACGGCGTTCGATGCGGCGAAGCCCGCGCGCCTCGCGATCGTGGCGACGGATCTGGCCGACCTGCGCGCGAAGCTCGATCAGGCGGCCGGTGCCATCGCCAAGGAGCCGGCCGCGCCGCTGGCGATGGCGACGGGCGTGTACTTCCAGACCGGCGCCGACGCCGGCGACGTGGCCTTCCTGTTCCCGGGACAGGGCAGCCAGTACGTCAGCATGGGCGCGGACCTCGCGCTCGCATTCGACCCCGCCATCGCGTGCTGGGATCGCGCGGCCTCGGAGATCGAGGGCAGCACGCCGCTGCACCGCGTCGTGTTCCCGGTGCCCGCCTTCACCGACGATGAGCGGCGCGCGCAGAGCGCGACGCTCACGGCGACGGAGTGGGCGCAGCCGGCGATCGGCGTGACCAGCCTGGCGCAGCTCGCGCTGCTCCGCGCCCTGGGCGTGACGCCCGCCGCCGTCGGCGGCCACAGCTACGGCGAGGTGACGGCGCTCCATGCGGCCGGCGCGCTCGGCGACGCCGACATGGTGCGCGTGGCCCGGCGCCGCGGGGAGTTGATGGCGGCCGCCGCGGCGACGACCTCCGGCGCCATGACCGCCGTGGGCCGTCCCGCCGCCGACATCGAGGCGCGCCTCAAGGACTGGGGCGTCCCCGTCGTCGTCGCCAACGCCAACAGCCCGAAGCAGACGGTGCTGTCGGGCGCGACGGACGCGATCGCCGATGTCGAGGAGCGGCTCGCGGCCGCCGGCATGACGTGCACGCGGCTGCCGGTGGCCACGGCGTTCCATTCGCCCATCGTCAGCCCCGCATGCGAGCCGTTCCTGGCGAGCCTCGCCGACGTCGAGTTCCACGTGCCGCACATCCCGGTGTATGCCAACACCACGGCCGCGCCGTACGCGGGCGACGCGGCGGCGATGCGGCAGGCGCTGGCCGGGCAGATCGCGAGCCCCGTGCGGTTCGCGGACATGATCGCGCGCATGCACGCCGACGGCGTGCGCACCTTCGTCGAGGTGGGCCCGGGCACGGTGCTGACCGGCCTCGTGCAGCAGTGCCTGGCGGGGCAGCCGTTCGACGCGATCGCGCTCGACCGCAAGGGACGCCATGGGGTCACGAGCCTCTGGCACGCCCTTGGCCGCCTCGCGGTGGCCGGCGTGGCCATGCGGTTCGCCGCGCTCTGGGACGGCTACGCCGTGCCCGAGGATGCGGTCGCGGCGCCGCCCTTCACCGTCAAGATCAACGGCAGCAACTACGGCAAGCCTTACCCGAAGGCCGACGGTTCGCCGGTGCCCGCGGCACCGCGCGCCAGGGTCTTGCCACAACAGACGAGTACTCCCGTGTCACAGCCTTCCGTTCCGACGCCGCCGCCCGCGGTGGTTTCGCCCTCGGCCGCGTCGCCGAGTGCGCCTCACACGCCGGTCCCGGCCGCCGCACCCGCGCCGTGGCCCGCCACGCCGGTGGCCGCGCCGCTGCCAGTCTCCGTGGACGCGTCCGGCGGCGGGCGCCTCGTGCAGGATGCGCATGGCGCCTTCCAGCAGGCGATGATGGACACGCACCTCGCGTTCCTCAACACGATGAGCGCGTCGTTCCAGAGCTACTGCGCGGCCGTGTCGGGCCAGCCGATGCCGGCCTCGGTATCGATGCCCGCGCTGGCGGCGCCGCCGATGATGGCGCCGGCCATGCCCGCGCCCGCCGCGTCTGCGGCGCCCGCGCCCGTGATGGCGCCGCCCGCGCCGTTCGCGTCGCAGCCGATGGCGGCGCCGATGACCGCGCCGGTCGCGATGCCGGCGGCGACGCCGGCTGCGGCACCAGTCGCCGCGCCGGTCGTGGCCGCACCCGCGCCGGCCGAGGCCCCGGCGGTGGATGTCGGCGCCTTCGTGCTGGCGGTCGTGGCCGACAAGACCGGCTATCCGGTCGAGATGCTGAAGCTCGACATGGCGCTCGAAGCCGACCTCGGCATCGACTCGATCAAGCGCGTCGAGATCCTCGCGGCGACCCAGGCGCAGGTGCCCGGGCTGTCGGAACTCGATCCGACGGAGATGGCGAGCCTGCGCACCCTCGGCGAGATCGTGAGCCACCTCGAGAGCCGGCGTCCGGCCGCGCCGTCCGCACCTGCGGTGGTGGCGTCCGTGCCGGCCGCGGTGGCGGCGCCGGCCGCGGCGGCTCCGGCCGTCGACATCGGCGCGTTCGTGCTGTCGATCGTCGCCGACAAGACCGGCTATCCGGTCGAGATGCTGAAGCTCGAGATGGCGCTCGAAGCCGATCTCGGCATCGATTCGATCAAGCGCGTCGAGATCCTCGCCGCGACGCAGGCGCAGGTGCCGGGGCTGTCGGAGCTCGATCCGACGGCGATGGCGAGCCTGCGCACGCTCGGTGAGATCGTCGGCCACCTCGAAAGCCGGCGTCCCGCCGCGTCCGCGCCGGCCGCCGCCGCCGCGCCGGTGGCCGCCCCGTCCGCTTCGTCCGCCGCGC